>NZ_CABVPR010000047.1 GCF_902499135.1 Burkholderia dolosa
GCTCGCGGCGCTCGCGCAGCGCTACGACGAACCGCTCGATGGCGTGCGTGCGGCGCTCGCGGCGAGCGGCGTCGTCGCGTTCGGCGCGCTCGTGCGTGGCGACGAGCGGCCGTTGATCGTCGACCGGCACGATCGGCTGTACCTGTCGCGCTATTTCGACTACGAGCGGCGGCTGGCCGACGCGCTCGTCGCGCAGGCGGGCGCCGCCGCGCCGGCCGATGCGCTCGCGCCCGAGCGCTTGCGCGACAGTCTCGAGCGTTACTTCGGGCCTGCGACGGGCGAAGTCGACTGGCAGCGCGTCGCGGCGATCGTCGCGTTGACGGGCCGCGTGACGATCGTCAGCGGCGGCCCCGGCACCGGCAAGACGACGACCGTCGTCGGCGTGCTCGCTTGTCTGCTCGACGCGCAGCCAAGCTTGCGCATCGCGCTCGCGGCGCCGACCGGCAAGGCCGCGCAGCGGATGCAGGAAGCGCTGCACGCACGGGCCGGCGACTTGCCGCCGGAGCTCGCCGCGCGGCTGCCCGACACGTCGTATACGCTGCATCGCCTGCTCGGAGGCGGCGGTGCGGCCGGTTTCCGGCATCATCGCGACGATCCGCTGCCGTACGACCTGATCGTCGTCGACGAGGCGTCGATGATCGACGTCGCGCTCGCCGCGCATCTGCTCGACGCGCTCGCGCCGGGCGCGCGGCTCGTGCTGCTCGGCGACAAGGATCAGCTTGCGGCGGTCGAGGCCGGTGCCGTATTCGCGGAATTGAGCGCGCGGCCGACGTTTACCGCCGCGGCGCGCACGCGTATCGCGCATGCACTCGGGATCGACGAAGCAGCGTTCGTCGCGGCGCTGCCCGTGCCGGACGCACTTGCTGCCGTCGTGTCGGAAGCGGGGGCTTCGGTGCAGAATTGTGCGTCTGCGTCTGCGTCTGCGTCTGCGTCTGCGTCTGCGTCTGCATCGGCATCGCCATCGCCATCGGCATCGGCATCCGCATCCGCATCCGCATCCGCATCCGCGCCGGCCGCTACCGCACGCAAGTCGTCTTCCCGGCGGAAGATCGACACACGGCAGGCGTCGCTTTTCGACGACGAACCTTCGGAACGACAGGACGACGCAGCCGCTTCGCCCGGCGCCGTATCGAAACCGGCGTCGGCATCGGCATCGGTCGCCGACGAGCCCGCGCCGGTCGACAGCAGCGATGCCGATGTACCGCCCGCGTGGATCGAGGCCGACGAGCTCGCGTGGCTCGATGCCGTCGAGCTGCCGCCGTTCGACGCGACCGACGTCGCAATCGGGGCGCCGGATGCGAGCCCGTTGCAGCACGACGAAACCTCCAGCGCCCACGATGCGCGTACGGCAGCGCCCGCACCGCTCGCGGACTGCGTCGTATGGCTCGAGCGCAATTACCGTTTCGGTCTCGACTCGCCGATCGGCCGGCTGTCGCTCGCGATCCGCCGCGGCGACGTGCAGGCCGCGCTCGACGCGTTGCCGGCCGATGCCGCCGCTGCCGCGTCGTTCTACGACGACGCGGGCGACACGCTCGCATTGGCGACGGTCGAGCGGCTCGCAAGCCGGTTCGGCGCGTACCTGGACGCGTTGCACGACGCGCTTGCCGCGCCGGCGCCCGATCCGCTGCCGCTGTTCGATGCGCTGAACCGGTTTCGTATTCTGTGCGCAACGCGCAGCGGCGCGCGCGGCGCGGAGCACGTGAATGCGCTCGTCGCCGCGCACGTGCGGCGCGCAGCACGCTTGCCGCTTGCGGTCGGCGCGCACTGGTTCACCGGGCGGCCGGTGATGGTCACGCGCAACGACTATGCGCTCGGGCTCTTCAACGGCGACATCGGCATCGCGCTGCCCGATGCGCACGGCGTGCTGCGCGTGTGGTTCAGGCGCGCGGACGGCACCGCGCGCGCGGTGTCGCCGGCCGCGTTGCCGCCGCATGAAACGGCGTTCGCGCTGACGGTTCACAAATCGCAGGGCTCCGAATTCGACGAGGCCGCGCTCGTGCTGCCGGCGTCGTTCGGTCGCGTGCTCACGCGCGAACTCGTTTATACGGCCGTCACGCGCGCGCGCGTCCGCGTGCAGGCGATCGGCGCGCGCCGCGTGCTCGCGCAGGCGGTCGCGACGCGCACGCAACGCGATTCCGGGCTCGCGGCGCGCATCGACGAGGCGCTCGCGCGGCGCCGCGCGGAGGTGCCGCGATGATGATCCGCTACACGCTCGATCCTGCCGAAGTCGAATGGACGGCCGTGCGCGCGCAAGGAGCCGGCGGACAGAACGTCAACAAGGTGTCGAGCGCGATTCATCTGCGCTTCGATATCCGCGCATCGTCGTTGCCGCCGGCGATCAAGGCGCGGCTCCTCGCGCTGTCCGACCAGCGCATCACGCGCGACGGCATCGTCGTGATCAAGTCGCAGGAGCATCGCACGCAGGAAAAGAATCGCGAGGCCGCGCTGGCACGGCTCGACGCGCTGATCCGCAGCGTCGCGATCACGCCGCGCGTACGCGTGCCGACGCGGCCCACGCGCGCGTCGAAGGAGCGGCGGCTCGAGCACAAGGCGCGCCGCAGCATCGTGAAATCGGCGCGCGGCAAGGTGTCCGGCGACTGACGGACGATCGGCGCCGCCGTCCATCCGGCGCCGGCGATTGCGTCATCGCATCACGGTGCCGGCGCTGTCGAGCACGAAGTCGACGCAGAACACGACGAGCCGGTTCTGCGCGCGGATCGCGACCGCGGCCGTGTAGCAGTCGCGGCCTTCGGTCAGCGAGAAGTGCGGGCCCATCAGCGCGACGCGGCCGGGCGCGGCGATCGCGCGCTGGAAGTACGGGCGCCGCGACCAGTTGCTGTGGGTTTCGGGGAAGAGCGGCGCGAGCCGCGTGCCGGCCGGCGGGCTGTCGTCCGCGTGCGCGCCGATCGACGGCAGGAACTGCTCGCCGACTTCGTCGGTGACGAACACGCGACGTGCGGCCGGCACCGCGAACACGCGTTGCGCCGCGTCTTCCAGGCTGCCGGTTGCGGAGAACGTCGCCGCGCCGGCAAGCACGAGCCGCTCGATCGCGTCGAAGCCCGGCTGCTCGGCGATCGCCGGCGTGTGCCGGCGCGCGATGAAACGTTGCCACGCGGCATCGAGCAGCGCGGGCGCGTCGGCGCTCGCATGTGCGATCGACGCATCGGGCTGGCCGAACTGGAAGCCCTGCACGAAATCGATGTCGGCTTCCATCAGCGCCTGCAGAGCGTCGTCGCTCTCGACGCCTTCGGCAAGCACCATCGCACCGGCCTGGTGCAGCATCGACACGAGCGGATGCATGATCCGGCGGTCCTCGGCGGAGCCGGTCGCGCGTTCGACGAGCGACCGGTCGAGCTTGACGATGTCGGGACGCGCGCGCCACACGCGGTCGAAGTTCGAGAAGCCGGTGCCGAAGTCGTCGATCGCGATCAGGAAGTCGCGGTGCTGGATCATGTCGATCGTGCGCGCCAGCGCAGCCTCGTCGCGCGCCGGCTGCTCGACCACTTCGAGCACGATCCGGTTCGGCGGCAGCGCGAAATGCCGGCACAGCGCCTCGACGAACTCGCGCTGCACGAGGCCGGAATCGAGCACGCGCGGCGTCACGTTCAGGAACAGCCAGCCGTCGCCGATGCCTTGCGCGACGAAGTTGGCCGTATGCAGGCATCGTGCGAGCCGGTCGAGCAGTAGCGCATCGGCGGTGCTGCGCGTCTTGTCGAACAGTGCGGACGGCGACACCAGCGCGCCGTTCGCGTCGACGACGCGCAGCAGCGCTTCGTAGCCGACCACGCGCTTGTGCGTGATCGACAGCACCGGCTGAAACACGCTGCGCAGCGTCGTATCGCGATACGTGGCGAGCCAGCCGCCGGGCGTCGCCGTCAGGCGTTCGAGGAGGGAGTCGAGCGACAGGTCGCGTGCGTGCTTCATGTCAACGCGGCCGGCGAGCGGGAGCAGCGGTATCGCGCAACGCGGAAGCGGTCGCACGTCCAGGTGCGCGCGGAAGAACGTGCGGCATCGGGACCGCCTTGTGCGAATGAGTGCTCCGAGTGTAGCGGGAATGGCCGCGCACGCGTATCAGGGTAACTCCAGACGCAAACGGTACACCGGCGCGATCGCGCGGCGACATGTGCATGTGCGTGCTTGCGGGCCGCTGCCGAAATCGCGGTCGATCATCGGCGCGGTTTCGGGCTCATCCACGCACGACGGTTCGCGCAGGCCGTTGCGCACCGCACCCGTCAATCCGCGCCCGAGCTCCCGCGAACGAAAGACGGCGAACGAAAGACGGCGAACGGCGCGCACCGGACGCCGCCCGCGGCACGGCTCGCCGCGTCCGGCCCCGCGCAACCCGCACGCGCGCCAGCCTTCCCGTCAGGTCGCCGCGCCGCCGCGCGGTCCGAGCCCCGGAATCCGCTTGATCACGCCGGTCGCGAGCGCGGTGCCGACCAGCACGATCGCGCAGCCTTCGAGCATCACGACCGACACGCGTTCGTCGAGGAACAGCGCGCCCCACAGCAGCCCGAACACCGGGATCACGAACGTGACGGTGATTGCGCGCGCCGGGCCGACGTGCGCGATCAGATAGAAGAAGATGAAGTACGCGACGCCGGTGCACGCGACGCCGAGCGCGAGCACCGCGCCCCACGCATGCGCGCCGACCGGCGCGGCCGGCCACGTCGCGAGCGCGAACGGCAGCAGCAGGACGGTCGAGCCGATCATGCTGCCGGTCGCGTTGATCAGCGGATCGACGCCGCCGAGCTTGCGCTTCGTGTAGTTGGCCGCGATCCCGTACAGCAGCGTCGCGCCGAGCGCCGCGGCGGCCGCGAGCGCGGTCGCGCCGGCGCCGGTATCGCCGCCGGCGTTCGCGACCTGATCCCACACGAGCGTCAGCACGCCGGCAAAGCCGATCACGAGGCCGAGCGCGCGCGGCAGCGACAGCTTGTCCTTCAGCCACAGGTACGCGACGAGCGCGCCCCACAGCGGCGTCGTCGCATTGATCACCGACGTCACGCCGGCCGAGAGCGTCAGTTCGGCAAACGCGAACAGGCAGAACGGCGCGCCCGAATTCAGCGTACCGACGACGAACAACGGCCACGCGTGGCGGCGCAACTGCGTGCCGAGCTCGGCCGCGCCGAAGCGCGTGAGCGCGAAGCCGATCAGAAACACCGCGCCGATGCCGACGCGCAGCGCCATCAGCGGCGCGACGCCGAATTCGGCGACCCCGACCCGGATGAACAGGAACGATGCGCCCCACAGGGCGGCGAGCACGGTCAGCAGCACGGCGTTTTTGGGTGACATCGGTCGGGAGGAGGCGAGGACGGGACGGAGTGCATCTTACACCCCGCGACGACGCGGGCGTTTCACGATCGGATGAAACGACAAGAAACGGGATGTCGGCCGTCGACCGCGCGAGATCGGACGCGCGGCGGCGGCCGCTCAATGGTGATGATGCCAGCCGCCGCGTCCGCCGAAGCCGAAGTTCAGCGACAGCGACGGTCCCCAGTACGGGCCCCACGCCGGTGCGTAGACCGGCGCCGGATAGTAGTACGCGGGGCCCGGATCGACGTATACCGGCGCAGCCTGCACGGGCGCGGCCGTGTAATAGCCGGACGGATAGTAGCCGTACGGGTAATAGCAGCCGGCGAGCGTCGTGCAGGCGACGGCCGCCGCGACGAAAGTCCTGATCATCATGTCTCTCCGGCCACGCCGACGAGCGGCGGATGATTAAGCTTAGGCCGCGCGACGATGACACGATGTGCGAAACGGTAACGGATCATTTCGGCGACGACGCGCGGCGCATCGCGACAGCGCTGCATGCGCATGCGAAAACGGCGCTTTCGCGAACGAAAGCGCCGTCTGACGAAAAGCCTGCCGCACGTCGCGCAGCGAGACGCGCGGGCGGGAAAGCCGCTTACTTGCCGACCTGGTTGCCGATGAGGCCGCCCGCGGCCGCACCGCCGAGCGTCGACAGCGCGTTGCCGCCGATCGCCGCGCCGGCGACGCCGCCGACGCCCGCACCGATTGCCGTGTCGCGCTGACGCCTCGTCATCGAGTCGCAGGCCGACAGGCTGGCCACCGTCGCGACGAGGAGCGCGCATACCCCAATACGCCGAATCGAATTCATGATCGTTGTCCTTGCGGTAATGAACGGAAGGCGCGCGGCCGACCGGCGGCCGCGCATGAATTCAATCTACGCGCGGCTCTGCGCGGCTGCTGTAAGGACTTGTTAAGCGGTTGCCGGTTTCGTAATGAATTGTTTCGCTACCGTGGCCAGGCACGCGACGTGCGCAAAAAAGCCCGCTCGAAAGCGGGCTTCGTGCGTCGCGTCGCGGCCCTGCGCGGCCGCCGCGCGTCATTGCCGGTGATAGATTTCCGAACCGCTCTTCACGAACTCGACGGCCTTCACTTCCATCCCCTTTTTCAGCGCATCGGCTTCCGACACGCCCTGCTGCGCGGCGAACTCGCGCACGTCCTGCGTGATCTTCATCGAGCAGAAGTGCGGGCCGCACATCGAGCAGAAGTGCGCGACCTTCGCCGAGTCCTTCGGCAGCGTCTCGTCGTGGAATTCGCGCGCCTTGTCCGGATCGAGGCCGAGGTTGAACTGGTCCTCCCAGCGGAACTCGAAACGCGCCTTCGACAGCGCGTTGTCGCGCACCTGCGCGCCCGGATGACCCTTCGCGAGATCGGCCGCGTGTGCGGCGAGCTTGTACGTGATGATGCCTTCCTTCACGTCGTCCTTGTTCGGCAGGCCGAGGTGCTCCTTCGGCGTCACGTAGCACAGCATCGCGGTGCCGAACCAGCCGATCATCGCGGCGCCGATGCCCGACGTGATGTGATCGTAGCCGGGTGCGATGTCGGTGGTGAGCGGCCCGAGCGTGTAGAACGGCGCTTCCTTGCACCAGTCGAGCTGCAGATCCATGTTCTCCTTGATCAGCTGCATCGGCACGTGGCCCGGGCCTTCGATCATCACCTGCACGTCGTGCTTCCATGCGATCTGCGTGAGCTCGCCGAGCGTCTTCAGCTCGCCGAGCTGCGCTTCGTCGTTCGCGTCGTAGATCGAGCCGGGGCGCAGCCCGTCGCCGAGCGAGAAGCTCACGTCGTACGCCTTCATGATTTCGCAGATCTCTTCGAAGTGCTCGTACAGGAAGCTCTCCTTGTGATGCGCGAGACACCACTTCGCCATGATCGACCCGCCGCGCGACACGATGCCCGTCATCCGGTTCGCGGTGAGCGGCACGTACTGCAGCCGCACGCCCGCGTGGATCGTGAAATAGTCGACGCCTTGCTCGGCCTGCTCGATCAGCGTGTCGCGGAAGATTTCCCAGGTGAGTTCCTCGGCCTTGCCGTTGACCTTCTCGAGCGCCTGATAGATCGGCACCGTGCCGATCGGCACCGGGCTGTTGCGGATGATCCACTCGCGCGTCTCGTGGATGTGCTTGCCGGTCGACAGGTCCATCACCGTGTCGCCGCCCCAGCGGATCGCCCACGTCATCTTGTCGACTTCCTCGCCGATCGACGACGTGACGGCCGAATTGCCGATGTTCGCGTTGATCTTCACGAGGAAGTTGCGGCCGATGATCATCGGCTCGGATTCCGGGTGATTGATGTTCGCGGGGATGATCGCGCGGCCGCGCGCGACTTCGTCGCGCACGAATTCCGGCGTGATCTCCGTCGGCGCGCTCGCACCGAACGCCGCGGCGCCGAACGCCTGCCCCGGATGCTGGCGGCCCATCATCGCGGCGAGCTTCGCGCCGTTCGGGCCGCTCGCCTTCAGGCTCTCGATGTACTCGGCGCGGCGCTGGTTCTCGCGGATCGCGATGAATTCCATCTCCGGCGTGATGATGCCCTGGCGCGCATAGTGCATCTGCGTGACGTTCTTGCCCGGCTGCGCACGGCGCGGGTTGCGGTGCAGGCCCGGGAAGCGCAGGTCGGCGGTGGCCGGATCGGCCGCGCGCTCGCGTCCGTACCGGCTCGACAGGCCGGGCAGCACCTCGGTGTCGCCGCGCGCTTCGATCCAGCGCTGGCGCAGCGCCGGCAGGCCCGCACGGATGTCGATCTTCGCGTCCGGATCGGTGTACGGGCCCGACGTGTCGTACACGTAGACCGGCGGATTCTTCTCGCCGCCGAAGCCGGTCGGCGTGTCCGACTGCGTGATCTCGCGCATCGGCACGCGGATGTCGGGCTGCGAGCCGGTCACGTAGATTTTCCGGGAGTTCGGCAGCGGCGCGACGGCAGCGGCGTCGACGTGGGCGTCGGCAGACAGAAACTTCGGATTGGCGTTCATGCGATCTCCTGTATGGGCGCCGACACGCGCAGCGGCGCTTGCCGGAGCCCTTGACGAATGTGGGGCTCGAGCTAAGCAGGAGACGAGGCTTGGTGAGGCGGCGGATTTCGTCAGAGGGACGGCGGCGAAATCCGTACGCTTCCCTGCGCTGGCATTATCCAGATCAGGTTCAAAGGGTATTTCTCACCCGCAATGCCGGCCGTTCGACCGCATGCATCGCAGGACCCCCGCGTTAGCAAGGGCAAACGATACACCGGCTCGGCGGCGGTTTCAACCGGGAGCGGCGCGGACGGCGCCGCCGCGGCGAGCGCCGCCGATCGCATGCGGCACGGTGTGCAGTGCAGCATGCTGCGCGGCTGCACGGTGCCGCGCGCAGGCCGGCCGAGGCCGAGCGGCGCAGCATCGCGTCCGTCGTTTTCCGCCGTCGAAAAATTTTTCCTGCATGGCTGTCATTTCGGCGGCCGTCGTTCGTCTATTCGGCTCCTCGAACCCATGTACAGGAGAGACGTCATGAAAAACGTATTGCTCGCCGCCTGCGTCGCGGCATTTGCGGCGATGGCAACCGCTGCGCACGCGCAGAACGATGCGATGTCGAAGGACGGCATGTCGATGTCGAAAGACGCGATGGGCCACGACGCGATGGCGAAGGACGGCGCGATGAAGAAGGGCGCAATGAAAAAGCACGCGATGAAGAAGGATGCGATGGGCCACGACGCGATGTCGAAGGGCGATGCGATGAAGAAGGACGCGATGAGTCCGTCGAACTGATCCTGAATCGATGCACGCAGTGCGCGCCGCGGGCCGCAGCCGCCGCGCGCGTCCTGTGTCCCGTCCGTTCGTCCCGGGGGGTTGCGATGCAAACCGTTCGTGCAACCGATCGCGCGCCGGCGACGCCGCCCGCGCCGATCATCCATCCGCGATGGGTGCGCGCGAGTCATTGGCTCAACGCGATCGCGGCGATCGTGATGGCGTTGTCCGGCTGGCGCATCTACGACGCATCGCCGCTCTATCCGCCGTTCACGTTTGCGCACGGCATCACGCTCGGCGGCTGGCTCGGCGGCGCGCTGCAATGGCATTTCGCGGCGATGTGGCTGCTCGTCGGCAACGGGCTGTTCTACGTCGCGATGTCGGTCGCGACCGGGCGCTTCGCGCGCAAGCTGCTGCCCGTCACGCCGGCGGCGGTGTGGCGCGACCTGCGCGCCGCGTTGCACGGCCGGCTGTCGCACGGCGACCTCAGTGTCTACAACGCGGTGCAGCGTGCCGCGTACCTGATCGCGATTGCGGACCTCGTGCTGCTGGTGCTGTCGGGCATCGCGGTCTGGAAGTCCGTGCAGTTTCCGTTGCTGCGCGAGCTGTTCGGCGGCTACGACCGTGCGCGCGTCGTGCACTTCTGGGCGATGTCGCTGCTCGTCGCGTTTTTCGCCGTACACGTCGCGATGGCGCTGCGCGTGCCGCGCTCGCTGCTCGCGATGCTGCGCGGCCGCTGATCCGCGCGTCGCGGACGAAGGAGTGGATCATGTCGCAATCTGAAAACGCGCGCACGCGTTCGCGCTGGACGCTCGACCGCAAGTCGCTCGAACTCGACGTGCGCCGCGAACTCGAGATGCCGGCGCGGCGGCTTTTCAACCGACGCATCCTGACGCTCGGCGGCCTCGCGATGCTGACCGGCTGCACGCTGCAGGACGACGCGTCGGTCGACACGTTTCTCGAGAACGTGTCGCGGATGAACGATCGCGTGCAGGCGTGGCTGTTCAGCGGCGCACGGCTTGCGCCGACCTATGCCGAAGCCGACATCACGCGGCCGTTCCCGTTCAATGCGTACTACGCGATCGACGACGTGCCGCACGTCGATGCGGCGGCCTATCGGCTCGTGCTGTCGGGCCGCGTGACCGGCAAGCGCGTGTGGACGCTCGACGAGCTGCGCGCACTGCCGCACGCGGAGCAGATCACGCGGCATATCTGCGTGGAAGGGTGGAGCGCGATCGGCCGCTGGGGCGGCACGCCGTTCGGCGCATTCCTTGCGCGCGCGGGGGCCGACACGCACGCGAAATACGTCGGCTTCAAATGCGCGGACGACTACTACGAAAGCATCGACATGCCGACCGCGCTGCATCCGCAGACGCTGCTCGCGTTCGACTACGACGGCCGGCGGCTCCCGCCCGAATACGGCTTCCCGATGAAGCTGCGGATTCCGACCAAGCTCGGCTACAAGAACCCGAAGCACATCATGGAAATCTTCGTGACCGACACGTATCCGGGCGGCTATTGGGTCGATCAGGGGTACAACTGGTTCGGCGGATCGTGACACCCTGCGATTCGTTGTGATCGGCGCTGCGCGGGCCGTCCCGGTCGTGCGAGTCTTGCCGCCGCCTGTGCGGCGGGATGCACACGGGCATCGCAAATTTCGGACAAGTCCCATTGTTGGCCGATCGTATCGACCCGTAGCATCTGTCGGACCGTTGTCGCTGCATGCGTACGTGCCGGCGCGGCACGGCTGCCGCCGTGTCGCCGACGAATCCGCGTCGCGACACAGTGGGATCCGTCCCATCCACCGGGCCGGAATCGAACGCCGCGCATTTGCGCGGGCGCTTCGTCCGGGTCTCCTGTCAATCTCGTTCGTGATGAAGCATCGAATATGAATCGACTCGTAACGTGGCGCGGTATGGTGTCGGGTGCGTTGTGCGCGGTTGCGCTGTCGGCGTGCGGGGGCGGAGATACCGATGCGTCGGCAGTCGCCGGGCTCGAGCGTGAAGTCGAACCTGCATAGCCGGTGAAGCCGGAGCAGGAAATCGTCGCGGACGGCGCGGTGGTCTCCAGCGAGCCGGGCGCTCCGTCCGATCCGTCGTATCCGCCGCCGGCCGCGCCGCGGCACGGCGAACCGTCGCCGGCGTCCGGTCCGCCCGCGATGGTGCGACGGGCGCTGGAGCTTCGCGCGACGACCGACGCGTCTTCACCGCACGATCAGCGCGACGCGTTCGACAACCGGCTCGCGATCAGGAATCTGGCGACCGGAGAGGAGCTTTGTCTCGCGATGTCGACGAGCAACGGTACCTATGTCGGCTTCCAGTCGTGCAACGGATCGGATGCGCAGCGCTGGCGCATGGTCCGTGCGACGAGCGGCTACTTCAACGTGAAGAACGTGCTGGCCGAGGCGCAGGGCAGGGACGTTTGTCTGCGCGCGGCGCCGTGGAGCCCGGGGCCGGTCAACCTGTCGCCGTGCGCCGGTGCCGACTATCCGACGACGCGACTCTGGCGCGCCGGCGCCGATGCGAATGGCACGTTCACGATGCAGAACAAGCACTGGACCGATATCGGCCGCAGCGCGTCACTGCAAGCGACGGAGCGGACGATCGCGATGTTGCCTGCTGCCGACGGGGCTGCGGCGCGCTGGACTTACGATGGCGAACTGCCGTCGCCGGTGCGCGCCGTGACGGGCGAGCGCCGTGTACTGCTGGTATCAGGGCATTTCGCGGGCCAGCAGGCGAATCCTGCCGAACCGGTGCGCAAGGCGGTGTTCGGTGACGGCGACGATTTCGCGTCGCTCGCGCACTACGTCAAGTTGGCGTCGCGCGGCAAGTTGACGTTGAGCGGCACGATGCTGACGGACGTCGATCTGGGCGCCTTTCCGGCCGGCTGCCAGTCGGGCGCGATTCTCGCTCAGGCGCGCGCCGCTGCACTCGCGCGAGGTGTCGATCCGGGCCGGTTCGATTACCTGTTCATCGATTATCCGCGCTCGAGCGAATGCAAATTCGCCGGGCTTGCGGCGCGGCCTGGACAATGGATTCTGTCGAACGGCGCCGGTACTGCATACTGGATGTGGGCGCACGAATTCGGTCACGGGCTCGGCGCCGGGCATCCCGATTCACTGCGGGACTGTCCGACGGCGGATGGTGCGGTGATGCTCGGCACCGGTTGCGCGAGCGGTGGTGTCGACGATCCGACCGATACAGTGGGCGGTGGCGGACGGCGGATGTATCCGGTCGACTATCAGCTGTTCGCCGGGTGGCTCGACGATGAAGACGTGCCGACGCTCGTCAAGCCGGGCACGTATCGCCTGGCGCCGCTCTGGAGCACGTTGCCGGGCAAGCAGGGCTATCGCTTGCGTCGCGCGGACGGTTCTGTGCTGTTACTCGAATTTCGCCGGCCTATAGGCGCGAAGGGCACATTCGAGGATTGGCCCGACACGTCACCGTTTGTCAATGGCGTAACCGTACGTATCGTCCGCTACCCGGGCAGCGCGATCCAGAACACGCTCGTCGACACGACGCCGGGCAGCAAGGACGGTATGAAGGACGCGCCGCTGATGCCGGGGCAGTCGCTCGTCGACACGTTGTCCGGGCGACGCATCAGCGTGCTGTCGGCCGACGGGAGCGGCGCCGTCGTGCACATCGAGCCGGCGTCGTGAAGCCGCATCGCGTTACGGGCCATGGAGCCGATGCGACGAAGTACTCGGTGTCGCGCTGAAACGTCAGTCGACAAGCTTTCAGACCGGCCGCAGACTCCCTTTCGAATCCTTGATGCCATAATGCCGGGCGTGCGCGGCCGATGCGGTCCCGCCGCGTCATCGTCCGTCTGCCGCCGCTTGCCGGTTCTTCTTCGTCGCCGTTCGCACTGCCATGTCGTTCCGCACGCTCGTCCCCGCCTTCCCGGTCCCGTCAGGGCCGTTTGCCGGCATCGCCGGCGCCTTCGAGCGGAGCACGCGAACCGCCGTGCGGGCAGGCTGAACGATGACGCCGCTCGACCGCCTCCTCGATTTCCTCGCGCGCGTGCCGTTGCGCATCCGCCTGCCGCAAAGCCGCGGCGGACGCGTCGCGCTTGCGCTCGTCTTCATCTATTTCGTCTGGGGTTCGACCTACAGCGGCCTGCATTTCGCGCTGCAGTCGTTTCCGCCGCTGCTGCTGTCCGGGCTGCGCAACCTGCTCGGCGGGATTGGCCTGTTCGTGTTCGCGCTGCGGCGCAAGCCCGAGTGGCCGACGCTGCTGGAAATCCGCAACGCGGCGATCGTCGGCACGATGCTCGTCGCGCTGTCGTCCGGCACGATCGCGCTGGGGATGCGCACGGTCAGCAGCGGCTCGGCCGCGGTGATGGTCGCGACCGTGCCGCTGTTCGCGACCGTGATCGCGGCCGTCGCCGGGCGCGCGGTGGCGAAAGGCGAGTGGGCGGCGGTCGCGCTCGGGATGGTCGGCATCGTCGTGCTGAATTCGGGCAGCGCGGCCGCCGCGAATTCGGCGCTCGGCACGATCTGCGTGCTGGCCGGCGCGCTGTTCTGGGCCGGCGGCGCGCATCTCGCGACGCGCCTGAAGCTGCCGTCCGACCTGTTTCTGTCGACGTCGCTGCAGATCGGGCTCGGCGGGCTGATGTCGACGCTCGCCGCGTGGCTGCTCGGCGAGCGCGTCGAGCACGTCGCGCCCGCGCCGGTGTTCGCGTTCCTTTACCTGATGGTGTTCTGCACGATGGCCGCGTACGTCGCGTACGGCTACCTGATCCGCCATACGAGCCCGATCATCGCGAGCAGCTGCATGTACGTGAATCCGATCGTCGCGGTCGCGCTCGGTGCGCTGATGCTCGGCGAGCCCGTGACGACGGCGACCGTGATGGCGACGGTCGCGATCCTCGGCAGCGTCGGGCTGTCGTTCTTGTTCGATCCGGCACGCCGGCCGGCCGCGCCTGCGGCGTCCGTCGGCGCGCACGCGGACGCGAACCCGATTTCGACGTCGGCGTTGATCGTCGCGTCGGCTGCGGACGCGGCGGCGGCATCGATGGCCGCATCCGCGCCGGAGTCGTCCGCGTCCGCGCAGATGCCCGATGCGCCGCCGATGCTGACGCCTTCTGCCGTGCCGATCGCCGTGCCGGCACCGGCAGCCGTCGTGGCGCCGGAGCAGGCGTTCGCGCCGCCGCCTGCGGACGAGCCGGCCGCGCCGCGCGCCGACGCGTGAGCGCGGAATCCGACGCGGCCCGACCGGCCGCGGTCCGCGGCGACGCGCTACGATTCGCGGCGTTCAGCCGCGCCGTGCGCCGCGATGGTGGAACCAGCCGGCGAGCGCCGTAAACAGCAGCCCGGCCGCACACATCCCGATCCAGCCGAAGCCGCGCCACGCGGCGACGCCGGCCGACGAGCCGAGCGCGCCGCCGATGAAATAGCAGACCATGTACACGGTATTCACGCGGCTGCGCGCGTCCGGCTTCAGCGCGTAGATGCGCGACTGGTTCGAAATCTGCGCGGCCTGCACGCCGACGTCCAGCACGATCACGCCGATCACGAGCCCGACGAGGCTCGAACCCGACAACGCGAAGATCGCGAACGCCAGCGCGAGCAGCGCGATCGCGAGCGAGATGATCGCGAGCGGGCCGCGCTTGTCCGCGAAACGGCCCGCGTACGGCGCGGCCAGCGCGCCCGCCGCGCCGACGATTCCGAACAACCCTGCGGCCTGCGGGCCCAGATGAAACGGCGCGCCGGCGAGCAGCAGCGTGAGCACCGGCCAGAACGCGCTGAACGCCGCGAACAGCGCGGCGCCTGTCAGCGACGCTTCGCGCAGCCCGCGCAGTTCGACCGCGAGGTGCCACATCGAGCCGAGCAGCTTGCCGTACGACAGTGTCGACGTCGGCGAGCTGCGCGGCAGCCGCAGCACGATCACGACGGCGAGTGCGACGAGCGCGGCAACCGATGCGCCGAACACGGCACGCCAGCCGAAATACTCGGCGACGAAGCCTGCTGCCGTGCGTGCGAGCAGGATGCCGAGCAGCAGCCCGCTCATCACGGTGCCGACCGCCTGGCCGCGCTCGGCCGGCGGCGCGATTTCCGCCGCGAACGGCACGGCCTGCTGCGCGATCGTCGCGAGCACGCCGATCGCGAGGCTCGCGGCGGCGAGCACCGCGAGCGACGGCGCGGCCGCCGCGACGATCAGCGCGGCCGACAGACCGGCGATCTGCATCAGGATCAGCCTGCGGCGATCGAAGCGGTCGCCGAGCGGCGCGAGCAGGAACATGCCGGCCGCGTAGCCGAGCTGCGTGGCGGTCGGCACCGCGCCGATCCACGACGCGTCGTCGGGAAACGTCGAGCGGAAGCTGTCGAGCAGCGGCTGGTTGTAGTAGATGTTCGCGACCGACACGCCGGCGATCGTCGCGAGCAGCAACAGCAGGCTGCGCGAGTAGTGCGGCGATGCGGCGTCGGTCGGGCGGTCGGTGGAGGCGGCGGACATGACGGCTCGGACGGAGTTGGACGGCGCGGCGCGGGCATCGCGCGAAGCTGCGCGGGCCGGCGCCGATCGAGGCTGCCGATCATACCGGAGCGCCGCGAATCGTGCCGCGCGCCGCGACGGCGCAATCTGCGGGCGATCGCGCCCGGCCGCGAGCCCGCGCCGCGCGGTCAGTCGACGAGCTCGCCGGTCGGCTCGTAGAACGGATAAGGCCCGTCGCCTTCGTCGACGTACACGTGGTGCGACGTCATGCCGGTGTCCGGCGCATACGCATGTACGGCGAACGCGGGCGGCTCGAGCCGGAACGCGGACGGCGCGTCGGCGCGCAGGTCGAACGCGACCTGATGCGCGGGCGCCGGTACGGCCGACGCGAGCGTGCCGCCGAAGCGCGTGAACATCGTCCGGTGCACGTGGCCGCACAGCACGCGCTCGACGTTCGGATGGCCGCGCAGCAGCGCGTCGAGCTTCGCAGCGGCCGCCGGCGCGAGACGCAGCGCATCCATGTGGCCGATCCCGGACACGAACGGCGGGTGATGCAGCGCGACGATCGTCGGCCGGCCGCGCGCCGCGTCGAGTTCGCCGGCGAGCCACGCGAGCCGCGCCTCGCACAGGTCGCCGCCGCTCGTGCCGGGCACCTGCGAATCGAGCGCGAGCACGCGCACCGCGCCGACGTCGAGCGCGTACTGCACGAACGCGCCGCCGCCGTGCAGTTCGGGCCGGTCGGCGAACGCGCGGCGCAGCGCGGCGCGGTCGTCGTGATTGCCGACCATCAGGTAGTACGGGATCTCGAGCGGCGCGAGCAGCGCGCGCAGGTGCCGGTATTCGTCGTCGTGGCCGAAGTCGGTCAGGTCGCCGGTCACGAGCACCGCATCGGGGCGCGGCACGAGCGCGTTCAGCTTCGCGACGCAGCGCGCGAGCGCCGCCGCGGTGTCGACGCGCCGGTACGCGAGCTGGCCCGGGCGCTTGATGTGGAGATCGCTGATTTGAGCAAGCAGCATCGTCGTTTCCTCGGAAGTACGTCGTTGTCGTGCGCCGGCGCGATGCGCGGCGCTCATGCGCCGAGCGCGATCAGGCCGTCGGCCGCGATCGCGATGCCGACCGCCGTGCCGCGCGCGAGCTCGACGCGGCCCGGCACGTCGATCACCAGCGCATCGGGCGCCGCGTGCTCGATCGTGAGCCGCGTGCGCTCGCCGAGAAACGCGCATGCGCCGATCGTGCCGCGCAGCGGTGCATGCGCGGGATCGACGAGCTGCGCGTCCTCGGGGCGGAAGAACCATTCGTCGGCCGCATGCGGCGTGACGACGCTGCCGCCGGCCGTCGCGAGCGCGCCGTCGCGCCATTGTCCCGCAAGCCGGTTCAGCGTGCCGATGAACTGCGCGACCGCGCGGTTCGCCGGCCGGTAGTAGATGTCGCGCGGCGTGCCGATCTGCTCGATGCGGCCCGCGCCCATCACGACGATCCGGTCGCCGAGCGCCATCGCTTCGGCCTGGTCGTGCGTCACGTAGACGGTCGTCACGCCGAGCTCGCGCAGCAACGCGTTCATCTCGCGGCGCAGTGCGTCGCGCAGCTTCGCGTCGAGTGCGGTCAGCGGCTCGTCGAGCAGCAGCACGCGCGGACGCACCGCGAGCGCGCGCGCCAATGCGACGCGCTGGCGCTGGCCGCCCGACAGCTGGTCGATCGGCTTGTCCGCGTGCGCGTCGAGCCGCATCATCGCGAGCAGATCGTCGACGCGCGCGCGCAGCACGCGCGGCTCGGTCTTGCGGATCTTCAGTCCGTAGCCGACGTTGCCGCGCACCGTCAGGTTCGGAAACAGCGCGTAGTTCTGGAACACCATGCCGACCTGCCGACGTTCGATCGGCAGCGCGGTCACGTCGTCCGCGCCGAACGCGATCGTGCCGCCGGCGTCGGGCGTATCGAGGCCGGCGATCAGGCGCAGCGTCGTCGTCTTGCCGCAGCCGGACGGCCCGAGCAGCACCAGCGTTTCGCCCGCGCCGATCGACAGGTCGAGCGGTTCGAGCACGCGCGTGCCGCGGAACGTCTTCCCGCAGCGCGCGAGCGTAATGGGAATGGAATCGAGTTTCATGTGAACGGAGGAATCAACGGCGGCCGCGCTTGACCGCGCGCGTGCCCGACGGATCGACGCCGAGCCACTGCATCGCGACGAGCAGCGGCAGCGTCATCAGCAGGAACAGGATCGTGTACGCGCTGCCGACTTCGATCCGCATCGACGCATAGGTATCGGCGAGGCCGACCGGCAGCGTCTTCGTGTCGGGCGTGTGCAGCATCCACGTGAGGTTGAATTCGCCGATCGACAGCGTGAGCACCGCGAGCGCACCCGCGACGATGCCCGCGCGCAGGTTCGGCAGCACGATCGTGACGAAGCGCGTGACGAACGGCGCGCCGAGGCTCGCCGCGCCTTCCTCGAGCGTGCGCAGGTCGGCGCCCGCGGCGACGGCCGCGACCGCGCGCACCATGAACGGCAGCGTGAATACGACGTGCCCGGCGACGATGAACCACAGGCTCGTGCGGAACGCGGTGAAGCCGCCATAGACGACCAGCAGCGCGAGCGCCGACGCGAGCCCCGGCAGCGCGACCGGCAGCACGAGCGCTTCCTCGATCGCGCGGGCGACGCGGCTCTTGCTGCGCGCGAGCGCATAGCCGGCCGGCACGCCGATCGCCAGCACGATCGCGAGCGTCGCGAGCGCGACCGCAAACGACAGCGCGACCGAGCCGTGATACTGCTGCCACACCTGTTCGAGCCAGCGCAACGTGAGGCCGCTCGACAGACCGCGGAAGTAGTTGACCGTCAGCCCGGCGAGCACCGACATCACGACGGGGACGATCAGGAACGCGCACAGCAGCAGCGTGACGCTCCATTGCATCGCGGCGATCGCGCGTGCGCCGGACGCACGCGGCGCACCGCGCGCGACGCGGTTTGCATGCGGCGCCGGCGACGCGTGCGCCGGCGAACGTGAAGATTCGGAAAGCGGTTGCATGACGGACGTCCTCAGGCTGCTGCGGCGGCCGTGTGGCCGGTGAAGCGGCGCGCGAGCGCGAGCACCGCCCACGTGACGATGCCGAGCACGATCGACAGGCCGGCCGCCGTCGCGATGTTCGCGTTCAGCGTGAACTCGGTGTAGATCGTCATCGGCAGCACGTTCAGATCGGTCGCGAGCGTGAACGCGGTGCCGAACGCACCCATCGCGGTCGCGAAGCAGATCGCGCCGGCCGCGATCAGGCCCGGCGCGAGCGCCGGCAGCACGATGTCGACGAAGATGCGCGACGGCGACGCGCCGAGCGAGCGCGCGGCTTCCTCGAGCGACGCGTCGAGCTTCGACGCGGCCGCGATCACGGTGACGATCACGCGCGGAATCGAGAAATACAGGTAGCCGACGAACAACCCGGCGACCGAATACGCGAACACCCATTTGTCGCCGACGAGCTTCGCGGACAGCATGCCGATCAGCCCTTGCCGTCCGGCGAGCATGATCACCATGAAGCCGACGACGACGCCCGGGAACGCGAGCGGAAACGTGAGCAGCGCGAGCAGCACGCGCTTGCCCGCGAATTCGCGGCGCGCGAGCAGCAGGCCCGACACCGTCGACAGCGCGAGCGTCGCGAGCGTGACGCCCGCGGACAGCACGACGGTCTCGCAAAGGCTCGTCATGTAGCGCGCATTGCCGAGCAGCGCCGCATACCGCGACAGGAACGCGCCGTCGGCGGACACGCGCACGAGCGCCGCCATCGGCAGCAGCCAGAACGCGGCGAATACCGCGAGCGCCGGCGCGACGAGCGCGATGCGCCAGCGCAGCGGGAAAGTCAGGTCGAACATCGGTCGCGTCCCGGCGCTTACTGCATCGTCTGCAGATACTGCTGGCCGAACGCCTGCTGGCCGGCCGCCATCCTGCCGAAGTCGACCGGTTTCGCGCGCGCGTATTCGCTCGCCGGCAGGAACTTCGCGGCGACGTCCGCGCCGAGCGTCTGCGCGCGCACCGGACGCAGGTACGCGTTCGCCCACAGCTTCTGTCCTTCGTCCGACAGCACGAAGTCGAGCACCTTGCGGCCGTTCGCTTCGTGCGGCGCGCCCTTCACGAGGCCCATCACGTACGGCACCGCGATCGTGCCTTCCTTCGGAATCACGAATTCGACGTTCGCGTTGTCCTTGTACTTCGCGCGATACGCATCGAAGTCGTAGTCGAGCAGGATCGGAATCTCGCCGGACAGCACGCGCGCGTACGCAGTCTGCTTCGGCACGATCGGCGCGTTCGCCTTCAGCTTGCGGAACCAGTCGAGGGCCGGCCTGAAGTTGTCGAGGCTGCCGCCGAGCGCCTGATTCACCGCGACCGCGCCCGCATAGCCGACGAACGCGCTCGACGGATCGAGATAGCCGACCATCCCCTTGTACTCGGGCTTCAGCAGATCGGCCCACGAGCGCGGCACCGGCTTGCCGTCGAGCGCGTCCTTGTTCACGAAGAAGCCGAGCGTGCCCGAGTGAATCGCGAACCAGTAGCCTTGCGGGTCCTTCAGGTTTGCGGGGATGTCGTTCCAGTGCGCGGGCTTGTACGGCGCGATCACGCCCTTGTCCTTCGCCTGAAACGCCGACGACACGCCGAGGTACACGACGTCGGCGACTGGGCTCTTCTGTTCGGCGATCAGCTGCGCGATTGCCTGACCGGAGTTCTTGTTGTCGAACGGCACGCGGATGCCGGTCTTCTGCTTGATCGCCGCGATCTGCGCGGCCCAGTCGGCCCACTCGGGCGGGCAGTTGTAGCAGATCGCCGTTTCTTCGGCGTGAGCGGCAGGGGCGAGCGCGACGAGCGCCGCGCAGGCGAGCGGCGCGGCGAGGGCGCGCAGCAGCGAGGTCGGACGAAAGGACACGATGAATCTCCGGACGAAGTAGGGAAGCGCAGCGGTAAGGCGCGTCTGCGCGCGCGCTCGCAAGGCCGGTATCAGACCTTGCGCAATTGCAGGCCGGCGGCCGGCGGCGCGACGGTCGCGCCGTCGCGTACCGCGTGCGGCAGGATCGTCGACGTACGCTCGATCGTCGCGCCGCCGATGCTGTCGACGAGACGCCGCCACGCGTGGCGGCCGATGTCGCGGTTCGGCGTCGCGACGCTCGCGAGCGGCGGCGCGAGCAGTTCGCCGAGCGCGATGCCGTCGAAGCCGAGCACCGACAGATCGTCGGGAACCGAGAAGCCCGCGCGGCGCAGCCCGCGCATCACGACCATCGCGAGCAGGTCGTTGCTGCAGAACAGCGCGGTCGGGCGCGTCGCCTGCGCGGTCAGGTGCGCGAGCACCGCATCGGGCAGCTCGGGTGCGTTGAAGTCGACTTCGACCGGCGGCAGCGTCGCGACGCCGCTTTCGTCGAGCGCCTGCGCATAGCCGAGATGACGCTGACGCGCACGATCGGACGCGGCGAGCGAGCCCGCGACCATCAATACGCGGCGGTGGCCGCGCGCGGTCAGCAGGCGTACGCCGTCGTACGCGGCGCGGCGGTTGTCGACCGACACGGACGGGCGGCGCTGCGTGTCGTTGTGCATCAGTACGTAATGCGGGCCGTCGCGATCGAGCATGTCGAGCAGCGGGTGCGTGTCCGCGTCGGCGACGGTCAGGATCAGCCCTTCGACGCGCTGCTCGCGCAGCGTTTCCATCGCGTGACGCTCGCGCGCCGCGTCGTATTCGGTCGTCATCAGGATCAGCTTGAAGCCGGCGGCCGTCGCGAGTTCGTCGATTCCCTGCAGGCAATCGGCGAACACCGGGTTCGACAGCGTCGGCACGACGACGCCGACGAGCCGCGTGCGCTCGCCGCGCAGTTGACGGCCGAGCGGACTCGGGCGGAACTGCAGCGCGTCGATCGCATGGCGGATCGTTTCGAGCGTCGCCGGGCTGACGGTGTGCGGCGCGTTGATCGCGCGCGACACGGTGGCGATCGAAAAGCCCGCGAGGGCGGCTACGTCCTTGATGGTCGAAGTCATGAACTGATGCGATGTAAACGTTTTCGGCAACGGGATTATCGAAAACGTTTGTGACTTCGCGATGACGCGGCGCAATGCGCACATCGTGGTGCGCGCGGGCCGAACGTATGACGACCGGCGTGCGATCGACGCGCGCCAGGCACGGCCGACGCGATTGTATCGGTGCGAGCGGAAGAGTGGTCGAATTCGACGAACGATGTCGGGTTTCGGCCATATGTGATGCATCCGTTCCGCATCCGTTCGCACGACCGGCGCGACGAACGCGCGATTCATCGGATGCGCCGTGTCGGAACAAGGGGACGCTTGCGCAAGCAATGGTAGAATCCGGTCCGCCCTTGCCGGGGTGATGAAATTGGTAAACATAGCGGACTTAAACGATTGAGTGCCCGGCCGGAAACGGTCGGTGCAGAACCCTTCAAATTCGGCGAAACCCCTGATGCGCGCATCGAGGCAACGCCGAGCCAAGCCTCGCGGCACGCGAGGAAGGTGTAGAGACTAGACGGGGGGCGCCTAAGGCGCACGGGCAGCGATCACGCCCGCGCGCGACGGCGAAGGCATAGTCCAGCGCACGAACGATGTCGTTCAGACGACAGCGGCTTCGAAAGAAGCAGTGTGACGAAAATCCGCCGCCTTAACTGGCTTGCCGGTTCGAGTCCGGTCCCCGGCACCATCCACTATTCCTCTGTCGTGATGTCGCGCACGGTCGACCCCGACGGCCAGAAAAAATGAAGCTCCCGCTCCACGAGCGGCGAGTATGTCGGGCTGGCCGGCGCCGAATCCTGCACAAATTCTCGTAAATCAATTGCTTGAATAAAGCCGTCCGCACGATCGAAATTTGTGCGGTGAGCGACATCGCGGATCCCTCCCGTCTTCCGACAGCCGGCGTGCCGGCTGGTCAAGGACGTTCGCGGTACGCACTACTATCGCAGTGTCAAGGATCCGCCAGACGGCACTGCGTCAACGCATGCGTGAAATCGCCCGGACGCGCGTTCGGTACGGCTACCGGCGCGTGCATGTGCTGTGCGAGCGAGAAGGTTCGCGCGTGAGGGGCGCTCGCAGCGCAACGCATGTCGCTACCTGCGGCTGAGCCGCCGAGTGGCGACCTGTACGCTCAAGCAACCGAAGAAGGCTCGGAGCCCGGGCGAGAAGCTATTGGCCGCGCAACAAGCGCGGCGCTTCGGCTATCGCCGGATGTCGGTCCGGCTGGCGTTGAGCGAGTTGCGCGTGCGACGAACGCGGCGCGCCTTGCAACTCAGCATCCGGTGGCGACGTCGTTGCGTCGACGACATACGCGTGCCAGCCGCCACGCCGCCCCATGCGGCCTGGAACCGCGACTTCGTGCACAGCGTCCGCGCGGGAGCTTGGAACGCTGGCTCGTCAAAGCTCCATGGAACATGCGCTCGCGCGAACGGAAACTATCAATTCTGTGAGTTATGGAGCCTTCCACGCCGCACACATAATGCGCTGACTCAATGGCGTTCGGAGCGCAAATGATCTTCCGAATCTCCGGCGCGAATGCGCCGAAGGGAATCGCCCGTTCGCACGCTCGCCGCCGGAGCTCGGCGATCGGCTTTGAATTGCGAGGGAAGCTCAGTGCGTTCTCATCTGTGGTGCGTGTCATTTTGTCCAACTTCGTTTATTCGACCGGAGGTGCATCATGGCTTCGTAGCAGATCAATATCCTCCCAATTTCCCCAAATTCGAACACCGAGAACGCAATGGGGACATGTATCCATCCCGGATGGCAACCTTAACGAATGCCCTTGAGCCTCTCCATGATGACGTGAATTCCGGCATTTCTTATGGTCCATTAAAATCAACGAGGCAATAATGAGCAATTTGAATTACGGTAGCACCATTCATCTGCAGAATATGTACGATGTGGCGAACGGAGATTATCTCGACCGCAATAATCCGATCGATGATCAAGAATATTATGTGGTGACGACCCGCTCCACGGATCGCGACGGGTCGTCCGGTACATGGAAGATCGAATCGGCGATTGGCGGGCAAGGCCCGGAAGTGAAAATAGGAGATATTGTCAAACTGTCCAACGCGTCGGCTGGTGGCGGATATCTGTGTGCCATCCCGTACGATTCCAGCCTGGCCACGATCCAGGCAGTTACGAATCGCATCGCTTCAGACGAATCGTTGCAGTGGGAAATTGTCGTACCCGACGGTATGAAAGGCGATACCCTGCGAGAAACCGATATTTTTTACCTGAAGAATTCCGGACAGCAAGCCTATTTGGGCGTCTATTATGGGCCGCCGTCGGGAACTTCGAACGGACTCTACGGTGTCTGGGGTTACAAGAGTTTCGCGAAGGAAACGCAGCAACAATGGCGATACATCGATGCGACGCCCGCACCCGCGCCCACGCCGACACCGACGACGCCCACGCCCACGCCCACGCCGACACCCACGACGCCGACGCCTGCACCGACACCGACGCCGAGCGGACTTCGGACCGGCCGGAAGTGCTGTTGGGATGTCCCGGCAAATACCACCGTCTACGTCGCCGCCATGAACACGGAGCAATGGAACAGAACCGTACATGTGTGGATCGACGGCAAGGAGGCGACGCCGATTTCATTGCCGGCGGGTAACAATGGCGTGGTTCATGTTTATGAAACGGGCAAGACTTCGTCGTCGAATGGAAATAACTTCTGTATCAGCATCGATGACAGCAAAGCAGGCGAGATGATGTTGGAATGGTATCCGCCCGCGGCCGTTGGGAAAGGATTATTCGTCAACATCGGCGCCGAGAAAGACTACCAGAAAGAGAGCGGTTACAGCGACGTGGCTGTGAGCGTCTACTGGGTGCGCTGATAGATAGTCCGATTCCAGTGCTCGCTTAATCAGCATTTTTTGCGCGATCCATGAACATTTCGATTCTCGGTTCATGGATCGCCATTTTGCTGACAAGATACCGGTTGTCGGCGATGGACACGATCATCGTTCTAGCCGCCAGCCATCGAGATGTGCAACTCACCGCGACACTTGCCGATTGCGTAGACAACCGCACCACGCGACTGTCGAGCATCGTTCGACGTCGACCGACAACCGGCGGGTAATCGTCGGTGTCGCGCGGCTTTCGATTTTCGTGCCGCGCGGCGATCGTGAAATGCGATCACGCCGCGCATGCGTTTCGATTCCGCTCGCCGTGACGTGCCGATAAAGTCCATCCATCGCGTCGATCGTCTGCGACAACGCCTGCCGTTCGAGCGGACAGTGTTGCGCGTTGCGCGCTGCTCGATCCCGGGCTCGACGCACGGCCGGGCGCGCATGTCGTCGCATCCGACCGGCTCGTCCGAAACCGTCGTCATCGCGGCCGGACGGTGACCGGCCCACGCAATGACGCCGCGGCCGCCGACCGCATCCTGACGGTCCGGAACGCGCACGGCATGTCGGTGCGCGCCGGCTTGATCTGTCGGTTTTCAAACCGGTCGCTTTCGCGATTCCATCGGCCGTTTCGCCGAAGCCTCGGACGATTTCAAAAATCACGCGATCACGGGTAATTCCCGATACCGCACAAGTTGTATATACAAGATTATCCGCTGGCAATGTCGGCACGCATCGCGCCGCGTAGCGCCACCGTGCAGACAATGCGTGCGTCGCGCATGCCGGCGGTCCACGGCGCCCAGCACCCGAAGAGCCGAAAGGGCGGCTCGGCACGTTGCCTGTTCCGTTCAAACCGTACGCGTCCTGAGTATCTTGGAGATTTATCCGTGTCAACGAATCCCAGAGCAAAAGCCGGCGCCCTGATCGAAGTCCGCTCGATCGATTTCATTCCCGACGCCGAGCGTCACGGCGGGCTGCCGAGCCAGTTCACGTTATGGCTGTCGGCGAACCTGCAGATCACCGCGATCGTCACCGGTGCATTGGCCGTCGTGCTCGGCGGCGACGTGTTCTGGTCGCTGATCGCGCTGCTGCTCGGTCAACTCGTCGGCGGCGCAGTGATGGCGCTGCACGGCGCGCAAGGGCCGCAGCTCGGACTGCCGCAGATGATCTCGAGCCGCGTGCAGTTCGGCGTCTATGGCGCGATGATCCCGATCGTGCTCGTGTGCGTGATGTATATCGGCTTTTCTGCAAGTGGCTCGGTGCTCGCGGGGCAGGCGGTCGCGCAGCTGCTGCACGTCGACGACGCGGCCGGCATTCTGCTGTTCGCGGCGGTGATCGTCGTGCTGACCGTGTTCGGCTATCGCGCGATCCACTTCGTCGGCCGCATTGCGAGCGTGGTCGGCGTCGTCGCGTTCGTCTACATGTTCGCGCAGCTGTTCGCGAACCATGATGTTGGTGCGCTGCTCGCGAACCGCCATTTCTCGCTCGCGAGCTTCCTGCTGTCGATGTCGCTGTCCGCATCGTGGCAGATTGCGTTCGGCCCGTACGTCGCCGACTATTCGCGCTATCTGCCGCGCTCGACGTCGTCGGCCGGCACGTTCGTCGCGGTCGGCCTCGGCTCGGTGATCGGCGCGCAGGCGGCGATGGTGTTCGGCGTATTCGCGGCCGCACTGGCCGGCAGCCGGTTCGCGCACCATGAAGTGTCGTATATCGTCGGGCTCGGCTCGACGGGCGCCGTGGCCGCGCTGCTGTACTTCAGCATCGCGTTCGGCAAGGTGACGGTCACTGCGCTGAACGCGTACGGCAGCTTCATGTCGATGGCGACGATCGTCAGCGGTTTTCGCGGCAAGCAGGCGGTATCGTCGCGCAGCCGTCTCGTTTACATCTTCGGAATGATCTGCGTGTCGACGCTGATCGCGCTCGCGGGCCGTCACTCGTTCCTGAAGGAGTTCACCGCGTTCATCCTGTTCCTGCTCGCGTTCTTCACGCCGTGGAGCGCGATCAATCTGGTCGACTACTACTGCTTCACGCGTTCGCGCTACGATGTGCCGGCGCTGTCCGATCCGGACGGCCGCTACGGACGCTGGAACGCGATGGCGATCGCGATCTACGTGATCGGCATTCTCGTGCAGCTGCCGTTCATGTCGACGCACATCTACACGGGGCCGCTCGTCGATGCGCTCGGCGGCACCGACATCTCGTGGATCCTCGGCCTGATCGTGCCGGCGGTGCTGTATTACATCGGTGCGCGCGCGTCGCGACGCAGCATTCCGGAGCGGCTGATTCTGCCGCTCGAGCGCGGCGAGCTTCCGCACTGACGCGGCGTTCGCATCCACGTCCGCATCCGCAACGCCGCTGCGCGACGATGCATCGCGCGAGCGCTGTCGCCGACGAGCGCTCGCGCGCTCACTTCCCGAGCCGCTCCGCGAGCGAATGGCGCTGCATGCAGCGCTCCATCGCATCGAGGAACGCGTGCTCGGCCGCATTCATCTTGCGGTCGCGATGCCACAGCAGGAAGACGTCGACGTCGACGAGCCCGTCGTCGGGCGGCAGCCGCCACAGCCGCTGCTGCACGATGTCGTCGCGCACGATGTGTTCGGGCAGGCAGCCGATTCCGTAGCCCGCGAAAATCAGCCGGCGCACTTCGTCGAGGCTCGGCGACGACGCGACGATGCGCCCGGTGAAACCCTTCTGGTCGCGAAACACGGTGAGCGGCGACAGGCTGTCGCCGATCTGGTCGCTGGTAAACGACACGAAATTCTCTGCGAGCAGGTCGTCCATCCGCAGTTGCGTCTGCCCGAACAGCCGGTGATGGCGGCCGCAATAGATTGCATAGCGCTGGCGCAGAAAGCAGCGCATCTCGAGCTTGTCGTGCGGCGTGCGGCACAGCGCGAGCCCCGCGGTTGCGGTCTTCTGCAGCAGCGACGACAGGATGTCCGACGAACGCATCACGTCGATCTGCAGGTCGATGCGCGGATACGCGCGATGGAAATCCGCGAGGAATTCGTCGTACACCGGCGATTCGATGCGGCTCACGGTCAGCAGCCGGATCGACCCGGTCAGATCGGCGGTTCGGTCGTCGAGATCGGTTTCGAGGCGCGAGATGCCGCCGTAGATGTCGGTCGCGATCCGGTACACGGCTTCGCCGGCCGGCGTGGGGGCGAAATGCGCGCCGCGCCGCTCGATGAGCCGGCGCTGCAGCGTGTCTTCGAGCCGGCGCAGCGCCTGGCTCACGGCCGGCTGCGTGACGTGCAGCCGCGCCGCCGCGCGGCTCACGCTGCGCTCCTGCATGATCACCAGATACGTGCGCAGCAGGTTCCAGTCGAGACGGTCGTTCAGAAAAGGCGTGAGGTCGGCGCGCATCGTGTCTCCGGTCGAAGCGTCGGCAAAGGTATTAGGAGAATTTATACGGCGAATAATAACTTGAAATTTGACTAATGATTTGCGGTCGCCGATAAAGGAGGGGCGCCGCAGCGTGCGGCGCGAGGCCGCGACAGACGGCCGGCCACCACGATATTGCGCGTCGCCGCCGCAGCGCGGCGCGCGTCAGGAGCCACCATGACCCAGTCCCTTCCGTCCGGCCGCCAGCCGGCCCGCGCCGCCACCGCCGCGTTCATCGGCACGATGATCGAGTGGTACGACTTCTACATCTACGCGACCGCCGCGGCGCTCGTGTTCGGCGAACTCTATTTTCCGTCGCATGATCCGTTCGTCAGCACGATGGCGTCGTTCGCGACGTTCGCGGTCGGCTTCTTCGCACGGCCGCTCGGCGGCGTCGTGTTCGGCCATCTCGGCGACCGCATCGGCCGCAAGAAGGCGCTGATGACGACGCTGATGATGATGGGCGTCGCGACGGTCTGCGTCGGGTTGCTGCCCGACTACTCGAAGGTCGGCATCGTCGCGCCGGTGCTGCTCGTCGTGCTGCGCATCGTGCAGGGGATCGCGGTTGGCGGCGAGTGGGGCGGCGCGGTGCTGATGGCCGGCGAACACGCGCCGCAAGGGCGCCGCACGTTCTTCGCGTCGTTCGCGCAGCTCGGCAGCCCGGCCGGGCTGATCCTGTCGCTCGTAGCGTTTCGTGCGGCCACGTCGATGGACAAGGCCGATTTCCTCGCGTGGGGCTGGCGTCTGCCGTTTCTTGCGAGCTCGGTGCTGCTCGTCGTCGGCATCCTGATCCGGCTCGGCGTGAACGAGTCGCCGGAGTTCGCGCGCGTGAAGGAGGCGAAGCGCACCGTGAAGCTGCCGGTCGCGGAGGTGTTCCGTTCCGCGTCGGCGCTCGTGCTGCTCTGCATCGGCGCGAACACGATCGGGATCGCGGGCGTGTACTTCACGAACACGTTCATGATCGCTTACACGACGCAGTACGTCGGCGTGTCGCGTTCGCTGATTCTCGACAGCCTGTTCGCGGTCGCGATCATCCAGTTCTTCGCGCAGCCGCTCGCCGCGTGGATCGCGGAGCGCATCGGCGGCGCACGCTTCCTGAAGCTCGCCGCGCTGCTCGCGATGCTGTCGCCGTATCCGATGTTCGTGCTCGTGCAGGGCGGCACGTCCGCGTCGCTGGTGACCGGCATCGCGCTCGCGGTGGTCTGCATGTCGGGCTTCTATTCGGTAATCGCCGGCTTCGTGAGCGGCGTGTTTCCCGCGCACGTCCGCTATTCGGCGATCTCGCTCGCGTATCAGATCTGCGGTGCGATCGCCGGCGGCCTGACGCCGCTCGTCGGCACGTGGCTCGCGCATCGCTTCGCCGGTCAGTGGTGGCCGCTCGCGCTGTTCTACACGTGCCTGGCCGGCATCTCGCTCGCGTGCATCGTCGCGCTCGACGCGCGTCGTGCCGCGCAGCCGGCCGGCGCCGAGGCGCTCGGTTCGCACTGAACGACAACTTGTCCATTCGAACGGAATCCCGATGAAAGACCTGCTGGAAATCGACGGCGCGCGCTTGTGGCGCAGCCTGACGGAGATGGCGCGCGTCGGCGCGACGCCGCGCGGCGGCGTGCGGCGCCTCGCGCTGACCGACGAAGACCGCCGCGGCCGCGACCTGTTCGCGCAGTGGTGCCGCGACGCGGGCATGACGGTGAGCGTCGACGCGGTCGGCAACCTGTTCGCGCGGCGCGACGGCATCGACGCGCACGCGGCGCCGGTGCTGATCGGCAGCCATCTCGACACGCAGCCGGAAGGCGGCCGCTTCGACGGCGTGTACGGCGTGCTCGCCGCGCTCGAACTCGTGCGCACGCTGAACGATGCGCGCATCGCGACCGACAAGCCGCTCGAGATCGTGTCGTGGACCAACGAGGAAGGCGCGCGCTTCGCACCGGCCATGCTCGGCTCGGCCGTATTCACCGGCGCGCTGCCGCTCGACGACGCGCTCGCGAAGCGGGACGCCGACGGCATCGCGCTCGGCGATGCGCTGGACGCATGCGGCTATCGCGGCACGCGCGCGATCGGCGGCGCGATCGACGCGTATTTCGAAGCGCACATCGAACAGGGGCCCGTGCTCGAGGCGAACGGCACGACGATCGGCATCGTGACGGGCGGGCAGGCGATCCGCTGGCTCGACGTGACCGTGACCGGCGTGGCCGCGCATGCGGGCACGACGCCGATGCCGTATCGCAAGGACGCGTGTTTCGCGACCGCGCAGATCGCGCTCGAACTCGAGCGGATCGTCGCCGGTTACGCGCCGCGCGGGCTCGCGACGATCGGGCAGATCGACATTCGCCACGCGTCGCGCAACACGATTGCCGGCGACCTGACGTTCACCGTCGACCTGCGCCATCACGACGACGCGCAGGTCGATGCGATGGAGCGCGAGCTGCGCGACGCGTGTGCGCGCGTCGCGGCCGCGCGCGGCGTACAGGTCGCGATCGACACCTGCTGGCGCAGCCCGGCGACGCCGTTCGACGCCGAATGCGTGGCGCTCGTCGCGCACGCCGCCGCCGCGTTCGGCTATACGCACGAGCGGATCGTCAGCGGCGCCGGTCACGACGCGATCGTGCTCGCGCGCCGCTTTCCGACCGCGATGGTGTTCATTCCGTGCGTCGGCGGACTGTCGCACAACGAAGCCGAGGATGCGTTGCCCGACGACGTGACGCGCGGCACGAACGTGCTGCTGCATGCGGTACTCGCGCGTGCGGGCGTCGCGGCCGGCATCGGCGCGGCCGCGCTCGCGCGCCGCGCATCATGCCATTCGACGGACGAGGACCGATGATGAACACGTATTTCCATCCCGAACAATTGCTGCACCATCCGCGCACGTATCTGTCGCGCGGCCGGATGCGCGAGCCGCAGGAAGTGCCCGAGCGCGCGGCGCGGCTCGTCGCGGCCGTGCGCGCGCTCGACTTCGACGTGCGCGAGCCGGCCGATCGCGGCACTGCGCCGATCGCGGCCGTGCACGACATGAATTACCTGCGCTTTCTCGAGGACGCGCATCGCGACTGGAAGCGCATGCCGGACGACTGGGGCGACGAAGTGATGTCGAACATCTTCGTGCGCGACCCGAACCCGCTGCGCGGCGTGCTCGCGAAAGCCGCCCGCTATCTGGCCGACGGCAGCTGCCCGATCGGCGCGAACACGTGGCGCGCCGCGTACTGGTCCGCGCAGAGCGCGCTCGCGGCCACGGCCGACGTCAACGACGGCGCGCGCGACGCATATGCGCTGTGCCGGCCGCCCGGCCATCACGCGCGTCGCGACGCGGCCGGCGGGTTCTGCTATCTGAACAACGCGGCGATCGCCGCGCAGTCGCTGCTCGCGCGCCACCGGCGCGTCGCGATACTCGACACCGACATGCATCACGGGCAGGGCGTGCAGGAAATCTTCTACGGCCGCGACGACGTGCTGTACGTGTCGATCCACGGCGACCCGACGAATTTCTATCCGGTCGTCGCCGGCTATGAAGACGAGACGGGCGCCGGCGCCGGCGACGGCTTCAACGTCAATCTGCCGATGCCGCACGGCGCGCCGGAGTCGACGTTCTTCGAGCGCCTCGACGACGCGCTGCGCGTGCTGGCGCGCTTCGAGCCCGACGCGCTCGTGCTCGCGCTCGGCTTCGATATCTACCGCGACGATCCGCAGTCGCAGGTCGCGGTGACGACCGACGGTTTCGCGCGGCTCGGCGGCGCGATCGGCGCGTTGCGTTTGCCGACGGTCGTCGTGCAGGAAGGCGGCTATCACCTGGACAGCCTCGACGCGAACGCGCGCGCGTTCTTCGGCGGATTCGCGGCCGCGCGCTGACGGTCGATGCGCGGCCCGCCGCTGACGCGGCTCACGATGTACGACGCCCGCACCGGATGCCGGTGCGGGTGTCGTCGTATGGGCGAGCGCAAGCCGGCGCATGCCGGCGGGTGCGCAGTTACGAACGCGCGGCGACCGGCGAACGGCGGCGCTGCGCGACCTGCAGCACGACCAGCGCGAGGCCTGCCGCGGCGATCAGTCCGCCGACGAGCGGCACGGCCGCATAGCCGAAGCCGGCCGAGATCGCGGCGCCGCCGGCCGCGGCGCCGAGTGCGTTGCCGAGGTTGAACGCGCCGATGTTGACGGCCGACGCGAGGCCCGGCGCTTCGGACGCCGCGCGCATCACGCGCATCTGCAGCGGCGGCACCACCGCGAACGTCGCGACGCCCCATACGAGCAGCGTGGCGGCCGCGCCGGCGTGCGTGCCGGCGAGCAGCGGAAAGGCGGCCATCGTCGCGATCAGCAGCAACAGAAAGCCGACGAGGCTGCCGTCGAGCGAGCGATCGGCGAGGCGGCCGCCCGCGATGTTGCCGATCGAGAACCCGACGCCGATCAGCACGAGCATCGCGGTCACGAAGCCGGGCGTCGCGCCGGTCAGGTGTTCGAGCGACGGTGCGACGTACGTGTACAGCGTGAACATCGCGCCGGCGCCGAGCACCGTCGTCAGCAGTGCGCCGAGCACGACCGGCCGCGTGAGTACCGACAGCTCGGCACGCAGGTTCGGCATCTTGCCGGCTTCGCCTTTCGGCAGCGCGGCGAACAGGCCGGCGATCGCGATCAGCCCGAGGGCGGCCGTTGCCGCGAACGACATGCGCCAGCCGATGATCTGGCCGAGCCACGTGGCGGCCGGCACGCCGCCGACGTTCGCGATCGTGAGCCCCATGAACATCGTCGCGACGGCGCTCGCCTGCTTGTCGCGCGGCACGAGGCTCGCCGCGACCACCGAGCCGAGCCCGAAGAACGCGCCGTGATTGAGGCTCGTCACGAGCCGCGCGAGCAGCAGCGTCGTGTAGTTCGGCGCGACGGCCGACAGCAGGTTGCCGATCGTGAAGATCGTCATCAGCGCGATCAGCGCCGAGCGACGCGGCCAGCGTGCGAGCAGCAGCGTCATCAGCGGTGCGCCGACCATCACGCCGATCGCGTATGCGCTGATCAGCATGCCGGCTTGCGGAATCGACACGTGCACGCCGTCGGCGATCACGGGCAGCAGACCCATCGGCGAAAATTCGGTCGTGCCGATGCCGAACGCGCCGGCGGCCAGCGCGAGCAGCGGCAGCGCGGCGCTGCGGCCGGCGGCGGAACGGGAGGAAGTCGTGGCAGTCACGCGGTAGGCTCCTGTAAGCGGTAGACGACGGCACGCGGCCGTCGGGGAACAGCGTGAAGTGTGCCAGCGCGACTTTTGATGAAAAAGCCGCATCCGGACGAAATTATCTTGAGTCGATGTCAATAATGCGGCGGCCGCGGGAACGGGCCGCCGGCGTCGGCGCATCGGCGGCGCCGGCCGCTCGGCCCGTGCCGGGCCTTGGCCGATGCGGCGCGGCGCGAAAAAAAGCCCCGGTCACAGGGGGGCCGTGACCGGGGCGCGAATGCATCCTCTCTTTGGCACGAGGGTATCGGATGCGCGCGAAGTATATTTCGGGGACGTATGGTTCTAAATGGCGTTAAACGGCCGTTTTGGGTGCCAATTTAAAAATACCGCGGCGTCATGGATTTGAAAGGTCGATTGCCGTGTCGGCGTGCGGCGTGCGCTGGCGGCGACGCGCCGGACACGCCGGTCACGCGACGCCGCGTGAAACGGGGAAGGGCGGCGCGTGCTGAGTGCCGGGATGACGTGATTCAGGATGCGGCGCGCGACGGCGCTGTCGCGACAGCAGTCGTGGATCCGTCGCGCGGCGTCGGACGAAGCGCGCCGTGCGGCGAAATGGAGCGGGTCGTCAGTTCGCGGCCGGCGCGCTCGCGACCGCGGGCGCCGGAGCGGAATCGGTCGACGGTGTCGGCGCGTTGGCGGCAGGCGCGGGCGACGCATTCGCCGGTGCAGGCGCCGATGCGGCCGATGCCGGCGACGCAGGTGTCGGCGCCGGCGCCGACGCTGCGGTGGCCGGTGCCGGAGCGGCAGGTTTCGACGCCGGGTTCGGGCCGGAAGCCGGCGCAGCCACGGCAGCCGGCACGGCAGCAGAAGCCGCCACCGGAGCCGCCGCGGCCGCGGCCGAACCGACCGGCGCCGATGCGGCGCCCGGCGTCGCGGCGCGCATCACGCCCGGCGCGACCACCGACGAAGGTGCAGCGGGCACCGCCGACGCGCCGGACGCCGGCGCGACGCTCGGCGCCGAAAGCGGTACCGGCGGCGCGGGCGGTGTCGGCACGACGGGCGTCGTCATCTTCATCGGTTCGCCCTGCGGCGTCGGCGCGGGTTCGGGCAGCGGTGTGACCGCTTCCTTCTCGGCCGCCTTCACGGTCGCGCGATCGCGCCGCGCCGGGTCGATCTTCAGGAAGTGCTCGACGAGGTTGAAGAAACGCTCGTAGAACACGCCGGCCGGGATCGTTTCGCTGGCCGTCTTCACGAGCGCGTCGTCGCTCGAGCCGATCGGCAGCGACAGCGACCCGAACACGCTGAGTCCGACGCTCGCCGACGTATTCGATTTCTTCAGCGTATAGCGGTCCTGCACCGCGTTCACGTACGCGATGCTCGACGAACCGTCCGCATTCGCGTCCGCACACACGACGTGAAACTCGATCACGACGTGCATGTCGTTGCTCGGCTGGAAGTTCTTGCTGCCGTCGACCGCGTCGTTGCGCGACGACGACACGACGTAGCCCTGACTCAGCAGCGCGCGGCGCGCGGCCTCGCAGGCCGCATCGGACTTCGCGCGGAACGTGTGCGCATACGGGCTGCTCGTCGCATCGAACTGCTCTTGCTGGTAGATCGGCTTCGGCGGCGACGAGCACGCCGCCAGCACGGTCGCGGCCGCGAACGCGCACGAAACGGAAAACAGGCGAAATCGGTTGTGCATGGCGTCTTTCAAAAGGCTCGGCGAGATGCGTGCAGGGCGCCGCGCGAGGTGCCGGCGAGCAGTCGCGCAACGACGGTGCCCGCGCGGCGCGGGTGCCGATCTCGTATGGCCGGGGCGCTATTATAGTTTCGTTTGATGTCGCGCTCGCTTCAGCCGGCCGCCGCGGCGAGCAATTGCGACGTCAGCGGATGGTGTTCGCCGCGCCGCGAGCGGATCGCGTGGATCTCCTCGGTCACGTCGCCGGCGCGCCCGAGCCGCCGCAGCCCGCGCAGCAGCGACGCGTCGTTCGCGCCGAGTTCGCTGAGCGGAAACACGCCGAGGCCGCGCGCGGCGAAGACGGCCATCAGCGCGCTGTCTTCGAATTCCCCGACCACGCGCGGCACGACGCGCTCGCGCTCGAGCCACAGATCGAGGCGCATGCGCAGCGCCGAATGCGCGGTCGGCAACAGCACCGGCAGCTCGGCGAGGCAGGCCGGAAAGCGCTGCCGCGCGGCGGTCGTGACCAGCGCGGCAGGCCCGTACCAGTCGACCGGCGACGCGACGAGCCGCTCGCTCGTCACGCGCAGGTTCGAATCGGACGGCGCGGGCTGGCCGGCCAGCACGAGATCCAGATGATGGAGCGCCAGCTCGGCGAGCAGCGCGTCGGGCTCGCCTTCGTGACAGAGCAGCCGCAGCGTCGGCGTATCGAGCACCGGCGCGAGGATCGCGTGTGCGGCGAGCTTCGAGATCCCGTCCGCGAGGCCGACCGCGAGCCGCACGGTCGGCCGGCTCGCGGCCGCACGCACTTCGTCGGGAATCAGCCGCCCCATCTCGAAGATCGCTTCGGCGCGCGCGTACGCGGCCTGACCGGCGTCGGTCATCGCGACGCCGCGTCCGGCCGGGCGCAGCAGCTGATGGCCGAGCGATTTCTCGAGCTCGCGCACCTGCGCGCTGATCGTCTGCACGGCCATGTCGAGCCGCTCGGCCGCGCGCGCGAAGCCGCCTTCCTTCACGACGACCCAGAAATAAAACAGATGTCGGAAATTGAGCATCGGATCGAATCTTCGAAAAAAGCGAACCAAAGAGCAGATTGTCTCTGATTTTTACGAAGTGCGATGCGGCATATCATCGGGCTTTCCACTTTCGTATGACCCATTTCATGGACTACCTGCTGACGCTTGCCGCCGATCCGGCCGTCTGGGCCGCGCTCCTGACGCTCGTCGTGATGGAAGTCGTGCTCGGCATCGACAACCTGATCTTTATCTCGATCCTCAGCAACAAGCTGCCCGAAGCGCAGCGCGCACGCACGCAGCGCATCGGCATCGGGCTCGCGCTCGTGATGCGGCTCGCGCTGCTCGGCACCGTCGCGTGGATCGCGCGGCTCACCGAACCCGTGTTCACGCTCTTCGACCACGCGTTCTCGTGGCGCGACATGATCCTGCTGTCGGGCGGCCTGTTCCTCGTGTGGAAGGCGACGACGGAGATGCATCACCACGTATCGCACGACGGTGCCGACGCAGGTTCGGCCGGCGGCGCAGCGGGCCTCACGATGTGGGCCGCGATCGGCCAGATCCTGATGCTGGACCTCGTGTTCTCGATCGACAGCATCGTGACCGCGATCGGCATGACGGAGCACATCCCGATCATGTTCGTCGCGGTGATCGCCGCCGTGACCGTGATGCTGTTTGCCGCGCAGCCGCTCGCGCGCTTCATCGACCGCAATCCGACCGTCGTGATGCTCGCGCTGTCGTTCCTCGTCGTGATCGGGATGACGCTGATCGCCGAAGGTTTCGGCTCGCACGTGCCGAAGGGCTATATCTACGCGGCGATGGCGTTCTCCGCGTTCGTCGAGGGCATGAACATGCTCGCGCGGCGCGCGAAGGCCAAGCGTGCCGCGCAGACCGAAGGTCGTTGACTATCCGGGCGAGCCGGCGATCCAGTGCCGGACGCCGGCTCGCCCGGATTCGTAACCATTTCGCACGCAAAGGAGGAACGCGATGAAATGTCCCGTCTGCAAGACGCCCGACCTGCTGATGGCCGAGCGCCAGTCGATCGAGATCGACTACTGTCCGACGTGCCGCGGCGTATGGCTCGATCGCGGCGAACTCGACAAGCTGATCGCGCGCGATACCGGCGAAGCGCCGCCGCGCCGCGACGACCCGCCGGCGCGGCGCGATGCGCACGATCACGACGGCTGGGGCAGGGACGGACGTTCGTACGACGATCGTCACCGGCACGATGGCCGACGTCGGAAGAAGTCGATGTTCGACCTGTTCGATTTCGATTGAGATCGCCGCAGCGCACGCAACACGTTTCAGGAAAGCCCCGCCGGGCATCGCGCCCGGCGGGGCTTTTTCGTGCAGGCCGCGACGTGCCGGTGCGCGCCGGAGCACGATTCGTGACGCGTTGCCGACCCCGACCTCGATGCGCCGCGGCCGCATTGCGTCGCGACGCGGGATCGTCAGCGCGAGCACGCCGTCGCGCAGGTTCGTGCCGATTCGCGGCGTGTCGTGCCCGCGCCCGGCGTGAACGTGCACGCGAAGCGCGGCGCACGGACTTCCACTTCCGCATGCCGTACGCGCAGATCGGCCAACGTGTCGATGCGCGTATCGGCTTCGATCGTCAGCCTGTCGTCGTGCGCGCTGATGCCGAAATCGTCGCGCGGCACGCCGGCGAGGCCGGCCCACGGCGCGACGCCGTGCGCGTTGTCGACGATATCGACGGCCGGCTCGATCGCCGGCCGGCGCGCATGCCCGCGATTCGATGCGACAATCGGCGCGCTATCCACCCACCACGGAGACAGGACGGACATGGACATTCAACGCATCGCGATCGTCGGGACCGGCGTGATCGGCGCGAGCTGGGCCGCTTTCTATCTGTCGAAGGGCTTCGACGTCGTCGCGACCGACCCCGCACCGCACGCGAACGAGAAGCTGCACGACGCGCTCGCCGGCTTGCTCGGACCGGACGCGGCCGCACTCGGTGCGCGCTTGTCGTTCGACGCCGATCTGTCGCGCGCGCTCGCCGACGTCGATCTCGTGCAGGAGAACGGTCCCGAGCGGCTCGACGTGAAGCGCGCGCTGTATCGGCAGATGGACGACGTGCTGCCCGCGCACGTGCCGATCGCGTCGAGTTCGTCGGGGCTGAAGATGTCCGACATTCAGACCGCATGCGCGAAGCATCCGGAACGCTGCGTGATCGCGCATCCGTTCAATCCGCCGCATCTGATTCCGCTCGTCGAGCTGGTCGGCGGCGCCGCGACGGACAAGAACGTGATCGCGCGCGTGAAGGCGTTCTACGACGCGCTCGGCAAGGAGACGATCGTCCTGAACAAGGAGATGGCCGGGCACGTCGCGAACCGGCTCGCGGCCGCGTTGTTCCGCGAGGTGTATCACCTGGTCGGCGAGGGCGTCGTGAGCGTCGCCGACGCGGACAAGGCCGTCGCGTGGGGACCCGGTCTGCGCTGGGCGCTGATGGGCCAGTGCCTGACCTATCACCTCGGCGGCGGCGCGGGCGGGATCGCGCATTTCCTCGAACATCTGCAAGGCCCGATCACCACGTGGTGGAACGATCTCGGCACGCCGTCGTTCGACGCGGAAGTCGATCGCAAGCTCGCGGACGCGTTGCGCGCGATCCAGGGCGACCGGTCGATGCAGGAACTGGCCGCCGAGCGCGACCGGCTGCTCGTCGAGCTGATCGACGCCCGTCGCCGCAGCTTTCTGCCGTGACGCGCACGGTCGGCCGCGCGATCGACGCGGCCGCGACCGCGCCGGCTACTGCTGCGCGGATGTTGTTTGTGTGCCCGATTCCGCATGCGCAACCCATGCGGGATGCGCGATCTGTGCGAGCTCGCGATTGCGCGCGCGCGTCGCGTCGCTCGGCGGATAGTTGCCGTCGTTGGTCGGCAGCTCGCCGTCGAGATACGCTTGCTTCAGTTCGGCGACGACTTGCGCGCGCGTGAGACCTGGTGCGGGCGGCACCGAAGCATCGGTCTGCGCGTAGGCCGACGATAGCGGCGCGGCGGCCGCCGCGACGAATGCGAACCGCATCAGCAGGGTGTTCATGACGTGCTCCGATCGACAGGGCGGGACGGCGAATGCACGGCGACGTGCGGTGCATGCCGACGAACCCCATTGTCGCGAGCCGCCGCTGCGCAGACGCTGACGCGTTGCGGGCAGGCGTGTCAGCTGCCGCAGTGCGCGCAGCGCCGCTGCGTTCTACAACTGCGCGGCCGCCGCGATCAGCGTCGCTTCGAGCGCGAGCGTCGAACGCGATGCGGCGCTCGGACGATCGATCACGTATTCGAGTTCGCCGAGCTCGGGCAGGCCGGCGTCGAGCCGCGCGAGGCCGGCGGGAATCACGTAGCCGGCGAACGCGCTGATGCCGAGCCCCGCGCTTGCCGCTGCACGCAGTACCGCGATGCTGCTGCTCACGACGGCGATCCGGTAAGGTCGTCCAACCGCCTCGAGCGATTCGAGCACGCGGCGGCGCGACACGCTCGGCTCCGGATGCAGCGCGAGCGGCAGCACGGTTTCGTGGCCGGTGAGCCGGGAATCGGGGCTCGTGCACCAGTACAGCGGCTCGCTGCGGATCACGCGGCCGCGCCGGCTGCCGGCGATGCGCTTCGCGAACACGAGATCGTGCCGGCCTTCGTCGAGTGCGTCGAACAGGTCGCCCGACAAGCCGGTCGCGATCGCGAGCTCGACTTCCGGATTGCGCTGCACGAAGCTCGCGAGCGCGGCGGTCAGATGCGCGGACGCGAAATCCTCCGACATCGCGAGCCGCACCTTGCCCGACAGCGGCGGTCCGCACACCGACGTGACGGCTTCGTCCATCAGTTCGAGGATGCGCACCGCGTAGCGCAGCAGCGCGTCGCCATGCTGCGACAGGTGCACGTTGCGCGTGTCGCGCTCGAACAGCGGCCGGTCGAGCAGCTCTTCGAGACGGCGGATGTGCTGGCTGACGGTCGACTGCGACAGGCTTACGCGCTCGGATGCGGCGGTGAAGCTGCCGGACTGCGCGACGGCGACGAAGCTGCGCAGCAGCTCGGGCGGTAACGGACGCATTGCTAAATCCACTGAATCGGTTTCGACAACTTCATAAATGACCGGATTTTGCGGCGCTAGTATCGGATCACGCCCCGGTGCGGCCCGCGCAAATGTGGCACACCGGACGCGCAGCCCGTGTCGTGCCGCCGCCTGCGTCGCTCAGTCTACGGCATCCGGCGTCCGGCCCGAAACCGCATCATCCCATCGACCGCCCGAGAACGCGCTCGCACGACGAGCGCGCCGGGCCGCGGCGCACCGCCGCAGGAGACGAGTCCGCGCACGGGATCGGCGTGCAGGGCGCTCCCGCACGCGGCACGCGCCCGTCACGAAGAGACTGGAGACGACTCATGATCATCTACGGAACCGCGCTGCTGGCGTTCTGCCATCTGGCCGGACTGTTCCTCGGCGACCTGCTGGGCGCCGCGATCGGCGTGAAAACCAATGTCGGCGGCGTCGGCATCGCGATGCTGCTGCTGATCTGCCTGCGCCTGTGGCTGCATCGGCGCGGCTGGCTGCCGAAGGAGACCGAGGCGGGCGTCGGTTTCTGGGGCGCGATGTACATCCCGGTCGTCGTCGCGATGGCGGCGAACCAGAACGTCGTCGCCGCGCTGAAGGGCGGCCCGGTCGCGCTGCTGGCCGCGGTCGGCGCGGTGGCGATCTGCGCATGCTGCATCGCGGTGCTCGTGCGCATGGGCCACGACGACACGGCGTTCGCGGGCGTGCCGCAATTCGACGAACAGTGAAGGAGGCCGCCATGCTGCAGATGCTCGAAAAAGTCGTTGCCCACAACGGGCTCGTCGCGTCGTTCGCGCTCGTCGGCCTGATCATGTGGCTGTCGTCGATCGCGTCGCGCAAGCTGACGTTCGGCCGCGTGCACGGCTCCGCGATCGCGATCGTGATCGGCCTCGCGCTCGCGTACGTCGGCGGCGCGTTCACCGGCGGCCAGAAAGGGCTCGCCGACGTGCCGCTGTTCGCCGGCATCGGCCTGATGGGCGGCGCGATGCTGCGCGATTTCGCAATCGTCGCGACCGCGTTCGAAGTGCAGCCGACCGAGGCGCGCAAGGCCGGGCTCGTCGGCGTCGTGTCGCTGCTGCTCGGCACCGTGCTGCCGTTCATCGTCGGCGCATGCGTCGCGCGCGCGTTCGGCTATACCGATGCGGTCAGCATGACGACGATCGGCGCGGGCGCGGTCACGTACATCGTCGGGCCGGTCACGGGCGCCGCGATCGGCGCGAGTTCGGACGTGATCGCGCTCAGCATCGCGACGGGCCTCGTGAAGGCGATCATCGTGATGGTCGGCACGCCCGTTGCGGCCGGCTTCATGGGGCTGAAGACGCCGCGCTCCGCGATGATCTTCGGCGGCCTCGCGGGCACCGTGAGCGGCGTGAGCGCGGGGCTCGCGGCGACCGACCGGCGGCTCGTGCCGTACGGCGCGCTGGTCGCGACGTTCCACACGGGCATCGGCTGCCTGCTCGGGCCGTCGGTGCTGTTCTTCACGACGCGCGCACTGGTCGGCGCGTAGCCGCGGCCGCATGCCGGACGGGGCCGCATCCATCGCGGCGGCCTCTGAGTCGCATTCGTCAACATCATCAATCGGCGGCGACGCGAGGCTTAGAATGCCGCTGAATCATCGAAGCAGGAGAACTGTTCATGACGGGATGGAATCACGCGCGGCACGCACGCGATGCACGCGTCGCGGCAGGTGCGGCATTCGCGCGCGGCAAGCGCGTCGATGCGCGCGACACCGTCGCGCTGCTCGAAGCGGTGCTGCGGCCCGGCGACCGCGTGTGCCTCGAAGGCGACAACCAGAAGCAGGCCGATCTGCTCGCGACCGCGCTGGCCGACGTCGACAGCGCGAAGGTGCACGACCTGCACATGGTGCAGTCGGGCGTCGTGCTGCCCGAGCATCTCGACGTGTTCGAGCGCGGGATCGCGAAGCGGCTCGACTTCGCGTATTCGGGCCCGCAGTCGCAGCGGATCGCGAAGCTGCTGTTCGGCGGCAAGATCGCGCTGGGCGCGGTGCACACCTATCTCGAACTGTTCGCGCGCTACTTCATCGACCTCACGCCGCACGTCGCGCTGATCGCCGCGGTCAGCGCGGACGCCGACGGCAATCTGTATACGGGCCCGAACACGGAGGACACGCCGACCGTCGTCGAGGCCACCGCGTTCAAGGACGGGATCGTGATCGCGCAGGTCGACCGGATCGTCGACAAGGTGCCGCGCGTCGACATTCCGGGCGATCGCGTCCATTTCGTCGTCGAGGCCGGCCGCCCGTTCTACGTCGAGCCGCTGTTCACGCGCGACCCGGCGGCGATCACCGAGACGCAGATCCTCACCGCGATGCTCGCGATCAAGGGCATCTACGAGCCGTACGGCGTACGGCGGCTGAACCACGGAATCGGCTTCAACACGGCCGCGATCGAGCTGCTGCTGCCGACTTACGGCGAGAAGCTCGGCCTGAAGGGCAAGGTGTGCACGCACTGGGCGCTGAACCCGCATCCGACGCTGATTCCCGCGATCGAGTCGGGCTGGGTCGAGCAGATCCACTGTTTCGGCTCCGAGGTCGGGATGGACGAATACATCCGCGCGCGTTCGGACATATGGTTCACCGGCCCCGACGGCTCGCTGCGCTCGAACCGCGCGTTCTGTCAGACGGCCGGCCTCTACGCATGCGACATGTTCATCGGCTCGACGCTGCAGATCGACCTGTCGGGCCATTCGTCGACGATCACCGCCGAGCGGATCGCGGGCTTCGGCGGCGCGCCGAATATGGGCAGCGACGCGCGCGGCCGGCGCCATCCGAGCGAGCCGTGGCTGAAGGCCGGCGCGCAGGCCGACCCCGACACGCCGGCGGCGCTGCGGCGCGGCCGCAAGCTCGTCGTGCAGATCGGCGAGACGTTCGGCGACAAGAACGTGCCGATGTTCGTCGAGAAGCTCGATGCGCTGAAGCTCGCCGACAAGCTGCAGCTCGATCTCGCGCCGATCATGGTGTACGGCGACGACGTCACGCACATCGTCACCGAGGAGGGGATCGCGAACCTGCTGATGTGCCGCGACGCCGACGAGCGCGAGCATGCGATACGCGGCGTCGCCGGCTATACCGACGTCGGGCGCGGCCGCGACCGCAGGATGGTCGAGCGGCTGCGCGAGCGCGGCGTGATCCGCCGTCCGGAGGATCTCGGCATCGATCCGCTCGACGCCGATCGCCGCTGGCTCGCCGCGCGCTCGATCAAGGACCTCGTGCACTGGTCGGGCGGTCTGTATGCGCCGCCCGCCCGGTTCCGCAACTGGTGAGGATGAACGGATGGAACAGCTGAACTATCGCTTCACCGCGCGCGAGCGCGCGAAAGGCGAGCGTGCGACGGCGCTCGTCGGCGTCGTCGCGTCCGGCAATCTCGAGGTGCTCGTCGAGCGCGTGCTGCCGGGCAACGAATGCGAGATCGACATCCGCACCGCCGCGGTCGGCTTCGGCGCGGTGTGGCAGGCCGTCGTGTCGGACTTCGTCGAACGGCGTGCGCCGGGCGGCCTGAAACTGTCGATCAACGACGGCGGCGCGCGGCCCGACATGGTGTCGCTGCGGCTCGCGCAGGCCGTGCGCGCGATCGAAGGAGGTGCGCGATGACCGAAGCGCTCCACGACACGCGTGCGTTCGTCGCGAACGGCGCGAGCTGGTACGAGGCGTCGGCGCGGCAGCGCATCGACGCGCTGCTCGACGCCGGCAGCTTCGACGAATTCCTCGGGCCGGCCGAGCGCGTGACGAGCCCGCATCTGCCGCTGTTCGACCTGCCGCAGCAGTTCGACGACGGGATGGTGGTCGGGCACGGCCGCCTCGACGGCAAGCCGGTGTTCGTCGCCGCGCAGGAAGGCCGCTTCATGGGCGGCGCGTTCGGCGAAGTGCACGGCGCGAAGCTGACCGGGTTGCTGCGCGCGGCGCACGCGCTCGGCAAGCCGGTGCTGATCCTGTTCGATACCGGCGGCGTGCGGCTGCAGGAAGCAAATGCGGGCGAGCTTGCGATCGCCGAGATCATGCGCGCGCTCGTCGACGCACGGGCGGCCGGCGTTCCGGTGATCGGGCTGATCGGCGGGCGTGCCGGCTGCTACGGCGGCGGCGGGCTGCTCGCGGCGTGCTGCTCGGCGCTCGCCGTGTCGGAGCAGGGCCGCATCAGCGTGTCCGGCCCCGAAGTGATCGAGACCAATCGCGGCGTCGAGGAATTCGACGCGAAGGACCGCGCGCTGATCTGGCGCACGATGGGCGGCAAGCATCGGCGGCTGCTCGGCGGCGCGGACTGCTACGTCGCCGATACGCCGGCCGCGTTCCGCGCGGCCGCGCTCGAGCTGATCGGCCGCGCGCCGCGCTTCGATGCGGCGATGCTGCGTGCGGAGCACGCGCGCCTCGAAGCGCGCATCGCGCGGTTCGGCGCGTGCGCGGACGCGCTCGACATATGGCGCGCGCTCGGTGCGAGCGCGCCGGAAACGATTCCCGCGATGTCCGACGACGCATTCGCGACGCTCGCCGATCAACTGCAGGAGATGCCGCATGACGCTCGATGAAGTCCTGAATTCGCTGTTTCCGCACGGCCATTCGATCGTGCGCGCGGGCGGCCTGCTGTCCGGCCACGCGGAGCTGGCCGGCACGCGCGTCGACGTGATCGGCGTCGCCGATCGTCTGCCGTTCGGCATCGACGAAGCGGTGAAGCTCGCATCGCACGTGCTCGCGACGATCGAGCGCGGCGGCGATACGCCGCTCGTCGTGCTCGTCGACAGCGACAGCCAGCGGATGAGCAAGCGCGACGAACTGCTCGGCCTGAACGAAGGGCTGTCGCATCTCGCGAAATGCCTGATGTATGCGGACCTCGCCGGGCATCGGACGATCGGCGTGCTGTATGGGCATACCGCGGCGGGTGCGTTCATCGCGACTGCGCTCGCGACGCGCACGCTGCTCGCGGTGCCGGGCGCGGAGCCCGAAGTGATGGACCTGCCGTCGATGTCGCGCGTGACGAAGCTGCCGATCGACGTGCTGAAGGAGATGTCGCGTTCGACGGCGGTGTTCGCGCCGGGGCTCGACAATCTCGTGAAAATGGGCGCGGTCGACGCGGTGCTCGATCCGGATCGCCCGCTCGACGCGCAGGTCGCCGAATGGCTCGGCAAGCCGGCCGATCGCGTCGATCGCCGCGCGGCGCGCGGGCGGCCCGTCGCGGCCGACGTCGCGCGGCGCGTGGAGGAACTCGCGCGTGCCGCACGCTGACACGCCGCTGCGCCGCCATACGCTCGTCACGCTGACGGCGGCGGGGTGGCGCGCGGCATTCGCGCGCGATCCGGCGCTTGCCGCCGATTCGTCCGCCCGTACATGGGCCGAACGCGGCTGGCCGCTCGTCGTGCGTCGCGCATCGCCGGACGAGGCCGATGCCGGCCGCGTGCCGCTCGGCATGCCGATGCCGCCCGCGGCCGGCAAGCGGCGCGTCGCGCTGAGCGTCGCGGCCGACGCGCTCGCGGCCGTG
>NZ_CABVPR010000048.1 GCF_902499135.1 Burkholderia dolosa
CGCACCGGCACGCGCGTGCCGTCGAGGCCGAGCGTCGTCGCGCGTTCGCGCAGCGCGGCGACCTGCGCGGCCGGCAGATCGGACAACGCGAGCTCGACGCCGCGCAGCTCGAGCGCGCCGGCCAGCATCTGCTGCCGCTTCACGCTCGGCAACGCGCGGCTCGGATCGGGGCGGGCCGCCACCGGCGGTGCGTTGCCGGTCGAACTGTTCTGCGCGTCGGCCGGCAGCGATTCGACGTAGCGAAGTTCGTCGTCGGTGTCGTTGTAGCGCAGCACGGCCGGCGGCGCGCCGTCGACGACCACATACGGGCGCGGAATCACGTCGCTGTAGCGGCGCAGCCAGTATTCGGCGACGAACGGCAGCTCGACGCGCTCGCCGGGCGCGAGCCGCAGCGCGCCGGGCTGCGGCGTCAGCGCGTACAGGTCGCCGGTGAGCCGGCGCAGCGCGAAGCCCGGACGGTCGATCCGCAGCAGGCGGCGGATGCTGTGCAGATAGAGCCTCCAGCCGGCGGCGGCGATCGTTCGATGGCCGCGATTCTGCAGGATCAGGCGGCCCGTCGCGCACGCGGCGCCGTCGGCGCCGAGATCGGCGCACGGCACGCCGGCCGCCGCTGCATGATTGTTGTCGACGGCGACGCGCAACGCGAGGCCGTTCGACAGCACCGCCGCGAGTTCGGCCGGCGATACGGCGGGCGACGCAGCGGCGGCAGCGGCGGCCGGCGGCGCGGCAGGCGCGGGCGGCGCGGATTGGGCGAAGGTCGCGCACGCAGGCAGCGCGGCGACCAGCAGGCCGGCGACGATGGACGGAATGAGTCGGTTCATGCGAACTCCTGAGGGCAAAAGGGGGCCGGCGGCGTCGGAAGGACGTCGCTTCGATCGGTCTTTCAACGGAGCTGCGGAAACACCCGCGCGCGGGCGATACGGCCGCGCCGCGCGCGTTCGGCACGCGGCGCGTGCGTTACGGGACGGGCGGCGGACAGGCGTGCCGGCTCGTGCGGCATCGGAGCGCGCGGTTTTTCATCGGCGGCACGTGGGGAAGGCGCTCGACGCGAAATGGCGGCGCCGCTCGCCGCCGTTCGACCATTCGCGCGTCGACGACGCGGCAGCGCACATCGCGCACGGCCGACGGCATCGCGCGGCCGCGCGTACGCGATACGGGATTCGCATGTCTCCCCCACCCGGAAGGATTCGGCCTGTCAGCGGCCGCGTCCAACGATCTTATGAAACCTTTTATTGGTATTCAAGTGGTATCAATCTGGCGCTAAATTGGGATCGCCGAAGCGCCGGTTTGCGACGACGGACGCCGGCATGAGCCGAAAAAAACCTCGCGCGATGCGAGGTTCGTGCCGCTTCAGAACGGCGGTGGCGGCGACGCGGCGCGATGCACCGCGTGCGCGTCGATCGTCAATCGTCAATCGCGACGCACGCGCGCTTCCTGTTGCTTGTGGCGCGCTTCGAGCCACATCGCGTTGACGATGCCGAACGACAACGCGACGCCGATACCGAGAATCCAGCTGAAATACCACATGATCCGACTCCTTGCGAAACGAAGAGGCCGAGGCGCTCGCGCGCCTCGCCTGGTTTAGTACATCGTGTGCGTGTTCTCTTCGAGCGTCCGGTGCGTGACCTTGCCGCGCATCACGCGATAGACCCAGCTCGTGTACGCGAGGATGATCGGCAGGAACACGATCACCGCGAACAGCATCACCAGCAGCGTCTTCCGGCTCGACGTCGAATCCCAGACGGTCAGGCTGCTGCGCGGGTCGAGCGACGACGGCATGATGAACGGGAACATCGAGAAGCCCGCAGTCAGGATCACGCCGGCGACCATCAGGCCCGTGCAGAAGAACGCGGTTTTTTCGCGGCGCGAGCCGGCGAGCAGCGCGGCAAGCAGGCCGCCCGCGATCGCGACCGCGGGCGCGGCGATCATCCACGGATACGCGCGGTAGTTCGCGAGCCACAGGCCCGAACCCGCGGCGACGTCCTTCAGCAGCGGATTCGCGACCGTGTCGGTCGGCGCGGCGCGCGTGATGTGGAAGCCGCCGATGTAGGACGCGATCAGCACGCCGGCCAGCACGAACAGCACGACCGCGACGAACGACGACACGCGCAGCGCGACGGACGCGCGGCGCGCGATCGCGCCGTCGGTCTTCATCTTGATGAACGCGGCGCCGTGCGCGACCAGCATCGCGAGGCTGACGAGCCCGCACAGCAGCGCGAACGGATTGAGCAGCGCCCAGAAGCTGCCGTGATAGCTGACGCGCAGATCGCCATCGAAGCGGAACGGCACGCCCTGCAGCAGATTGCCGAACGCGACGCCGAACACGAGCGCCGGTACGAAGCCGCCGACGAACAGGCCCCAATCCCAGCCGGCGCGCCAGCGCGGGTCCGGCCGCTTGCTGCGATAGTCGAAGCCGACCGGCCGGAAGAACAGCGCGAACAGCACGAGCAGCATCGCGAAGTAGAAGCCGGAGAACGATGCCGCATAGACGAGCGGCCACGCGGCGAACATCGCGCCGCCTGCGGTGATCAGCCAGACCTGGTTGCCTTCCCACGTCGCGCCGACGGTGTTGACGATGATCCGGCGCTCGTCGTCCGTCTTGCCGAGGAACGGCAGCAGCGCGGTCGCACCCATGTCGAAGCCGTCGGTGACGGCGAAGCCGATCAGCAGCACGCCGACGAGCAGCCACCAGATCAGCTTGAGCGTTGCATAGTCCATAGCGATTCCTTGTTTCGTTTCGGGGGCGTGCTCATGCCGCGGCGTGCTCGCGGGCGGCGAGCTCGTGGTGATAGCGGCCGGTATGCAGCGACGACGGACCGAGCCGCGCGTACTTGAACATCAGCTTGATCTCGATCACGAACAGCGCGGTATAGAACGCGATGAAGCCGGCGAGACTCAGGTACAGATCCGACGGCGTCAGGCTCGACGCGGACAGATGCGTCGGCAGCACGCCGGCGATGGTCCACGGCTGGCGCCCGAGCTCGGCGACGACCCAGCCGAATTCGGCCGCGAGCCACGGCAGCGGGATCGCCCACACCGCATAGCGGAGGAACCAGCGACGGTTGTCCTGCAGCAGTTCGCGGCGCGCGCAGAACCAGAACGCGGCGACGAACGTCGCGAGGAACAGGAAGCCGAGGAACACCATGATCCGGAACGAGAAGAACACGGGCGCGACCGGCGGAATCGTCTTCTTCGCCGCCGCTTCGATCTGCGCGGGCGTCGCGTCGGTCACATTCGGCGTGAACTGCTTGAGCATCAGCCCGTAGCCGAGATACTGCTTGTGCTCGTCGAACAGCGCGCGCGTCGCGGCGCTCGCGTCGCCGGCCTTGATCTTCTGCAGCGCGCCGTACGCGATCATGCCGCTCTGGATGTGCTCCTCGCTGCGCTTCGCGAGCTCGCGCAGGCCGATCACCGGCTCGTCGATCGAGCGCGTCGCGATCAGGCCGAGCGCGTACGGGATCTTGATCGCGTAGTCGGTCCGCTGCGCTTCCTGGTTCGGGATGCCGATCAGCGTGAACGACGCGGGCGCCGGCTGCGTCTCCCATTCGGATTCGATCGCGGCGAGCTTCATCTTCTGCACTTCGCCGGTCGTGTAGCCCGACTCGTCGCCGAGCACGATCACGCAGAGCGTCGATGCGAGACCGAAGCCGGCCGCGACCGCGAACGAGCGCAGCGCGAAATCGACGTCGCGCTTCTTCAGCAGATACCACGACGACACGCCGAGCACGAACATCGCCGCCGTCACGTAGCCGGCCGACACGGTATGCACGAACTTCACCTGCGCGACCGGATTGAACAGCACGTCGAACAGGCTCGTCAGCTCCATGCGCATCGTTTCGTAGTTGAACTCGGCGCCGACCGGATTGTTCATCCAGCCGTTCGCGACGAGGATCCACAGCGCGGACAGATTGGAGCCGAGCGCGACGAGGAACGTGACGATCAGATGCTGGACTTTCGACAATCGGTTCCAGCCGAAGAAGAACAGCCCGACGAACGTCGACTCGAGGAAGAACGCCATCAGCCCTTCGACCGCGAGCGGCACGCCGAAGATGTCGCCGACGTAGTGCGAGTAGTACGACCAGTTCGTGCCGAACTGGAATTCGAGCGTGATGCCGGTCGTCACGCCCATCGCGAAGTTGATCCCGAACAGCTTGCCCCAGAACTGCGTCATGTCCTTGTAGACCTGCTTGCCGGTCATCACGTAGACGGCTTCCATGATGACGAGCAGCCAGGACAGGCCGAGCGTCAGCGGCACGAACAGAAAGTGGTAGAGCGCCGTGATGCCGAACTGCAGGCGCGACAGATCGACGACTTCGCTACTTATCATGGTGGTCTCCGTCGGTAGAAGCGGGCGCCGGCACCGAGAGCAGCTTCTCGGCGACGACGGCAGGCGGCAGCGACATGTGCTCGGCCTGCGGATGATTGAAGAATGCGTATTTGAGCGACATCAGCAGGATCAGCTTGGCGATCAGCACGAGCGTGATGTCGCGGGCGAGGGTCGGCCCGCGTGCCCACGCGGCGATGCGCGCGCGCCAGCCGAGCGTGCCGGCGCTGCGCTGCCGACGCGGTGCGGGCTCTTTATTGATCGAGATCAACGCGGTGGTCCTGAATCGATTGACATCCGTTTTGGGGCGACTTTGTGTCGTGATTTATGACGGCTGTTGAGCTGTTTTTAGTCTTTGTGTGCCGTACATGCCAATTTTAAAAGGCCGGCATTGCGCTGCCGAGCGCCGCGGTGCGGCAGACCGTCGCGAAACGCGGGCCGAAACTTGAGCTGGATCAATGGAGTGCGGAACACGCGCGCGAATCGCCAATAGCCGATGAATTCGGTCAGTTAATCGGCGAGAAAACGCGCGCGGAGAAGGCGGGGAAAACGAACGGGAAACGATGTATGAAAAAAACTGCCCGAAAAAAAACCGCTGCCGGTCGGGCAGCGGTTTTCGGTGACGCGGGTATTGTGATTGCCGGGATTTACGCGTATTCGGCGAGGGCGGTACGCATCTTTTTCATCGCGCTCGCTTCGATCTGGCGGATGCGTTCCGCCGACACGCCGAATTCGGCCGCGAGGTCGTGCAGCGTCGAGCCGCCCGAGCCGTCGTCGTCGACGTTCAGCCAGCGCGCCTCGATGATGCGGCGGCTGCGCGCATCGAGCGCGTCGAGCGCTTGCGCGATGCCGTCCGTCTGCAGCATGTCGCGCTGACGTGCGGCGAGCACCGCGGTAGGCTCGTTGTGCGAATCCGCGAGATACGCGATCGGCGCGTACGACTCCTCGCCGTCCTCGACCTGGCCTTCGAGCGCGACGTCGCCGCCCGACAGGCGCGTTTCCATCTCGGCCACCTCTTCGCGCTTGACGTTGAGCTCCTGCGCGAGGCCGTCGATTTCCTCCGGCGTCATCGCCTGCATGCTCTTTTTGTGGCTGCGCAGATTGAAGAACAGCTTGCGCTGCGCCTTCGTCGTCGCGACTTTCACCATCCGCCAGTTGCGCAGGATGTACTCGTGGATCTCGGCCTTGATCCAGTGAATCGCGTACGAGACCAGGCGCACGTTTTGCGCCGGATCGAAACGCTTCACGGCCTTCATCAGGCCGATGTTGCCTTCCTGGATCAGGTCGCCGTGCGGCAGCCCGTAGCCGAGATAGTTGCGCGCGATCGACACGACCAGGCGCAGGTGCGACAGCACGAGCCGACGTGCGGCTTCGAGGTTGTTGTTTTCGCGGAATTCGGTCGCGTACTGGCGTTCCTCTTCGGCGGTCAGCAGCGGGATACGGTTGACGGCCTGGATGTACGCATCGATGTTGCCGAGCTGACCCGGCAGCATCGACAGAGGTGCGAGCGCCAGCGAGCCTGCCGATTCGGCCTTGGCCGGCGTCGGGCTCAGGGTGTTCGGGAGGGTCAGGGCGTTGCTCACTAAAAACTCCTTTGGAATCAGGGATCAACCCTGGGTTCGGATCGGATTCCGAGGCCAATCTTAGCACTCCCGGAATCCGAGTGCTAATCCTTAGAGCTGGTGCGGGCATCGGAGTTCCCGAATTTCCTATCGAAATCGATGTTTCAATAGTAATGGTGCGACCGGGGGCAAAGAGCGAAGTTCCGTAAGTGCTTGTTTTGGATGGCAATCAGTAGACGATTCCGATTTTTGTAGTTTTGGAAGCAAACAATTTCGCTTCGTGATGCCGATTCGAAAAGTCCTTTACCATACCATTCAGTTCGCTCGGGCCCGGCCGTCGCGGCAGGCTCCATTCAACCCACAAAGTTGGAGTGTCAGATGAACAACAAGAACAAGCGCCGGTCCCGCAGCCGGCTTGCGCTGCATGCGATGCTGGCCGCGTCCCTGCTGGGAGGATCGAGTGCGGCGTTCGCGGACCGGTGGGGGATCCAGGCCGGCGGCGGCTTTTCGGATCGTCACGGGATCGACAAGGCCGATTTGGCCGTCGTCTGGGATCCCGGCTGGAACTGGTGGGAGATCGGCGGCTGGCACTTCGCGTTCGTGCTGGAAGGCCATGCGAGCTACTGGCATACCGGCGGCAACGTTCACGGCAATATCGGCGAGTTCGGCGCAACGCCGATGATCCGTTTCATCAAGAGCTCGGGGCAGGTGCGCCCGTTCATCGAAGCCGGCGCCGGCGTCCGGCTGCTGACGCACCCGACGATCTCGAACAACCTGTCGCTGTCGACCGCGTTTCAGTTCGCGGACGTCGCGGGCGTCGGCGCACAGTTCGGGCAGCGGCAACAGTATCAGGTCGGTTACCGCTTTCAACATGTGTCTAACGCGGGTATCAAAGAGCCCAATCCTAGTATAAATTTCCACCAGTTCTACGTGCAGTACAACTTCTGATCCGCATGCCCGGCACGGCGTGCGCGTTGCCGAGGAGTCAGGCGATGACGAAGGTGGTCGATGCGATTCGCGCGCTCGAGCGCGATCGGTTCCGAGCGATGGTGGACGCAGACGACGAGGCGCTCGACGCGCTGCTGTCGGACAAGGTGTTCTACGTGCACACCAACGGCAAGCGCGAAACCAAGCAGCAGTTCATCGACGCCATCGCCGCCGGCCGCCGCCGCTATCGTCAGATCGAGATCCAGTCGCAGGACGTGCTGCCCGTCGGCGACGAGACCTGCGTCGTCACCGGACGCGCACTGATCGAGATGGAAACGAACAACGGCGGCCTCGTGTTCCCGATCGCCTATACCGCCGTCCAGACCCAGGAGCAGGGCCGCTGGCGCCTGCTCGCATGGCAGGCGACGCGGTGCGCGACCGATACATGAGCGCGGGTGGCGCTCGTTTTCGTGTTCCGATCGAAGCGGCCTTTTCGGCCGCTTTTTGCTGGCCCGTGCGACGCGGATCGCGCGGCGCACGGGCGGTCACGCACCGCTCGCTGACGTTCCGGCGCTGAAATCAGGCCGCCGCGCGGCGGTCTGCGCCGTGCCATGCCGACCGGTTGATCGCGCTGACCACCGCATCGAGCGCGGCGCTCGCCGCATCGGCATGCAGCCCGACGCCATGACGCAGCGGCGCATCGCCGACCCGGCAGCCGACCGATACCGCGATTCGTCCATCGCTCGTGCGCGTGTGTTCGCACGACGCGACGTCGATCGTCGTACCGGCCGCCGCCGCGAATGCCGCGACCGCGCGCTGCACGGCGTCCTCGGGCGTTGCATCGGCCGGCGGCGCACCGGCAATGTCGCGGTTGCGCCAGCGCGCGGTGTTGCCGTGGCGCGCAGCGGGGCCGTCGGTCTCGAAGAATTCGCGCACGAACAGCGCGCAGATCGCGTCGTCCGTCACTTCTTCGCCCGACGCGTCGGCAAGCGTCTGCACCGCATGGCTGAATTCGATCTGCACGCGGCGCGTCGGCGTGAAGCCCATGCCGCGCTCGAGCAGGAACGTCGCGCCGCCCTTGCCGGACTGGCTGTTCACGCGGATCACCGCGTCGTAGCTGCGGCCGAGATCGGCCGGGTCGATCGGCAGGTACGGCACCTCCCACACCGCATCGGCGCGCTGTTGCGCGAAACCCTTGCGGATCGCATCCTGGTGCGAACCCGAGAACGCGGTGAAGACGAGGTCGCCCGCGTACGGATGGCGCGGATGCACGGGGATCCGGTTGCAGCGCTCGACGACGCGGCGCACCGCGTCGATGTCGGAGAAATCGAGGCCCGGATCGATCCCCTGCGTGTAGAGGTTCAGCGCGAGCGTGACGAGATCGACGTTGCCGGTACGCTCGCCGTTGCCGAACAGGCAGCCTTCGATGCGATCGGCGCCGGCGAGCAGCGCGAGTTCGGCGGCGGCGACCGCGGTACCGCGGTCGTTGTGCGGATGCACGGACAACACGATGCTGTCGCGATACGCGAGATTGCGGTCCATCCATTCGATCTGGTCGGCGAACACGTTCGGGGTGGCCGCTTCGACGGTCGCCGGCAGATTCACGATCATCTTGCGATCGCGGGTCGGACGCCACGTCTGCACGACCGCGTCGCACACTTCGCGCGCGAACGTCAGCTCGGTCATGCTGAAGGTTTCCGGCGAGTACTGGTAGATCCAGTGCGTGTCCGGCCGCGCGGCCGCGTGTTCCTTGATGATGCGCGTGCCGTCGACCGCGAGCGCCTTCACGTCGTCCTTCGACATCCCGAACACGATGCGGCGGAACGACGGACAGATCGCGTTGTACAGATGGACGATCGCGCGCGGCACGCCGTCGAGCGCTTCGAACGTGCGTGCGATCAGGTCTTCGCGCGACTGCACGAGCACTTCGATCGTCACGTCGTCGGGAATGCGCTTCTCGTCGATCAGCTTGCGGACGAAATCGAAGTCGGTTTGCGACGCCGACGGAAAACCGACTTCGATCTCCTTGAAGCCGATCGCGACCAGCATCTCGAAGAATTCGAGCTTCTGCTCGATACTCATCGGCTCGATCAACGACTGGTTGCCGTCGCGCAGGTCGGTGCTCATCCAGACCGGCGCACGCTCGATCGTGCGGGTGGGCCAGCGGCGGCCGTTGATGCGGACGGGCTCGAACGGTCGGTACTTTTCTTGCGGATTGCGCTTCATCTTCTGGACCTCGGGTCTCAAGTCGCGAGCGAAGACGGGCGGCAGCGGCGACGGTTGGCCTGCCTCGCACCGCGGCGCCGGATCGCGCTACGGATGCGGATGATCTTCGCGAATCGGCCGACGGATAGCCGGACGACAGCTGACGACTTCGGGTTGTAAAAACTGCGAGAAGGGTGCTGCGAGGAACTGCGGGAGGGACCGTGCGAACGGCACACGGCGCTATGACAGCCTTACGCTAGTCGTAGCGATAGCGGCCGCGCTAGGCGGCCGGAGGTAATTCGGAGGGTGTTCGGAAAGGAACGCATGTCGGCAACTCTATGCCAGGAGGCGGGCGGCTGTCAAATGGTCGGCTGCGCCGGCCGCGTTCAGCGCGCGATGCGGGCGATCCGCACGATCGTCGCGACCTGGCGCGCGAGCGTGTCGGGCACCGGGATTTCGCCGCGCAGCACCGCGTCCGTCCATGCGGCCGTCGTCGCTGCGTCGCGCGATTCCGGCAGCGGCACCGGCGGCGCGTCGGCGGACGAGCGCTCGGCGTCGATCAGCGTGTCGCACGCGCCGTCGTGCAGCCAGTCGACCTGCACCTGACGCCGCGTGTCGGCGACGGCTTCGCCTTCCGTGCCGCGTGCGAGCAGCGCGCCGCCGAGCGCCGCGTCCGGATGGTCGCGGAACAGTAGTGCGAGGCTGTCGCGATACGGCGGATGCGTGTAGTTGACGAGCCGCAGCCCGGCCGGCGCGAACGGCTGCAGGATCTTCACGAGCGTGTGCGTCGAGTTGCGCACGCCGAGCACGCTCCGTATCGCCAGCAGGCGCGCGATGCGCGGCGCCAGCACGTCGATCGGCGCGAATGCGACGCGGCGCTCGGCGAGCGTGTCCTCGATCGCGTCGTGCGACGTCGATGGCGCGATCGACAGCGCCGAAAAGATCTCCGCGCTCGTCACGCGGCCGGGATCGCGTTCGACGCCGTGCACGAGTACCGGCACGCCTTCGCGCGCGAGCAGCAGCGCGAGCAGCGGCACGAGGTTCGGCTGCTTGCGCGCGCCGTTGTAGCTCGGGATCGACACCGGCCGGAATGCGGCGTCCTGCACGTGCAGCGGCTCGAACGACGCCTGCGCGGCGGCCAGCATCGCGGCCAGTTCGTCGGCCGTTTCTCCTTTGAGCCGATAGGCGATCAGGATGGCGCCGAGTTCGACGTCCGACACGCGGCCGTCGAGCATCGCGCGGTACAGCTCGAACGTGTCGTCGGCGGACAGCGCGCGTGCGCCGTGCGGGCCGCGGCCGATTTCCTTGATGAAGCGGGCGCAGGGAAACGGTTCGGCGGCGGGGTCGTGGAAAGCGGTCATCGGAGCGTCGGGCGGGCGGCCGCCATCGGGCCGCGCGGCAATCGTGAAGAATGCCCCGAGTATCGCACGGGCGGCGCGCGGCAACGCGGCGCGTCGCGCTACACTCTGGGTCCCGGCGGCGCGCCGCCATGCCGCGCACGGGCCGTCGCCGACCGAATACGACTACGAGAGACATCCGATGAAGCTCTACAGCTATTTCCGCAGTTCCGCGTCGTACCGCGTGCGGATCGCCCTGAACCTGAAACGGCTGCCGTTCGACTACGTTCCGGTGCACATGCTGCGCGACGGCGGCCAGCAGCTGAAGGACGAATATCGCGCGCTGAACCCGGATGCGCTGGTGCCGACGCTCGTCGACGGCGACGTGACGCTGCAGCAGTCGCTGGCGATCATCGAGTATCTCGAAGAGACGCATCCCGAGCCGCCGCTGCTGCCGCAGCGGCCGGCCGATCGCGCTTACGTGCGCGCGATCGCGCTGCAGATCGCGTGCGAAATCCATCCGCTCGACAACCTGCGCGTGCTGAAGTACCTGAAGCACACGCTGCAGGTGACCGAGGACGCGAAGAACGCATGGTACCGGCACTGGATCGAGGCCGGTTTCGCGTCGCTGGAGACGCGTCTCGCGAACGATCCGCGCACCGGCAAGCTATGCTTCGGCGACACGCCGACGCTGGCCGACCTGTGCATCGTGCCGCAGGTGTTCAATGCGAATCGCTTCTCGATCGATACGACGCGTTATCCGACGATCCAGCGGATCGCCGACTACGCGTCGACGCTCGACGCATTCAAGGCCGCCGAACCGGGCGTCCAGCCGGACGCGGAGTGAGAGTGAAAACGCGGGCCGGGCCCGCGTGCGGACGTGACGAAGGGCGCGTGAAGATGACGAAGGGGCGCCCGAACGCGCCCCCTTTGTGTAGCGTTGCGCGTCGGCCGCGTTCAGCCGAGCAGCGCGTCCGCGAATTCCTCGGCGCTGAACGGCTGCAGGTCCTCGACCTTCTCGCCGACGCCGATGAAGTAAACCGGCACCGGCCGCTGCCGCGCGATCGCGGCGAGAATCCCGCCCTTTGCGGTGCCGTCGAGCTTCGTGACGATCAAGCCGGTGAGGCCGAGCGCATCGTCGAACGCCTTGACCTGCGTGAGCGCGTTCTGGCCCGTGTTCGCGTCGATCACGAGCAGCACTTCGTGCGGCGCGCCGTCGTGGGCCTTCGAAATCACGCGCTTCACCTTCTTCAGCTCTTCCATCAGATGCAGCTGCGTCGGCAGGCGGCCGGCCGTGTCGGCCATCATCACGTCGATCTTGCGCGCGCGCGCCGCGCTGACCGCATCGAAGATCACCGCGGCCGGGTCGCCGCTTTCCTGCTGCACGACCGTCACGTTGTTGCGCTCGCCCCAGACCGCGAGCTGTTCGCGCGCCGCTGCACGGAACGTGTCGCCGGCCGCCAGCAGCACCGACTGATCGAAGCTCTGCAGATGCTTCGCGAGCTTGCCGATGCTGGTCGTCTTGCCCGCGCCGTTCACGCCCGCGATCATCATCACGAGCGGCTGCGCGCGGCCGAGCACCAGCGATTTCTCGAGCGGCGTCAGCAGTTCGACGAGCAGATCGCGCAGCGCGCTCTTCACCTGCTGCGGATCGGTCAGCCGGCCCACGCGCACTTTTTCGCGCAGCGCGCCGAGCAGGTATTCGGTCGCGTCGACGCCCGCGTCCGACATCAGCAACGCGGTTTCGAGCTCCTCGTACAGATCCTCGTCGATCTTCGTGTTGACGAATACGCCGGTGATGCTCGAGCCCGTCTTCGCGAGCCCGGTCTTCAGGCGCGCGAGCCACGATTTCTTCGCGGACGCATCCTGCATGGGCGGCGGGACGATCTCGACGGTCTCGACGACTTCGTCGCGGCCGTCGTTGGTCGGCGTGACGGTCATCACGACGGCCGGCGCGGCCGGTTGCGCGGCGGGGTCCTGCGGTGCATCGGGCGTCTGCGGCGCATCGGACGCCTGCTGTGCATCGGACGACTCGTCCGATTGCGGCGCGTCGGCCGGCTGCGATTCCGCGGGATCGGAATCCTGCGTTTTCTTGAATCGTTTGAAGAAGCTGAACATGGTCTGGCGTGTCGGGAAGAGGGCGGATTGCCGCCCGGGAAAGCGGGGCGCCGCAGGGGCCGCATTGCGCGCGGGCGCGCGACGGCCGAAGCCCCGCATTTTATCAGTGCGGCGCCTGCGCGCGCCGGCCGCCGATGCCGCTGTGGTAACGTGCGCGTGTTTGGCGGCGCGCCCTCGCGCGCGCCCGTTCCCCTCCGTTGTCGATATTTCCGTATGTCCCGTTCCTCTTCCGGCCGCTCGGCGGCCTCCGCGAGCCGCGGCAAACCGCACACGATCCGCATCATCGGCGGCGACTGGAAGCGCACGCCGCTCGCGGTGCTCGATCTCGACGGTCTGCGTCCGACGCCCGATCGCGTGCGTGAAACGCTGTTCAACTGGCTCGGCCAGAACCTCGACGGCCAGCGCTGCCTCGACCTGTTCGCGGGCACCGGCGCGCTCGGCTTCGAAGCCGCGTCGCGCGGCGCCGCGAGCGTCGTGATGGTCGAGCGCCACCCGCGCGCGGCGCAGCAGTTGCGGGCGATCAAGGACAAGCTCGGCGCGCGCACCGTCGAAGTCGCGGAAGCGGACGGCCTGCGGCTCGCGGCCGGACTCGCACCTGGCGCATTCGACGTCGTGTTCCTCGATCCGCCGTTCGGCGAGCCCGACATGCTCGCTCGCGCGCTTGCGCTGACGGCGCCGCTCGTCGCGCCGGGCGGCGCGCTGTACGTCGAGAGCGGAGCCGACCTCGACCCGTCCGCGCATCCGGCGCTCGCGGGTTGGCAGGTCGTCAGGCACGGTAAGGCCGGCGCGGTCCACTATCATTTGCTGCGGCGCGAAAATGATGAATAATGCGCGTTCCATACGAGGCGGCGCGCCGCAACGGCGACGCCTGCCCATTCCGGCAGCGGCGTGCGTGTCGCACGGCTGCCTCCCCGTTTGCGTGATGACAGGAGGAGCGACATGGTAGTCGCCGTGTATCCCGGTACGTTCGATCCGCTGACGCGCGGGCACGAAGACCTCGTGCGGCGAGCGTCGAGCATTTTTGATACGCTGGTGGTCGGCGTTGCGGACAGCCGCGCAAAGAAGCCGTTTTTCTCGCTCGAAGAACGTCTGAAGATTGCGAACGAGGTGCTCGGTCACTATCCGAACGTGAAGGTGATGGGGTTCAAGGGTCTGCTGAAGGACTTCGTCCGCACCAACAACGCGCGCGTGATCGTGCGCGGCCTGCGCGCCGTGTCCGACTTCGAGTACGAATTCCAGATGGCGGGGATGAACCGCTACCTGCTGCCCGACGTCGAGACGATGTTCATGACGCCGTCCGACCAGTACCAGTTCATCTCGGGGACGATCGTGCGCGAAATTGCGCAGCTGGGCGGCGATGTCAGCAAGTTCGTGTTTCCGTCCGTCGAGAAGTGGCTGACCGAGAAAGTCGCCGCGATGGGAGGGCCGGCCGCGTGATGCGGCGCCGGCCGGTTTCGTTGCGAACCCGGCCGCCGGCCTGAAGAAGTGAGATCAGTATGGCTTTGATGATTACCGACGAGTGCATCAATTGCGACGTGTGCGAGCCCGAGTGCCCAAACGGTGCAATTTCGATGGGCCCGGACATCTACGTGATCGACCCGAACAAGTGCACTGAATGCGTTGGCCATTTCGACGAGCCGCAGTGCCAGCAGGTATGTCCGGTCGAATGCATTCCGCGCGATCCGCAGCATGACGAATCGCACGCGCAGTTGATGGAGAAATATCACGCGCTGATTGCCGCGAAGGGCGACGACGCGCAGTGATTCGCGCAGCGACGCATGCGCCGGCGGGATTCGGCGCGTGCGTAATGGTCTTGGCCGGCGCGGCTGCGCCGGTCGCGGTTCAGCCGAGCAGGCCGCGCAACGCGGCGACGAGCGCATCGCATTCGGCGTCGGTGCCGACGGTAATGCGCAGGTGCTGATCGATTCGCGGCAGCCGGAAGTGCCGCACGAAAATTTCCCGTTCCTTCAGTTTGGCCGCGAGCGTGCCTGCATCGTGCGCGGGATGGCGCGCGAACACGAAATTCGCGGCCGACGGCACGACGTCGAAGCCGAGTTGCTCGAGCGCGTGCGTGAGCCGCGTGCGGCTGTCGATCACGCGCCGGCACGTCGTACCGAAATACGCGTCGTCCTCGTATGCGGCCTGCGCGGCGACCTGTGCAAGCCGGTCGAGCGGATACGAATTGAAGCTGTCCTTCACGCGGTTCAGCGCGTCGATCAGCGCCGCATCGCCGAATGCAAAGCCCACGCGCATGCCGGCGAGCGAGCGCGCCTTCGACGTCGTGTGCACGACGAGCAGGTTCGGATGGCGGTCGATCAGCGTGATCGCCGATTCCGCGCCGAAATCGACGTACGCCTCGTCGATCACGACGACCGATGACGGGTTCGCGGCCGCGATCCGCTCGACGTCCGCGCGCGGCAGCGCGCGCCCGGTCGGCGCATTCGGGTTCGGAAACAGCACGCTGCCGCCGTCGTCGAGATAGTCGTCGACACGGATCGAGAGGTCGTCCGCGAGCGGCACGATCTTCGTTTGAACGCCGTACAGGCGCGCATACGTCGGATAGAAGCTGTACGTGATGTCGGGAAAGCGCAGCGGCCGGTCGTGCTTGAGCAGCGCCTGGAACGTGTGCGCGAGCACCTCGTCGGAGCCGTTGCCGACGAATACCTGATCGGGAGCGATCCGGTGATGCGCGGCGACGGTTTCGCGCAGCGCACGCGCGAGCGGGTCCGGATAGCGGCGCAGCGTGTCGCCGGTTGCGCCGAGTTCGCGTGCGATCGCCGCGACGACGCGCGGCGACGGCGGATAGGGATTCTCGTTGGTGTTCAGCTTGACGGGGTGTGCGAGCGCGGGCTGCTCACCCGGCACGTACGGGACGAGTTGCTGAACGATGTCGCTCCAGTAACGGCTCACCGCTTGGCTCCTGACGGACAAAACGACAGAGATTACCGCATGCACGCGGCGACGGCGCGCGATCGTGCACGAGGGCCGGGCTGCGCGGCGAAGCGCGGCCGGCAGCCCGATGCGCCGCACGGTACGACAGGCGGCGCCGCGCGCTCAGCTGCGATGCAACTGCATCGTCGCGCGATCGAGCTCGCCCTTGACGATCATCGGCATCACTGCGAGCGCGCGCTCGATCGACGCGTCGATTACGTCCTGTTCTTCGCGGCGCGGCGGTTTCAGCACGAAGTTCGCGACGTCGGGCTTCGCGCCGGCGCGCGCGCTTTCCGGAATCAGGTCGCGCGGATGCCCGATGCCGATACGCAGCCGCCAGTACTGCTGCGACGACAGATGCGCGGAGATGTCCTTCAGACCGTTGTGGCCGCCGCTGCCGCCGCCGAGCTTCAGCTTCACGGTACCGGGTGGCAGGTCGAGCTCGTCGTGCGCGACGAGGATCTGGTCGGGCAGGATCTTGAAGAAATGCGCGAGCGCGACGACCGACTGGCCGGAGCGGTTCATGTAGGTCTGAGGTTCGAGCAGATGCACTTCCTCGCCGTGCACGCGCGCTTTCGCGTAGAAGCCGTGGAAGCGGCGCTCGTCGCGCAGCGTCGCGCCCGCTTCCCGCGCGAGCTGGTCGATCAGCCAGAAGCCGGCATTGTGACGCGTCGCAGTGTATTCCGCCCCGGGATTGCCGAGGCCGACGATCAGTTTGATCATGACGTTTCGAAGGCGGCGATCGCCGCCTGGGCGCAGAAAAAGAAAAACCCGCCGGGCAAGCCGCGGCGGGTTGCGTCGACCGTTTCGCGAAACGGATCGAAAAGGCGCTTAGGCAGCCGGCGTTTCGCCTTCGCCAGCAGCGTCCGACACGGCGCCAGCCGGGACCGTCGCCGATGCGATGACCGGGTTTTCCGCGTCGATGTGCGCAACCAGCGCGACGCCGTTCGGCAGTGCGATGTCCTTCGCGTGGACCGACTGACCGGCTTCGATCTTCGACAGGTCGACTTCGAGGAACTCCGGCAGTGCGGCCGGCAGGCACTCGACTTCGATTTCCGTTGCGACGTGCGAAATGACCGCGCTCGACAGCTTCACGGCCGGGCTCGTTTCAGCGTTCAGGAAGTGCAGCGGCACCTTCGTGTGCAGCTTCTTCTTCGCGTCGACGCGCTGGAAATCCACGTGCAGCACGAGCTGCTTGAACGGGTGGTATTGCACGTCGCGCAGCAGAACCTGTTGCGACTTGCCGGCCACTTCGAGGTCGAGGATCGACGAGTGGAAGGCTTCTTTCTTCAGCGCGTGCCACAGTGCGTTGTGATCGAGTTCGATCATTTGCGGGGCTGCTTCGCCACCGTAGACGATACCCGTGGTCTTACCGGCGTTGCGCAGGCGGCGGCTCGCACCCGTACCTTGCTGTTGGCGCTCGAAAGCGACGACTTTCATGTGACTCTCCAATGGCTGCCCGCGACCAGGCAGTAAAACGGGGCCGTCGACATGGCGGCCCCCGATGAAACGGCCGGGGTTTCGTCTATCCCGTCCGATTGTGCAAAAAGCGAAGCGTTGCCGCTTCGCTTTCTACGCATGCTTTGCTTTGTCGGTTCCGATCAGGATTCCGCGAACAGCGACATCACCGAGTCGCCGCGACGAATCCGCGAGAACGTTTCGGCCAGCAGGCTCGCGCTCGTCAGCGAACGGATCTTCGAGCAACCGAGCGACTCGGCCGACAGCGGGATCGTATCGGTCACGACGAGTTCGTCGAGTGCCGATGCCGCGATGCGCTCGGCGGCGCCGCCCGACAGCACCGGGTGCGTCGCGTATGCGAACACCTGCTTCGCGCCGCGGTCCTTCAGCACTTGCGCGGCCTTGCACAGCGTGCCGGCCGTATCGACCATGTCGTCCATGATCACGCAGGTGCGGCCTTCGACTTCACCGATGATGTTCATCACTTCGGCGACGTTCGCCTTCGGGCGACGCTTGTCGATGATCGCGAGATCGCAGTTCAGCTGTTTCGCGAGCGCACGCGCGCGCACGACACCGCCGACGTCCGGCGACACGACCAGCAGATCCGAGTAGTTCTGCTTGCGCAGATCGCCGAGCAGGATCGGCGTCGCGTAGATGTTGTCGACCGGGATGTCGAAGAAGCCCTGAATCTGGTCGGCGTGCAGATCCATCGTGATGATCCGCTCGACGCCGGCGATTTCCAGCATGTTCGCGACGACCTTCGCCGAGATCGCGACGCGCGCCGAACGCGGGCGGCGGTCCTGGCGGGCATAGCCGAAGTAGGGGATGGCAGCGGTGATCCGGCCGGCAGATGCGCGCTTCAGCGCGTCGACCATGATCATCAGTTCCATCAGATTGTCGTTGGTCGGCGCGCACGTGGATTGCAGGACGAACACGTCCTTGCCACGCACGTTTTCCTGGATCTCGACCTGGATCTCGCCGTCGGAGAAACGGCTGACCATTGCCTTGCCGAGGGGAATTCCAAGAATATTGACGACTTCCTGGGCGAGCGCGGGATTCGCGTTGCCAGTAAAAACCATCAGGCCGTCATGGCTGCTCATCGTGCACCTGCTTCAGGCTTGGGCGGGAAATGCGGGAAATTTTTGGCAGGGGAGGAAGGACTCGAACCCTCGCATGCCGGAATCAAAATCCGGTGCCTTAACCAACTTGGCGACTCCCCTACACTTAACTGACAACTCCGCCGGACGGTAGGTTATCCGACAAAGTAAAACTTCATGACGCGAAAGCGAAGAGCGGATGCTCGTTCAGGCTCTCGGCAACTGCGCCGTTCCAGCCGGCGGGCAGATTGGCTTTTGCCGCTTCTGCCTCCTGTTTGCTGCGAAACGCTGCAAACACGCTTGCTCCGGAGCCGGTCATCCTCGCGGGGGCCACATCATACAACCATTTGACCACCTGCGCAACTTCCGCGTACTTACTTGTCACAACTTGCTGCATGTCGTTCCGGCCGAAACTGTCTGGCCATCTCGCATCGATGCTTTGCTGTGCAAGAAAGTCCGTAATTGTGACTGGCTTCGAATCTCTTGTCAACAACGCGTCTGAAAAAATTTCAGCGGTCGGGACATGAACGCTTGGCGTCACAACCAGGAACCAGCGAGTCGGCAATTCTACCTCAGCTAATTCTTCTCCGATACCCTCTGCGAACGCATTTTTTCCAAAAACGAAGAAAGGCACGTCGGCGCCGAGTTTCACGGCAAGCGACTGCAATTCCGCGCGCGGCAAATCGAGTCGCCACAGGCGATTCAGCGCGAGCAGCGTCGTCGCTGCATCGGAGCTGCCTCCGCCGAGGCCTGCGCCCATCGGCAGGCATTTGTCGATCTCGATGTCGACGCCGGCCGCGGTGCCCGTATGCGCTTTCAGCAGGTTCGCCGCGCGCACGACGAGATCGCTTTGCTCGGGCACGCCCGGCACGTCGGTGACGCGTACGACGCTGCCGTCGTCGCGCAGCGTGAAGTGCAGCGTGTCGCCCCAGTTCAGCAGCTGGAACACGCTCTGCAGATCGTGATAGCCGTCCGGGCGACGGCCGGTGATGTGCAGGAACAGGTTGAGTTTCGCGGGCGCAAGGCAGTTGCGCAGCGAGCGGGTCGAATCGGTCATGCGTATGTCTGGCTAGGCGTTCGCGCTCACTGATCGAGCACGAGCTTGATGTCGAGCGGCGGTGTCGCGCGCACGAGGTTGACGCGCTTGACGCCCGTGGCCGGTGCGTCCGCGTAGGCGAGGTAGTCGATCGTCCAGCCGTCCTGACGGATCTGCTTGACGCGCGTGCCGTCGGCCGGATCGCGCACGGTCTCCGCAGGCGTCGCGGGCGCGGGCGTCGGCAGCAGCCAGTAGCGCAACCCCGCGAGCGGCAGCGAGAAGCCGAGCGTGTTCTGCATCAGCTCGCCGACGTCGGTCGCGTATTGCGGCTGGCGATTCGGCAATTCGAGCGACGCCGCGCGCGGCGTCGATTTCACGATCGCGAGCGTCTGGCCGAGCGGGCTGCGCAACTCGAGCGATACGTCGTCGCCGTGCTCCTGCCAGTCGAAGTTGCCGTACACGTTTTGCGTCTTGCCGAAACGATCGCTGTACTGCACCGCGAAGCGGCCGTGATACGCGTGCGTCGCGGCGGTCTGCAGCACCGCGCCCGACGGTGCGTTCGCCGACGGCGGCGTGCTCGCGCAACCGGCTAGCGCAAGTGCTGCCGCGAGTGCGGCAACGGCGCGCCGCGCGCGCGAGGAGCGGGGAAACATCGGGAACGTCGGCATCAGAGGTCGTTGATCTGGAAGCGTTTCAGCGTCTGCACGAGCGTCTCGTTGTCGGGCTCGAGCTTGCGCGCGGCACGCCACGCGGAACGCGCGTCGTCCTGCGCGCCGCTTTTCCACAGCACTTCACCCAGGTGCGCACCGATCTCCGCGTTCGGCTGCAGGTCGTACGCGCGCCGCAGCACCTTCGCCGCGCCGGCCGTGTCGCCCATTCTGTACTTCACCCAGCCGAGGCTGTCCATGATGTACGCGTCGTTCGGCGCGAGCGACAGCGCTTTCTCGATCAGCTTGCTGGCTTCCGGCAGCCGCTGGTTGCGGTCGGCAAGCGAATAGCCGAGCGCGTTGTACGCCTGCGGATTGTCCGGCTGCGTGCGGATCAGCTCGCGCAGCTGCTTTTCCATCGTCGCGTAGTGGCCGGTCTTCTCGGCCGCCATCGCGTAGTCGTAGCGCAGATCGGGATCGTCGGGGAAGTCCTGCACCGCCTGCCCGAGCCGCGCCTCGGCTTCCGAATAGCGCTTCGCGGTGAACAGGATCGACGCGTCGGTGCGTGCGATCACCGCAGCATCGCGCGGATCCGTGACCTGCAGATTGTCGAGCACCTTGCGCGCTTCGTCGGTCTTGCCCTGTTTCTGCAGCAGCTGCGCGCGCGTGATCTGTGCGGGCAGGTAGTGCTGGCTCGTCTGGTCGACCTTGTCGAGCCATTGCGCCGCCTGCGCGTCGTTGCCTTGCTCGATCGCGATCTGCGCGAGGTAGATGTAACCCTGGCCGACGTCGAGATTCGGCTGCTTGTCGCCGAGCTGCACGTACTGCTTCAGGTACGCGCTCGCGTCGTCGAGCTTCTTCTGCTGAATCTTGATCAGCGCGAGCGCCATCAGCGGCGTCGGATCCTTCGAGTCGAGCTTGCGCATCGTCTCGAACTGCTTCTGCGCGTCGTCGAGGCGATCGTCGGCGAGGTAGAGCTGCGACAGCGCGAGCCGCGCGTCGCGCGACTTCGGATTCTGCTGAACATACTTCTCGAACGACGCGATGCCGGCCGCGCGTTCCTCCGGCCCCATCTGCGACAGCATCAGCGCGGCCGGCAGATAGTCGGGGCGGATCTGCAGCGCGCGCTTCAGCGATTGCGCGGCGCCTTCCTTGTCGTCGACCGCGAGCTGCTGCCGTGCGATCGCGAACTGCGCCTCGGGCCGGCTCATGTCGTTCTTCAGCATGTCCTTCAGCACCGCGAGGCCGCCGACGCGGTCCGGGCCGCGCACGAGCAGCGCCTGCAGCGCGAGGATCGCCGGGCCGCGCGTTTCGCCGGTCGCCCGTGCGAGCTCGCGCGCGAGCATCGGCTGCGCGTCGGCGGGCTTGCCTGCGAGCACGAGCAGCGCCGCGTCGACCTGCGATGCGCGATTCGAATCGGGCGCGTACTGGCGCCACAGATTCGCGGCGGTCAGCGCGTCGGCCGGGCTTTGCGCGCCGAGCGCGATCTCGGTCGCACGCTGCGCCATGCGCGGGTCGCGCGTGTCGCGCGCAAGCGCGAGATAGGTCTGGTATGCGGGCGCAGGCTGATTGCGCTGGAGGGCGACCTCGGCCGCGAGCACCTGGTAGACGATCTGGCTGGTCAGCGGGACGGCCGGCAAATCCTTCTTCTCGTCCGGCATCACGTGGTCGAACGCGCGCTGCGACTGGGCGTCGTCGTCCGACGCCGGGCCTTGTGCATGGGCCGGGAAGGCGGTGAGAGTCCAGGCAGCGAACAGCGCGGCGCCGAGCGCGCGGCGAACCGGGAACGCACGCGCGCTACGCTCGGCGGCGAGGCGCTTCTGAAGCAGCTTCGAGGGCAGGGTCATGGAAATCCGTTCGATGTTTCAACCGATTGTATCGCGCTCGCTACAATACACGCACGATCGTGAATCCAGTTTCAGACCCGCCGAACATGCCAGAGTTGCCAGAAGTCGAAGTCACGCGCAGGGGCATCGAACCCTTTGTCGCGGGCCGCCGCGTCGAGCGTGTCGACGTGCGTACCGCGATGCTGCGCTGGCCCGTGCCGGCCGGGCTCGCCGAACAATTGCGCGCGCGCGAGGTGCGCGCGGTCGAGCGCCGCGGCAAGTACCTGCTTTTCGAGGTCGATGCGGGCTGGTTCATCGTCCATCTCGGCATGACGGGCACGCTGCGCGTGCTGCCGGCGGCCGGCGTGCCGGTTGCCGCGAAGCACGACCACATCGACTGGATCTTCGACGACTTCGTGCTGCGGTTTCGCGATCCGCGCCGCTTCGGCGCCGTGCTGTGGCATCCGCGCGAAGCGGGCGACGTGCATGCGCATCCGCTGCTCGCGAGCCTCGGCGTCGAGCCGTTCTCGGCGGCATTCAGCGGCGCGCTGCTGCATGCGCGCACGCGCGGCCGCACGGTGTCGGTGAAACAGGCGCTGCTCGCGGGCGACATCGTCGTCGGCGTCGGCAACATCTATGCGTCGGAGAGCCTGTTTCGCGCGGGCATTCGTCCGACTACCGCGGCCGGCAAGGTATCGCTGCCGCGCTACGAGCGGCTGGCCGACGCGGTGCGCGCGACGCTCGCCGATGCGATCGAGCGCGGCGGCAGCACACTGCGCGACTTCGTCGGCAGCAACGGCGAAAGCGGCTATTTCCAGCTCGATTGCTTCGTCTACGACCGTGCGGGCGAGCCTTGCCGCGTATGCGGCACACCGATCCGGCAGATCGTGCAGGGTCAGCGGTCGACGTATTTCTGCCCGGCCTGCCAGCGTTGAACCTTTTTCTCCAAGATCTCCGAGATTCGAACCACCCTTGAAGCCGCCCCGCACCGCTCCCGCTCCGTTTCCCGTCACGCCGCTGCATCGCACGTTCGCCTCGCGGCTGATCGCGTGGCAGCGCATACATGGCCGCCACGACCTGCCGTGGCAGAACACGCGCGATCCGTACCGGATCTGGCTGTCGGAAATCATGCTGCAACAGACGCAGGTGTCGACCGTCATCCCGTATTACACGCGGTTTCTCGAACGCTACCCGGACGTCGCCGCGCTCGCCGCCGCGCCGATCGACGACGTGATGGCGTTGTGGGCCGGGCTCGGCTACTACTCGCGTGCGCGCAATCTGCATCGCTGCGCGCAGGTCGTCGTCGCCGAGCACGGCGGCGCGTTTCCATCGACCCCCGACGCGCTCGCCGAACTGCCCGGCATCGGCCGCTCGACGGCCGCCGCGATCGCGTCGTTCGCGTACGGCGCACGCGCGACGATCCTCGACGGCAACGTGAAGCGCGTGCTCGCTCGCGTGTTCGGCGTCGAGGGCTTTCCGGGCGACAAGCGCGTCGAGAACGACATGTGGGCGCTCGCCGAATCGCTGCTGCCGGACGCGGCGAACGCGGCCGACGTGAGCGCGTATACGCAGGGACTGATGGATCTGGGCGCGACGCTGTGCGTGCGCGGCAAGCCGGATTGCGCGCGCTGCCCGTTCGCCGGCGACTGCGTCGCGCAATCGACGGGCCGACAGCGCGAATTGCCGGCCGCGCGGCCGAAGAAGACGGTGCCGACGCGTCGTACATGGATGCTCGTGCTGCGCGACGGCGATGCAGTATTGCTCGAGCGGCGCCCGCCGGCCGGCATCTGGGGCGGGCTGTGGAGCCTGCCGCAGGCCGACGGCGACGCCGCGCTCGCCGCGCTTGCGCGCCGCTTCGGCGGCGGCGGCCCTGTACCGCTTGCTCCGCTCACGCACACGTTCACGCACTTCAGGCTCGAGATCGAGCCGCGGCTCAGCGACGTCGCGGACGGCGGCGGTCTGCCGCTCGCGCACGCGCAGGATGCTGACACGGCCTGGGTGCCGCTGAGCGGACTCGACGCGTACGGCGTGCCGGCACCGGTGCGCAAGCTGCTCGATGCGCTGAGCGGGCCGCTGCTGTAGCGAGCGGGAAGGGCGGCGCATGCTGCGTTTTGCGAACCGCGTCGAGCCCTCAGGCGCGCTGAGCGTCGGGCGGCAAAGGAGAGAAGGCTGCTCGCGTCCGCGCGAGGTGTCGCGCGCGGCGTGACGCTTACAGCCAGCCGTGCCGATCGAGCACGTGATGCACGGCGTCGATGCGCGCGCCGACGTCCGGAAACTCCATCAGCTTCTGTCGCGCACGCAGGTCGAGCGGCAGCAATTCCGCGAGGCGGTTCGATACCCAGGTGGGATCGTCGAGACGGAACGGTTCGCAAAACGGCAGCTTGCCGGGGTCCGACTTCTGCAGCGCGTCGATGATCCGTTCCAGCACCTCCGCGCAACAGCCGAACTGCGCGAGCGCCTGTTCGCCTTCGAGCGGGATGTCGTCGGGCAGCGGCTCCGCGATGCCCACCAGCAATCCGTTGCTTTCGACCCGATGCGACAGCAGTTCGAACCGTTGCGTGCCGATCGCCTTCAGATACAGCATCCCGAATTCGCCGGTGTCGCATTCGACGATGCGCGCCATGCAGCCGATCGTCTCGGGCACCGATACGGCGCCGTCCTGCGCGACTTCGGGGCCGCTCTTCAGCAGACACACGCCGAACGGTGCGTCGTCGCGCAGGCACGCGCGCGCCATGTCGAGATAGCGCGCTTCGAACACCTTCAGTGGCAGCAGGCCGCCCGGAAACAGCACCGTGTGCAGCGGAAACAGCGGCAGGTCGATCAGGGTCGTCGATAGGGAGGACATGGCGCGCTGGCGAAGAGGCGGCGTTCCTAAGGTCGGTCGACCTCGGTCACGAGCCGCGACGACGCGTCGACATCCACCGGCGCGTCACGATGCCGCACGATCACGTTCGCTTCGTGCGCGACGCGCGCGGCGAGCGTTTCCGCGATGAACACCGAGCGATGCTGGCCGCCCGTGCAGCCGATGGCGACGGTCAGATAGCTGCGGTTGTCTTCGCGAAAGTGCGGCAGCCATTTCATCAGGAACGCATGGATGTCGTCGATCATCTGGTGGACGATCGGCAGTGCGTCGAGAAAGGCGATGACCGGCTGGTCGAGCCCGGTGAGCGGGCGCAGCTCGTGGTCGTAGTACGGATTCGGCAGCGCGCGTACGTCGAACATCAGATCGGCGTCGAGCGGCACGCCGCGCTTGAAGCCGAACGATTCGAACATCAGCATCAGGTCGTTGTTCTTCTGCTCGATGAAGCGCTTGACCCACGTGCGCAGCACGTTCGCGCGCAGCGTGCTCGTGTCGATCTGGTGGCCGAACTCGGCGAGCGGCGCGACGAGTTCGCGCTCGCGCTCGATCGCTTCCTCGAGCGACGACAGCAGCCCGACGTTCGCATCGTGCGACGGCGAACCGGACAGCGGATGACGGCGGCGCGTTTCGGAGAAGCGCTGAATCAGCGCTTGCGTGCTCGCGTTGAGGAACAGCACGCGCACGTCGTGCTCGCGCGACAGCGCGCGGATCAGGCCGGGCATTTCGTCGAGCGACGCGCTCGAGCGCGCGTCGATCGCGACCGCGAGGCGGCGCTGGCCTTCCGCGGCGAGGTAGCGGGCGAGTTCGGGCAGCACGTGCGGCGGCAGGTTGTCGACGCAGTAATAGCCTGCGTCTTCCAGCGCGTTCAGCGCGACGGATTTGCCGGAGCCGGAGATGCCGGTGATGAGGACGATGCGCATGGGAAGCAGAAAATCCTGACGTTTCATCATAGCACCGGCTCGACGCCGTGGCCGGCGCGGGCAGGGTTACACGAGCTTGCCGGGGAACTGGCTGTCCGGATCCTGCATCGCGAGGCGTTGCCGGTCCATGAAGTCGCGCAACGTGTCGATGCCACGCAGCTGCAGGATCGTGTTGCGTACCGCCGCCTCGACGAGCACCGCGAGGTTGCGGCCGGCCGCGACCTGGATCGTGACCTTGCTGATCGGCAGCCCGAGCACGTCGACCGTCTGGCTTTCGAGCGGCAGCCGCTGGAACTCGCCGTCCGGCCGGCGCACGAGCTGAACGATCAGCTTCAGCTTCATTTTTCGTCGCACGGCGGTCTCGCCGAAGATCGTCTTGATGTCGAGCAGGCCGAGGCCGCGCACTTCGAGCAGGTTTTGCAGCAGCGGCGGGCAGCGGCCTTCGACGAAATCGGGGCCAAGTCGGACGAAATCGACCGCGTCGTCGGCGACGAGGCCGTGGCCGCGACTGATCAGCTCGAGACCGAGCTCGCTCTTGCCGAGGCCCGAATCGCCGGTGAGCAGCACGCCCATTCCGAGGATGTCGAGGAACACGCCGTGCAGCGTCGCGCGCGGCGCGAGGATGCGCGACATGTAGAGCCGCAGGCTGTCGATCACCGCGGCGGCCGACATCGGCGTGGTGAACAGCGGCGTGGAAGACCGCGTGCAGCGCAGCACCAGTTCGGGCGGGGCAGCGGCGCCGCCGGCGACGACGAGAAACGGCGGTTCGAGCGCGATCAGCTCGGCCATGTGGCGGGAGCGGTCTTCGTCGGTCTGCCGCTGGTAGTAGTCGATTTCGGCCTCGCCGAGCACCTGGATCCGGTTCGGATGGATCAGGTTCAGGTGACCGACGAGATCGGCGCTCGACGTCGCGTTCGCGACGGTATCGGCGGAAAAGCCGCGTTCCCAGCCTTCATGCCCCGTCAGCCAGCTCAGCTTCAGCGTGGCGGCGTTGTCGTCGAAGATGCTCTGGGCGTTGATGCTGGACGTATCCATGACTCTCGTCACTCCAATGAGCCGGTGCGTGCGCGCGGCGACGGGCGTCGCCATGCCGGGCCGGCGCCGGGCGGCCGGTCGCGGCGTGCGCCGCGTCGTTCGGGAAAATATTCCGCCCGGATCAACTCAAGGTTGCCACTGAGTGAGCAGGCGATGCAACTCGGCGATGTCCGTTTCGTTGTGCAGACGCTCGCGCGCGTCGCGATCGGACAGCAGTTGCGCGATCTCCGACAGGATTTCGAGGTGCTGCTGCGTCGCCTGTTCGGGGACCAGCAGGAAAATCAGGAGCCCGACCGGTTGGCCGTCGGGCGCTTCGAACGGGATCGGGTCGGCGAGCCGCACGAACGCGGCGAGCGGATGCTTGAGACCCTTGATCCGCCCGTGCGGAATCGCGACGCCTTCGCCGAGGCCGGTCGAACCGAGCCGCTCCCGCGCGAACAGGTTGTCCGTGACGGTGCTGCGGGCGATGCCGTTCTGATTCTCGAAGATCAGCCCCGCTTGTTCGAAGACGCGTTTCTTGCTGGTGACGGAGAGGTCGATGACGACGTTCTCTATGGGCAGGATTTTGGCTAGGCGATTCATGTTGGCAGGCGATTGGGCGGCCTGGGGTCTCCTTGCGGCGGCAGACTGATTTTCCATGTTCGGCGATATCAAGGCATTCGGCATCGGCGACCTGCAACGCGGCGACCGGACCGCACGCCCCCCGGCGATAACCGGAGCATTATAGAACACAGCCGAGCGCCTGGTGCGGCATGGACGGACCGGTCGCACCACTGCAGCGACCCGCAAAAAAAACGCCCGGCGAACCGGGCGGCGTGCGTGTTGCGACGACGGTTATTGCGGCGGCAGTTCGATCTGATCGACTGACGGCTGATGCTTGATCGGATCGTGCGCGTGCGTTTGCAGACGCTCCATGTGCTTGACGACCTGGCGGTCCAGCTTGTCGATCAGCAGATCGATCGCCGCGTACAGGTTGCCGTTCGCGCTTTCGACGAAGATGTCCTTGCCCTTCAGATGCAGGTTGACTTCCGCGCGCTGCTGCTTGTCCTTTTCCTTGTGATTGTCGACCGAGAGGATCACAGTGCCATCGATCACCTGATCGCTATGGCGTAGCACCCGGTCCAGCTTGGTGATCACGTATTCGCGAATTGCAGGCGTGACTTCGAGATGATGTCCACTGATCTTCAGGTTCATAGTGCTTCTCCAAGCGAGTGACCACCCGGCCGCATCGAGGCGGCGCTCCGGTCGACTTGCCCGTGCCGCGCGAGGCGGTGGATCGCGGACAGGTCGCCCGGCCTGTTCCCCGTATGCGCGGTGGCCGGAACACGCCTGCCGCCGGGCAGGCAGCAGGCTTAAAGAGACTTGCGCAGATTCACTGCCGGGATCCTGAGGGCTTCGCGATACTTGGCAACCGTGCGGCGCGCGACCACGAAGCCTTGTTCTGCCAGCAGCTCGGCAATGCGGCTGTCCGAAAGTGGCGATTTTGGGTCTTCGGCTCCTATCAGTTGCTTGATCAGGGCTCGGATGGCGGTCGACGAGGCGGCGCCACCGGTGTCGGTCGAGACGTGCGATCCGAAGAAGTACTTAAATTCAAGCGTCCCGAACGGGGTCAGCATGTACTTGCCGGTTGTCACACGGCTGACAGTCGACTCGTGTAGGCCCAGCGTATCAGCTATTTCCCGCAAAACCAAGGGGCGCATGGCAATTTCACCGTGCGCAAAGAAATTCTTCTGACGTTCGACAATGGCCTGGGCGACACGCAGAATCGTGTCGAAACGCTGCTGAATGTTCTTGATCAGCCAGCGCGCTTCCTGAAGCTGCTGCTTCAGCGAGCCGGTCGACGGATCGCCGCGGCTGTTGCGCAGGATGTTCGCGTAGAGGTTGTTGATCCGCAGGCGCGGCACGACTTCCGGGTTGAGTTCCGCGAGCCATCCCTGGCCGGCTTTTTTCACGATGATGTCCGGGACGACGTAGTCGGCCTCGGCCTTCCCGTATGCGGCGCCGGGGAATGGCTCGAGCGAGCGGATCAGCGCGTGCGCGTCGCGCAGCGCGTCGTCGGTCGCCTTCAGATGCTTGCGCAGCCGCGTGAAGTCGCGCGCGGCGAGCAGCTCCAGGTGCTGGGACACGATGTCCAGCGCGAGCGTGCGTGTCGGGGACGGATCGAGACGCAGCAACTGCAGCTTCAGGCATTCGGACGCGGAACGGGCGCCGACGCCCGCCGGGTCGAAGCTGTGCAGCAGTGCAAGCGCCGCGTTCAGTTCGTCGCAATCGACTTCGAGTTCGGGCGGCAGATCGGCGAGCACTTCGTCGAGCGACGCGGTCAGATAGCCGTCGTCATCGAGCGATTCGATCAGGAACATCACGAGCGCGCGGTCGCGCGGGCCGGCCTGCGTGACGCGCAGCTGCGCGGCGAGGTGATCGCGCAGCGACGTCGCGGCCTCCTGCACCTGCAGCGGCGGGAGATCGTCGTCGTCCGACGCGCCGTTCGCGCGGCCGAATTCGTCGAGGTTCCATTGCGGGCCGTCGTTGCCGTCGCCGGTTCCGTAGCCGTCGTATTCGTCGGCGCCGGCGGGCTCGTCGCGTTCGGCGCGCTCGCTCGACGCGCTGCTGCCGTTCGTCGCTTGAGGTTCGGCGTTCGGCGCGAGCGGCGTCTGTGCGATCAGCGACCCGTCCGCCGCGACGCGCAGTGGGCTGGAGATCCATTCGTCGTCGTTCTCGAGCAGCGGGTTCTGCGCGACGGCCATCGCGACTTCCTGCTGCAATTCGAGCGTCGACAGCTGCAGGAGCCGGATCGACTGCTGCAGCTGAGGCGTCAGCGCCAGATGTTGCGACAGGCGGAGTTGAAGGCTGGCTTTCATGGCAAGGAGGGAGTCATACCGGCAGTTTGCCACGACCCAGGCGCGTTGAGCCATTCGCGATTACGCGCGGCGCACCGCCCGGGCGCTGGCAGGCCGCGAAGCGGGGCGCGGCCCCGCGCGGCAATGCCGGGCGGGGTGCGGCCACGACGGGAAATTACATGCGGAAGTGTTCGCCGAGGTACACGCGGCGCACGCTTTCGTTTTCGATGATTTCGCTCGGCGCGCCCGCGGCGAGCACCGAACCGTCGCTGATGATGTACGCGTGGTCGCAGATGCCGAGCGTTTCGCGCACGTTGTGGTCGGTAATCAGCACGCCGATGTTCCGCTGCTTCAGGAACTTGACGATCTTCTGGATCTCGAGCACCGCGATCGGATCGACGCCGGCGAACGGTTCGTCGAGCAGGATGAAGCTCGGATTGGTTGCGAGCGCGCGTGCGATCTCGACGCGGCGGCGCTCGCCGCCCGACAGCGACAGCGCCGGATTCTCGCGCAGATGCGCGATCTGCAGCTCGTCGAGCAGCGCTTCGGCGCGCAACGAGATCGCGTCCTTGGACAGCCGCTTGCCGTCGTCGCCGTACTGCAGCTCGAGCACCGCGCGGATGTTCTGCTCGACGGTCAGCTTGCGGAACACGGATGCTTCCTGCGGCAGGTACGACAGCCCGAGCGACGCGCGCTTGTGGATCGGCAGCAGGCTGATCGAGCTGCCGTTCAGCGAGATTTCGCCCGCGTCGAGCGGCACGAGGCCGACGATCATGTAGAACGACGTCGTCTTGCCGGCTCCGTTCGGACCGAGCAGGCCGACGACTTCGCCGCTTTTCACGTCGAGCGACACGTCCTTCACGACCGTGCGCGAGCCGTAGCGCTTCTTCAGGTTCCGGACGACGAGCGAGCTCGTGGTGCCGGCCGGCTGCCGGTTCGGTAACGCATTCATTGGCCCGGCGCTCCCTGGATCGTGGTCGACGGCGACAGCTTCGCCGGCGCGCCGTTCAGCGGAGCGGGGCCGCCGCTCTTCGGCGACAGCATCGCGCGCACGCGACCGTTCGGGTTGCCGGGCGCGGCGACGTCCTTGCCGCCTCTCGCGGTGTAGAAGTCGCGCTGGCCGTCGTACGTGATCACGCTGCCGTGCACGGTGTCGGCGACCGTCGACGTGCCCTGCAGGCGGCGCACGGTCGCAGCGGTCGTCAGCGTGGTCAGGTCCTGCTTGCCGTCGTAGTCGATCCGCTCGGCGTCGCCGTCGATGTATTCGTCGAGACCCTCGCGCTTCTGGCGGAACGTCGCGTGCTTCTTGCCGCTGCCGAAGGACGTCGCGTACTGGTAGCCCTCCGGATCCTGACGCACTTCGACGCGATCGCCGGTGATCTTGATCGTGCCCTTCGTGATCACGACGTTGCCGGTCGCGACCGTGACCTGCTTCAGGTCGTCATAGGTCAGATTGTCGGCCTCGACGTTGATCGGCTTGTTCTGGTCGGCCTTCTCGGCATGGGCGGCCGGCGCCAGCCCGACCAGCGGGAGCGCCACGAGCGTCGCGGCGAGCGCGGCGCGGACGGCGCGCACGGCGCCGCCGGAATTCTGTCGAGGGAACGGTTCGTTCATTCAGTCACGTGAGGGAAGCGTCACTTGGGTTGACCTTTCGAGCCGCCGGAGGCGTCCGACGCGGCGATCGTGCCGCGCACGTTGCCGTATAGCTCGATGACCCGGGTGACGTTGTTGTACTTCATGCCGTCGGTCGCGTTCACGACCGACAGGCCGCGCTGAAGTTTAACCGGCTTTTCGGTCTGGATCACATCGTCATTGACGAAGATGCGGAAATGCTGCGAATCGGCCTGCATCTGCGGATCGCCGCCGCCGGCCGCGCGCACGATGCGCGCGTCGTCGTACAGATCGACGATCGACACGTCGCCGTTCACGGTGCCGCGCTTCGCGGTGGTCGTCACCACCGGCTTGCCGGGCTGGAACGCGCGCATGGCCGGATCGGTCAGGTCGCTGCTTTCGGTGTCTTCGTAATGGACGAGCTTCGCGGCCGTCAGCCGGTACTGGGTCGTGCCGGACTGGTCGAGCTCGGTGACCGAGAAGTTGTCCGCGAAGTAGTCGGGCGTATGGCGCTTGGGCTGCGCGGCGCCCTCGCCGGGCGGCGGCAGCGTCGCCTGCAGCAGCCACCACGTGATGCCCGCGAGCGCGGCGACCGCGACGAGCGGCAGCAACTGGGTCCAGCGGAAATGCGGATTCATGCGTCAGGCTCCGCACGCAGCGGCGAGCAGCGCATCGTAGCGGCGCTGCGCGCGCAGGATCGCGTCGCACACCTCGCGCACGGCGCCGTGGCCGCCGCGGGCTTCGGCCACCCAATGCGCGCGGGCGATCACGTCGGGGTGCGCGTTCGCCGGAGCGGCCGCGAAGCCGCAGCGGAGCATCACCGGCAGGTCGGGCCAGTCGTCGCCCATGTAGCCGCACGCGTCGGCTGCGATGCCGAGCGACGCGATCAGGTCGTCGAACACCGCGCGCTTGTTCTCGACGCCCTGGAACAGATGCGCGATCTTCATTTCCTTCGCGCGCGCGGCGACGATCTCCGAGCGGCGGCCCGTGATGATCGCGGTCGCGATGCCCGCTTCGCCGAGCAGCTTCACGCCGTGGCCGTCGAGCGAATTGAACGACTTCATCGTGTCGCCGGCGGCGGTAAACAGCAGGCCGCCGTCGGTCAGCACGCCGTCGACGTCGAAAATCATCAGCTCGACGCGGCTTGCGCGTTCGGCTGCAGTCAGCGCAGCGCTCATCAGATCACCTTCTTCGAAAACAGGTCGTGCATGTTCAGCGCGCCGATCAGCACGCCGTGCGCATCGACCACGAGCATCTGGTTGATCCGGTGGCGCTCCATCAGTTCCACGGCTTCGACCGCCAGATGATCGGGGCCGATCGTGCGCGGCTCGCGCGTCATCACGTCGACGATCGGCAGCGTGCGGAAATCGCCGTCGCGCGCGAGCACGCGGCGCAGGTCGCCGTCGGTGAAGATGCCCGCGACCTTGCGGTCGGGGCCGATCACGGCCGTCATGCCCATCCGTTTCGCGGTGATCTGGAACAGCGCGTCGGACAGCGTCGCGTCGAGCCCGACCGACGGGATGTCGTCGCCGGAGCGCATCACGTCGCGCACGTACGTGAGCAGGCGCCGGCCGAGCGCGCCGCCCGGATGCGAGCGCGCGAAGTCCTCGGAGCCGAAGCCGCGCGCGTCGAGCACCGCGACGGCGAGTGCATCGCCGAGCGCGAGCGCGGCCGTGGTGCTCGCGGTCGGCGCGAGGTTCAGCGGGCACGCCTCCTTCGACACCGCGGCGTTCAGGTTCACGTCCGCGAGCGTGCCGAGGCTCGACTCGGCGCGGCCCGTGATCGCGATCAGCTTCGCGCCGATCCGCTTGACGAGCGGCAGGATCGCGACGAGCTCTTCGGATTCGCCCGAATACGAGATGCCGATGAACACGTCGTCGGAAGTGACCATCCCGAGGTCGCCATGGCTTGCTTCGGCGGGATGGACGAAGAACGCCGGCGTACCGGTGCTGGCGAGCGTGGCTGCGATTTTGCGGGCGATATGCCCCGATTTGCCGATGCCGGACACCACCACGCGACCGCGGCAGCCGAGCAGCAATGCCACGGCCTGGACGAAGCCGCCGTCGAGCTGGTCGCGCAGCGCGCGAACGGCGTCCGCCTCGATGTCGAGCACGTCGCGGGCGAGCGCGAGCGCCCGATCATCATTGATTTTCGCTATCATGCGCGGAGTATAGCAAAGGCGTTTGTTCGCCGCGCCGGCCTTCGGACTCGTCTGAAGTTGCCTGTCCACCGCCATTCCCCGCGCCCGCGTTGCCGCGGCCCCGACGAACGAGGACGCTTCGCCCGTGATTTCCCCGCTCGAAATGACCCTGCTGCTGCTGCTGGCCTCGGTGGTGGGCGTCGTCGTATTCCGGTCGCTGAATCTGCCGCCGATGCTCGGCTATCTGACCGTCGGCATCCTGGTCGGCCCGCACGCGTTCGGCGTCGCGGCGGATCTCGAACGGGCCGAGCATCTGGCCGAATTCGGCGTGGTGTTCCTGATGTTCTCGATCGGCCTCGAATTCTCGCTCGCGAAGCTGCGCACGATGCAGCGGCTCGTGTTCGGCCTCGGGCTGCTGCAGGTGGTCGCGACGCTCGTGTTCGCGGTCGTGCTCGGCATGCTGTTCGAGCGGTGGATGCACATTACGTGGCAGGGCAGCGTCGCGCTCGGCGGCGCGCTCGCGATGTCGTCGACGGCGATCGTGTCGAAGATGCTCGCCGAGCGGCTCGAAATCGAGACCGAGCACGGTCGCAACATCTTCGGCGTGCTGCTGTTCCAGGACCTCGCGGTCGTGCCGCTGCTGATCGTGATCGCCGCGTTCGGCGCCGAGTCGTCGAAGGATCTCGCGCTGACGCTCGGCCTCGCGGCGGTCAAGATCGTGATCGCGCTCGCGCTGCTGCTGATCGTCGGCCAGCGCTTCATGACGCGCTGGCTCAACGTCGTCGCGCGGCGCCGCTCGCAGGAGCTGTTCGTGCTGAACCTGCTGCTCGTCACGCTGGGCGCCGCATTCGTGACCGACCGCTTCGGGCTGTCGCTCGCGCTCGGCGCGTTCATCGCCGGGATGCTGATCGCGGAAACGCCGTTTCGTCATCAGGTCGAGGAGGACATCAAGCCGTTTCGCGACGTGCTGCTCGGCCTGTTCTTCGTGACGACCGGGATGCTGCTCGATCCGCGCGTGATCTGGGAACATCCGCTGCTCGTGTTCGGCTTCTTCATCGGCCAGGTGCTGTTCAAGGGGACGATGATCGCGGGGCTCGCGCGGCTGTTCGGCGCGACGCCCGGCGTCGCGATGCGCACCGGCATCGGCCTCGCGCAGGCCGGCGAATTCGGCTTCGTGCTGCTGAACCTGATTCTCGACCGGCATCTCGTCGATTCGACGCTGCTGCAGGCGATCCTCGCGTCGATGCTGCTGTCGATGCTCGCGGCGCCGTTCCTGATCCAGAACGCGGACCGGATCGTGATGCGGCTGTCGTCGACCGAATGGATGCAGCAGTCGCTGCAGATGACGCGCATCGCGACGCAAAGCCTGAAGCAGCGCGGCCACGTGATCATCTGCGGCTACGGCCGCGCCGGCCAGAACCTCGCGCGGATGCTCGAGCAGGAAGGCATTCCGTACGTCGCGCTGGACCTCGATCCGGACCGCGTGAGCGCGGCAGCGACCGCAGGCGAATCGGTCGTGTTCGGCGACGCGGCGCGCCGCGAGTCGCTGCTCGCGGCCGGCATCCACCGCGCGGCGGCCGTCGCGATCACGTATGCGAACACGCCGTCCGCGCTGCGCGTGCTGCACCACGTGCACGAGCTCGAGCCGACGCTGCCGGCGATCGTGCGCACCGTCGACGACGCCGATCTCGAGAAGCTGCTCGCGGCCGGCGCGACCGAGGTGATTCCGGAGATCGTCGAAGGCAGCCTGATGCTCGCGTCGCATACGCTGGTGCTGGTCGGCGTGCCGATGCGCAAGGTCGTGCGGCGCGTCGAGGAGATGCGCGACGAGCGCTACAGCCTGCTGCGCGGCTATTTCCACGGCGCTGACGACGCGGACGACGACGATCACGAGCAGGTGCGGCTACAATCGGTGCCGGTCGATGCGCGCGCGGACGCGGTCGGACGCTCGCTGGAGGAGCTCGGGCTGTACGCGCTCGGGCTGGAAGTCACGGCGATCCGCCGGCACGGCATTCGCGGCGTCGAACCGGATCCGCAGACGAAGCTGCGCGCGAGCGACATCGTCGTGCTGCGCGGGCTGCCCGAGGCGCTTGCGCTCGCGGAGGAACGGCTGTCGCGCCACCGGCGCGATCCGCCCGCGGCCGCCGCGTGAGCGCCGGCACGCGCGAGCGTGCGTCGCCGCCCATAACCTGACCCGTATTGGTTCGAAACGGTGCCCGAGCTTCGCGCACCGTTTTTTTCGGAGAGTTTCATGTCGCATTCGTCGTCGGGCGCGCCGCTCGATCCGGTCGCCTTCATCCACAGCCAGATCCGCACGGTGCCCGACTGGCCGCAGCCCGGCGTGATGTTCCGCGACATCACGACGCTGCTGCAAAGCCCGAAGGCGCTGCGCATTCTGGTCGACCTGTTCGTCGAGCGCTATGTCGATGCGAAGCTCGACTACGTCGCGGGCCTCGACGCGCGCGGCTTCATCATCGCGCCGATCGTCGCGTACGAACTGAGCGTCGGCTTCGTGCCGATCCGCAAGGTCGGCAAGCTGCCGTACAAGACGCGCTCCGAATCGTACGAGCTCGAATACGGCAGCGCGACGGTCGAAATCCACGAGGACGCGTGCCGTCCCGGCGATCGCGTGATCATCATGGACGACCTGATCGCGACCGGCGGCACGATGATGGCGGGGCGCAACCTGCTGCAGCGGCTCGGCGCGGTCGTCGTCGAGGGCGCGGCGATCATCGATCTGCCCGATCTCGGCGGCTCGGCGCTGCTGCGCAACGCAGGGCTGCCCGTCTACACGGTCACCGAATTCTCCGGCCACTGAACGCCGGCCACGCAGCGAGGTCACGATGCCCAACTTCATGCTGTTTCTCGCGACGTCGATCGCGATCACGTTCGCGCCCGGGCCTGACAATCTGCAGGTGCTCGCGCGCGGCATCTCGCAGGGCCGCGCGGCCGGCTTCGTCGCCGCGCTGGGCTTCACCGCCGGCATCCTGTTCCACACGACGCTCGCGGCGCTCGGCGTCGCGGCGGTGCTGCGTTCGTCGCCGGTCGCGTTCGAAATCCTGAAGCTCGCGGGCGCCGCGTATCTGGTCTGGATCGGCATCAAGGCGCTGCGCAGCCACGGGCTCGCGAACGCGCACGCACGCGCGCCGCAGCCGCTCGGCGCGATCTTCCGGCAGAGCGTGCTCGGCAATCTGATGAACCCGAAGGTCACGCTGTTCTTCGTCGTGTTCCTGCCGCAGTTCGTCGACCCGCACGGCGCGCAGAGCGTGACGCTGCAGATGTTCGAGCTCGGCGCGCTGTTCATGCTGCAGACGGCCGCGATCTTTTCGCTGTTCGGCGTCGGCGCCGGCGCGATCGGCGCATGGCTGAAGCGCCGGCCGACGGTCGGCGTATGGCTCGACCGGATCGCGGGTGCGACGTTCATCGCGATCGGCATCCGCGTCGCGCTGAAGGACTGACCGCGATGACGTTTCCATGCATCGCGGCCGCGCGCCGCTTCGATCCGGCCGCGCATCTGCGCTTCGAGATCGCCGGCCGGCAGGTCGGCTGGGTGCGCCGCCGCGACGTCGGCATGCTCGCGCGCTGGCCGGACGTGTTCGAGATCGACGCCGAGTGCGTCGTGCTGTCGCCGCGCTACGACACGGTCGACGCGCGCAGCATGGCGCTCGCGAGCGCGATCGGCGCGCTGGCCGCGGAAGGTGCGATTCCGGGCTGGCGCGACGAGATCTATGCGATCCGCAACCGCTTCGACGATCCGCCGCTCGCGTATATCGAGCGCGCGGCGTCGCGCTTCTTCGGCACGCAGACTTATGCGGTGCACGTGAACGGCATCGTAGAATATGCGGCTGCGCCGGCGGAATCGTCCGCCGCGGCCGCGCCGCAGCTGTGGCTCGGCCGCCGCAGCGCGACCAAGGCGACCGATCCCGGCATGCTCGACAACGTCGTCGCCGGCGGCATCGGCTGGGGGCTCGGCGTGCGCGACACGCTCGCGAAGGAATGCTGGGAAGAAGCGGGCATTCCTGCGGCGCTCGCCGCGCGCGCGGTCGCGGGCCGCGCGGTACAGGTGCTCTGCTCGCTGCCCGAAGGCACGCAATCCGAACTGATCTTCGTGTACGACCTGCCGCTGCCGCGCGACTTCGCGCCGCACAACCAGGACGGCGAAGTCGCCGAACACCTGCTCGCGAGCGTGCCCGAAGTAATCGGCTGGCTGCGCGAAGGCCGCGCGACGATGGACGCGAGCCTCGCGACGCTCGATACGCTGCTGCGCCATCGCTGGCTCGCGACGGCAGACGCTGCCGGCATCGATGCGCTGTTCGCGTCGCCCGCATGACGCGCGCGGCGGGCCGGCCGCCGATCCGGCCAATTTGACGAATTCCGAAACGAAGGGAGTAGCGGTCATGTCGACCGATCACAGCTTTATTCTGAAACTGTCGTGCCCAGACCGGCACGGCATCGTTCACGCGGTCTCGGGCTTCCTGTTCGAGCGCAATCACAACATTCTGGATTCCGCGCAGTTCGGCGACAGCCGCACCGGCGAATTCTTCATGCGCGTGCATTTCGAGCAGGACGGCAACGGCGCCGATGCCGCGTCGGCGCTCGACACGCTGCGGCGCGAATTCGCGCCGCTCGCCGAGCAGTTCGCGATGCGCTGGGAACTGCACGACGCGGCGGTGAAGCCGCGCGTCGTGATCATGGTGTCGAAGATCGGTCACTGCCTGAACGACCTGCTGTTCCGCTATCGCACCGGGCAGCTGCCGATCGAGATTCCGGCGATCGTGTCGAACCACAAGGATTTCTATCAGCTCGCCGCGAGCTACAACATTCCGTTCCATCACTTTCCGCTCGCGGGCGGTTCGTCCGATGCCGCGAAGGCCGCGCAGGAAGCACGCGTGCTCGAAGTGATCGACGAGCATCAGGCCGATCTCGTCGTGCTCGCGCGCTACATGCAGATCCTGTCGCCGAACCTGTGCGAGCAACTGGCCGGCCGCGCGATCAACATCCACCATTCGTTCCTGCCGAGCTTCAAGGGCGCGAAGCCTTATTACCAGGCCTTCGACCGCGGCGTGAAGCTGATCGGGGCGACCGCGCACTACGTGACGACCGATCTCGACGAAGGTCCGATCATCGAGCAGGAAGTGGAGCGCGTCGATCACAGCATGACGCCGGATCAGCTGACCGCGATCGGCCGCGACGTCGAATGCGTGACGCTCGCGCGCGCGGTGAAGTGGCACGTCGAACACCGGATCGTGCTGAACGGAACGAAGACGGTCGTGTTCCGTTAAACCGATTCTGTGCTCCCCAACGAAAACGCCGCGCCCTTTGACCGGGGCGCGGCGTTTTTCGTCGTGCGGCGTGCGGCGTCAGATCAGCCGCAGCAGATACAGCTCGCGCTTCAGATACGCATAGAAGATCGGCGCGGCGATCACGCCGGGCAGCCCGAACGCGGCTTCCATGATCAGCATCGCGAGCAGCAGCTCCCACGCGCGCGACTCGATCTGCCCGCCGATGATCTTTGCGTTCAGGAAGTATTCGAGCTTGTGGATGATCACGAGGAACGCGAGCGACGCGATTGCCGTGCCCATGCTGACCGACAGCGATACGGCGACGATCAGCGTGTTCGAGATCAGGTTGCCGATCACCGGCAGCAGGCCGACGATGAACGTGACCAGCACGAGCGTTTTCGACAGCGGCAGCCGCTCGTGGAAGATCGGCAGCGCGACGAGCAGGTAGAGGCCGGTGAATGCCGCGTTGATCGCCGAAATCTTGATCTGCGCGAACACGATCCGGCGGAACGCGTCCGCGAAGCGCGACACGCGCGTGACGAGCGCGGTCGACAGTGGCCGGCGCACCTTGCCGTGCTCGACGCCGATCGCGATCATCGCGCCGATGATCATTCCGAACAGCACGTGGCCGAAGCCGCGTGCGACGCTCTTGCCGCTTTGCTGCAGCTGATCCATGTGCGAATGCATCAGCACGGCCGCCTTCGTCTTCATCTGCTCGACGTCGACCGGCAGCAGGTTCGCGATCCACGCCGGCGTGCGTGCGCGCGTCTGCTCGACGATCTGCATCAGCTGGCCGAGCAGCGTCTGCAGGTTCGGCACCGTGTGCTCGAAATGCTCGATGATGCCGATCGTCAAACCGGTGAGCGCGCCGACGATCGCGACCGACAGCAGCACGACCGCGACCCAGCGCGCGCGCATGCTGGTCGTGTGGCGTTCGATCACCGGCGCGATCGTGTGGATCAGCTGATAGACGAGCAGGCCGGCCAGCAACCCGCCGAGCAGCTTCAGCTCGAGGACGAGCCACATCATCAAGATCGCGAACAGATAGCTGCCGATCTCGAGCGCCGACAGCTTCGGCAGGCTCAAGTCGCTCGTCAGCCGCACGCTGCGCAGGTGCGGCTCGCGGCTTTGCGCGTCGCGCGACTCTTGTTGCTTCTCCATCGTGGATTCCTGTCGTTCGGGGGGCATGTCGCGCGGTGGGCGGCACGGCGGCGTTCGCCCGACGTCGCACTGGATTGGTGCGGACGGCGAACCTTACGACCGTAAAGTATAGCTGCCATTATGGCGCGCAAACCGGCCGTTCGGCGCGTGGTGTAAACGCAGAAAGGGAAAACGAGGGGGACGGGCGGCGCGCGGCCGGGCGACCGCGCGCGGGGACGGCGCGTCAGCCGGCCGCGACCTTGCGGGCCGGGCGCTTGAGCAGCGGCGCGAGGTATTTGCCGGTGAAGCTCGCCTTGGTTTTCGCGACCTGCTCGGGCGTGCCCTGCGCGATGATCTGGCCGCCGCCGGCGCCGCCTTCGGGGCCGAGGTCGATCACCCAGTCGGCCGTCTTGATCACATCGAGGTTGTGCTCGATGATCACGACCGTGTTGCCCTGGTCGCGCAGCCGGTGGATCACTTCGAGCAGCAGCGCGATGTCGTGGAAGTGCAGGCCGGTGGTCGGCTCGTCGAGGATGTACAGCGTGCGGCCCGTGTCGCGCTTCGACAGCTCGAGCGACAGCTTCACGCGCTGCGCCTCGCCGCCCGACAGCGTGGTCGCCGACTGGCCGAGGCGGATGTAGCCGAGCCCGACGTCGAGCAGCGTCTTCAGCTTGCGCGCGATGACGGGCACCGCGCTGAAGAATTCGTACGCCTGCTCGACGGTCATGTCGAGCACTTCGCTGACGTTCTTGCCCTTGTACAGCACTTCGAGCGTTTCGCGGTTGTAGCGCTTGCCGTGGCACACGTCGCACGGCACGTAGACGTCCGGCAGGAAGTGCATCTCGACTTTCAGCACGCCGTCGCCCTGGCATGCTTCGCAGCGGCCGCCCTTCACGTTGAACGAGAAGCGGCCGGGATCGTAGCCGCGCTCCTTCGCGGTCGGCACGCCGGCGAACAGCTCGCGGATCGGCGTGAACAGGCCCGTGTAGGTGGCCGGATTCGAGCGCGGCGTGCGGCCGATCGGCGACTGGTCGACGTTGATCACCTTGTCGAAATGCTCGAGCCCCTCGATCGCCTCGTGCGCGGCCGGCTCGGCCGACGAGCCGTACAGATGGCGCGCGACCGCGTGATACAGCGTGTCGTTGATCAGCGTCGACTTGCCGGAGCCCGACACGCCGGTGATGCAGGTCAGCAGGCCGACCGGCAGTTCGAGATCGACGTGCTTCAGGTTGTTGCCGTGCGCGTCGACGATGCGCAGCATCCGCTCGGGATCGGGCGCGATCCGCTCGTCCGGATACTCGATCGTGCGCTTGCCGACCAGATACTGGCCCGTCAGCGATTGCGGATTCGCCTGCACCTGCTTCGGCGTGCCTTCGGCCACGACCACGCCGCCGTGCTCGCCGGCGCCCGGCCCCATGTCGACGACGTAGTCGGCCGTGCGGATCATGTCCTCGTCGTGCTCGACGACGATCACCGAGTTGCCGAGGTCGCGCAGATGCTTCAGCGTCGCGATCAGCCGGTCGTTGTCGCGCTGGTGCAGGCCGATCGACGGCTCGTCGAGCACGTACATCACGCCGGTCAGGCCCGAGCCGATCTGCGACGCGAGCCGGATGCGCTGCGCCTCGCCGCCCGACAGCGTCTCGGCGCTGCGCTCGAGCGACAGGTAGTCGAGGCCGACGTTGTTCAGGAACGTCAGGCGCGCGACGATTTCCTTGATCACCTTGTCGGCGATCTCGCGCTTCGCGCCGTCGAGCGTCAGGCCGTCGAAGTAGCCGAGCGCGTCGCGCAGCGGCCAGCTGCTGATTTCGTAGATGCCGCGCGCGTGGTCGCCGGCGCCGATCCGCACGTAGCGCGCTTCGCGGCGCAGGCGCGTGCCGTCGCACGACGGGCACGGCTGGTTGTTCTGATATTTCGCGAGTTCCTCGCGCACCGCGACCGAGTCGGTCTCGCGGTAGCGCCGCTCGAGGTTCGGGATGATCCCTTCGAACACGTGCTCGCGGATCGTCGTGCGGCCGCGCTCGTTGATGTACGAGAACGGAATGGTCTGCTTGCCGGAGCCGAACAGCAGCACCTTGCGGATCTTCTCGGGCAGATCCTCGAACGCGGTGTCGATGTCGAAGTCGTAGAACGCCGCGAGGCTCTGCAGCATCTGGAAGTAGAACTGGTTGCGGCGGTCCCAGCCTTTGACGGCGCCGGCGGCGAGCGACAGCGACGGATGTGCGACGACGCGCTTCGGATCGAAGAACGTGATCTGGCCGAGCCCGTCGCATTCCGGGCATGCGCCCATCGGATTGTTGAACGAGAACAGGCGCGGCTCGAGTTCCTGCAGCGAATACGAGCAGATCGGGCACGCGAACTTCGAGCTGAACAGGTGTTCGCGGTCCGTATCCATCTCGAGCGCGATCGCGCGGCCGTCCGCGAGGCGCAGCGCCGTTTCGAACGATTCGGCGAGACGCTGCTTCATGTCCGCGCGCACCTTCAGACGATCGACGACGACGTCGATCGTGTGCTTGTCGTTCTTTTTCAGCTTCGGCAGCGAGTCGACTTCGTAGATCTTCGCGACGCCTTCGTTCGCGGTGCCGCCGCCGGAGCGCACGCGAAAGCGCACGAAGCCCTGCGCCTGCATGTCCTCGAACAGCTCCGCGTGCTCGCCCTTGCGGTTCGCGACGACCGGCGCGAGGATCATCAGCTTGGTGTCCTCCGGCAGCGCGAGCGCGGCATCGACCATCTGCGACACGCTTTGCGCTTCGAGCGGGATGTCGTGATCGGGACAGTACGGCGTGCCGACACGTGCGTACAAAAGTCGCAGGTAGTCGTGGATTTCCGTGACCGTGCCGACGGTCGAACGCGGGTTGTGGGACGTCGCCTTCTGCTCGATCGAAATCGCGGGCGACAGGCCCTCGATCAGGTCGACGTCCGGTTTCTCCATCAGCTGCAGGAACTGGCGCGCATACGCGGACAGGCTCTCGACGTAGCGGCGCTGCCCCTCCGCATAAAGGGTGTCGAACGCGAGCGACGACTTGCCCGATCCGGACAACCCGGTAATCACGATCAGCTTGTGGCGCGGCAGGTCGAGATTGACGTTTTTCAGGTTGTGGGTACGTGCCCCACGGATACGGATCTGTTCCATGAACCTGGCGAAAATGGAGGGGACCAAACCTGCTACTATAACGGCTTTTCGAGACCGTCGTCGGGGGCCCCGAGCCTTTGCAGCAGCTGGCAGCAAGGCGGCGCCTGCGCCGGGAAAAGCGGCCGCGCCGCACGGTTTCGGGCAGCCCGGCAGGCCGTCTGCAGCGCGCCGCGGCGACGCCTGCGAGGTCCCGCGCCGGCGGCACTGATCTTCCGCCGCCCGCCGCCGGGCGGACATTCCGATCATTCGAAATTCATTCCCGATGTCCAATCCGTCCGCCACGTCTTCCCGCATGAGTGCGCCCGAACTGCGGGCGACCACGTCGCTCGCGGCGATCTTCGCGCTGCGCATGCTCGGCCTGTTCATGATCATGCCGGTGTTCTCCGTGTACGCGAAAACCATTCCGGGCGGCGAGAACGTGCTGCTCGTCGGCATCGCGCTCGGCGCGTACGGCGTCACGCAGTCGCTGCTGTACATCTTCTACGGATGGGCGTCGGACCGATTCGGCCGCAAGCCGGTGATCGCGACGGGCCTGCTGATCTTCGCGCTCGGCAGCTTCGTCGCCGCGTTCGCGCACGACATCACGTGGATCATCGTCGGCCGCGTGATTCAGGGGATGGGCGCCGTGTCGTCCGCGGTGCTCGCGTTCATCGCGGATCTGACGTCCGAGCAGAACCGCACGAAGGCGATGGCGATGGTCGGCGGTTCGATCGGCGTGTCGTTCGCGGTCGCGATCGTCGGTGCGCCGATCGTGTTCCACTGGGTCGGGATGAGCGGGCTGTTCGCGATCGTCGGCGTGCTGTCGGTTCTCGCGATCGGCGTCGTGCTGTGGGTCGTGCCCGACGCCGCGAAGCCCGTGCACGTGCCCGCGCCGTTCGCCGAAGTGCTGCACAACGCCGAACTGCTGCGGCTGAACTTCGGCGTGCTCGTGCTGCACGCGACGCAGACGGCGCTGTTTCTCGTCGTGCCGCGCCTGCTCGTCGACGGCGGGCTGCCGGTCGCGTCGCACTGGAAGGTGTACCTGCCGGTGATGGGGCTCGCGTTCGTGATGATGGTGCCGGCCATCATCGTCGCGGAAAAACGGGGCAAGATGAAGCCGGTGCTGCTCGGCGGCATTCTCGCTATCCTGATCGGCCAATTGCTGCTCGGCAGCGCGCCGCATACCATCCTGATTGTGGCGGCGATCCTGTTCGTATACTTCCTCGGGTTCAACATTCTGGAAGCGTCGCAGCCGTCGCTCGTGTCGAAGCTCGCGCCCGGCTCGCGCAAGGGCGCGGCCACCGGTGTCTACAACACCACGCAGTCGATCGGTCTCGCGCTCGGCGGCGTCGTGGGCGGTTGGCTGCTGAAGCACGGCGGCGCGAACACGGTCTTCTTTGCGTGCTCGGGGCTCGTTGCCGCGTGGCTTATAATCGCGGCCAGCATGAAAGCGCCGCCGCGCAAGGCCTGATCTTTTTTCGGACAAGCCCCGGCCGCGTTTGCCGGGTTGCCCGGCGGGCCGATCCGGCACGATTCGCCATCGGCCCGGCATCGAATTTACTGGAGAAACACATGGCATCCGTCAACAAGGTCATCCTCGTCGGCAATCTCGGCGCCGATCCTGAAGTCCGTTACCTGCCGAGCGGCGATGCGGTTGCGAACATCCGTCTCGCGACGACCGACCGCTACAAGGACAAGGCGAGCGGCGAGTTCAAGGAAATGACCGAGTGGCATCGCGTCGCGTTCTTCGGCCGTCTGGCGGAAATCGTCAGCGAGTATCTGAAGAAGGGTTCGTCGGTGTACATCGAAGGCCGGATCCGCACGCGCAAGTGGCAAGGCCAGGACGGTCAGGATCGCTATTCGACCGAAATCGTCGCCGACCAGATGCAGATGCTCGGCGGCCGCGGCGGTTCGGGCGGCAGTGGCGGCGGTGACGAGGGCGGTTATGGCGGCGGCTACGGTGGTGGCGGCCGCGGCGAGCAGGCCGAACGCGGCGGCGCGGCGCGCAGTGCGG
>NZ_CABVPR010000049.1 GCF_902499135.1 Burkholderia dolosa
ATTCCGGCAACTGCATCAACCGAAAACCGGCGAGCCCACTAAATTACGAATGGTGTACTCGGCGGGGTAAGGTCAGCCCAGCCTTCCCGTGGCAGAGCGCCGTCGATCGCCTGCTCGCCACCGCCGGCTTTGTGCCCGGCAACCATGTGCTCCTCTCCGTCAATTACCGCTCCCAGCAATTGACCATCTCCTCCGATCACCACTACCGCATCGCCAATCGCGAGATGACCGAACAGGAGATTCTGGATCGCATCCGTGACGAGCAGCAACTCGCCGCTGAACGACGACATCGCCGTCGACCTCCTTCGAAACAGGCCTAAACACCGAGCCCGGCATACGCCGGGCTCAGTCGTTCAGCTAAAAAAGATGTTCTTCAACACCACGTACACGATGAAGCCAATCAGCGCGGTGAAGGCAATAACCCCAACTATCTTTTGCCCACGTGTTTTAGGAGCCGAGCCTGGAATTCCAACCATATTTACCACCTAATCCCTGTCTTACCTTGATCATTACTGTACCCGCCACCGACACCACCAACGTTAGTGTTCTTCCCGGCGCTAACCCCACCACCAACACCAATAATGGTCGCAGTTCCATTACCCGGCGAATTCATGATGCCTGTGCCAAATATGCCGTAAGCACCAGTCATGCCACCGGCATAGCCTCCAGCAAAGTTATTTGTCTGGCCAGGAGCGACGCTCGTTCGATTGAGCCAGCCGGCAGTAATACTTGCTGATGCCTGAACTGGATTGGGAAGCGCCATATTGACACCAGTTCCGAAGAACGCATTTCCATCCCGCGTAAACGTTCCCCACACACTGCCCACGAAATAATCAATCTGGAAGTTCACAAAGTCCGGTGCACGGACCAGGCCCGGATTCTTGCCCGTCGTCGTCGCCTGATACGAGAACCCGCTACCCTGCGCTCCCTTCACAATATACGCCTGCAAATCAGGATCGCCCGGACCCAACGATTGCGTCCACACCGTCTGACCCGCCTTGTTCACGCCGTACCGCGTCCACTCCGTCCCGTCCTGCGGCATCTCTCCCGACGCTACTCGAACATTGCCCGGCAACACCCCTCCATCGCTCATCACCAGATCCATTTGCGCCATCTGATCCTGAATCTGCTGCACCGTGTATTTCCCGTCGCTTTCCGATGCCAGCTTCTTCGCCAGAGTCAGTTCCTTCGCCTTGCTGTCCTCGTGCAACTGCCGGTTGAATCGATCCGCGTTGTACCCCGAGAACGCCCCCGATTCACCACCCACGACACCGCCGGCCCCCGTCGCAAGCGCATTCGCCACGATGTTCCCCAGCGCCTGATTCATATTGGCGTTCCCGGTCGGATCGCTGCCTGCGATCGCGCTGCTCAGTTCATTCAGCTTACCCGACGCGATCGACGCAATCGCCGCGCCAGCTGCGCCACCGGCCGCGTTGCCGCCCGCCAACCCCGTCACCAGCGCCGCGCCCGCGCCTTGCATCAGTGCGCGGTTCGCTCCGCCTTCCTTCCATGCGTCGACACCTGTCTGGTCACCATTCTTCTCGGCTTGCCGTTTCATCTCGTCGGCATAGTCCCCGATCCGGCGCGACACCGCTTCACCCGCCGCACTGGCCGCAGCCATCATGTCCGACTGGTTGGCCAGCAGGTTCTGCATGTCGGGAAGTTTGGCGACCGTGCCGTTCGTGTTCGTCGTATCGCGGTTCAAGCTCGCCAGGTCCCGTTTCTGATTTGCCGAATCCGTAATCGTAACGCTCCCCGCACTCACACCACTCTTCGTCGTCGCGCTATCACTGCCGCTGTCGTTCTGCCCAAGCATGGGCGCGGCGCCCCCCGCATTCTTGCCCGACGTGCTCCCGTGCGTGCTGTAGTTCATCCCGCCGTCGCCGGTCGTCGCACCCGCACTGAAGCCGCTCGAGCTCGCATCGTAGTGCGACTGGTTCTGGATGTCCGAGAAGGACAGCGAGCCTGTCGTCAGCGAATTCTTCGACGGATCCGCGTCGCTCGCGATCAGCCCGCCCTTCAGGTCGGTATTGCCGGCGACGTTGATATTGAAACCGCCATCGCCTGCGTGAATCCCGGCCTGCTCATTGACGCCCGCATAGCTTCCGGACGCATTGCCCTTGCTCTGGCTGAAGTTCGCACTGGCGCCGCCCTGACTGATGCTGAAGCCACCGCCCGAACTCGACTGATGCGCCGCGCTCGTCAGCGTATCGTGCACGCTGACGATGTTCAGATTCCCGCCCACGTCGGCATTCACCTGATTGCCCTTCACGTTCGAGCCGGTAATGTTCGTATCGCCGCCCGAGATGATCGTTACATTGCTTGCTGCGCTTACATGGCTGTTGTTCTGCGTGGCCAGATCGCTATTGCCGTCGCCGTTGGCCTTCGACATCGCCGCGGAAACGCCGAACCCGCCCGTGCCGACGGACACCCCCACGCTCGCGCTCTTCGACTCGTTCGTGCTGCGCGTCGAATCCGTATCGGTCGTATTGACAATATTGACCTGATTTTTAGCCGCCAAGATCACATCGTTCGCGTTCACGTTCGAGCCGGCGATCGTCACATTGCCGCTGCCAGCCTGACTGTTGCCGGTCGCCGCAAACGCCACCGTCCCGCCTGCGTTCACATTCGAGCCGCGATTCGTCACGCCGTCTTCCGAGAACGCGCTCTTGCTGTGACTGCTGCCGACGCTCACTTCGACCTTGAACTGAGGGGTCTCGCCCGCCCCCAGCGCCCGGACCACGTCGCCCGCAGCCATGTTCGCGTCCCATGCCGCGCTCGCCGCGGCCATCCCGCGCAACGCTGCCGCGCGACCATCCTGGCTATTGCTGGACGCACGCGATTGACCAACGGCGTTCGATACCGCGTCGATCACCGGTGCCTTCCGTGCCAGCGTCAGGCCGCTCTTGGAGACTTCCTGCGTTTCACCGCGATGGTTCTTGTCCTGCGCCGCGTCGATCATCACATTCGCGCCTGTCCCGCTGAGATTCTTCGCTGCGATCAGGTCGCTGCCAGTCACGTGCAGATCGTTGCCAGCCGTGATGCTCAGGTTGCCCTTCAGCGAACCGATCGTGCTGGCGTTGTTCGACACCTCGGTCGTCTGGCTGGTCGTCTTCAACGAACTGCTGCCCACTGACACCGACAGGCCACCGCCGGACATCAGCCCCGACTCCTTCTTGCTGTAGTAGCTCGACGACTGCAAGGTGTCCTGCGACGTCGTAACCGTCACGTTACGCACGGCCGCGAGTGCAACGTCGTTCGTGCCGACGATCGTGCTGCCCTGAATATTGATGTCCTTGCCGCTGACAACGTTCACACCGTCGGCCGACACCAGACTGCCACGGTTGAGCGTCATCGTCTGGTCAATCCCGCTCGCAACCTTCGCCCCACTCACCACATTGCTATGGCTGTGCGTTTCGTGCGAATTCAGCTCGTGCGTCTCGCTTGCCGCACCGACATTCACATCGCCGGCCGCCAGCAGGTTCGCGTTGCCCTTGTCGAGGCTGATCGCGCTGCCGGAGAGCGTAATGTCCTTGCCCGACACGATATTGACCGTGTCGCCACCCTTGAGCGTCGTGCCGGTGAGTGCTTGGTCGGACGTGTGCAGCGTCTCCGCATAGCTGCCGTGACTGTCGCTGCCCGAACTGTTGCTGTTCACCGTCGACGTCGCACTCGCCGCGCCGAGCGTTACGTTGCCCTTGGCAGCAAGCGTCCCGCCCTGGCCGAGGTCGATCTGTGCGCCCTTTGCCGTCAGATCACCACCCACGACGACATTCGATTGCCCGCCGACCGTCACCGAACTACCGGTGACCTTGTTGATGTCGGTGTTCGACACGCCGTTCGCACGCTGCACGATTTTGTGCTCGCCTGTCTGCACCGCACCGAGATCCCAGTTGCCGCCGACGTTCATCCCGAGATTGCCGCCGACCGACAGATTGCCCGCGTTCTGCTGGAAGTTGCCGCCGGTGACGATCGATGCATTGCCTGCGACATCCAGCTTCGCGGTCGGCCCAAGCGTCGTCGTGACGCGCGTGGCGCCCGTGTCGCTGACCTGCTTGACCGTTTTCGATGCCGTATCGAGAATCAGATCGCCGCCGGCGTTGACGAGCAGGCTGCCGGCCTTCACGTTGGCCGAGGTCAGATCGATATTGCCCGTCGTCGTGAGCTTCGTCAGCCCGCCGCTTTGCAGCGCACCAAACGCGTTGTCGATCTGCTTGCCGTCGATCGACAGCGTATCGGCAGCCGTCATCGTCCCGCTGTTCGTGAAGGATTGCGCGTTCTTCAGGTCGATGTCGTTCGCCGCGATCAACGGACCGTTCCAGTTCTCCTGGCTCGCCTTCGCGAGGTACACGACCGGGACCAGCACCGACTGGCCGCCGACCACGCGCGTTTCCATCAGGATCACGTTGCTCGTCAGCTGCGAAACCTGTTCCGGCGACAGGCTCATCCCGAGCGGCAGATTCAGCGACTTCGACAGCGCCGCGCCCGACGCGAGCAGCGACTCGTACATCGACTGGATGTCGGTGTACGGACCCAACACCGCCTTGCCGGTCAGCGCCGTGATCTGATTGCGGACGAGCTGCTGTTCATAGAAGCCGTCGCCCAGGCGTTGCCGCGCTTCACGTCGGGCACGACGTCGCTTTCGCCGGGCACGTCGGCCGGAACGATCTGCATCGATACGTCCTGGCTCGATATGCGCTTCATCTGCTCCAGGCCCTGTTCGAGATCGCGCAGGTTCAGCAGTTCGCCGTCGCCGGTCGGAAAGGCAGTCTTCCACGTGCCGCGGAGTTTTTCGTCGGCGAAGCGCACATGGCGGATTACGCCCGGAATCAGCGAAAACTTGAGGGTGCCGCTCGACAGATCTTGCTCGGGCAAGAGCACGCGCGTGGTGACATACCCGCGCGCCGGGATCGCTTGCGACAGGCCCTTGACCAACACGTCAATGCCTTGCTTGCCGACGCACGCGCCCGCGTAACGGTCGAGCCATTCGCGTGCGAAAGCGAAGCGATCGAGCGGCAGCGCGGACGCGCCTTGAATTTTCACCGCGTCGGGCAACGAGCTCGGCACGTCGAGCGCAAACCGGTCGATCCGAAAGCACGGCGTTTCGGCCGGAATGGCGGGATACGCCTCGACGCGCGGAAGGTCGGAGCGCACGGCAGGCGCATGCACCGCAGCGTCGCGCTGCTGCGCCTGGCGGTCCTGTTCCGCATTCGCGCGCGCGGCGGCGGCTTGGTCAGCCGGCGACGGAACTTGTTGAGCCTGCACGGCGACCGACATCAAGGCGGCGAACGGCACAGTCGCCAGCCGTTTGGCTATTTTCATAGTTGAGGTTTAATTCTTTTATTTTTGCGAGGGACTCAAGTTGCGCTTGGCGTCAATTGCCTCTGTCGATTACAACTACAGCTCCTGGGCTTCGAGGGGCGCACGAATTTTCACATCTTGCACATGCCCATCTGGCCAGACCCACATGGTCCAGTTTGCAATTAGCCAGCTCGCCGACAGCTGCATTTGCGCGGCTTCCGCTGGAAATATGACGTAGCAGTTGATGCCGGCCTTATACCCCGTGATGGCCATCAATCCAAAGCGCCCCGACTTATCAGGCGCTTCACAAACCATCATGACGACCTCGTTCTCAATCGATTGACCAGCCGGAAACTTGAGGAGTGCCCCTCGCGAAATCACGGTGTCGGTGTATTCCAAAAGGTCTTTCCATTTTGTCATTTCACCCTCAGACCGAAGAGATCATGGCGCTCTTGACATTGCCTACCGCGCCGAGCATCAACTAGAGATCCTGCGTATAGAGTTCAATTTTACCATTCAGCAATGCGGCCATTGATTTTCACAAAACGCTGCTCATCAATATGGCCTCTGGATATTTATTTATCTCGCTTGGATCGATAAATTTCTGCCCGACGCGATTTAAATGAAATCGAAACGTGCATACCTCACCAAAATCCTCATCCTCCTCATAGGTCAGTATAACGATTGCCTCGTCCCCGAATTTCCCTCTCCAGACCTCAGAGAAGTAACTGACGAACCCCATGGCACTCCCGAGGACATTTTCCTCGCAGTAATCTTCAACGTGGATTTTGTTGACTGCGCACTCATATCCTGTCAAATCGCCATAAGCTCGAATCAAGAATTGATCGGACGGCAGACTCGTTTCTTTAAAAAAAGAAGAAAATAAAATACACTCTCCAATTCGCACGAATCCAGTATTTAGAATTTCTTTGAGCCCATCTGGCACGCCTACTTCAACCGCCGACTTCCGTTGAAGGAGAAGGTGCATCTTGTCATTCATGGCGTTCATCGCTTCGCTCCAAGATAACCGGTTAGCGCCTTATCAATTGCCTTCGAGAAGGACGAATCCTTCATCAAATTTTGCACACTCTTCGGGGCCAGTTCGCCAGTTTTTTGATCGAAAAACACTTGCGAGTTAGGATCATAATAGTACTTGGTGCCGTTGGCATCTTGATAGTGAATCTGTCCCGGGCGCACGCCGGGAGCAGGATTTTCCACATCAATTCTTTCCTGACCGCTACCTCTCCAAATGGATTTGCTTGCGGTCTGTGTGCCATTTGCCCCTAGCATCTCTCCTTGATACTTGGTTGCGTCGATCGTCTTTTTCAGCGCTGCCGCATCTCCGGCTGCGACTGCTTCGGCCTCGGTTGCACCGCCTTTGCCAACCTTTCTGGTTGCAAGCATAGCGGCGAGAAGCTCGATATCAGGTCCCAGCTGATCACCTTGAATATACGGCAGCCGGAATTTGTCGGCAGAGATATAGCCGGGGTCGCCGGGCGATGCGAAAGGTCCACCGTTCGGCGTGTTTACGACCACTTCGCCAACGCTCACCAGGCCATTCCATGCTCCGGCGACAAAATTTGCGCTCTTATCAAGGAACTGACTGCCCGTGCCACCCTTGCCCTGACCGTTGCTGTGATCACGGTTATACAGGTCGACGTTTGCTGCCGCAAATGCTCCCGAGTTCCCGCCCACCAGCGCTCCCGCACTTGTTGCAAGCACATTCGACAGAATGTTGCCTGCCGTCATCCCGGCATTCGTATCGCCGGTCGCGCTTGCGATCGAGTCTGCGACGCTGTTCAACTTGCCGGCCAATGCGGCGGACAGTCCGGCGCCAGCCGCCCCCGCCAGCGCATTGCCGCCGCCCAGACCCGCGATCATCGCACCACCCGCAGTGTGAAGCGCGACTCGGTTCGTGCCGCCTTCGTCCCAGCTTGCCGCTTCCTGACGATACTGGGCCGCGAGTTCCGGATTGCCGTCCTTTGCGGCTTGTTCGGCCGCTTTGTTCGCAGCGTCGCGTTTACTGTCCGCGTACCGTCCGATCTGGGTGGCAACCGCTTCGCCAGCCGCGCTGGCTGCGTTCATCATGTCGGCCTGATTGCCCAACAGATTCTGCAGATCCGGCATCTTCGAGACAGTGCCGTTCGTGTTCGATGTATCGCGGTTCAGGCTGGCGAGATCCTGCTTCTGGTTGGCGGTATCCGTAATTGTGACAGTGCCCGCACTCACGCCGCTCTTCGTCGTCGCCGATTCCGCCGGTGACGTACTCGACGCCGTTCTGCGTCGCCGGTTCAGGCGGCGATTGCGCGAACGCGCCCGCGCCAACGCTCAGGAACCAGGCTGCCGACAACAACCACCCTGTCATTCGCATCGCCATTTCATTCTCCCGGTTGCACACGAATCCGTACCATGCCGCCGCGGGATCGCACGGCGGGACGCAACACCCGACATCGCGCGTGCGTCCGGACGGCGACACCAGCGTCGCGCCGAACGCCGGTTTCGCGTTGACTCAGGTCAAGCGTGCGCGCCGCGACAGACAGCAACCGCACGACCGAGCGTCATGAGCGCCCGCCACGCCGCCTCCGGATGCGCACCACGCACGCGCGGCGACGCTCGCGCAGTCTGTCAGCCGATATTGCACGTCGCGTCGGATATTTCCGACAGGACGGCCGCAAAGCCGGACATCAAGCTCAGGTCACGCTGATTGCGGCGCACGCGTTCGCTGCCGATACTGAAAGCGTGTCACGGCGCGACCGTTTCCCGCATCGTCAGGAGCAGACAATGAACCAGCCGAGCGCAGCGCACTATGCCGGCATCGAGCGTCAATGCGAACTGCCGGTCGGCGCCCATCTCGTCACGCGACGTACCGGCTACGTCCATCACGGCATTTACGTCGGCAACGGCAGCGTGATCCACTACGCGGGCCTGTCGCGGCAGTTCGGTGCCGGCCCGGTCGAAGTCGTGTCCGTCGACGACTTTCGTGCAGGATCCGAACTCGCAGTGGTCCGGCACGCGCGCACCGCATACACGGGGATGGAAGTGGCGCAGCGTGCGCTGTCGCGCGTCGGCGAGCGCCGTTACCGGCTCCTCACGAACAATTGCGAGCATTTCTGCCGGTGGTGCCTGTTCGGCGTCGGGCAAAGCGAGCAGGTCGCGGCGTGCGTGCGCAACCCAGCTCACGGCATTGCCGTCGTCGCGATGCTGGTTGCGTGCGCAATGGCCGGCAAATGGCAGGCGGCTCGCGCGGCATGCTGGTCGCGAGCGCGCGAACGGTCGCTGCGCCGCGCTGCTTGACGAAGCCGGCCGCATCGCCGGCTGCTCACCGAGGCAACGCGGCGGGATCGTAGCGATTGCGCGGATTCCACAGCATCCATCCGTCGGTGCCGGCGGCGTCGGCCGCGTCGACCTGTGCGCGGATCTCGTCGGCATCGAATGGCCGGCGATCGAATGCGTAATCGCGGAACGCCTGCAGCCACGGTCGGAAGCGGACCCCGGGCATTCCGGTCCGGCGCATCGCCTCGGCGAGCGAGCGCGACACGATCTCGCCGGGCCGCTCGGTCGGTTGACGGCAGCCCGGCAACCCCCATGTGAAGCCCGACGGATACAGCATCGGCGACAGATAATCGACGACGTCGCCGAGCGCATCGAGCCGCTGGCCGATTGCGGTGTCGTCGGCGTTCCAGCATACGTAGCCGAAGATGTCGACCGACACGTACAGGTTGTAGGGTCGCAGACGCTCGCGCGCACCGGTCAGAAACCCGGTGATGGCCGCGACGCGATTGGCTTCGGTGTTGGGTTCGGCGAAGCGCAGCCCGTTCGCGTCCGGAAAGCGCAGATAGTCGAACTGGATCTCGTCGAACCCCATTCGGGCCGCTTCTTCCGCCATGTCGTAGTGATGCGTCCACGCAGCGCGCACGGTCGGATCGATCCAGCGCTGATGCTCGCGATCGCGCCAGACCGCGCCGGCCGCGTCGCGTACCGCCCAGTCGGGATGCGCGGCGGCCAGCGGGTCGTCCTTGAACACGACGATGCGGGCGATCAGATACAGGCCGCGCGCACGAAGGCTGCCGATCAGGTCCGTGAGCGTCGCGGCCCGCGACGCCGCGTACGGCGGCCCGACCGACGCGCCTGCCCGCTCGCGCGCCGCGCTGCGGTACGGCGTCGCGCCGCGGTCGCCCTTCACGTCGATGACCAGCGCATTGATCGCCGTCCTGCCGTGCAGCGACAGCGCCGCCTCCCGCAGCGTGCGGTCGGTAATGCCGTAAACGGACAAGTAGACCGCTTTGGGGCGCAGCGGTGTCAGACGAATCGTTCGAGCGGTCTCGGTCGTCGTCAGCGCGGCTTCCGCGCGCCGATACCCGGGCGCGCGCACGCTCACGCGTGCTTCGCCGGATTCGCCGGCTTCGCGCTCGAACCCGAACCTGCCGGCGCCGTCCGCGATCCGGCCGGCACCCGCTGCATAGCCGATCGCGCCCGCCACCGGACGGCCGGTCGCTGCATCGACCACCGTGATCGCGACCGGCGCAGCGCGGGCCGCAAGACTGCAGAGCGACAACACGACGCCGGCAATGGTACGGCCGATCATCGCTCGGCCTCCGCGGCGTCCAGCATGCGCGCCATGCACCGCGCGTCGCATGCGTCCGTCATCAGGTAGCGCGGCAACGCCATCGCGCGGTCCGTACGCCGGACGGCGCGCGCGCCGAGCGTGAACGCCGCGACATAGCCTTGCTGTGCGGCGATGCGTTCCACTTCAGCGTCATGGATGCCGAACGGCCACGCGAGCAGGCGAACCGGCTTGCCGGTTTCCGACTCGAGCCGCGCGCGCGAGCGGGCCAGCTGATCGGACGCGAAGCGCCTGAAATCGTCCGGCGACCGGTGCGCCCGCTCGACGTCGAAGTTCGGATGCCAGTACGTATGGGATTCGACGTCGACGTTCGCGGAGCCGACCAGCGCACGCACCTGGTCCCACGTCATCGCATAGCTCGCATTCGATATCGCCGACGGATAGACGAACAGCGTGACGGGCATCCGATGCGCGATCAGCAACGGGCGCAGTACGCGATAGACGGATCGATGGCCGTCGTCCACCGTGATTGCGACCGCGCGGGCCGGCACCGCGTCGGTCCGCCCGCGATGCCAGCGCACCACGTCCGCAAGCGGCACGATCCGGTAGCCGTGCGCGTCGATCACACGCAACTGCTCGATGAACGTGTGAACACGAACGGTCATCGAGTCGACGCGCTGCTCGGCAAAGCGGTGGTAGACGAGAATCAGCACGCGCTGCCGCACAGGGGCGACGTCGTCGGCCGATGAAACGGACGACGACGCGGCCGACGTGCACGCCGCCAGCAGCAATGAAATCAGGATCGCGCGGAAAGCCATCGGACACCTCGGCAAACGGCCGACCTATCGTTCTCGATCGCGCCGGACAGGCGTTGACGCAGGTCAAGCGCGACCGGCATGACGGAATCGGCACTCGCAATCGAACGCCCGGGCGAGCGTCACGCTGCGCGCGCGGCGAGCTCCGCGTAAATCCGCTCGACGGCATCGCGCGTGCACAGCGCCGTTCCGGGAAATTCGACCGACGCGGCGGACGCCGCGAGCGCATAACGGCATGCGTCGCCGAACGGTAGCTCGCGTGCGAGCGCCCACACCATTGCGCCGACGAAGCTGTCGCCGGCGCCCACCGTGCTGCATACCGCGGCCGCACGACCCGGCAGGCGCACCGTGCAATCACGCGACACGACCCACGCGCCGGCCGCGCCGAGCGTCACGGCGACGATGTCCGCGCGGCCGGCCGACACGAGTTCGCGCGCCTTGCGGCATGCCGATGCTTCGTCGAGCGGCTCGCCCGCGAGTGCGCTCAGCTCGCCGAGGCTCGGCTTCACGAGATGCACGCCGACGTCGAGCGCCGCGCTCAGCGCTGCGCCCGCAGCATCGACGACCACCCGCGTGCCGTTTTGCGATGCGACGCGCGCGAGCGTCGCATACGCATTCGCCGGCACGCCGGGCGGCAGGCTGCCGCTCAGCACCAGATAGCGCGGCGCAGGCCGCATCGTTTCGATGCGTGTCGCGCAGGCGTGCCACTCTGCCGCGGTAACGGCCGGGCCGGGCATCAGGAAACGGTATTCGCGCCCGGTCGCGGTCTCGGTCACGCAAATGTTCTCGCGGGTTTCGCCGGCGATCGGGATGCGCCCGGTGGGCAGACGTTCGGCTTCGAGCAACTGTGCCAGTGCGCGCCCGGTCGCCCCGCCCGCGACGTATATCGCGATGCAGTCGCCGCCGAGCCGGTGAATCGTCCGTGCGACGTTGATTCCGCCGCCGCCGGGGTCGCGCCGCGGCGGCGCGCATCGCAGCTTGTGCGTGTCGACGATGCGCTCGACCGACGTCGCGACATCGACGGCGGGATTCAACGTGACGGTAACGATATCGGACATGATGCGTAGTCGTTCGCAGAGCGTGCCGCGCCGCTTGCGGCACCAGACTCCACGTTACGTGCGACCGTGCGTGCGACGTTGACGCGCGTCAACCCATGCCGCGGCCGCGCCCGGTTGCGCTCGATCAACGACGCGCGCGCGCCGGCCCGTACAGTGAGTCAATCGCCGTCGCGGAGCGTCGCCATGGACGACCAGCTGCTTTGCAACACCGTGTTTGCCGACCGCTATGCGCGGCCCGGCGAAACATCGCGCGTGGACATCTTCCGGCGCGTCGCCCGCGCGCTGTCGCTTGCCGAGCCGGCGGCCGGCCGGACACGGATTGAACACGCGTTCCTGGCGAATCTGCAGCGCGGCGCGATCGGTGCCGGCCGCATTCTCGCGAACGCGGGCGCCGGCACCGGCGGCACGATGGTCAACTGCTTCGTCCATCCGCTCGCGATTCCGCCCGGCGCGTCGATCGAGACCGTCGATGCCGTACTCGCCGCCGCGCTCGACGACGCGCGGCGCACGCTGCTGATGGGCGGCGGCATCGGCTACGACTTCTCGCCGGTGCCGCCCGAGAGCGCATACGACGCACGCCGCGCGGCGGAAAGCGGCGTGTGCGCGGCCATCGACCGCTTCGATGCGATGTGCGGCACGCTGCCGTTTTCGGGGCCGCGCCGCGGCGCGCAAATGGCGGTGCTGCGCTGCGATCATCCGGATCTCGCGGCGTTCGTCGCCGCCAAGAACCGCCGGCTGCGCTGGACGACGTTCAACGTGTCGGTGGGCATCACCGACGCGTTCATGGAAGCGGTCGCGTACGACCGGCCGTGGGCGCTGGTTCATCCGAGCCCGCGCTACGCCGCATCGGCCGCATCGTCCGAGCGTGCCGACGGGCAGCATCTGCATGCAATCGTCTCCGCACGCGCGCTATGGCATCGGATCGTCACTGCGGCACGCGACAGCGCGGAGCCCGGGCTGCTGTTCCTCGACACGATCAACGACGCGAACCCGCTGCGCGACCACGAGCGGATCGACGCGACCAACCCGTGCGGCGAACAGCCGTTGCCGCCGTACGGCAGCTGCGTGCTCGGCCCGATCGACCTGTCGCGCTTCGTGCGCCGCCCGTTCGGCTGCGGCGGCGAGCCGGCCTTCGACTTCGACACGCTGGCCGACGCCGTACGCATCCAGGTCCGCATGCTCGATAACGTACTCGACCTGACGAACTGGCCACTCGCCGCGCACGAGCGCGAAGCGCGCCGCACGCGGCGCATCGGCGTCGGCGTCACCGGCCTCGGCGACGCATTGACGATGCTGCGGCTGCGCTACGACAGCGCGGATGCGCGTGCGGTTGCGCGCTCGATCGTGCTGACGATGCGCGAACATGCGTTCTCGGCGTCGGCACGGCTCGCCGCCGAGCGCGGCGCATTTCCGGCGTTCGAGCCGTCCGCCTATCTCGCCGGTCCCGCACATCGGATGCCGCTGCCGCTGAAGGTCCATCACGCGATCGCGCGGCATGGGCTGCGCAACAGTCATCTGCTGTCGTTCGCGCCGGCCGGCAGCGTGAGCCTCGCCTTCTGCGACAACTGTTCGAACGGCATCGAGCCGGCGCTCGGCTGGGTGCAGCATCGGACGGTCCGCACCGCGGACGGGAACGTACGCGCGTTTCGCGTGGAGAATCACGCTTATCGGCTGTTTCGCGAACTGCACGGCGACGGCGTCGGGCTCCCCGATTATTTCGCGACCGCCGCGGACATCGCACCGGCCGATCACGTCGCGATGCTCGCCGCGTTGCAGCCGTGCGTCGACGCCGGCATTTCAAAGACCGTGGCGATGCGTCGCCAGTGCTCGCTGTCGCAGGTCGACGAACTGTTCTTTCTCGCGTGGCGCGAACGGCTCAAGGGAATCACGATCTTCCGGCCCGACCCGCAGCTCGCGTCGGTTGTCGTCGACGATGCGGCACGGCGGCGCAACCGCCCGGTCTGCGTCGGCTGCTGAACGAAGCCGATCGCGCGTTCTTGCCGAACGCGCGATCCATTCGCTGCCGCCGGGGCGGCACGCGATCACACGTGCGTCGCAGGCGTCGCCTCGTGCTCGGCTTGCGCCGCCGCAACCTCGCCGCTTGCGTCACGCGGCGGCGCAATCAGCGCGACGAGCTGATCGTGGTCGATCGATTCGCGTTGCAGCAGGCACTGCGCGATGCGTTCAAGCGCATCGCGCTGCTCGCCGAGCGTCGCCGCGACCCGCGCGTGCGCATCGCCGAGCAGCGTGCGCACTTCTTCGTCGATCAGTCGCGCCGTATGTTCGCTGCAGCGGCCGTCGCCCGGCGTCCATACCGCGGGCGGGCCGCCTTGCGGCGCCGCGTCGTCGAACGTCGCGAGGCCGAGCCGGTCGCTCATCCCGTACTGCATGACCATGTGCCGCGCGAGCGCGGTCGCGCGTTCGAGGTCGTTCTGCGCGCCGGTCGACACGTCGCCGAACGCGATTTCCTCGGCCACGCGGCCGCCGAGCAGTACGTCGAGCCGGTCGAGCAGCTCGCTTCTGCGCAGCACGTAGCGATCTTCGGTCGGCACCTGCTGCGTATAGCCGAGCGCCGCGATGCCGCGCGGAATGATCGACACCTTCTTCACCGGATCGCAGTGCGCACGGCTCTGCGCGACGAGCGCATGTCCGGACTCGTGATACGCGATGATCCGCTTCTCCTGCTCGTTCATCACACGGCTCTTGCGCTCCATGCCGGCCATCGCGCGGTCGATCGCTTCGTCGAAGTCGGCCATTTCGATCGCCGGCTTGCCGAGTTCGGCCGCGCGCAACGCGGCCTCGTTGACGATGTTCGCGAGGTCTGCGCCGACGAAGCCCGGCGTGCGCGACGCCAGCTCGGACAGGTCGACTTCGGGCGCCAGCTTCACGCGCTTCGTATGCACGGCAAGGATCTGCCGGCGGCCGTTCAGGTCCGGCCGGTCGATCGCGATGTGCCGGTCGAAGCGCCCGGGGCGCAGCAGCGCCGGATCCAGAATTTCCGGCCGGTTGGTCGCCGCCATGATGATCACGCCGGAATTGGCCTGAAAGCCGTCCATTTCGACCAGCAATTGATTGAGCGTCTGCTCGCGCTCGTCGTTGCCGGACATCAGGCCGATGCCGCGCGCCTTGCCGAGCGCGTCGAGTTCGTCGATGAACACGATGCACGGCGCCTTCTGCTGCGCCTGCTCGAACAGATCGCGCACGCGTGCCGCGCCGACGCCAACGAACATCTCGACGAAGGCCGATCCGCTGATCGTGAAGAACGGCACGGCTGCCTCGCCGGCCACCGCGCGGGCGAGCAGCGTCTTGCCGGTGCCGGGCGCACCGACGATCAGCACGCCCTTCGGAATCTTGCCGCCGAGCCGCTGATAGCGCTCAGGATTTCGCAGGAACGCGACGATCTGCTGCAGCTCGGCCTTCGCTTCGTCGATGCCGGCGATGTCGTCGAACGTGATGCCGGTCTTCTGCTGCACGTACACGCGCGCCTGGCTTTTGCCCATGCCGTTCAGATTGCGCATCGCGCCCGGCCTGCGCATCAGGAAGCTCCAGACCACCACGAAGCCCAGCAGCGGAAACGCCCACGTCGCGAGCGTGTCGATCCATCCCGCGTCCGGCGTCCCGCGATAGCGGATCCCGGCTGCCGTCAGCGCGGACACGAGGCGGTCGTCGGCGACGCGATTCGTCGTAAAGCGCCACGGCGGTCCGGCCTTCGCGACGGCCGCTGCGTCGGATGCCGGCAGCGCCGCGCCGGCTGCCGGCATCCGCAGTACGCCCGAGATCGACGACTGGCCGACGTCCAGATCGTCGACCAGCCGGGCGTCGACGAGCCGGTGAAAGTCGCTGTACGAAATCGACGTCGCGGGTGGCCGGAACGTCATCAGTTGAAACGCGATCAGTACCGCGAACGCGATCGGGATCAGCAGTCCGGTGTAGTCGAATCGTTCGTTCATTGCATTCACCGTGCGGCGCGAAGCGCCGTTCGCTCACGCGTCGTCCCGTTTCCACTGCGCACGGAGCACGTCGTCGCCGTCGCGGTAGTTCAGCGTGAGATCGCCGTGATGCGCATGCAGCAGCGCGTCGCCGAGGCGCCGCACCATGTGCGTGCCAGTCGTGCGAACGATCAGCGCATCGCCCGATTTGTCGATTTCCATGATGCGCTCGAGCGCGTGCTCGCTCATCTCCAGCGCGGCCTGACGCTCGATCAGGTCGAGGATCGTCGTCCGGTGCGCGTGCAGGTACGCGCCGTGCAATACCAGTTCGCCCGCCGGCGCCTGCTCGCGTACGCGCTTGCAGGCCGGGCATTCGAGCTGCCGCCGTTCGCGCGGCGTCGCGTACCACGTCCAGCGACCGGCGTCGCAGACCGCACCACACCCGTCGCAGCGCCTGCCGGCCTTCGGCCGCTTCGGCTCGCGATAGCTGTCGGTCGTATGCGGCTGCATGCGCTTGTCGCGGCGCAGATAGTGTCGGCTGGAGCCGTGATTCGAACGGTTCATCGCTGTTTCTCCATCGTGGTGGAACCCGTAGGCGGGCCGTCAGGCCAGATTGAGGCGATCGACGACTTCGCGAACGCCCGCGGCCGACGCCGCCGCACCACAGACGGCGCGTCGTTCCGCCGGCGACGCGACCGTGCCGGTCAACGTGACGACGCCGTCGTTCGCGTCGATCGAAATGCCGGCCGATTCACGTCGCGCGCGGCGCGCCAGCGCGTCCGCAATCCGCGCGCCGACGTCCGGCACCGTACGATCGTCTCGCACACGGAGGCGATTCGCCACACCGACCACGCCGATCATCCGGCTGACCATCGCTTCGGCCGCCCGGCTTTGCGACGCATGATCGACTTCGCCGTCGAGCGTCACGCAGCCGTGCTCGACCTCGACACGGATCTTCTGATCGCGCAACGCCTGCTGCCAGCCGAGCGCGAACGTGATCGCGATCGCGAGCTCCTGATCCGCGCACGCGTTATCCGGCGGTGCGACGTGCAGCTCGAGCACCAGCGCGCGCGCGTCCGCGATATGCAGCGCGGTCTTCTGCGCCTCGAGTTTCTGCGCCCAGCTGTCGACCGTGCCGCGCAGCGTGACGACGCCGTCGCGTACGGTAACGTCGATCTGGCGCGCATCGATCCCCGGATTCCAGAACAGCGACTGCTCGACTTCCTGCTTGAGTGCTGCGTCGGACTTCATGTCGTTCTCCCGTCGGCCGCGTCGGCCGCGATTCGCGCGGCCGGTTTCGCGCCGTGCCGGACCCAGCATCGCGCATCGGCGCGCCGGCGGCTTGACGAGGATCAATCGACGGGCGGCTCGCCGTGACACCGGCCGCCCGCGCGACACGCCGCAGCACGCGGCAACACGTCGATTCGTCCGTTGATACAGATCAACCGCGCCGCGGCGCGCCACGCGATCATGGCTGCGGATGCCGAACAACCGCGGCCGCGTGAACGCTTCGCGGCGCAACGCAACCGGCGTCTTCCGGGAGACCGCCATGATCCGAAAGCAATACCGAATCGTTCTCGCGACGCTGAGCGTATTTCTCGCGATTGCGTCGCTGGTCGGCATCGTGCACGGGATGCTGTTCGACGAGCGGGTCTTCAGATATTCGATCGCCACGCTGATCTCGAGCATCCTCGCGTTCGTCGTGCTGCTCAATCCGGCGCCGGGCGACCGCCCGTGACGCGCGCTGCCGCGTGGCCATCGCCATCGTGACGCCCGGCGTTCGGTTCCATCCAATCGACCCGTTACCGCCCGACTTCCCGCGAGGCCTTCATGAAACTGACTTTTCTCGGTGCGACCGAAACCGTGACCGGTTCGAAGTACCTGCTCGAGCACGGCAGCCGCCGCGTTCTGATCGATTGCGGGCTGTTTCAGGGAACGAAGAACCTGCGGCTGCGCAACCGGAGTCCGTTACCGTTCGCGCCCGGCACGCTGGACGCGGTCGTGCTCACGCACGCGCATATCGACCATAGCGGCTATCTGCCGGTGCTCGCGCGCGACGGCTACCGCGGGCCGGTGTATTGCACCGCCGCCACCGCCGAACTGTGCGACATCATGCTGCGCGACAGCGCACGGCTGCAGGAGGAAGAAGCCGACTTCGCGAACCGGCACGGTTACTCGAAGCATCACCCGGCCGAACCGCTCTATACGGTCGACGACGCGCAGCGCGCGCTGCATCTGCTCACGCCGGTCGCGTTCGACGAGTGCACGGCGCTCGCCGGCGGCCTGTCGTGCCGTCTGCTGCCGGCCGGGCATATTCTCGGCGCGGCGAGCGTCGTCGTGCACTGGGATCGCAAGGTGCTCGCGTTCTCGGGCGACCTCGGCCGTTATCGCGACCCGATCATGCAGCAGCCGCTGCCGCCCGTTCATGCGGATTATCTGGTCGTCGAATCGACGTACGGCGACCGGCTGCATCCCGACACGGATCCGGAGAACGAACTGGCCGCGCTGTTCGACAAGACGTTCGCGCGCGGCGGAGTCGTCGTGATGCCGTGCTTCACCGTCGGCCGTGCGCAGGAAATCCTGCACTACATCGCGCGACTCAAAGCAGCCGGCCGCATGGCGCGCGTGCCCGTCTTTCTCGACAGCCCGATGGCCACGGACGTCACGGAGATCTATCGCCGCCACATCCTGGAACACCGGCTGACGCTGTCCGAAGCCGACGCGCTCGGCCATGCGGCCACGATGACCCGCACGGTCGACCAGTCCAAGGCGATCGGCGAACACCACGGGCCGATGGTCGTCATCGCCGGAAGCGGGATGGCGACCGGCGGACGCGTGCTGCATCACCTGACCCGCTACGCGCCCGATGCGCGCAACACGATCGCGCTGGTCGGCTATCAGGCTGCCGGCACGCGCGGCGCGGCGCTCGCCGCGCACGAACCGACGGTGAAGATCCACGGCGAATACGTCCGCGTGCGCGCGCAGGTCGAATCGATCACGACGCTGTCCGCACACGCCGACTACGAGGAGGTGCTGCGATGGCTCGGCACGATGCAGCGTGCGCCGGAGCGGACCTTCGTCACGCACGGCGAACCCGCCGCGGCCGATGCGTTGCGGCGGCGAATCGCCGAGCGGCTGCACTGGCCGTGCGAAGTGCCGGTCTATGGGCAATGCGCCGATCTCGATGCGGTGGAATCCGGCGATCTGCGCGAGCGGTCCGCGGGCGCGTCCCGACCGGCGACGGCTTCGTCCTGGCCGGCAACGGCTTCGTCTCGACCGCCGGCGACTTCGTCTTGACAGGCGACGACGACGCCGGTGCGGCGGCGGCGATGCCGAAGGCTTCGTCCTGATCGCCGCCGCCGCCCCCTGCCCGCCGACGCCGCACGGCAGCGACCCGTCAATGCGTGCCGCTGCCCACCGGTCGCGGCCCGCCGTCAGCCGACCTCGATGATCACCTTCAGCGCATGCGTCTGCGCGGCGCGGCCGAACGTGTCGTACGCGCGCTCGACGTCGTCCAGCGAGAACCGGTGCGTAATCAGGCGCTGCGGATCGAGGCGGCCGGCGCGCACGGTCTTCAGCAGCATCGGCGTGCTCACCGTATCGACGAGCCGCGTCGTGATCGAGATGTTGCGATCCCACAACTTCTCGAGGTGCAGATCCGCCTTCACGCCGTGCACGCCGACATTCGCGACGACGCCGCCCGGCGCGACGAGCGACGTACACATTTCGAACGTCGCCGGTATGCCGACCGCCTCGATCGCGCAATCGACGCCGATGCCGTCGGTCAGCTTCATCACTGCCTCCACGGGATCCTCGGCGCGGCCGTCGAAACAGTCGGTCGCGCCGAACCGCCGCGCGACTTCGAGACGGTTGCCGTCCGGATCGATCATGACGATCCGTGCCGGCGAGTAGAACTGTGCGGTCAGCAGCGCCGCGAGGCCGATCGGACCGGCGCCGACGATCGCGACCGTAGAGCCCGGCTGCACCTTGCCGTTCAGCACGCCGCATTCGAAACCGGTCGGCAGGATATCGGACAGCATCACCAGCGCATCCTCGTCCGCGCCGGCGGGAATGCGGTACAGGCTCGTCTGCGCATGCGGGATGCGGACGTATTCGGCCTGCGTGCCGTCGATCCGGTGGCCGAGAATCCACCCGCCGGTCGTGCAATGCGAATACAGTCCGCGCCGGCAATAGTCGCAGCGGCCGCACGACGAAATGCAGGAAATCAGCACGCGATCGCCTGGCTTCAGTGCGTCGACCGCCGCGCCGACCTGCTCGACGACGCCGACGCCTTCGTGGCCGAGAATGCGGCCCGGCTCGCATGTCGGCACGTCGCCCTTCAGGATATGCAGATCGGTGCCGCAGATCGTCGTGCGCGTCACACGCACGATCGCGTCCGTCGGCGCCTGCAGTTCCGGCATCGGCCGGCGTTCGAGCGCCTTGCGGCCCGGACCGTGGTACACGAGTGCTTTCATCCCTGTTCCTCCATCGAAAAGGTTCTACGTTGGTCGGCCGGAGCCGCGGCCGGCGGTGTGAGCCGTGCGTGCGCGAGCAACGCCGCCAGCGCGCAGGAAGCGATCCGGACCGCGACGCCGTCGGCACGGCTCGTCAGCACGATCGGCACGCGTGCGCCGCCGACGACGCCCGCGCTGGCTGCGCCGGCCAGATACTCGAGCTGCTTCACGAGCATGTTGCCGGCCTCGATATCGGGCACGACCAGGATGTCCGCGCGGCCCGCGACCGGCGAATCGATGCCCTTGTCGAGCGCCGCGCGCTTCGAGATCGCGTTGTCGAACGCGAGCGGGCCGTCGACGATCGCGCCGTCGATCTGGCCGCGCTCGGCCATCTTCGCGAGCGCCGCCGCATCGAGCGTCGAGCGCATCGCCGGATTGACGGTCTCGACCGCGCTCAGCACGGCCACGCGCGGGCAATCGACGCCCAGCGCATGCGCGACGTCGATCGCGTTGCACACGATCGCCGCCTTCTGCGCGAGATCCGGCGCGATGTTCACCGCCGCGTCGGTCACGATGAACGGCCGCGGATACGCCGGCGTTTCGATCAGGAAGCAGTGCGACATGCGCTTGTCCGTGCGCAGGCCCGAATCCGCGGCGAGCGCCGCGGACATCAATTCGTCGGTATGCAGGCTGCCCTTCATCAGCGCGCCGACGCGGCCGGCCGCGGCAAGCGCGACCGCCCGGGCCGCCGCCGCGTGACTGTGCGGCACGTCTTCGATCGTCCACGCGGCAAGATCGACGCCGGCGGCGTCTGCGGCGCGCGCTACCTTTGCGCGCGGCGCGACGATCAGCGGCTCGATCGCGGTGCGCAGCGGCGAAGCGGCCAGTGCGGCGAGCGCGGCGACGCTCGTCGCGTCGCACGGATGCACGACCGCGACGGCGAGCGGCGCTGCGCTGCGCGCACGCTCGATCAGCGCCGGCAGCACGCTGCCCGCCCGCGGCAGCAGGCCGGGCAGCTGCGAGCCGCCGCCCGCGTCGTCCGGGTGCCGGCTCGCGTTCATGGCTGCATCACGTAAGAGCCGGGGGCCGCGGCGAGCCCCGCGTCCGGCGTGCGGGCGCGCACGTCGCCCGACGAATGCTCGCGCAGCCAGTCGCGCCAGCACGTCCACCACGATCCGTCCACGGCCGGCGTTTCACGCACGAAGTCGTGCGGGCTGCGGTACGGTGCGCCGGGCGTGCGCGTCGCACACCGGTAACGACGCCCCGGGTGACCGGGCTCCGACACGATGCCCGCGTTGTGACCGCCTGCGGCCAGCAGGAAAGTCAGCGCATGGTGCGTGAGCAGATGCAGCTTGTAGACCGAGCGCCACGGCGATACGTGGTCGCGCTCGGTGCCGACCACGAACGTCGGCACGTCGATGTCCGACAGCGCGACCGGCCGGCCGTCGACGCAATAGCGGCCGGCCGCGAGCTCGTTGTCGAGAAAAAGCCGCGTCAGGTACTCCGAATGCATCCGGTACGGCAGCCGCGTGGTGTCCGCATTCCACGACATCAGGTCGTTCGGCTTCGTGCGCTTGCCGAGCAGGTATTCGCTCATCAGCCGCGACCAGATCAGGTCGCGCGCGTTCAGCAGCTGAAATGCCGCCGACATCTGCGCGCCGTCCAGATAGCCCTGCCGCCACATCAGCGCATCGAGCGCGGACAATTCGCTTGCATCGATGAACAGACCGAGCTCGCCGGGCTCGCTGAAGTCGGTCTGTGCCGCGAGCAGCGTGATCGACCGCAGCACGGCGCTCTGCCGTCCGTCGCGCGCGAGCGCCGCCGCGCCGATCGCGAGCAGCGTGCCGCCGAGGCAATAGCCGACCGCGTGAACCGCTTCGCCGCAGATCGACCGGACCGCGTCGAGCGCCGTCATGCAGCCGTCGCGCAGGTAGTCGTCGAGCCCGAGATCGCGCGCATCGGCGCCCGGATTGCACCACGACACGACGAACACGGTATGACCCGAATCGACGAGGAAGCGGATCAGCGAGTTGTGCGGCTGCAGATCGAGGATGTAGTACTTCATGATCCACGACGGGACGATCAGGATCGGCTCGCGCGCGACGCGGCCGGTCGTCGGACCGTATTGCAGCAGCTCGCACAGCGCGTTTCGCCACACCACGCGGCCCGGCGTGATCGCGACGTCGCGGCCCGGCAGATACGCGCGCGCATCGCGCGCGGGCAAACCGCCGACGCGGCCGGGCAATGCGCTCGCGTCGTCGAGCCAGTGGCGCATGCCGGCCGCGAGATTCGCGCCGCCGCTGCGTAGCGTCGCATCGAGCACGACCGGATTCGTTGCGATGAAATTGCCCGGCGAACATGCGTCGAGCCATTGCCGCGCGACGAACCCGACGAGCTCTTCGTGGTGCCGCTCGACGCCCGGCACGCCGCGCGTCGCATCGCGCCACCAGCGCTGAACCGACAGGAAGCCGTCGCGATACAGCCGAAACGGCCATCCGGTCCATGCCGGCGCGGCAAAGCGCGCATCGGCGTCGCCCGCGTGCACCGCGAGGCCGTTTTCGGCGGCCTCGTCCGGTGCGCGGCTCTCCGTCGTCTCCGGCGACGCGATCGAGCACGCTTGCAGCGCGAGTGCGAAGCACTTGCCCGGCGACACCGCCAGATGCGCGGCCCAGTCGAGCGTCGCGAGCGCGACCGACGTCGGCGACAACCCGAACGTCATCGCGGCAACGGTCGCGCGTGCGTCGCGATCCCACCGTTCCGCCGGCGTCGCCTCGCTCTGTCGGCGGTCGCACCGCTCGTCGCCGCGGTCGTCCGCGGCCGACGGCCGTGCCGGAGCGTGTGCGAGCGGCCGCCGGATCAGGGGCGCATTCATCGCATGTGCATGCCGCCGTTGACCGCGAACTCCGCACCGGTCGCGAACGCACCGGCGTCGGAGCACAGAAACGAAACCAGCGTGGCGATTTCGTCCGGATCGCCGAGGCGCCCGAGCGGGATCTGCGGCAGGATCTTCGTGTCGAGTACGTCGGTCGGGATCGACTCGAGCATCTTCGTCGCGAGATAGCCCGGCGAAACCGTATTCACCGTCACGCCGTAGCGCGCGAGTTCGAGCGCGAGCGACTTCGTGAAACCGTGAATGCCGGCCTTCGCCGCCGCATAATTCGTCTGCCCGTACGCGCCGCGCGCACCGTTCACCGACCCGATGTTCACGATCCGCCCGAAGCCGGCGCCGATCATGCCGGGCACGAAGTGCTTGGTCATGTTGAACATGCTGTCGAGATTCGTGCGCAGCACCGCGTCCCACATGCTCCTGGTCATCTTCACGAACGTCGCGTCGTGCGTGATGCCGGCATTGTTGACGAGCACGTCGACGCGCGCAAACTGCGCGAGCACGCGCGCCGCACATTGCTCGCAGGACGCGTAGTCGGCGACGTCGACCTCGAATGCATGGAAGGTCCGGCCGGCCTCGCGCTCGCGCGTGAGCCAGGTCGCGACATGATCGTTGCGTTCGGTGTGCGTGACGACGACCGTCATCCCCGCCTCATGCAGCCGACGGCCGATCGCGGCGCCGAGGCCGCCCATTCCGCCCGTGACGAGCGCGACACGGTCAGCGCACATGCTCGACCTCCCGCGCCGCGTCCTTGCCGTGCGGACGTACCGGCGCGCCATCGGACGATTCGGTCCCGCCGACGTCGCCTGCGATCCCGTGCTCGACCGCCGTCATCCAGTCGTGCCACGGCATGCTGGCCCCGTCGATCAGCGCAAGCCGGCTCAGATCGGGCAGCCAGTCGGTCTGATAGCGCGGCAGCATGCCCGCACCGTATTCGCGCGCCCACGCGCGCCACACGCCGGCGCTTTCGTATTGCCTGCGCAGCGCCAGCTCGGCCGCGTCCTGCCAGATCGCGACCGACGCAATCGCATAGTCGCGCATCGCGCGCTGAACGGCTTCGCCGAAAGCCGGCCAGTGCTCCGATTCCGCCAGCGCATGCTGCAGCCGGCGGATCGCGTCGCGGTCGCGCTCGATGCGCCGGCCGGCCAATGCATGCCATTCGTGCCGCCAGTCGGCGCTCAGCGCGTGGATGCGCAATGCGATATCGCCGGCTGCGCGCCAGACGTCGTTCGGCTTCGTCAAAGTGTCGGTGCTCATCGTCATTCCTCGTTCGATCCGGTGACCGGGCTGGCGTCGTCGTGCGCCAGGCTCGAGCCCGGCGCCGCGTCCGTGTCACTGTGCGGCGGCGGCGCGCGAGCCCCGTTGATCTGAGTCAAGCGCGCGCCGGGCACGCTCCGTAGACTGAACTGCACTGACGGACGACCCGTCGATGGAGCGATTCCGATGAGCTACAAAAGCCTAGTCGTGCACCTGGACACGAGCACCGGCGCGCATGCGCGCCTCGAGTTCGCGCTGCGCGTCGCCCGGCGCTTCGGTGCGCATCTGACCGGGCTGTTCGCGATCTATACGCCCGAACCGCACTCGTTCTACGTGATGGCCGGGTCCGCCGACTACTTCCGCGATCAGCGCGAGCGGCGCGACGAGCGGCGTGCGGCGCTCGAGCGCCTGTTTCATGCGGAAACCGCGCGTGCGAAGGTGCCGTCGGCGTGGCTTCGCACGGACGGCCGCGCGAACGTCGCGGTACCGCGCGCCGCGCGGCTCGCCGATCTCGTGATCGCCGGCCAGAGCGATCCGAACGACCCCGAGACCTACATCGACGACCAGTTTGCGGAGAACCTCGTGCTGTCCGCGGGACGGCCCGTGCTGTTCGTGCCGTACGCGGGAACGTTCGCGTCGGTCGGCGAACGCGTCGCCGTCGGCTGGGACGGCAGCCGCGAAGCCACGCGCGCCGCACACGACGCGCTGCCGTTTCTCGAACGTGCGAAGCGCACGACCGTCATCGCCGTGACGAACGGCGATTCGGAAGCCGCCGCGACACGCGTGCCGGCCGCCGATGCCGCGCTGATGCTGGCGCGCCATGCACCGGACGTACACGTGCTCGATATCGGTGCGGGCGCCGGCGCATCGGTCGGCGACACGCTGCTGTCGCGCGCGTACGAATCCGGTTCGGACCTGCTCGTGATGGGCGCATACGGGCATTCGCGCTGGCACGAGCTGCTGATGGGCGGCGCGACGCGCACGGTGCTCGCGTCGATGACACTGCCGGTCCTGATGTCGCACTGAACGATGCGTACGCTCGCGCTACTCGTCGTCAACGCGGGCTCGTCGAGCGTGAAGTTCGCGCTCTTCGCGTACCCGCCGCACGGCGATCCCGCACGCCGGCCGCTGCACGGCGGCGAAGCGGTCGACACCGGCGACGGCATCGTGCTGTGCGTCGACGGCGGACCGCCATGCACGCTGCCGCCCGCCGACGGCGACCGCTATCGCACGGTGCTCGAACGCATCGTCGCGTGGATCCGTGCATCGCTGCCGCACATCGCGCTCGGCGCGGTCGCGCACCGGATCGTGCACGGCGGCACGCGATATGCGGAGCCGGTCATCGTCGACGACGACGTGCTGCATCGGCTCAGGACGCTCACGCCGCTCGCACCGCTCCATCAGCCGCACGGCGTCGACGCGATCGACGTGCTGCACGATGCGTTTCCCGACGTCGCGCAGGTCGCCGTGTTCGACACCGCATTCCATCGCACGCTGCCGCGCGTCGAACGGCTGCTGCCGCTGCCGCGCGCATGGTTCGACGACGGCGTGCGCCGATACGGATTCCACGGCCTGTCGTACGAATACCTCGCCGTCGCGCTCGACGAGTCGTTCGGCGCGCGTGCGCACGGCCGCGTGATCGCCGCGCACCTCGGCAGCGGCGCGAGCCTGTGCGCGATGCGCGACTGCCGCAGCGTCGCAACGACGATGGGCTTCTCGGCGCTCGACGGGCTGATGATGAACACGCGCTGCGGGACGCTGGATCCCGGCGTCGTGCTGCATCTGCTCGATACGGCGAAGCTGTCGGGCGACGCGCTCGGTCGCATGCTGTATCGCGAGTCGGGCCTCAAAGGCATATCCGGCACGTCGGGCGACCCGCGCGTGCTGCTCGAACGCGAAGCGGCCGGCGACGAACCGGCGCGCGACGCGCTCGCGCTGTACGTCCATCGGATCGTGCGCGAAGCCGGCGCACTGATCGCGCTGCTCGGCGGGCTCGACATGCTGGTGTTCACCGCGGGCATCGGCGAGCATTCGGCCGTATTGCGCGAACGGATCTGCACGTCGCTCGCGTGGCTCGGCATCGACGTCGATGCCGCGGCGAACGCGGCCGACGCGCATGTCGTGTCGTCCGCGTCGAGCGCGGTCACGGTCGTCGTCGAACCGGCCAACGAAGCGTGGATCGCGGCGCGCGCCGCGCTCCGCCTGCTTCGCGGCCAAAGCGGCGCTTGATCCAGATCAGCGCGACCGGCGTGCACGCGCCGATGATGGAAGCGTGCACCATCATTTCAAGGGGACCATCGTGTACTCGAACATTCTCGTCGCGGTCGACGGCAGCGAAACGTCGTCGCGGGCACTCGATGCCGCACTCGACGTGGCGGCGCAAGCGGGTGCGCAACTGACGCCGGTCTACGTCGTCGACTTCCTCGTGCCGGCTTACGACACGTTCGGATACGACCCGTCGATCCTGATCGATTCGTTCCGCGAGGAAGGACTGCGCGTCACCGAAGACGCGGCGCGCCGGATGGCCGCGCGCGGCGTGCGCGGCACGCCGCAGATCGCCAACGTCGAGCCGGCCGGCGAAGACGTCGCACAGCGGATCGTGCGCGTCGCGCACGATATGGGCGCCGATCTGCTGGTCATGGGCACGCACGGCCGGCGCGGCTTTCGGCGCGTCGTGCTCGGCAGCGTGGCGGAACGGGTGCTGCGTCACGCGACGTGTCCCGTTCTGATGATCACCGCGGGCTGCGCAGCGAAGCAGCCGGCCCAAACCGTTGCGGCATCAACCGAAAAGGAATCGTCATGAGCTACAAGACCCTGCTCGTTCATCTCGACGACAGCGATCGCTGCGCGACGCGCGTCGCGCTCGCACTCGATCTCGCGGGACGCTGGAACGCGCACCTGATCGGCCTCTATGTCGTCTGCCAGGATCTGCTGGAGCCGCTGCGTCGCCCGGACGAGCCGCTGAAGCTCGCCGTGTACGAGCGCCTGTGCGACCAGCGGCGCAAGGAGGCGGAGGAAAAATTCCTGGCGGCTGCGGAACGGGCCGGACGCACGGTCGAATGGCAGGCACCGTCCGGCGTGGCGATCGACGCGGCGCTCCAGCATGCGCGTCACGCCGACCTGCTGCTGCTCGGCCAGGAGGACCCCAACGATCGCATGACGCACGTTGCGCGCCATTTCGTCGAGGACGTCGTGATGGGCAGCGGACGCCCGGCGATCGTCGTGCCGTATGCCGGCGACCTGCGTACATTCGGCGAAAACGTGCTGATCGCATGGGACGGCGGACGCGAAGCCGCACGCGCGATGAGCGACGCACTGCCGCTGCTCGCGCGTGCACGGTTCGTGAATGTCGAGACGATCGTTCACGGGCACCCCGACCCCGACAGGACGCCCGCCGGCGTCGATGTCGCCGCGTATCTCGAGCGTCACGGCATCCGCGCCGCGTTCTCGTCGACGCCGCACGATCCAGCTGCCGGCGTCGGCGTGACGCTACTGAACCGGATCACCGACCTGCACGCGGATCTTCTCGTGATGGGCCTGTACAGCCACGCGCGCATGCACGAGCGCGTGCTCGGCGGGGCGACGCGCACGATCCTCGAGTCCATGACGGTGCCGGTTCTGCTGTCGCACTGAAGCGGTCTCGCCGGACAGCCGGCCGCGGGGCGCCGCTTACGGGCGCCCCATGCTTTTTTCACAATCCGCCCGCACAGGCGTCCGGACCGTCGCGCACGACCAGCACCGGCCGGTCGGCGTCACGCAGCAGCGATTCGGTCACGCTGCCGAGCAGCGCCCTTCGCACGCCACGGCGACCGTGCGTGCCCATCACGATCAGGTCCGCATCGCATTCGGCCGCCGCTCGCGCAAGGACGACCGACGTGTCCTCGCCGCACGCGTCGATCGTCTGCGCGGAGCCGCGCACGCCGGACAGCGCGAATGCGGCTTGCGCATCGGCGATCGCGATAGCGGCCTTGTCCGCGTCGAGTCCGGCCGGGTCGCGCTGCTCGATGTAGCCGCTGTCGACGCTCGTCAGCCGCGGCCAGTCGGACACGACGCAAACGGCGATCACCGTACCGCCTGACGCACGCGCCAGTGAAATGGCCTCGTCGAGCGCCAGTCGCGCGCCGCGGCTGTCGTCGAGCGCTGCAAAGATTCGTTCGTACATCGCGCCTCCCGTTTGCATTGCGTTGATCCGTCGCGAAACCAGTCTGGACCCGGGCCGGCTGGCCGCGTTGACGTCGGTCAAGCGTGCACGTGCGGCGACGGACCGCCGGCGGGTAGGCGTCGGTCCCGATTGGCGAAAACCGGCAAAGCGGCGCACAATCGCGCACGAGATCGCAGCTTCCGATCAGCGTCGCCCCTCACGCCTCGCATTCGGCCCGCCATCGGCGCGCCGCTGGGATGTCCGTCAGGATGAACGGCAATGACAGTCAATGCGCCCTCTTCGAAGGCCGCACCGGCTTCCGGCCAGGCGCGGTCTGCACGACGCGCGGCCGTCGCGGCGCTCGCGACGCTGGCGCTCGGGCTCTGCGCGTCGTTCGCCGCCGCCCGACTCCTGCGAAACGACACGCAGGCGGACGCGCGCGCGCAATTCGCGCAACGCGCCACGCTCGCGACGGCCAGCGCACGGCGCAGCCTCCTCAATGCCGCGGCGATAGTGCGCGGCGCGCGCGGCTTCGCTTCCGCATCGACTGCGGAGCCGTCCGCAGATGCGTGGCGCGAATATGTCGCGAGTCTCGATCTGGACGGCCTCCAGTCGCCGGTCCGCCGTTTAGGCGCAATCCGCGCGAATGCGATCGCCGACGATCAGGCGACGCGCAGCGCGCTGCAGCGGGCAACCGACACCGGCAAGGTCGCGCTGGCGGCCAGCGCAATGCCGGACAGCACCGATGTGACCGGCGCCCGCTCGGGACTCGTGCTCTATTTGCCCATTGAAGCGGCCGCTGAAAACAATGTATCGCGAGCACCGTCGCAAAAAATCGCGACCGCGTACGTGTACGCTGCCCTCGATCCCGACCGCCTCGTCGATCCGGCGATTCTCGACCGGCTGCACGTCGAGATCGCGGCCAACCGTCCCGCGGCGCCGGTCTATGCGGGCGGGTTCGGCGGCGCGGACTCCGCCGTGTCGGAAGAAACGTTCGAGCGGACCGATTCGCTGATCTTCGGCGGCACCGCGCTGTCGCTGCGCTATCGCGCGCTGCGCCCCGACGTGCCGACATCGGCAATTGCCGCTCTGCTGACCGGCATCGCGCTGTCATGCGCGTTGGCGGCGCTGGTGCGGCAGGCCGCGATGCGCACGCCCGTCGCGGCCCCGTCGGCGGACGGTCAGCCGACCGAAGCCCGGATGATGGGAATCATCCGCTCGTCGATGGAAGCCATCATTACGGTGGATGAAAGTCAGACCATCGTGATCTTCAACCCGGCGGCCGAACGCGTGTTCGGCGTGTCGGCGATGGAAGCGATCGGCGCGCCGCTGTCGCGCTTCATTCCGGAACGCTTTCGCGCCGCGCATGCGAAGCACGTCGAGCAATTCGGCGTGACCGGCGTGTCCGACCGACAGATGGGGCGGCAGCGCGTGCTGTTCGGCCTGCGCGGCGACGGCACCGAATTTCCGATCGAAGCGTCGATATCGCAGATTCGCGATGGCACCGCGAAGCTGTATACGGTCATGTTGCGCGACGTCACCGAGCGGGTCCGGGCCGACAATGCGCTGAAGCAGTCGCGCGAGGAATTGCGCGAGCTGTCCGCCAACCTGCAGAACGTGCGCGAGGAGGAGAAAACCCGGATCGCCCGCGAACTGCATGACGATCTCGGGCAGCAACTCACCGCGCTCAAGATGGATCTTTCGGCCGTCGAACTCGGGCTGTCGGGCGTCGTCGCACCGAACAGCGGCGTACGCGAGCAGCTCGGCGGCATGCACCGGCTGATCGATTCGACCGTCGCGTCGGTGCGGCGCATCGCAGCCGACCTGCGGCCCGTGATGCTCGACGACCTCGGCCTCGTGCCGGCGATCGAGTGGCTCGCGAACGATTTCACGCACCGCTACCGGATCACGGTCGACAAGGACATCGCACCCGTGGATACGGTTTTCACCAATGCAGGCGCCACCACGCTGTTCCGAATCGTTCAGGAGGCGCTGAACAATGTCGCCAGACATGCGGACGCGACGCACGTGAAGCTCGTGCTGAAGCTCGACGACGGCTATTGCACGCTGCGCATCGCCGACAACGGGCACGGCGTGCCGCAGGACACGCACGACGCGCCCGATCGCCCGTCATTCGGGCTGATCGGCATCCGAGAGCGCGCGCACATGCTCGACGGCACGGTGACGATCGACAACCGGCCTGGTGAGGGCTTCACGATTACCGTCACGCTACCGCTTCATGCGATCTGCCAAGGAGACGTGCTGTCATGACCAAGGTACTCATCGCCGACGACCACGCCCTCGTCCGGGACGGCCTGCGGCACATCCTGCAGAACGCACGTGGCTTCGACGTAGCCGGCGAAGCGCGCGACAGTGCGTCCACGATCGCGCTCGTGCGCGACACGGACGCCGACGTGCTGGTGCTCGACCTGTCGATGCCCGGCCGAAACGGTGTCGAGCTGATCAAGCAGATCAAGGACGAGAAGCCGGCACTGCATATCCTCGTGCTGACGATGCATGCGGAACAGCAGTACGCGGTTCGCGCGTTCCGGGCGGGCGCATCCGGATACATGACCAAGGAAAGCGCGAGTGCGGAACTGGTCGCGGCGCTGACCAAGATCGCCGCGGGCGGCGTCTATGTGAGTCTCGCGATGGCCGAGCAGTTCGCGCAGAGTCTGAACGAGCCGACCGATCTGATGCCGCATCAGCGCCTGTCCGATCGCGAGTTCGACGTGTTCCGGCGCGTGACGAGCGGGCAGTCGATCTCGGAAATCGCTCAGGCGCTGTGTGTGAGCGTGAAGACCGTCAGCACGTACAAAACGCGGATACTCGAAAAAATGCAGATGCCGAACGACACGGCGCTCGTGCGCTACGCGATGCGCCACAAGCTGTTCGACGATCCGGACGATCTCTGACGGCGCGAGCCGCACGGGCCGCCGTCTAGCGGTGTACGCGCGGCCGCGAAAGGATCGCGAACGAACGGCACGCGCATGGCGATCGCACCCATCATGCACCGTCGAACGGCAGGCCGGCGATATCCGTAACGCTCACCGTCACCGGAATGCCGTGGCGGACGCTTTCGGTCACGGTGCAAAAGGCCTCGAACTGGTCGAGCGCACGAGCCGCGTGCGACAGTTCGGCCCACTTCTTCCCGGCCCGCAGCTCGACGCGCATGCTGCCCACCCGCAGCCGGTCCGCCGCATTGCGGATCAGCCCGATCTCGATGTGCGCGGTGACGGGATGCGGATCGTTCCGATATTTCTGCAGCGAATACAGAAAACTCGCCGCGAGGCAGTTGGCCACCGCCGCACCGAGCAGCCGAACGGGATTCGGTGCGCCGCCGTCGCCGAGCGGCTGCTGTTCGTCGGTGACGATCGGCAGTGCTCCGGTTTCCGGAAATTCGACCCGAAAACGAAATCGCTCGACCTGAATCACATCGACCGTCACGCGTCCTTCGTCCATTTTCCGTTCCCTCCCGCGGCCGAAGCCGATCGTATGACAAACGCAGCGTAGCTGCCGGCATCCGGTGCAGCGAAGCCGTGCCCGCATCGTCGAAGATAGTTCGACGCGACGGTGCGGCCGTTGAGCGACGTCAACGAGACCGCGGTCGCATCCATCGCCGGCCCGTTGGCGCGGACTGCGCGGACTGCGCAGATATCGCGCTACCGCACGCCGCGCCGGTCGCGACACGTTGCCGCATCGCTGTAGGAAACGTCCTACAGCACTTCCGCGTCCCCTACCGCATCTTCAATTCCCGCTGATTTTCTTCACGCCATCCGGCATCCATACTCCGTATCAAGAAAAACAAGTACGTGTGCCACGCGGAGCAAAGGCTGCATCACGGTCGAGACCGGCATATCGGCCTCCCGACCCGCCCGGCGTGGTTCCCTGTCAAGGAAGGCGGCAGATGTCCAGGCCGCCGGTACGGCGGCCCGCGCGATCCTGCGCTAAAGCGATGCGCCGCCCTGTGAATTGGAGCCGATCATGCAGAGCCATGCCGATGTTTCGCCAACCATCCCGTCGCGTCCGTTCATCCCGTTGCATCCGGTCGAGCGGACGGACCAGCCCAAGCGTGCGGCGTCCCGCTGTTCGTCGTGCGCATTGCGCACGGTGTGCCTGCCGACGAATCTTTCGACTGAGGACTTCGCGCGCGTCGACGCGATGATCTGCACGACCCGGCACATCAAGCGCGGTGAAACGCTCTACCGCGCCGGCGATACGTTCAACAGCATCTACGCAGTGAGAACGGGATCGTTCAAGACCGTCATGATGCATCGCGACGGCGACGAGCAGATCACCGGCTTTCAGATCGTCGGGGAATCGCTGGGACTGGATGGCGTTCACACCGGACGGCACAACGGCGACGCGATCGCGCTCGAAGACAGCACGGTCTGCATCATTCCGTTCGGGCAGCTCGAGCAGATGTGCCGCGAAGTGCGCACGCTGCAGCATCACGTGTATCAGCTGATGAGCGGCGAGATCGTCCGCGAATCCGCGCTGATGCTGCTGCTCGGCACGATGAGCGCCGAACAGCGCGTGGCCGCGTTTCTGCTGAATTTCTCCGCGCGCTTCAAGGCGCGCGGCTACTCCGCCGCCGAGTTCGTGCTGCGGATGACGCGCGACGAAATCGGCGAATACCTCGGGATGAAGCTCGAGACGGTCAGCCGCATGCTGTCGAAGTTTCAGCGCAACGGGCTGGTCGCGGCGCACGGCAAGCAGATCAGCATCGTCGACCCGGATGGACTCCGCCGCATCTGACGCGAGTCCGCGCGTGCGTGCCGGACGTCAAGCGCGCACGCTCAGCACCGCCGCTCCCGACACGCGCCCCATGCGCAGATCGTCGAGCGCGCGGTTCGCATCGGTCAGCGCATAGCGCACGGCTTCGACCTTCAGCGGCATCGCATCGGCGATCCGCATGAACTCGCGGGCATCCGCGCGCGTCAGGTTCGCGACCGACGCGATGCGGCGCTCGCCCCACAGCCACGCGTACGGGAAAGCCGGAATGTCCGTCATGTGGATCCCGCCGCACACGACGATCCCGCCTTTTTCGACCGCACGCAGCGCCGCCGGCACCAGCGCGCCGACCGGCGCAAAAATCAGCGCCGCATCGAGCGGCTCCGGCGGCGTCTCGTTGCTGCCGCCGGCCCACGTCGCGCCCAACGAGCGCGCAAGCTGCTGAGCCGCCGTATCGCCCGGCTTCGTCAGCGCGAACACCTTGCGGCCTTCGAGATGCGCGACCTGTGCAACGAGATGCGCGGCCGCGCCGAAGCCGTAAATGCCGATTCGCCGCGCATCGCCTGCCATTCGCAACGTGCGATGGCCGATCAGTCCCGCACACAGCAGCGGCGCGGCTTCCAGCGCCGAATAGCGCGGCGGCAGCGGCACGCAATACCGATGGTCGGCGACGACCCGTTCCGCATAGCCGCCATCGATCGTATAGCCGGTGAATGCCGGGCGGTCGCACAGATTCTCGCGGCCCGATGCGCAATACGCGCAACGACCGCACGTCGATCCGAGCCATGGCACGCCCACCCGGTCGCCGATGGAGAAGCCGGTCACGCCTGCTCCGAGCGTTCGCACGGTGCCGACGATTTCGTGCCCCGGAATCAGCGGCAACTTCGGGTACGCGAGATCGCCGTCGATCACGTGAAGATCGGTCCGGCATACGCCGCATGCGAGCACGTCGATCGACAGCTGGCCCGGCGCGGGCTGCGGGTCGGGAACCTGCGTCGCGCGCAGGGTCGGCGTCGTGCCGTCAAACGTCATCGCAAGCATGCCGGCCTCCGGGTGCGATCGTTCGCGTTTCGTTCTCCAAGCGTAGCCGCCGGTGCGCGGCGTGCATGCCGCCCTGTCGCCCGTGCTTGACGTGAGTCAACGGCCGCCGCGCGGTTGCTGACACGATGAAATCGCATGCCGCCGGCCGGCTACCAGGAGATGTCCGCATGATGTCCGCTACCCCGCTTGCCGCAAGCGCCCATCCCGACGAGCAGTTGAAGTCGCTGCTGCGTTACGCGGTGCTGGCGCCGTCCAGCCATAACTCGCAGCCGTGGCGGTTCATCGTCGACGGCAATACGATCGCCGTCTGCGCGGACCGTGTGCGCGCGTTGCCGGTGGTCGATCCGTTCGACCGCGAGCTGATCATCAGTTGCGGCGCAGCATTGCTGAACCTGCGCGTCGCGCTCGATCACGCGGGACTCGCGCACACGATCAGCACGTTTCCTTCCGATATCGATCCCGATCTGCTTGCGCTCGTGCGCATCTGCAACGACGGCTATTCTGACCCGTTTCTCGGCACGCTGTTCGATGCGATTCCGAAGCGCGTGACGACGCGTGCGCCGTTCGAATCGACCGCGGTGCCCGGCGAGCTGCAGCGCGAGCTGATCGCGGCGGGCGTCGCCGAAGGCGTCGATGTGGTGTGCGTCGATTCGATCGCGCATCGCGCTCGGGTCGCCGAGCTGGTCGCGGAGGCCGACCGACAGCAGTTCGCGGACCCGCGCTTCCGGCGCGAGCTCGCGAGCTGGATCGATCCGCGCCGGCGCGTCGACGGGATGCCGGCATTCGCGGCAGGCGTGCCGGTGCTGCTGGATTTCGCCGCGCCGATCGTCACGATGGCGGTACGCACGTTCGATCTCGGCAACGGGCTGGCCGCGCTGCATCACCAGCTCGTCGGCGCATCGCCGTTGATCGTCTGCCTTTCGACCGTACGCGACCACCGCGATGCGTGGCTCGCGACAGGGCAGGCGCTGGAGCGGATCCTGCTCGTCGCGACGCGTGCCGGCTACACCGCGTCCTACCTGAATCAGCCGATCGAAACGCCCGGACTGCGCGCACATCTGTGCCACATGCTCGGCCTTCGCGGCGAGCCCCAGCTGCTGCTGCGCGTCGGACGCGGGCCGCATACCGCGCATTCGCCCCGTCGCCCGCTCGACGACGTGATTTCGTGAGCGCACGCGGCGACGGGTTCGCCGCCGTCGCCCGAACAAGGAAGAAAAACATGAAAGTCGTCCGTTTCCTCCCCTTCTGCACGATCGCCGCTGCCGGCATCGCCTCCGCACAGGCGACGGTGCCCGAGCCGACGGAGCTCGTCGACGCGCAGCACTGCATGTTCTGTCACACGTCCGACATGCCGTTCCTCGGCCCGTCGTTTCATCAGATTGCGCAGCGATACCGCGGCGTGCCGAGCGCTGCCGACGAACTCGAGCGCAAGCTGCGCGTCGGCGGCCCGGCACACTGGGGAGACACACCGATGCCGGCCGCCGTCGAGCGCGGCGGCCCGCTGTCCGCCGACGATGCGCATCGGCTCGTGCAATGGGTGCTGAGTCAGTGATCGGGGCACATCGTCCACTCATGCCGACCATAGCGAAGCGCGCGCGGGCCGTCGACGGTCCGGGCGGCGCCGAGCTGCGCAGCGCAGCCGACGCAACGGTCGCACCGGCCCGCGTCGAACGGGCGCACGCGCGTTCGGGCGACGCCGCCGGCAACGGCACCGGCGCGCATCGTGCGTGCGCTGCGCGGCGCGCAGCGACTACGCGCCGCCGCTGCGCGCCTGCCGACGACGACGCGTTCCTTCTGCAGCGTTCGAGCATGCGCGGCATCAGGCTGCAGCTCGACTACTGGAAGGCGGAAGAACGGCTGCAGAACGCGGGCATCTGTCATGCGGTCGTGATCTACGGCAGTACGCGCATCGTCGCGCCGGCGATCGCGAATGCACGGCTGGGCGATGCGAACCGCTTGCTTGCGCAACGGCCGCACGATGCGGCGCGACGCCGTGCGGTCGCAGCCGCCCGCCGGCTCGTCGAGCAAAGCGCGTATTACCGCGTCGCGCGCGAGTTCGGACGCATCGTCGCGCATGCGGACCGGCACACGCGCGACGCGCGGCTCGCAGTCGTCACCGGCGGCGGGCCCGGCATCATGGAAGCGGCGAACCGCGGCGCATACGAGCGCGGCGCGCCGAGCATCGGCTTCAATATCGAGCTGCCGCGCGAGCAGGCGCCCAATCCGTACATCACACCGAAGCTCTGCTTCCGGTTTCATTACTTCGCGATCCGCAAGCTGCACCTGCTCGAGCGCGCGAAAGCCGCCGTCTTCTTTCCCGGCGGATACGGGACGTTCGACGAGCTGTTCGAGGTACTCACGCTGCTGCAGACGCGAAAGATCGCGCCGCTGCCGGTGATCCTCGTCGGCGAGGCGTATTGGCGTCGGGCGGTCGACTTCGCGTTCCTCGCCGACGAAGGGATGATCGACCGGCGCGACCTCGCGCTGTTCACCTATTGCGAGTCCGCAGCCGACATCTGGCGCGCGATCGGATGCTGGTATGCGCAGCGCCGTGCGCAGCGGACGATACGCCGGCGCCCCTCATCGAAGCCGCGCGCCCTGTAGGAATCCGCCGACGCCGTTTGCGCGATTCCTACCGCAGCTTCGGGACTCGCTGATTGAATCGTCCGGACGCGGCGACGATACTGAAACCGTAGACGCCGGCTGCATCGCAGACCGGCCGCAGCCGTCAGGAGACACGCCATGTCATACGCTGCCACCCCTCGTTCGGGATCGGACACCGGCGCCGCCCGTCGCGCGAGCGAACCCGGCGCCGCCGCCCTCGACACGCAGGCGCTCGTCGCACTTGCCCGGGAAGCCGGCATGCTCGTGATACTCGACGGTCAGATCGGGCGCGAGCGCTACGAAAGCGTGACCGGCTCGATCGCGACGCTCGCCCGCTTCGCACGGGCACTGCAGCTTTCGGCGCTCGATGCGGCGTGACGCTGGGTGCCGCTGCGCGATGCTATCGACCGCGCATGCCGTGCGGCGGCGCTTGCATCGCCGGCTGATGCAATGGATCGCCGGGGCTGGCCGTTTCGTGGCTCCGTCGTTGCCCGTCACGTCGCGCCACTTCTCGGCACAACGGCACGTGCCGATACGATCGCGTCTGCGCCGATGCCGGATGAAACCACGATGAGCCGGCCCCTTTCCGCCCGCGTCGCACGCCTGCTCCCCGGCATTGCGCTCATCGCACAGTACCGGCGCGCGTGGCTCGCACGCGACCTGTATGCGGGCATCGCGCTGTCGGCCGTACTGGTTCCGGTCGGAATGAGCTACGCAGAGGCGGCCGGACTGCCGGCCGTCACCGGGCTCTATGCATCGATCGCCGCGCTGCTCGCGTATGCGCTGTTCGGGCCGAGCCGGATCCTCGTGCTCGGTCCCGATTCCGCGCTCGCCGCGCTGATCGCCGGCGCCATCGCGCCGCTTGCGGGTCACGATCCGCAACGTGCCGTCACGCTCGCCGGCGCGCTCGCGCTGTCGTCCGGAGCGATTTGCATCCTGCTCGGCGCGCTGCGGCTCGGCTTCGTCACCGACCTGCTGTCGCGTCCGATTCAATACGGCTACCTGAACGGCATCGCGATTGCGCTCGCGATCGGCCGGGTGCCCGAGCTGTTCGGGATGTCCGTCTACGGCACCGACGTGTTCTCGAGCATTCCGCAGATCCTGCAAGCGCTCGCCGGGCACCGGTTCTCGGCTCACGCCGCCCTGCTCGGCGTGAGCGTGCTTGCCGGCATCGCGCTGATGAAGCGAACGGTCCCGCGTTGGCCCGGCGTGCTGATCGCCGTCGTCGCTGCGACCGCGCTCGCGCAGCTGTTGCCGTTGCAGGGCATCGCAACCGTCGGCGCGTTGCCGGCCGGTGCGCCCGCACCGCATCTGCCGCGCGTGTCGCTCGCCGACCTGACTGCGCTCGCGTCCGGTGCAGTGGCCGTCGCGCTCGTGTCGTTCGCCGACATCAGCATGCTGTCGCGTGCGCTTTCCACACGTGCGGGAGACACACCCGATCGCAACCAGGAACTCGTTGCGCTCGGCACGGCAAACCTGCTGGCCGGCGCGATGCAGGGCTGTGCGGTCAGCAGCAGCGCGTCGCGCACGCCTGTCGCGATCGCGGCAGGCGCGCAGAGCCAGCTCACGAATCTGGTCGCGGCCGCATGCATCGCGTTACTGCTCGTGGCCGCGCCGATGCTGCTGACGCTCGTTCCGCGCGCGGCGCTGGCCGCGGTCGTGATGTACGCCGCCTTCGGCATCGCCGAAGTGCGCAGCGTCGTGCGACTGTACCGGATGCGGCGCAGCGAATGCCTGATCTCGGTGCTGTGCTTCGCGGGCGTCGTCGGCATCGGCGTCGTGCCCGGCATCCTGCTTGCGAGCGCGCTGTCGCTGCTGTCGTTCGTGTGGCGGGCGTGGCATCCGTACGATGCCGTGCTCGGCCGGCTGGCCGGCGTGCGCGGCTATCACGACATCGCGCGGCATCCGGACGCGGTGCAGACGCCGGGGCTCGTGCTGTTTCGCTGGGACGCGCCGCTCTTCTATGCGAACGTCGAAATCTTCTGCGAGCATCTGCACGCCGCGCTCGCGCAGGCGGCGCGGCCCGTCGTACGCGTCGTCGTTGCGGCGGAACCCGTCACCGATATCGACGTGAGCGCCGCCGATCGCCTCGTAGCGCTTCGCAACGAACTCGCCGAACGCGGGATCGCACTGAATTTTGCGGAGATGAAGGGGCCGGTGAAGGACCGGCTGCGCGCGTACGGACTGTTCGACGCTTTCGGGCCGGCCAGCTTCTTTCCGACCGTGACCGATGCCGTCGCCCATCACGTGCAGCGGAAAAGCCCGCCCGGACGCCCGGTCGGTCGTCCGATGCCGCAAGAAGCCGCGCGCCATGCGCGCGATCGAGCGGACCGGTGAGCGCGTCAAAGCCGCGATGCGTACGGATTGGCGCGGGCCGCATCGTGCGACGGCACCGCGTCGCCTTCGATGCGATCCGCGCCTGTCACGCGGCAGTTCAGATCGTGAACGTGTCCGATCTCTTCATTTCGATCCACGTCATGCCGGCACGGAGCCCTTCGAGCGCGGCCTCGTGCTCGGTCGCATGCGTCCTGCTGTGCGCGAACGTGCGCTCGCACGCGCCGTTCGGCGCCGTAAGCGTCACATGTACGCGGCAACGATAGCCGCCCGCTTCTGCCGCGACGGTTTCGACCGCCACCGTCCAGTCGGCGTCGTGAAGCTCGCCTGAAAGCGCCATTTGATCGACCTCCTTCGGTTGCACGGACATCGACGTCCGCCGCGGTTCACCGCTCACTCGACGACCAGATCGTCGACGACTGCCCGCACGCCGCGCGCCGACCAGGCGGCGCCGCGCACTGCCTTGCGCTCGGAGAACGACCCGACCTTGCCCGACAGCCGCACCGTGCCGTCACGCACGTCGATGCCGATGTGCTTCGCTTCACGCTCCGCGTGCCGCATGATCGCGCGACGGATGTTCGCGCCGATGTCCGCCGATCCGACCGCGCCTTGCACGCTGATGTGATTCGTCACGCCCGTCACGCTGCGCATCTGCGAAATCGCGCGGACGGCAAGATGGCTCTGGTATGCCCAATCGACCTTGCCGGACAACGTGATCCAGCCGTGTTCGACCTGCACCTTGACCGCATCTTCGTGCAGGCCGACCGTCCAGTGCAGGACCGAGCGCACGGCATGCGCGATGTCCTCGTCGGTGCGCACGTCGTCGTTGGGCAGATGCACGGTCATGTCGACCACGACCGCCCTGACGCCGGCCACACGATTCGCCGCACGCTCGATCGCCAGCTTCTCCGCATAGCTGGGCGGATGGCCCGAAAGCGTCACGATCCGGTCGGACACTTCGACACCGATGCGCGTCGAGTCGATCGCCGGATCCGACTCCAACTCCTCCTGAACTTCCTGCTTCAACTGCTTGTCGGTTTTCATCGTCTGCACTCCAGTGACGACGGCCCGCCCGTGGGCCGCACGCAGCCAGATTTGCACACGTGCGGCGCCGGTTCGCTGATGCAGGTCAACGGCAGCTTCGCGCGGCACGCGTCCATGCCTCGACGTATCGCTTGACGAAGGTCAAGCGCCCGTGCGTCGAGCGCCTTATCGTGGGTCCGTCGATACGCGACGTTCGACGCATGCACGGCGCGACCTCAAGGAGATCCAGATGAACCAGCGACAACTGCTGAAATATTCGGCTGCGCCTGCGGCGCAGCCGCGGCCGCCAATCGGCGAGTCGCCGGCGAGCATCGACCTGCCCGCTCCGAGTCTCGACGCACGCATCTCGTTGCTCGCCGCCCTGTCGGCACGGATGAGTTCGCGCGAATTCGCCGCCACGCCGCTGCCGCTCGATATGCTCGCGACGATGCTGTGGGCCGCGGACGGCGTGAATCGGCCGGCGAGCGGCGGCCGTACGGCGCCGTCTGCGCATGCATTCAATGAAATCGATATCCATGTCGCGCTGTCGTGCGGCGTTTATCGATATGACGCGCCCACGCATCGGCTCGTGCTCAAGCACGCCGCCGATGCGCGAAATCTGACCGGCTATCAGGACTTCGTCGGCAGTGCGCCGGTGGACCTCGTCTACGTCGTGCGCACTGCCGTAACACTCGAAATGCCGCCGCAGCAGCGCGACGTGTTCTCCGCCATCGCGGCGGGCGCGATCGCCCAAAATGTGTCGCTGTACTGCGCAGCGGTCGGACTCGGAACGGTCGTACGTGGCTGGATCAATCACCGCGCGCTTGCCGATGCGCTCCGGCTAAACGAGGACGAACTGCCGATCCTCGCGCAAACCGTCGGCTATCGGGCCAACGCCACCATCCCGGATGCGTGAGCGACGCGGCGCGGTGCGCTCCAGCCTGAAACGGCGCGCGAGCGCGCGCGTGCCGTTTCGGGCGGCGACACATGGATCGCCGCCGGCAGTCAGCCTGTCAACGAATCGCCACCTTGGTCTGCCCGATCGGCACCTTCTTCGGCAGCGTCAGCGACAGGATGCCGTCCTGGTACGTCGCCGTCGCGCCGGCATCGTCGATCTCTCGCGCGAACGAGAACGAGCGGCTGACCGCGCCGCTGTACCGCTCACGCCGGATCACACGCTCGCCATCCTTCTGCTCGTTGGCGCGCTCGACTTTCGCATTGATCGACACGGTCCGACCGGCGATCTGGATATCGATGTCGTCCTTCGCGACGCCGGGCAGTTCGGCGTTCACGTTATACGCGCCGTCGCTCTCGGTGACATCGATCTTCATCGACGCAAGGTCGGGCTCGTTTGCGATCGCCATCCCGCGCAGCGGCCGGAACAATCCCTGGAACAGGTCGGAAACGGGCTCGATCGAAAATGGATCGTAACGCGTGACTTGGCTCATGATGTGCACTCCTCGAACGGTTGACGTGCGCTCTACGCTGCCGTCCCGCCTGCGCAGAGCCGTGATGCGGATCGAAGCGGCACGGCAGCGTGTACCGCCGGACGGCCGAACGATCCTGCCGCATTCAGCGTATTCGTACGTCGCGGCGCGGCGTTGATACGCATCAACGGCCGCCCGCTATCACGTGCAGAAGCGGAAGTATCCGCTGTGCAGCAGGACCGGCCGCCCGCCGACCTCCTCGAGCAGACAGCGCGCCGCGCGCTCGATCGCCGGGCGGTGGCGGCAAAAGGCGTTGACGAGATCCTGTTCTCGCGAGGACGCCGCATGAAAGTGGTCCTCCAGCGCTTCCGCGGTGATCGTGCACCGCACGCGCGTGCCATTCACCAGCGCCGGAAAGCGGAGGGACGGATTGAGGCCGCAGTACGCCGGCAGCTCCGCAGGGAAAGATATCTGCATGATGGTCACCTCATCGACACGTGAGCCGGGATCGCTTTCCGGCCTGTCGCCTGTCGCGTCGCCCGCCGGCGCTACGCCGCCGCAGCCGCGCGAAGACCAGCATCGTCGCTGCGCACGAGGAGAACCGGGCAGGTCGACTCGCGCAGGAAACGCTCGGCGACGCTGCCGAGCAGCAGCCGCCGGACGCCGCGTCTTCCGTGAGTGCCGATCACGGCGAGATCGATCGAGCGATCGACAACATAGCGGCGCAGGCGTTCGACGAGTTCCTCGCCGATTTCGGTCTCGACGAGTTCCGTGTCGCCGTTCACCGCCGCGTGCGAAATGGTGCGTCGGGCGCTTCGCAGAAGCGCCGCGCCGTGACGCCGGATTTCATCGAGCAGCGCTTCGGGCTCCATGTGGCCGCCATATGCGAACAGGATCGATTTGTCGACGACGAACACGGCGAACAGGCGGGCGCCGCATAACTGCGCCATCTTCAAACCCTCGTCGAGTGCCCGATTCGATGAAGGACTGCCGTCTACGGCAACCATGATGTTCGTGTACATGCCGACCTCGCTGCTGTAAGCGACGCGCTTGCGTCACCGGGATGAGTCTTCATCATTGCCGCTTGTCGGAAACGGGCGTTGACCGACGTCAATGGTTCGCGACCGCAAAGCGGTGGAGGTGAGCGACGACGAACGACGCGGCACTGTCGACGTTGAAGTTCTTAGATACTGCTAATGGTGTCCGTTCGTGTGCTGATCGTGTCCAGTGATTGCGCTAATGCGGGCGGCGAACGTCAAGCTGAGGAAGTGACCAGCGGCAGTTCACTGGCGAGGTACTTCATCGTTCCGCTGGCTTGGCGGCCTTTCGGGGATTTTTGGTTTTGTCTGGGACTCCGGAAAGCATCCTTCGGGCAGCTCTGGCGATCGCCCAGACGTTCAACGAGTCGTGCGTCGCATTCGGAAATAGCGTACCCGCGCCGCTGCGAGATCATGAAGGAGAGAGGACCAGCGTCGCGGCATTGATCGCTTCTGCTGTCATCGGTCCGTTGCCAAACTGCTCAAGCAGTTCGGCCGGTATCGCCGGCAGGTCCACCGGCTGGGCTTTCGGTTTGCGAGGCATAAACGCTCCTTGAGAGCATGTTATGCCTTAAACGCGAAATTCCTGACAGGCCCCCGGTCGAGGCACCTGGCTATCGGGGACGACGTCCGTCCAACTGACGACACGAAAGGTAACGGCATGCCGGCATGACCAAGTCTCGACACGAGCGCAGCGTCCTCCGTTAATACGGAGCTAGTGTCCCGTTCCGTTGTTAACTGATCTATGTTCACGTAGCATGTTGACGTCAACGGAACGGGAGACAT
>NZ_CABVPR010000050.1 GCF_902499135.1 Burkholderia dolosa
CGATTTCTTCATGACAAGGTTTCTCCTGCGGCCTCGCCACTAACTTTACAGTGGGATACTTTGGAGGGGGAAGGTCACCACCACTCCGCGCGCATCAAAGCCGACTACGAACCCAGTCAATCAATTGACCAGGTCGAAGCGAATGTCAATTTGACTGCCGCCCAGAATATCCCTGCCCTGCTTTCGAACCAACAAATCGGCACCCCGCTGCCGAAGTTCGCGGGCACGTCCCAATCTCCGGCTGTACCGGCAGCACCGCAGTCTTCGTCATCTCAATCCAATTCACCATCGGCTGCGCCAACAGCGTCGGCAGCAAAGTCCGCCGCAACTCGATTTAGGATTGTGAAAACGGATCAATCGTAAGCGTCCTCTTGGACCGCCGCGCTATTTAGGCTCGGCAACCATATCTTCAGATGGATAGAGCCGCAGCATCGCGCGCGCAGCCTCGACGTTCGACGTCATGAGCCATTCCTCCCAGTCTTCCGGCCGCAGAATCACGACCGAACGCTTTTCCTCGCCCGGCCGGTGCATGTGCCGCATGATCGGATGCCCAGCACGTCGGATGTGAAAAGTTCGTGCTGGGGTCCGCGCCAAAGCTCACGAACGTTTTTCGATAGCGCCGTCAGCCCCAAATGCATAACGTCCGTATGGGAACTCTCATCAACCGAAGCGCGAAGGAGGCGCCAATGCTACCCATTAGCTCTCAACAAACACGTCATACGGACATCCCTGCGGCCGAATCGCGTCGATCCAGCACCTCACACGGCGGAACACCGCGTACACATAGCGTAGTCAATCTTGGGAGTACCGCTGCGGAGCGCTATCTGTTTCCAACTGAACAAACAGCCATGACTCATGTCTGGATGGATGCATCAAATTATGAGCGATCAATTGCCCGACTCGAAGAAAATGAGCGTGCTGCGCTCCGAACTTGGTCCGCCGTTGACACCGAACCGGAGCTCAACGATAGACAATATAGTGACAACACGCCGACCATTGAGCAAAGTATAAATTACGAGATCAACCAAACCTTATCACAAGGAATTCCCCTTAACTCGGAAGAAGCAAAATTCATCGCATCGATGGATAGTGCGCTTCAAAAGTTACCCACAACACACGGCGATGCCCTTCGCGTCTGCGAATACTCCAGAAATCACCCTCACCCCTGGGGAACGAAAATAAAAATAGGGGATATTGTTACCAACTTCCCACTCTACATGAGTGCATCGCAGACCACGGACTATGCAAAGCAAACCCTCGATGGAATTCTGACAAATCCCAATCATACCGACACCATGTGTATATACAAAATAAATATGGAAATCGGCGCACCTCCGATTTTTCGTGGCGCCCTAACCCATTCAAATGAAAATGAAATTCTTTTTCCTCGAGACTCTTGCTTTCGAGTAGACGCGATTTCCATTGCGCAGCCCCTATCTGCAACCGATGATTTATTTAAAAATCGCGTCGCTGTCGTACTTACACAAGTTCATCGGCAGGAAATCGCAAAAAACGTATACTCTGGAAACCCGACATATATAACAACAGACGTCGCAACGCTGTCGCTCAATTATTCACTGCCTCACTATCAAGACACGATACGAAACAGCATCATATCGATGCACAATCTCGACAAAACGATGCTGCCCCCCGTGGGATCCTCGTCAACCAAGGAGGCGACACCCGCTGCGCCCGGAGTCTCGGCAGTAGCCGATCTAAAGGAAGTACTCCTCCGAGCTTGGAACCCTGAGGAAATCATGGAATTAGGACAAGCCCTGCGACACTCCGCCCTCACCCGTGATCAAATTTTCCAGTTTTTGGTGTCTGATGATTCGAATTGTAACTCGAGCCTATTTTCGGCTTTGACCGCGCTTTACCCCGACGCTATGGCAGAACTCCGCTCCACGGCGCGAAAACTCGGACTAACGACTGAACAAATCGATTATACGCTCGGATGCGCCTCGATGCCGCATCCGAAAGCATCAACTCCGAGCCACGCTGCACGGATACTCGCCGAACTGATCTCAGTCGCATGCATAGATCCACAGAGAGCAGCACAATTAATTAAATTAGAAAACTCTGATGGCGAGAAAGTCGGCAATCAAATCGCAAGATTGACAGAACAAGGGGCAGCTACTAGCCTCGCCGGCGCGTATATTTCTCTCGTAAAATTTCTTTACGAACAAAAGGCGCTCGATCACCTCGACGCAATCTCGATTCTCCTGCCCCCAAAGCCTCATGACAAATTCAAATGGCTATCCCACGCAATAACAGGTGCAGCTTGGCGCTCCGAACCCACATCCCGTCTGGCCGCATTATTAGTCCAACTTTCAAAGAATAATGAAATTGCGGCATCAGAAATCGCATTTCGCCTCTCCCTCAATCAATCCGGCTATTCATTCAAACACACCCACCTTTCCTTGCCCGCCGATTTTTACAAACTTGCGAAGCGTGCGCACCAGAAAAACGAAAACATGACAGCACTACAGCTACTCCACAAAGGCGGATTAATACCAAGTAATCGAGAATTAAGCAAAATAGCACAAACACTCACACCAACCGCTACACCACAATTTGACGAATCCGTTGGATACCTATTGGCAACCACGCTCAATAAACACATTCCCGAAGTCATCCTCACCGAAAAAGTAAAAAATTTCGAAATTAAAGATATGAACAGAATCAAAGAATCAACAATGGCAAAGCTAAAAGAACAAGCCACCATAGACAAAGAGGCAAATCAGAATGCAATGACTGACGCCACGACAAGCCTTCTCAATCTAATCTCTCAAAATGAGAATATAAGCCGAACAAATAGATCAAGAAAAATAGATAATTATGAGCAGAACGTGCAGCGAAAGAAGTTTAAACAGGCGAGCACCTCTATTTCTGAAGCCCACGCCCCAACAGCGGGTCCCGATATTGAAAACCAACACTTAGCCGCATCAGGCGAAGGACACAGCAGCGGCATCTCTAAGCACCATTCTTTGCCCGTTTCGACTCCGTCGTCGAGCATCCCGTCAGTCGAAGAATTGGAACAGTGGCTCAATAGAGTGAGGATGCCCGACATTCCAAGCGAGCGCGAGCTTTCGGAGCGGTTTTTGCGGCTTCGCGAAGATCGAATACCTACACAGCATATCCGGAAGGAACTTGCGCCGCCGTTGAAAAAGGACTAGTGCAATCTAGGCGCGATAATACCATCGGGCCTACTGGAGCGGCCCCACGTATCTGAGGACACGAGGACTCTCTTAAAATAAGGGATAGTCTTGTGCCTATCAGTAAGCCTAGTCATTACGTGGAAAGCATCGAAATTCTGACCGAGCCGGAGCGCCGTCGTCGGCGCACGGCGCAAGAAAAAATCGCCATCGTGCAGGAAACATTGGAGCCGGGAGCGTCGGTGTCGGCCGTTGCACGTCGGCACGGCGTCAATGCCAACCAGGTGTTCGGCTGGCGCAAGCAATACCAGGAAGGCAGTCTGGCGGCGGTGAAGGCAGGTGAAACCGTTGTGCCGGCATCTGAGCTGGCCGCCGCCATCAAGGAAATCAAGGAACTGCAACGGCTACTCGGGAAGAAGACGCTGGAGGTCGAAATCCTGAAAGAAGCCGTGGAATGGGGCCGTTCAAAAAACCTGATTGCGCGCTCGCCCTTGCTGCCGGGGGACGACCGATGAAGACGGTCTGCGAAGTTCTCGGCGTGGCGCGCGCTGCCGTGGCGGTGAAGCGAGTTCGCTCGTCCGACTGGCGCGATGGTCGCCGTGCCCGCGTGACCAATGATGCCGGGCTGGTCGAGGCGATTCAGGCCCATGTGGCGCACCTTCCTACCTACGGCTACCGGCGTGTCTGGGCGTTGCTGCGCCGCAGTCGGGAGCAGACCGGTGCGCCGTGCATCAACGTCAAGCGCGTGTATCGGGTCATGCGGGAGCATCAGTTGCTGCTGCGCCGCCCCGGCGTGCGGCAAGACAAGCGGCGGCATGACGGTCGCGTTGCCGTGGACCGCAGCAACACCCGCTGGTGCTCCGATGGCTTCGAGTTCCGGTGCGACGATGGTACGCCGCTGCGCGTGACGTTTGCGTTGGACTGCTGCGACCGCGAGGCGATTAGCTGGGCAGCGACGACCGGCGGGCATAGCGGTGATGTGGTGCGCGACGTAATGCTGGCCGCCGTCGAACAGCGCTTCGGCACCACGCAGGCCGCGCAGTCCATCGAATGGCTGACGGACAACGGCTGCGCCTACATCGACCACCGCACGCGCAGCTTCGCTCGCGAACTGGGTCTTGAGCCGCTGACCACGCCGGTCCGTTCGCCGCAGAGCAATGGCATGGCCGAATCGTTCGTGAAGACCATGAAGCACGATTACGTCGCCTATATGGACAAGCCTGACGCACCAACAGCGCTCTCGCGTCTGGCAATCGCGTTTGAACACTACAATGAGCGCCACCCGCACAAAGCCCTGAAATACCGCTCGCCTCGCGAGTTCAGGCGTAATGCGGTGTCATCAACCTAACGGTGTCCGCCTGTCCTGAGTTACAGGGGCAACTCCAGTTAGTGGCTGGCGGTGCTGGAAAGACCCAAAACAACCCCGTGAAGACCGTACTGTAGGGATCGGACGCGTCGGTCGAAGTCGTGTCCGCTACAACCTTTGCTAGCAAAGCGGCTGCGTTGGTCTTGCCGGCGCAGCATCGATTACGATCTAACCGAAGTACACGATCTTCGGCGTGAACTCTTTCTTTAGGTGATTTGCTTCTCTAGCGCGTTGCGTTCGATAGCGGCCCAGACGTCATCGCTGAAGAGGCGGTCTATACGCGTCTTGTGATGCTTTCGATCCGATATTCTTCTGGGCAGTTAATTGATACGTGATTGCGGACCTGGCGCGTGCGCGAGCGCTCGCAAATGAGGCGCTAGAATACGGCGTCGATAGAACATCAATTCGGAGAGCGCGGGTATGCTGCAGAAGGCGGATAGGCCCGCAGCCGCCAGCACGATGCGCGCCCGCGCGACCAGCGCAGCCGAAATCGAACGAGAACGTGCTATCGACATCAATTGCGAGCGTTCGTCTTCGCTCAGCACCAGTTCCACCTTCGGTCGTCCCATCGCCATGCTGATGTCTCCCGTTCCGTTGACGTCAACATGCTACGTGAACATAGATCAGTTAACAACGGAACGGGACACTAGCTCCGTCCTCGCTGCGCTCGGCCGACAGGGGCACCGGGGGTGTCAGGATTTCCGTGTTCAAGACAGGTTGTAATTACACGGAAGGCCGAACGAATCGATCTGCGTAAAGGCTAGCGAACTGGTTCATGGCCGTCTTCCAGTCGCGCGCGGCACGTCCCCAATTCGCGGTGATGTTGCGCAAGGCCAGCCAGATGGGTTTGGTGGCGGCCTCGTCGCTCGGGAAGTGACCACGGGTCTTGATGATCTTGCGCACACTCGGCGGAAACGCAAAGAACGGGATCACGCGATCCCATGCCTCGGGCATACATGGCGACGATCTTGTCGTCGAAGCCCGTGAAGCGCCGTTCGTGCTTGGGAATCAGGATGGGTTCGAAGCTGCCGTCGCGGTCGCGAGGCACCTCGATGCGAATCGGGCCGTCTTCGGTCAGGACCGTCTTGGCTCCTTTGCCGTTGCGCTGATTCGTGGCGTTGGCCGGCTTGGCTGCACCGGCAGGGTAGCCGAGATGATGGTTCATCTCGCCGCCCAGCGCCGTTCGATCAGCGCCTTCTGAGCGCCAGCGTCGCGGCACTGATGGCTTCAGCCGTCATCGGACCGTTGCCGAACTGCTCAAGCAGCTCGGCCGGAATCGCGGGCAGAGCCGCCGGCTGGGCTTTCGGTTTGCGAGGCATAAACTCTCGTTGGGAGCATGTTATGCGTTAAACACAAAATTCCTGACAGGCCCGCTTTGCATCACGCTTGCCGCAGCCGAGACGATCCGTCGATTCACCGCCCAGTGTCCGGTCCACGAGCGCCTTCCCGATCGCCGCGAGCCGCTCGTTGCTCGTGGCGCAATCCGGGCTGCGGGTACCAATTTCGTGATGGGTTCCGAGCCCAGTTCAAGCCCCGCCCGGTTCAATCGTCACTTCTTCGTTGCGTTTGCGTGACATAAAAGTGGCACTTCGCCGCCAGTCGAGGCATCGCTCGCCGCCGGCGGCCGGTTCAGCCCGCCGTTCATCGCTTACTCGGTCCGAGTTCGACCGCGGCGAAAACCGGCGCATAAAGTGAATGGTCGTCGGCACGAATGCGTGCGCCCTCAACGAAATCGACCTCGTCGCTTGCCCCGCGTCGCGAAGGGAATGGCGGTAAATAGTCAGCAGACTTATCCCATTCCATGTCGGATTCGTAACCGTCATCGCCGCCACGATCGCATTCCGGCTGTTTTCGATATCGCGCCGACACCGGTTCGGCGAGCGAAGCAACGTCGCGGGTCACGCCGGGCCGCGTCCAGTCCGTCTTTTGATCGATCCCGGCGAAAGCGTTCCCGTGGCGATTCAACGGGTTATAAACCGATTTCTTTTGCGTCCGAGGCGCTTGCGGCGCCAGCTCCGCAGCCGACGCAGCGGAGCGCACCGTGCCCGGCCGCGTCCAGTTCGTCTTTTGATCGATCCCGGCGAAAGCGTTCCCGTGACGATTCAGCGGGTTATAAACCGATTTCTTTTGCGTCCGAGGCGCTTGCGGCGCCAGCCCCGCAGCCGACGCAGCGGAGCGCACCGTGCCCGGCCGCGTCCAATCCGTCTTTTGATCGATCCCGGCGAAAGCGTTCCCGTGACGATTCAGCGGGTTATAAACCGATTTCTTTTGCGCCGAAGCCCCGCCCGCATTACCACGCAAGCCAAGATAAGAATCGCGGCCCGTCGATGCACGTACAAGATTCTCGGCAACCCCGGGTTGAATTGCGCGACGGCCGCCCGACTTGGAAGAGGCGTCGACAAGATACCCCACTGCATGATGCTGACCGAGATTATTTTGCGGCGTCAATTCCATGATTCAATTCCCAGGAGTTCAAGCAAGTTTTTTCTCAATGTAAGCGCGTCGCCGTACCGGTCCGCCCTGTCGACATCCATCGAAACTTCGCCGTCGACGAGCTTCTCGCGACAGAGACGACGCACAGCGAACACCCGCATGACAGACAGCCTGGCCGCTTCGTCGTCGCGCAGTTCGGGCGACGCGACATGCCTGCTGTCGCGTCCCGCATTCCGCTGTATCAGGACTTCTGCGTAGCAGGCTTGCCAACGGCTTTTCGCCTGGCGCCCCCTTGAACACAAAGCGCCACGGCATCGCAAGAGACGCATGACGCCGACATCGGCGAATCAGAACCGCTGCGTGCCGTGCATCGGCGACATCACTGTATGGCGGGCCCCAGGTTGCCGCATTCAAAATACGATCGTTTTCGGCTGCGCGCTACGGGACGACGGAAAGCCCCACGGATATCTATCGTGCCAATCAGCCGTCTATTGGTTCGAATGCGCGGCGCGCCGTCGGTACGCTCCGGTCACGACGCTCGACAACCGCACGAGTAGCGCCCTGCGTGCCGAGGACGTCGCCGCTGCACGGCGCGGAGAAAGCTGAATCGTCGAGCGAGCCGCTTATCGGCTTCTGTTTCGATCAGCCGGACATGAATGTCGAACAGGACCGCAGTGCGATGCATCCGAGCCATTGCCGCACCGGCCCGGCGTTCATGCTGACGCGCACATTAGCGCGCGGCTCACTGCAACGACGGCACCGGGAAGTCTTGCGTTTTCACAGCGCCTTTCTTTTGGTTACTTTTCTTTGGCAAGACAAAGAAAAGTAACCGCCGCCCCGCGCAGGGGCAACGCTAAAAAACCAACAACATCACAGGCAATTTACGAAACCGCCCACCAACCACGAAACGAACCAAACAACCCAAACAACCCCGAACAAAAAACCGTCAATCCTTCCCGCGCTCGACGAGCGCCCCACCCCGAGGCTCACTTCCGCCACCGGTCTGCTTCTCGAGCCACGCGCGCCGATCCTCCCGCGGCGTCACGCCGAACCGCTCCCGGTAAGCATTGGAAAAGTGCGCAGCAGAAGAGAACCCGCATGCGAGACTGACCTGCACGACCGACTTGCTGGTCCGCTGCAGCTGCGTACGCGCCTTCAGCAACCGAAGATTGAGGTAATACTTCGACGGCATCGCGCCGAGATACTGGCGAAACAGCCGCTCCAGCTGCCGCCGCGACACGCCGACCAATCCGGCGATCTCGTCGGTCGTGAGCGGATCCTCGATATTGGCCTCCATCAGCAGCAGCGCATCGTTGAGCCGGGGATGCCGCTCGCCCGGCGCGGTCACGAACGGAATCCGCTGCCGCTCCTCGCCGCTGCGCAGCGTGCCGGCCCCGAGCGCATCGGCAATCCGCTCCGCGAGCTCGGGCCCGTGCTCGCGTCCGATCATCGCGAGCATGAAATCGACGGTCGCCTGCCCACCGGCGCAGGTCGCCCGATCGCGATCGATCTCGAAGATCTGCTGCGTGACGATCGAGCGCTCGAACTGCTCGGCGAACTGCTGATACGTCTCCCAGTTCACGCTCACCCGATACCCGGAAAGCTGTCCGGCCATCGCGAGCCACCACACGCCATGGTGAATGCCGGTGACGAGCGGCGTGCGCTGCCCGACCCGCGCAAGGCTCGCGAGAAACAGCCGGTAATCGGCGAACTGCTGAAAGCGCTCCGACACGACGATCAGCCAGTCGCATGCGATCGCATCGTTGAACGCCGCGTCGGCATGCCATTGCGCGCCGCCGGCCAGCGGCACGGGCCGGCCGTCCCACGAACACACTTGCCAGCGATACAGCAATCGACCGTCGATCTCGTTCGCCAGATTCAGCGCATCGACGATCGGCCCGACGCCCGACATCGACACGGGCGGCAACGCAACGATCGCTACCTGCGTCGTGCGCGCGGCGCCTGCCGGACGGGATACGGGTACCACGATCGAAACCTGCGCGGACGCGTTACTTCAGACTGCCCGACAGGAACTGCTTGAGCCGCTCGCTCTGCGGGCGCACGAGCACCTCCTTCGGATCGCCCTCTTCCTCGGTGCGCCCCTGATGCAGGAACATCACGTGATTCGACACGTTGCGCGCGAAACCCATCTCGTGCGTGACGACGATCATCGTGCGGCCTTCCTCCGCCAGCTTCTGCATCACCTTCAGCACTTCGCCGACGAGTTCCGGATCGAGCGCCGACGTCGGCTCGTCGAACAGCATCACGTCCGGATGCATCGCGAGCGCGCGCGCGATCGCGACGCGCTGCTGCTGGCCGCCCGACAGGTGCGACGGATATTGCTTCTCGACGCGCGGCGCGAGCCCGACCTTCTCCAGATACTCGCGCGCGCGCTCCTCCGCTTCCTTCTTCGAAATGCCGAGCACGTGCACGGGCGCTTCCATCACGTTCTCGATCACGTTCATGTGCGCCCACAGGTTGAAGTGCTGGAACACCATCGCGAGCTTCGTGCGGATGCGCTGCAGCTGCTTGTGATCGGCGACTTCGAGGTTGCCCGCGCGGTCGACCTTCGTGCGCACGGTCTCGCCGTCGACGACGATCTGCCCCGCATTCGGCCGCTCGAGAAAATTGATGCAGCGCAGGAACGTGCTCTTGCCCGAGCCGCTCGCGCCGATGATGCTGATGACGTCGCCGGCCTTCGCGTCCAGCGACACGCCCTTGAGCACCTCGTTATCGCCGTAGCGCTTGTGGATGTCGTGCGCCACCAGCTTGCTGGAAGCGCTGGTTTGAGTGATCTCGGCCAACTGGCTCTCCTCGAAGTGAAATCAATGACGGCCGGCCGCGAGATATGCGAGCCAGTGGCGCTCCGCGCGGCGAAACACCGCGACGAGTGCGAAAGATACCGCAAGATAGATCAGCGCGGCGATCCCGAACGACTGGAACGCCATGTACGTCGTCGAGTTCGCGTCGCGCGCGACCTTCAGGATGTCGGGCACGGTCGCGGTGAACGCGACGGTGGTCGCGTGCAGCATCAGGATCACCTCGTTGCTGTACAGCGGCAGCGCACGGCGCAGCGCCGACGGCAGGATCACGCGCTGGTACATCGTGAACGGCGTCATCCCGTATGCGCGCGCAGCCTCGACTTCGCCGTGCGGAATCGCGCGAATTGCGCCCGCGAATATCTCCGTCGTGTACGCACAGGTGTTCAGCGCGAACGCGAGAATCGCGCAGTTGAACCCGCTGCGGAAGAACGCGTCGAGCAGCGAATGCGAACGCACGAACTCGAGGCTGTACATGCCCGTGTACATCAGCAGCAACTGCACGTAGAGCGGCGTGCCGCGAAACACGTACGTGTAGAACCGCACCGGCATCGACACCCACTTCTTCTTCGATACGCGCGCGACCGCGAGCGGCACCGCGCACACGAAGCCGAGCGACACCGACGCGACGAGCAGCCACAGCGTGACCGCGAGGCCGGACAGGCGTTGACCGTCCCAGTAAAGGAACGCCTTGCCGAATTCCTGGAGGATCTCGATCATAGTTCTGCGTGCCGCACGCCCATGGAATAACGCTTCTCGAGCTGGATCAGCACGAGGTTGGAAACGGTCGTGATCGCGAGATAGATCAGCGCCGCGACGAGGATGAAGAAGAACATGTTGAACGTGCTCTTGCCGGCGTCCTGCGCGGCCTTCACGACGTCCGCGAGGCCGATGATCGACACGAGCGCGGTCGCCTTCACGAGCACCTGCCAGTTGTTGCCGATGCCCGGCAGCGCGAAGCGCATCATCTGCGGAAACATGATCCGCACGAACACGCGCATCCCGCTCATCCCGTAGGCGGCGCCGGCCTCGAGCTGGCCGCGCGGCACCGACAGAAACGCGCCGCGGAAGGTCTCGGTGAAGTACGCGCCGTAGATGAAGCCGAGCGTCAGCACGCCGGCGACAAACGGATCGATGTCGATCTGCTCCCAGCCGACGAGGTCGGTGAACTGGTTCAGCCAGATCTGAATGCTGTAGAACAGCAGCAGCATCAGGACGAGATCGGGCACCGAGCGGATCAGCGTCGTATAACCGGTCGCGATCGATCGCAGTACCCGGTTGTGCGACAGCTTCGCCACCGCGCCGATCAGCCCCAGCGCCACCGCAGTGGCGAGCGACAGCACCGACAGCTCGATGGTCTGCACGGTGCCGGCCCACAGGACGGGACCAAAGCCGTAAAGAAACACGCGCGTCTCCAGAGTGGGAATGAATGCCGGCGCGCATGCGTGCGCCGCGCCGGGGTGACGCGGATAGTCGCAAGCGAAATTGTTTGCCTCAAATCACCGGGCGTCGCTTTGCTGCGTCGCAGCAAATCGTCCCATCATTTGCGACAGCCGGCTACCGCGCTGTTTCGAAAGGAAAAAAGCCGCTTGCTGACAGTCGGATGACAGTCGCGGAAGCGGACTTTTTGCAATTTTCCGGTCGCTTTTTCGATATAGCGCCGGAGCGGGAAAACGGCGCTCAGCGCCCTTTCAGGATGTCGGAGCGCGACGTCGTGTAGACCATGCCGTCCGGGCCGAAATGGACGTTGAAGAACGCGTCGGTGTTCACGCCGTCCTCGAGCCAGCGCCAGCTCCACACCGTCTCGGGCTTCAGCGGATATTGCGCGATGTCGCCGGGCTTGCCGAGCAGGCGCCGCACTTCGTCCTCGGTCATGCCGGGGCGGACCTTCGCGAAATTCTCGGCGGTCAGCACCTGCGTCGCGCCGGTGTAGCGGCCGTTCGCGTCGAGATCGACGAACCACGTCTGGTTGCCCATCGGCCCGCGCGGATATTCGAGACGCTTCGAGCCGTCGGTGAATACGCGCTCGATCTCGGGCTTGCCCATCGTGCCGCGCACGTCGGCCTCGGTCGACTCGCCGACCTTCAGCCCTTTCAGCAGCAGCGGCGCCGGCTTGATCGCATTGAAGAAGTCCCTGATACGTTGCACGTTGAACTCGCCTTGCTGGTCGTCGCACGCACTGAGCGCCAGCGCGGCGGCCAGCATCGTCACGGGAAGCAGCCGGAAACGGAACATCATCGGAAGAAACGCGTCGAGAAAACACGCGGCAAGGATACCCGCGCCGCGCCGAAAGCGCGAGACGCGCGTACCGCGCGCGTCGCATCCATTGCGGCCGGAAAACGCGCGCTAGTGCGTCGTTTCGGTTTCCGGCGCACGGCGCGCGGGCTGCGCGGCGCCGGGCGCGGCCGGTGCCGCGCGCATCCTGCGCCGCGTGCGCACGAGTTCGGCGAGCTGCCACGAGCCGAGCGACAGGCAGCCGAACAGCACCTCGCGGCCGCGCTTCACGAGCGCGAGCGACAGCGCCGTCTCGCGATCGACGCCGAACATCTGCGCGAGCAGCACGACGGTCGCCTCCTGCACGCCGAGGCCGCCCGGCACCATGAATGCGGCATGCCGGACCGCCTGCGTCATCGCCTCGATCGCGATCGCACCGCCGATCGACACCGGGTGGCCGAGCAGCGCGAGCGCCCAGTAGATCTCGAGCGCGCCGAGCACGTAGCCGGCGAGCTGCCAGAAGAACGCGCCGAACAGCAAGCCGGTGCGCGACATCAGCGCATCGATGTCGGCATCGAGCCGGCGGCCGTCGACGCCCTGCAGCAGCCGGTGCGAATCGCCGAGCAGCCGCCCCGCGAAGCGCTCGATCGCGTGGAAAATCCCGCCGCGCCGCATCAGCACGACGCCGAGCACCGGCAGCGGCAGCGTGAGCAGCAGCGCGACGCCGATCGTGCCGCCGCTCATATCGTGCGTGCCCGCGAGCAGCAGCACGAGGCCGAGCGCGGCGAACGCATACTGGACGACGATCGTCACCAGCACCTCGACGATCACCGACGCGGTCACGCGGCTCGCATCGGGCACCTGCCAGCGCGCGAGCCGGATCCCGACCAGCTCGCCGCCGATGCCGACGACGGGCAACAGCCGGTTCACGGCTTCGCGCACGGTCGCGATCCACCACAGGAACGGCAGAGAACCGCGCCGGCCGAGCAGCAGATGCCATGCATATGCATCGAGCAGCAGCGGCAGCGCGTGAAACGGCACGAGCCACAGCAGCGCGTAGCCGGCACGCGCGAGCATCTGCGACACGTCGCCGACGCCGTCGTGCAGCCCCAGCGCGAGCAGGATGCCGATGCCGATCGGCCAGCCGAGCCATTTGATCCACTTCGTCATGACGGCTGCACCCCCGGTTTGCGCGACGCGCGCGCGGTGCGCGGCACCGGACGCAGGCCGAATACGTCGGCGAAGCCGCCGGTCGCGACGCCCGCCGCGTTCAACGCGGCCGCAACGCGCGGCGACAGCAGCGCGTCGAGTTCGTCCGCCGGGCGATAGCCGGCCATCGTCGGCGTGATCGGGCCGTCGCCGGCCTCGGCCGGATGACAGTAGATCTCGCCGACACCGGGCGGCAGCTTCGCGAGCGCGTCGAGCAGCACGGCCTCGTCCATCGCGCCGGTGTGCTCGATTCCGACCACGTAGTCGTTGTGCGCGAGCCCCGCGCGGTCGAGCCGCGCACGCACGAGCGCGATCCACGGCTTCAGCCACGCGGGCGCGCTCGTCTCGTACGGCAGCCGCACCGCGCGCAGCCCGTAATCGCGGCCGATCTCGACGATCATCGACAGCACGGTCGGATGCAGATGGAAATGCTTGTGCGCGTTCACGTGGTCGAGCGGCAGCCCGCTCGCCGCGAACGCGTCGAACTGCGCGCGGATCTCGCGGCGCAGCTGCGCGCGCACGTGCGGCAGGAAGAAGAAGCGGCAGCCGTCCTTCGCCATCGCGTCGCCGAACCGGCCGTCCGGCCCGACGAGCGCCGGAATCTCGTGCGCGGGCAGCGTAGCGGGCCCGTCGGCAAGCACGAGATGCAGGCCGACCGCGAGCGACGGCAGCCGGCGCGCGCGTTCGATCGCATCGTGCGCGGCCGGCGCGCCGACCATCAGGCTCGCCGCGTTCAGCACGCCGTCGCGATGCGCGCGCTCGACCGCCGCGTTCACGCGCGGATGCAGCCCGAAGTCGTCCGCGGTGAAGATGAGCGCCCGCGCCGCCCGCCCGGTCGCCACGAATCAGGCCTCGTGTGCGCGCAGGAAACGGAAGAACTCGACGCCTTCGCGCAGACGGCGCTTCATCATGTCCCAGCTCGTCAGCATCTCGCGCACGATCTCCCAGATCTTCGACGGCCGGAAGTAGAACTCGCGATAGAACTGCTCGAGGTGGTGATAGATCTCGTCGCGCGACAGATGCGGATAGCCGATCGCCGCGAGCTGCACGCCCTCCTTGCTGACGAGGTTGATCGTCTTGTTCTCTTCCATCCAGCCGTTCTCGACGGCCTGCTTGTACAGCGTCGTGCCCGGATACGGCGCGGCGAGCGACACCTGGATCGTGTGCGGATTGATTTCCTTCGCGTACTCGATCGTCTTCTTGATCGTCTCTTTCGTCTCGCCCGGCAGGCCGAGGATGAACGTGCCGTGAATCTTGATCCCGAGCTTCTTGCAGTCCGCGCTGAAGCGGCGCGCGAAATCGGTCCGCACGCCCTTCTTGATGTTCACGAGGATCTGGTCGTCGCCGGATTCGAAACCGACCAGCAGCAGCCGCAGGCCGTTTTCCTTCATCACCTTCAGCGTCTTGTACGGCACGTTCGCCTTCGCGTTGCACGACCACGTGACGCCGAGCTTGCCGAGACCGCGCGCGATCGCTTCGGCGCGCGGCGCGTCGTCGGTGAACGTATCGTCGTCGAACATGATCTCCTTCACTTCCGGCATGTTGTCGCGGATCCACTTCACTTCCGCGAGCACGTTCTCGACCGAGCGCACGCGATAGCGATGGCCGCTGACCGTCTGCGGCCACAGGCAGAACGTGCAGCGCGACTTGCAGCCGCGGCCCGTATAGATCGACACGTACGGATAGTTCAGATAGCCGATGAAGTAGTTCTCGATCTTCAGGTCGCGCTTGTAGATCGGCGCGACGAACGGCAGCGCGTCCATGTCCTCGAGGACCGGCCGCGTCTCGTTGTGCTCGATCGAACCGTCCTTCGCGCGCCACGACAGCCCCTTGATCTCGGCGAGCGGCCTGCCCTCGGCGATCTCCTTGCACGTGAAATCGAATTCCTCGCGGCACACGAAGTCGATCGCGTCGGTGGCCGTCAGCGAATTGTGCGGATCGACCTGCACCTTCGCGCCGACCATGCCGACCAGCATCGACGGCTTCATCTTCTTCAGGTCCTGCGCGAACAGCGCATCGGTCGGGAACGACGGCGTGCTCGTGTGGATGATCACGAGGTCGTAGTCGTTCGCGATCTTCAGCGTTTCCTCGACCGACAGGCCGTCGGCCGGCGCATCGACGACACGGCTGCCCGGCACAAGCGCGGCCGGCTGCGCGAGCCACGTCGGGTACCAGAAGGAACGGATTTCCCGCTTCGCCTGATAGCGCGAGCCGGCTCCGCCGTCGAACCCGTCATACGAAGGGGCCTGCAAGAACAGCGTTTTCATGAATGCTCCGGTAGCCTGCATAGTTCGATTCTTTTCAACGATTCGGTCAAACAATCGCGGCCGCGCTGCGGCGCCCGCGTCTCTTCGTCATGTCGCGCCGCGATGCCTTCGCGCGGCGCGTGCCGGCCGTCGGGCCGGGTTCGGTCGGGCGGCAGCGGCGCTAGCGGCCGTCGCCTCCTTCCACGGCCGCCGTCGCGCGCTCGCCGCCGACGACCGTCATCCTTGCGCCGCGCCATACGACATGCGAGCCGAACACGGCCGCGAGCCATTCGAGCGCGAGCAGCGTGTCGCGCACCGCGACGAGCGGCAGGTCGCGCCAGTATGCGCGCCAGCTGCGCGCGCCGCGCGCATGCAGCACGAGCCGCCCGAACGCGCCGGCCGCCACGGCGACGCCGGCCGCCGTGCCGGCGGCCGTGCCGTTCAGACGCCATGCGAGCGCCGCGCCGGTCGCGAGCCACGGCGCGGTAAACGTGATGAACAGGAACGCGAAGCCGCCCGGATTCAGCGAGCGGATCGTGCGCAGCCAGCGCGTCTCGCGATCCCACAGCGGCCCGAACGACGGCTCGATCACGTCGGTCGCGACCTCGACTTCGGACAGCACGGTGCGCCGCCCGAGCCGGCGCGGCAGTTCGGCGAGCCAGAAATCGTCGGCCAGCTCGTCCTTCAGCACGACGAGGCCGCCGATCCGCTCGAGCGTGTCGCGCGTCAGCGCGAGCGTCGCACCGAAGCCGAAACGGCTCGACTGCCCGAGATGCGCGATGCGCACCGACGGCGCGAACCACGCGTCGACGAATTGCGCGCCGATGCGCGTCCAGAAGCCGCCGACGCTGCGTGCGTGATACAGGCACGTGACCACACCGACCGATTCGTCGGCAAGCGGCGCGGTGACCTGCTCCAGATAGTCGGGCTGCACCGCGATGTCGCTGTCGGCGATCACGATGCGGCCGTACTTCGCGCGCGCGGCGAGATTGATCAGGTTGCTGACCTTCAGGTTCTTGCCGTGCACGCGCGCGTCGACCACGAGCGTGATGTCGCACGCCGGGTAGTCGGCACGCAGCCGTTCGACGACCGCGACCGCCGGATCGGCGGCCGATGCGACGCCGAACAGCACTTCGTAGCGCGGATGGCGCTGAGCGCAGAACGTCGCGAGGTTCTCGTACAGATGCGGCTCGGCGCCGCACAGCGGCTTGAGCACGCTGACCGGCGCGAAGCCGTCGCGCGCGGCCGTGCGCGGCGTGCGCGGACGCGGCGCGAAGGCCGCGACGAGCGCATAGCCGGCCGCCGCGAGCGTGAACGCGATCAGCAGCCAGTCGGCGAACGACGGAACCGGCGTCATGCGCGACGTCTCCCGGCGCGCCGGTCGGCCGAGCCTGATTGAGCGTGATGAAGTATTCGGACAGCGACGAACGCGGGCACGACCCGACTCCTTGTTCCAGCAGTGTCTGTGAAGGGGCAGGCACGGCCCCTTCTCCGAAAGCGGCCATGCCCGGCTTCGCGGGGCGCAGATCCTCGCGCGACACCCTGAGCGGATGCGGGAAGATTCGAATGGCCGACATCGGCGCAACATGGACAGGCGCCGGATTTTAACAGTCCGCGAAACCTGGCGCTCGGTAGTGTGCGAAACGGACTGGTGCGATTCCAGCAAAGCTGCGGCGTCCGCCGATCGGGTCGGCACCCCGACGTTCACGTTAGCGTAAGCACTTTGCAGGCGTATTGCAGTGTTGAAAATCAGACGTTTCGTGCAAATTTGTGCGTCGATGCGGTTACACGTTCAATCGCCGTGAAGATTGATCATTAATCGGCGATTAGCACGATTTTTGCAACGATCGCCCGACCACCTCTTCCGCCCCTGACACGCGCATGGGTATCGGTGCGTCGCCAGCGCGTTCGGGAACCCTTTGGCAAAATCGGCGGCATCTGTTGCGTACGCGCATCACCGCGCCCCTCCCGTTCGAAGGCCATTCCGATGATTCCGTTTTCCGTACTCGATCTTGCCCCCATTCCCGACGGCGCCGACGCCGCCCAGGCGTTTCGCAACACCGTCGACCTCGCGCAGCACGCGGAACGCTGGGGCTACCGGCGCTACTGGCTTGCGGAGCACCACAACATGCCCGGTATCGCGAGCGCGGCGACCGCGGTCGTGATCGGCCACGTCGCGGGCGCGACGAAGACGATCCGTGTCGGCTCGGGCGGGATCATGCTGCCGAATCACGCGCCGCTCGTGATCGCCGAGCAGTTCGGCACGCTCGCGTCGCTGTATCCGGGGCGCATCGACCTCGGCCTGGGCCGCGCGCCGGGCACCGACCAGACGACGTCGCGCGCGCTGCGCCGCGATCTGATCGGCAGCGCCGACGCGTTTCCGGACGACGTCGCCGAGCTGCTGCGCTATTTCGCGGAGCCGGCCGCCGGCCAGCGCGTGCGCGCGGTGCCCGGCGCCGGGCTCGACGTGCCGGTCTGGCTGCTCGGCTCGAGCCTGTTCAGCGCGCAGCTCGCCGCGATGCTCGGGCTGCCGTTCGCGTTCGCGTCGCATTTCGCGCCCGACTACCTGATGCGCGTGCTCGAACTCTACCGCGCGCAGTACCGGCCGTCGGCCGCCTGGCCGAAGCCGCATGCGATGGTCGGCGTCAACGTCTTTGCCGCCGATACCGACGAAGAAGCGCGGCGGCTCTTCACGTCGCTGCAGCAGCAGTTCATCAACCTGCGGCGCGGCACGCCGGGCAAGCTGCCGCCGCCGGTCGACGTGCTCGACGCGAGCGAGCTCGAACTCGCGAGCGTCGCGCACTCGCTGTCGTTCGCGGCCGTCGGTTCGCGCGACACGGTGCGCGACCAGCTGCGCGAGCGGATCGCGCGGACCGGCGCCGACGAACTGATCGTCACCGCGCAGATCTACGATCACGCGGCGCGGCTACGCTCGTTCGAGCTCGCCGCGCAAATCCGCGACGAACTCGCGGGCGAAGCGCGCTGACGATTCCGCCGGCGATGCACGCGGCGGCACGCGCCGCGGCACGTGCCGGCGGCGCGGTCACTGCGCGTGCACGGCTTCGAGTCCGTCGAGCAGCGCCTTGTGGAACGCGTCCGGATCCTGGATCTGCGGCGCGTGTCCGAGCGTCGGAAACTCGACGAGCTGTGCGCCGGGAATCGCCGCCTGCGTGCGCTTCGCGAGCTCCGGATAGCGGCCGAGCTTCGCGTGCACGTCGGGCGGCGCGACGTCCTTGCCGATCGCGGTCGTATCCTTGTCGCCGATCAGCAGCAGCGTCGGCACGCGGATCGCGCCGAGCTCGTAGACGACCGGCTGCGTAAGGATCATGTCGTAGATCAGCGCGGAGTTCCATGCGACCGCGTCGCGGCCGGGGCCGCGATACATGCCGGCGAGCATCTGCACCCAGCGCTCGTACGACGGCGACCACTTGCCCGCGTAGTACGTCGCCTGCTCGTAGCGGCGGATGCCGTCCGCCGTCGTCTTCAGTTCGCGCGCATACCAGTAGTCGACCGACAGCGGCGGCACGCCGAGCGCCTTCCAGTCCTCGAGGCCGATCGGGTTCACCAGCACGAGCTGGTCGGTCGCCTTCGGATACATCAGCGCGTAGCGCATCGCGAGCATCCCGCCGGTCGAATGCCCGACGATCGTCGCCGACTTCACGCCGATCGACTCGAGCAGCGCATGCGTGTTGCGCGCGAGCTGCTGGAAGCTGTACTGATAGCGCTCGGGCTTCGACGACTTGCAAAAGCCGATCTGGTCCGGCGCGATCACGCGATAGCCGGCGCGGCTCAGCACGCCGATCGTGTCCTCCCACGTCGCCGCGCAAAAGTTCTTCCCGTGCAGCAGCACGACGGTGCGGCCGTTCGGACGGACGGGCTGCACGTCCATGTACATCATCTCGAGCGTTTCGCGTTGCGACACGAACGGGTAGCGGCGCACCGGCTCCGGATAGGTGAAGCCTTCCAGCCGCGGGCCGTACGCAGGCCCGTCGTTGCCGACGGGCGTCGGCGCGGCCGCCGCGGCAGGCGCCGCGCACGCGGCGGCAACGCTCGCGCCGAGCAGCGCGGCGCGCACGACGGACAACATCTTGCAGATCGAAAGCATGGCGATCACGGTGATTGGACACGAGCGCGGACGGCCGAAGCGCGCCGCGCACCGCGATTCTACGCGGTCGTGCTGACGGCGGCGCGCAACAGTCGGCCACCGCGCACCTTCCGCGCGCGCGACGAACTCGGGTATCGTGTGACGTGACCCTGAAACGCGTGCAGGCGAATTCCCATGAAAAACGTCCTCAGCATTCAGTCGCACGTCATCTACGGGCACGCCGGCAACAGCGCGGCCGTGTTCCCGATGCAGCGCCTCGGCGTCAACGTCTGGCCGCTCAATACCGTCCAGCTGTCGAACCACATGCAGTACGGCCATTGGGCCGGCAGCGCGATCGATGCCGCGAAGATGGAGCAGCTCGTCGACGGCATCGCCGCGATCGGCGCGCTCAAGCGCTGCGACGCGGTACTGTCCGGCTTCGTCGGCTCGCCGGCGCAGGCGCGCGCGACCGTCGACATCGTGCGCGCGGTGAAGGCGATGAATCCGAACGCGTGGTACTTCTGCGATCCGGCGATGGGTCAGACGGGCGGCGTGCGGCCCGAGCCCGGCGTCGAGGAATTCATCGTCCAGGAGATGCCGGCGCTCGCCGACGGAATGTCGCCGAATCATACCGAGCTGCAGAAGCTCGCCGGGCGCCGCATCGAGACGGTCGCCGAAGCCGTCGACGCGTGTCGCGCGCTGATCCGCCGCGGCCCGAAGATCGTCCTCGTCAAGCATCTGCACGACCGCAACAGCCCCGCCGACCGCTTCAACATGCTCGCCGTCACCGAAACCGAAGCGTGGATCGGCCAGCGCCCGCTGTATGCATTTCCGCGCCATCCGGTCGGCGTCGGCGACCTGACCAGCGCGATCTTCGTCGCGCGCAGGCTGCGCGGCGATTCGGTGCGCGCCGCGTTCGAGCACACGCTCGCGGCCGTGCACGCGGTCGTGAAGGCCACCTACGACGCGCGCCGCTACGAGCTCGAACTGATCGCCGCGCAGGATGAGATCGCGCGACCGAGCGAATGGTTCGGCGCGTGGGTGACCGACGTCTGACGCACCCGCGCAGCCGTCGCGCCGCGCGGGCCGCGTGTCGCAGCGGGCAGCGCGGCGCGTGCGCGCATGCGGCCACGGCCAGCGAACGCCCGCCGCCATACGGCTCGCATGCAAACGTTTCCGGCTTCACATGAATGACACCGAATCCCCGCTATGCTCGCCGCGGCTCGCCTTCGGTCGCGCGACGTGCGCGCGGCCCGGGCGCGCACCGCGCATGTCCCGCCAATCGGCTCCCCCCTTTTCCGCACGATAACGACCATGACCCGATCGAACCGTCGTGATTTCCTGCGCGTCGCCGCCGGCACCGCCGGCGCGGCCGCGCTGAACCTGTTTCCGCCCGTGATCCGCGATGCGCTCGCGATTCCCGCGAACCGCCGCACCGGCACGATCCGCGACATCGAACACATCGTGATCCTGATGCAGGAGAACCGCTCGTTCGACCATTACTTCGGCACGATGCGCGGCGTGCGCGGCTTCGGCGATCCGCGGCCGCTGCGTCTCGCGAACGGCAAGTCGGTCTTCCATCAGCCGGCCGGCGCGGCCGAGCTGCTGCCGTTCCATCCGGGCGCGGACAAGCTCGGCATGCAGTTCCTGCAGGATCTGCCGCACGGCTGGCAGGACATGCACGCCGCGTGGAACAAGGGCCGCTACGATCAGTGGGTGCCGAACAAGGGCACGACGACGATGGCGTACCTGAAACGCGACGACATCCCGTTCCACTACCAGCTCGCCGACGCGTTCACGATCTGCGACGCGTACCACTGCGCGATTCCGAGCTCGACCGATCCGAACCGCTACTACATGTGGACCGGCTACATCGGCAACGACGGCGTCGGCGGCGGCCCGGTGCTCGGCAACGAAGAAAAGGGCTACGGCTGGACGACCTATCCGGAAGTGCTCGAGCAGGCCGGCGTGTCGTGGAAGATCTACCAGGACGTCGGCACGGGACTCGACGCGAACGGCTCGTGGGGCTGGACGCAGAACCCGTACATCGGCAACTACGGCGACAACTCGCTGCTGTATTTCAACCAGTACCGCACCGCGCTGCCCGGCAGCCCGCTGTACGACAAGGCGCGCACCGGCACCAACGTCAGCGCGGGCGGCACGCTGTTCGACGTACTGCAGCAGGACGTGAAGAACGGCACGCTGCCGCAGGTATCGTGGATCTGCGCGCCCGAAGCGTACTCCGAGCACCCGAACTGGCCGGCCAACTACGGCGCGTGGTACATCGAGCAGGTGCTGAAGACGCTCGTGTCGAACCCGGACGTATGGAGCAAGACCGCGCTCTTCATCACGTACGACGAGAACGACGGCTTCTTCGATCACGTGCCGCCGCCGTTCGCGCCGCAGTCGCGCGAGAACGGGCTGTCGACGGTCGCGACGACCAACGAGGTGTTCGCCGGCGACGCGTCGCACATGGCCGGCCCGTACGGGCTCGGGCCGCGCGTGCCGATGCTCGTCGTGTCGCCGTGGACCAAGGGCGGCTGGGTCTGCTCGCAGACCTTCGATCACACGTCGCTGCTGCAATTCATCGAGGCGCGCTTCGGTGCGCAGTACGCGATCAACGCGGCCAACGTGTCGCCGTGGCGCCGTACGGTATGCGGCGACCTCACGTCCGCGTTCGACTTCGCGAACGCCGACGCCGGCTGGCCGAAGCTGCCCGACACGAGCGGCTACGCGCCGCCCGACCGCGATCGCCATCCGGACTACGTGCCGGTGCCGCCGCTCGTGCAGGCGCTGCCGAAACAGGAGCCCGGGCTGCGGCCGGCGCGCGCGCTGCCGTACGAGTTGTTCGTGCACGGCCGCGTCGAAGCCGCGAACGGCCAGTTCCGGCTCAGCTTCGCGAACACCGGCCGCGCGGGCGCGGCGTTCCAGGTGCAGTCGCGCAACCGTGCGGACGGCCCGTGGACGTATACGGTCGAGGCCGGCAAGCGGCTCGCCGACACGTGGAGCGCCGCGCCGTCGCTCGGGGTGTACGACCTCGACGTGTACGGCCCGAACGGCTTCTACTGCCATTTCCGCGGGTCGTTCGCGGCGGGCATCGGCGCGAATCCGAATCCGGAAGTGCTCTACGGCTACGACGTCGCGAACGGCAACATCACGCTGCGCCTGACGAACCGCGGCCACAAGGCCGTGCGCCTGACCGTGACGAACGCGTACGGGCACGGCCGCACGCGCACGTTCGACCTCGCGCCCGGCGAGCGCGTCGACGACTACTGGAACCTGCGCGGCAGCCACGGCTGGTACGACCTGACGGTCAGCGACGGCCGCCCGCTCGGCTTCCTGCGCCGCTTCGCGGGTCACGTCGAGACGGGCCGCCCGAGCACGAGCGATCCGCTGATTCGCACGAGCGCGTCGAGCGACGACGTGCAGGCCGCGTCCGACGCGCTGGCCGACTGACCGGCACGGCGGACGGCGCGGCTTTCACCGGGCCGCGCCGTCCGCCGTCGCCGATCTCCGACATCCCGCCCCCGTCGCGCTCGCGACGGGAATATCCCGATACCGGCTGCGCGCGCACACGCGGAAGCTATGCGGAAATCCGCATCGAATGCGCGGCAAATCTCCAAGACCCGCACATATCGGCGACCTATATATCGAGCGATCGGGGCTCCTCGCGGGGCCTGACGGGAGCTGCTTCCGAGGATCTTCACGCCGACCTCCCCGCCCGATTCCGAGAAGCGGTCGAACCGCCCGCCCGTCGCACGCGCCCGGCCCGTCCGGCTGCGTGCGCTACCCACCCGCTGATGTCGAACAAGAGGAACGAACATGAAACTTCGTCATTCCCTGCTGTCGGTGTCCATTGCCTCCGCACTTGCTCTCCTGTCGCAACCGGCCGCGCACGCGGCCGACACGACCGACGTGAAGGTCGGCTTCGCCGCGCCGCTGACGGGCGTGAACGCCGGCTACGGCAAGGACCTGCAGAACGGCGTTCAGCTCGCGCTCGACGACGCCGTCGCGCAGAAGGTGCAGATCGCCGGCAAGCCCGCGCGCTTCAACCTCGTCGTGCAGGACGACCAGGCCGACCCGCGCATCGGCGTGCAAGCCGCGCAGGCGCTCGTCGACCAGAACGTGTCGGTGGTGGTCGGCCACTTCAACTCGGGCACGACGATTCCGGCCTCGGTCGTCTACGACAAGGCCGGCATTCCGGTGATCGATCCGGCCGCGACCAACCCGACGCTGACGTCGCGCGGGCTCGCGAACATGTTCATGGTGATCGCGACCGACGGGCAGAATGCGGGCAACGCGGGCAAGTACGCGGTCGAGGTGACGAAGGCGAAGCGCATCGCGATCATCGACGACCGCACCGCGTTCGGCCAGGGCGAGGCCGACGAATTCGAAAAGGCGGTGAAAGCGGCCGGCGGCACGATCATCGGGCGCGAGTTCACAAGCAACCAGGCGGTGGACTTCCGCGCGCAGATCACGAGCCTGAAGGCGAAGAATCCGGACCTGATCTTCTTCGGCGGGCTCGACTCGCTCGCCGCGAACTTCATCAAGCAGATGCGGCAGCTCGGGCTGAACGCGCAGTTCGTCGGCGGCGGCGGCGTGAAGGACAACGAGTTCCTCAAGATCGCCGGCCCGGCGGCCGAAGGCGCGATGGCGTGGGAATACGGGCGGCCGCTCGACGAGCTGCCGCAGGGCAAGGATTTCGAGCAGCGCTTCAAGAAGCGCTTCGGCGTCGACGTGCTGTCGTATGCGCAATTCGGCTACGACGCGACGTGGGCCGCGATCAAGGCGATGCAGGCGGCCGGCTCGACCGATCCGAAGGTCTATCGTCCGGCGCTGAAGAAGATCGACTTCGAAGGGATCACCGGCCGCATTTCGTTCTCGAACGACGGCTCGCTGAAGAGCGGGATGTCGACGCTGTATCAGGTGAAGAACGGCGCGTGGAAGACGATCGTAACGAAGGGCGGCTGATCGGCTGCGCGATCGTGGCGGCCGGTAGCCCGCGGCGGGAACGCCGGCCGGCTCGCCGGCCGTTGCGGAACATTGCGGGGTTTTCCGCCCGCGCCGATCGATCGAAGTCCGGCGGGAACACGTCGTGTAGCCGCCGCGTCACGAAGCATTGAACTGGATCGGACCTCATACGACGACTGATATTTTGCGATCGCCGATGCGGCCGGGTCCGCGCACGCCTGCGCGTCAGCCTGCCTGCGTATCGCGTTCCGCTTCCGCCGCTTCGTGCGCGCGGCGCAGCCGTTCGCGGCTGTTCGTCAGGTGCGTGCGCATCGCGGCGCGCGCGGCCTCCGGATCGTGGCGCGCAATCGCCTCGTAGATGTCCTCGTGCTCGTGGTTCAGCCGGCCGACATAGCGCTCGAGATCGTCGCCGGCAAAGCGCGCCGAATTCACGCGCGTGCGCGGAATGATCGACGCGCCGAGCTGCGTCATGATGTCGACGAAATAACGGTTGCCGGTCGACTGCGCGATCTGCAGATGGAATTGATAGTCGAGCTGCGCGGTGTCGCGGCCGCCGCCGGAGCCGGTCGCGATCGCGTCGAGCGCGCGCCGCAGCGCGGCAAGATCCGCGTCGTTCGCGCGCTGCGCGGCCAGGCTCGCGCATTCGCTTTCGAGGCTGATCCGCAGTTCGAGCACCGCGAGCACGTCGCGCAGCGTCGTGATCGTCGCGGGATCGATGCCGAGCGGCTGGCGACGCGACGGCTCGAGCACGAAGCTGCCGATGCCGTGACGCGTCTCGATCAGGCCGCTCGCCTGCATCCGCGAGATCGCTTCGCGCACGACCGTGCGGCTGACGCCTTGCGCCGCCATGACTTCGGTTTCGGTCGGCAGCTTGTCGCCGGGACGCAGCGTGCCGTTTTCGATCTGCGCGGTCAGCGCGTCGACGACGTCTTGTGCGAGGCTGCGTGCGCGACGGCGCGGCACTGCGGGAAGCGTAGGCACGGACATGAGGCCGGTTCCTTTTTGAATGATCGTAATGTGAGCCGAGGGTTTACGCGGGGTTTGAGCGAAAGCCGATGTTTCATTATACTGCGTCACAAGTCATCCGATGACTGATGATCGCGAGACGGTTCTCCTGGACACACATGCACGCGGCCGAGCGCGTGGCGGTCTCCGTCGCCGTGATCGTCGACGTCCGCAGTCCAGCGTTCTGCCGGCGCGCGATGGTCGGTCGCTCGAAGCACGTTGTCGGCGTCTTCGCTGCGGACGCGCCATCGGCATCGAACCTGTCGCCCTACCCGCTGCGGGTTGCCGTCGACGCGCGGACAGTGCAAAGTCCGCACGTCGGTTGTCGAATGATCGCACCTCCTGCCGCGCGCGGCAAAGCTTTTGCCGCACGGCATCGCCCACACTTTTGCCATCGCCGCCATGAACGCCGTCACTGCCTCGCCTTCCCACGACACGCCGCGCATCGTCGACCTGCAAGCGATTCCGGTCGCCGGCCACGACAGCATGCTGCTCAATCTGAGCGGCGCGCACGGGCCGTTCTTCACCCGCAACCTCGTGATCCTGAAGGACAGCGCGGGACGCACGGGCGTCGGCGAAGTGCCGGGCGGCGAAAGCATCCGCCGCACGCTCGACGATGCGCGCGCACTTGTCGTCGGGCAGCCGGTCGGCAATTACCACGCGGTGCTCAACGACGTGCGCCGCACGTTCGCCGATCGCGACGCCAGCGGCCGCGGGCTGCAGACCTTCGACCTGCGCACGACGATCCACGCGGTGACCGCGCTCGAAGCGGCGCTGCTCGATCTGCTCGGCCAGCATCTGGGCGTCCCCGTTGCCGCGCTGCTCGGCGAAGGTCAGCAGCGCGAGCGCGTCGAGATGCTCGGCTACCTGTTCTATGTCGGCGACCGCACGAAGACCGCGCTGCCCTATCGCGACGGCCGCGACGCGACCGACGACTGGACGCGCGTGCGCGACGAGCCCGCGCTGACGCCGGACGCCGTCGTGCGCCTCGCGGAAGCTGCGCATGCGCGCTACGGCTTCAACGACTTCAAGCTGAAGGGCGGCGTATTCGAAGGTGCGCGCGAAGTCGACGCGGTGACGGCGCTCGCTGAGCGGTTCCCCGGCGCGCGCGTGACGCTCGACCCGAACGGCGCGTGGTCGCTCGACGAAGCGGTGCGGCTGTGCCGCGATCTGCACGATGTACTCGCGTACGCGGAAGATCCGTGCGGCGCCGAGAACGGCTACTCGGGCCGCGAAGTGATGGCGGAATTCCGCCGGGCGACCGGGCTGCCGACCGCGACCAACATGATTGCGACGGACTGGCGGCAAATGGGTCATGCGATCCAGCTGCATGCGGTCGACATCCCGCTCGCGGACCCGCACTTCTGGACGATGCAGGGCTCGGTGCGCGTCGCGCAGATGTGCCGCGACTGGGGGCTGACGTGGGGCTCGCATTCGAACAACCACTTCGACGTATCGCTCGCGATGTTCACGCACGTCGCCGCTGCGGCGCCGGGCCAGGTCACCGCGATCGACACGCACTGGATCTGGCAGGACGGCGAGCGGCTCACGCGCGAGCCGCTGAAGATCGAGAACGGGCTCGTCGACGTACCGAAGCGTCCGGGGCTCGGCATCGACATCGACATGGATGCGGTGGCGCGCGCACACGAGCTGTACAAGCAGCACGGGCTCGGTGCACGCGACGATGCGGCGGCGATGCAGTATCTGATTCCGGGCTGGAAATTCGACAACAAGCGTCCTTGCCTCGTGCGCTGAACTCGGGGTGCCGGGCGACGCGCGTGCGGGCGCGTCGCCGGACCGCGTGCGCGATGCGTGTATCGATACGGCGTGCGCGATACCGCACCTGCGCGGCTGATCGAAGCTTGCGCGGGATACGCGCTTCGACCGGCCGCATCCGGCCCTGCCGGCTATCCCGCGAGTCCGATCCCGCGCGCCATCCCCGACGCGGCAAACACGATGACGATCACGAGGACGGCCTGCCAATGGCCGATCCGCACATACGTAGGCGCGCGGCCGATATCGGGCATCCGCTGCTGCCGCGCGGCGATGCGCCAGCGGATCAACCCGACCATCGGCACGATCTCGAGCAGCAGGATCAGCACGAGCGCGGTCATCTTCGCGTGGAACAGCGGTTCGTGCAGATAATACGCGGTGCCCTTCTCGAAGCCGCCGAACGCACGTGCAACGCCGGTCGCGATCAGCACCAGTGCCGACAGTCCCCATACCGTATCGGCCCTGAATACGCCGCGGAGATCGACCGCCTGCGCGGATGCGGCGAGTCTGCGCAACGCGCGGTTGCGTGCGGCGATCGCCGCGAACGCGACGCCGAATGCGCTCAGGTGAATGGCGGCCAGCAGCCAACGGACGATCATCGAAGCCTCCTTGTCGCCCGCGCGTGCGCAGGCCGTGTCAGACGATCTGTTTGAGCGCCGCGTCGAGCGCGAGCACGGCGACGCGGTCGCCTTCGGTCGCGAGCGGCGCGCGCATCACGATTTGCCGGTTATGCCCGACGGCTGCCGGCGAATCCCACAGCAGTTCCACTTTCGGTCGCCGAAACAGGTTGCCGCGACGCGGCGGCACGGCCGCCGGCTGCCCGCGCGACGGCTCGCCGGCACCCGCTGCGGCGTGGCCGGGCCAGCGCACCGACAGCTCGCGCGCGTCGTACTGGCCGACCTTGCGGCTTTCCATCCAGACGATCGCGGTGCGCGTCAGCGTGTCGAGCGAGATCGCATAGCGGCCGACCGCGAAACGGCGCGCGGCCACGTTGGTCCGCCACAGCGGCCGCGGCCGGCAGATCCATACGATCGCCGCATAGAGGGTCGGCGCGGCGACGAGCCAGCCGTTGGTCGTCGTCACCGCATGCAGCACGCGGCGCCAGCCGGCCGCCCACGCGAACGCGCCGATCGACCACACCGCGAACAGGAAACCGATCAGCGCGAAGAAACGCAGCGCCTGGCGCAGCCACTGCGGCAGCGGATGGAACGGCCGCTCCGCACGCGCGGCGGCGCCCGGCAGCGCGAGCAGCAGAAAGATCAGCACGAGATAGACGAACGCCCACGGCGACGACACCATCGCGGACAACGACGCGCGATAGCCCATCTGCGACATCGAGAACAGCCAGCGCGCCAGCAGCACGAGACCGATCGCGCGCAACGCGAAGATCACGCCGGCGCCGGGAGCCGGCGCTGCGCGCGTGGTTTTCGTTCTCGCCAAGACTGCTCTCCTCTCGATGATCGTGCGGGGCCGGATTTCGCGGCACGGCCATTATAGGGACATTACCGTCTGGACAGACGGCAGCATGGTGTGCCGGACCGCTTCCCGGCCCGTTCACGGCGCCGGGCGCGGCGAGAATACAACAGATCGGCGCTGCAGATGCGACAACGCCCCGCTCGGAAACCCGGCGGGGCGTCGCTGGACGGGCCGCGGGCCGCAGCGCGGCCGCGGCACGCAGCTCGCAATCAGCTTGCGTTCACTTCGCGCAGCACCGTACGGCGCTTCTGGCGCAGCAGTTCCTCGTAAGCCTTCACGTAGTTCTGCGCCATCACCTTCGACGAGAAGCGTGCTTCGAACGCCGCACGCACCTTCTCGCGCGGCAGCGTGTCCAGACGCTTGAGCGCAGCGACGGCCGACAGTTCGTCTTCGACGACGAAGCCCGACACGCCGTTGTCGATCACTTCCGGCACCGAGCCGCGCTTGAACGCGATCACCGGCGTGCCGCATGCCATCGCTTCGATCATCACCAGGCCGAACGGCTCCGGCCAGTCGATCGGGAACAGCAGCGCATGCGCGTTGCCGAGGAATTCCGTCTTTTCGGCTTCGCTGATTTCGCCGATGTACTCGACGTGCGGCAGCGCGAACAGCGGCTTGATCTTCTCTTCGTAGTACGCGCGGTCGGCCTTGTCGAGCTTCGCGGCGATCTTGATCGGCAGACCGGCCTGCTCGGCGATACGGATTGCGGTGTCGACGCGCTTTTCCGGCGAAATGCGGCCGAGGAACGCGAGATAGCTCGGCTTCACGTTCGGGATCGGCTTCAGCAGGTTTTCCGGCAGCCCGTGATACACGGTCGACAGCCAGTTCGCCTGCGGCAGCGGGATGCGCTGGTTGTCGGAGATCGACACGACCGGCACGTCGCTGAATGCGTTGAAGATCGGCTGCAGTTCCGGCAGGTCGAGACGGCCGTGCATCGTCGTCAGATGCGGGACCGGCTGGCGCGAGAACAGCGAGAACGGGTAATAGTCGATATGGCAGTGCAGGACGTCGAACTCGTCCGCGCGGCGGCGCACCTGCTCGAGGAGCAGCATGTGCGGCGCCATCACGTCGCGGATCGTCGGGTCGAGGCGCAGCGCCTGCGGCCACACCGCTTCGAGTTTGGCCGAGGTCTGCGAATCGCCGCTCGCGAACAGCGTGACGTCATGCCCCATCTCGACGAGTGCTTCGGTGAGATAGGACACCACTCGTTCGGTACCGCCATAAAGCTTCGGGGGAACCGCTTCGTGCAATGGAGCGATTTGGGCGATTCGCATGCGTAACTCCTAAAAAATCGGCTAAAAACCAGGCATGGGGTCGGCAGCCTGCCGACGAACGGCGCGGCTGCGTGTCGTCCGATCATCGGACGAACCGGCCTGCCGCATACGTCGAACCGCGCTGGACAGGGAGCGCCGGCGACGCGACAGGCTTAGAACGTTTGAAACGAAGACCCGTTGACAGGGGTTCGTAAAAAAGACCTGGAATCGAACCCGAGCTGATTATCTAGGGTTTATCCCGATACGGGCCACACCATTTCAAACTCTTTACTTTGTTACAAAGGCGCAACACTTTGCAACGCGCGGACTCGGGCGTCCGTTCTAGAGTGGAAGGCCCTTCCGGCGTTCCAGTCTTCCTGCGGCGCTCGCGGCATCGAGATTGCGGTGCCCGCGACGCGGGACGGGATGCCGGATTTTATCCCAAAATCGATCGCGCGCCCCCGGCCGCCGCAAGTTTCGCGCAGCGCGAGGCGCGGCCTTGTTTACAATGCCGGATTAGCCAGTCCGAGCGAAGGTCGCCGCGCAGCCGGGCCGCCATGCTCACTCACCGAATCACCGCACGCATATTTTGGAATCTCTCACTCCAGCCCAGCGCAACGCCCACAACGCGAAACTGTCGAGCTACGCGCACCGGCCGCTCGCGTTCCTGTTCCGCTACATCCGCCTGCACCCCGTCGCGCACCTCGTCGTGCTGTTCAGCGTGCTGGCTGCCGTCGGCTGCGCACTCGGTTCGCAATATGCAATCAAGCATCTGATCGACGTGCTGGCGACCGGGCGTCATCATCCGGGCCCGCTGTGGAGCGCGTTCGCGCTGCTCGTCGGGCTCATCGCGGCCGACAACCTGCTGTGGCGCGTCGGCGGCTGGGTTGCCGCGCACGCGTTCGTCGCGGTCACCGGCGACCTGCGGCGCGACCTGTTCCAGTACCTGATCGGCCATTCGCCGACGTATTACGCGGAAAAGCAGCCGGGCACGCTCGCGAGCCGCATCACCGCGACGTCGAACGCCGTCTATACGTCCGAGAACACGATGGCGTGGAACGTGCTGCCGCCGTGCATCGCGGTGATGGGCGCGATTCTGATGATCATCGTCGTGAACCCGCTGATGGCGGCCGGCCTGCTCGGCTGCTCGGCGGTGCTCGCGATCGTGCTGTTCAAGCTCGCGGGCCGCGGCTCCGCCCGCCATCATGCGTTCGCGGCGAAGGCGGCGGCCGTCGACGGCGAACTCGTCGACGTGATCGGCAACATGGGGCTCGTGCGCGCGTTCGGGATGACGCTGCGCGAGCAGAAGCGCTTCAGCGCGACCGTGAAGGCCGAGATGGACGCGCGCCAGCAGAGCCTGCTGTATCTCGAGAAGCTGCGCCTGCTGCACGCGGTGATCACCGCGATGCTGTCCGCCGGCCTGCTCGGCTGGGCGCTGTGGCTGTGGGACCAGGGTCGCGCGACATCGGGCGACATCGTGCTCGTCAGCTCGCTCGGCTTCACGATCCTGCACGGCACGCGCGATCTCGCGGTCGCGCTCGTCGACGTCACGCAGCACATCGCGCGGCTGTCCGAGGCCGTGAAGACGCTGCTCGAGCCGCACGGGATGCCGGACCGCTCCGACGCGGTGCCGCTGGCGGCGAAGGGCGGACGCGTCGACTTCGAACGCGTGACGTTCGCGTATCCGCACCGCCGGCCGATCCTCGACCATTTCGATCTTCATATCGAACCGGGCCAGCGCGTCGGCCTGATCGGCAAGTCGGGCGCCGGCAAGTCGACCGTGCTCGCGCTGCTGCAGCGCTTCTACGATACGCAGGAAGGCGCGGTGAAGGTCGACGGCCAGGACGTGAAGACGATCACGCAGGACAGCCTGCGCCAGGCGATCGCGCTCGTGCCGCAGGACATCTCGCTGCTGCACCGGACGATCTACGACAACATCGCGTACGGCCGTCCGGACGCGACGCGCGACGAAGTGCTCGCCGCCGCGCGCGATGCGCGCTGCGCGGAGTTCATCGAAGCGATGCCGGAAGGCTACGACACGATCGTCGGCGACCGCGGCGTCAAGCTGTCCGGCGGACAGCGTCAGCGCATCGCGATCGCGCGCGCGATCCTGAAGGACGCGCCGATCCTGCTGCTCGACGAAGCGACGTCGGCGCTCGACAGCGCGTCCGAAGAAGCGATCCAGAGCGCGCTCGACCGGCTGATGATCGGCCGCACGGTGATCGCGATCGCGCACCGGCTGTCGACGCTGCGCAATTTCGACCGGATCATCGTGATGAGCAACGGCAAGGTGATCGACGACGGCTCGCCCGAGGTGCTGCGCAACCGCCCGGGCCTGTACCGCGATCTGCTCGCGAAGCAGCAGGGCCGCCATCACGTCGCGCCGGACGGCGCCGCGCCGACCGGCGAACGCGTCGCCTGACGCGCATACGCGCGACGTGCGTAGAAAAGGCGCGGTGCGTAATGCACCGCGCCTTTTTCATTGTGGGCTTCCGAGCGCCGGCATCGGACGCGATCGCGATCGCGACGCACCTGCCGACGGATGCACGAAAGCACGTCCGCAGCCCGCTCTTAACCGCTCTTAGTGGCCGCGCCGGCACGCAGCATCGGTCGCGGCCCGGTGTCGCGCATCAACTGCGCTGCAAATCGCGCAGGAAGTTATCGCGCCACACCGACACGTTGTTCTCGCGCAGCTGCGCGATCATGTCGGCATAACGCGCGCGCCGCTCGGCGAGCGGCATCGTCAACGCCTGCGCCAGCGCATCGGCCATCCCGTCGATGTCGATCGGATTGACGATCAGCGCGCCGTTCAGCTCGCGCGCGGCGCCCGCGAAACGCGACAGCACCAGCACGCCCGGATCGTCCGGATTCTGCGCGGACACGTATTCCTTCGCGACCAGATTCATCCCGTCGCGCAGCGGCGTCACGAAACCCACACGCGCGAGCCGGTACAGCGCGGCGAGCAGCTGGCGATCGTACTGGCGGTGAATGTAGAGGATCGGCGCCCAGTCGAGCTCCGCATAGCGTCCGTTGATGCGCCCCGACTCCGCTTCGAGCTGCAGCCGAATGTCCTGGTATGCGCGCAGATCCGCGCGCGTCGACGGCGCGATCTGCAGGAACGACACGCGGTTGCGGAACGACGCCTGATGTTCGAGCAGCTTCTCGAATGCGCGGAACCGTTCGACGAGCCCCTTCGAATAATCGAGCCGGTCGACGCTCATGATCAGCTGACGCCCATGCAGCGACGTGGCGAGCGTGCGCACCGCCTTGCCATGCTGGCCCGCTTCCGCGAGCGACGCGATTTCGTCCGGATACACGCCGATCGGATACGCAGCCGCGCGCAGCGTCTTGCCGAACGCGCTCACGTGCACCGTGCCGCCGTCGCGCACGACGCCGCCGCCGGCCTCGAACTCGACGTAGTCGCAGAACGCGCGCAAGTCCGGCTCGGTCTGAAACCCGAGCAGGTCGAACGCGCACAGCGACTCGACGAGCTCGCGATGCGGCGGCACGTTCACGAGCACCTGCGCGGCGGGAAACGGGATATGCAGGAAGAAGCCGATCCGGTTCTTCACGCCGGCCGCACGCAGCGCGCGCGCGAACGGGATCAGGTGATAGTCGTGCACCCAGATCACGTCGTCGTCCTGCAGCAGCGGCACGAGCTGCTGCGCGAGCCACACGTTCACGCGGCTGTAGCCGTCGAATTCGTGCCGGTCGTACTGGATCAGGTCCGCGCGGTAGTGGAACGCGGGCCACAGCGTCGCGTTCGAGAAGCCGCGGTAATACTGGTCGTAATCGCGCCGCGACAGGCCGATCGTCGCGAACGTCACCGGCCCGCGCTCCTCGATGCGGATCTGCGGCGCGCCGGCCGCAACGACTTCGCCGCTCCAGCCGAACCACATGCCGCCCGTCTCCTTCAGCGCATCGTAGACGCCGATCGCGAGACCGCCCGCCGCCGGTTCGCCTTCCGAGATCGGTGCGACCCGGTTCGAAACGATGATGAGCCGGCTCATGCGCCCGGCTGCCCTGCGCCGAGCCAACGCGCGATCTGCTGATGCAGCGCGTCCACCGAGTCGAGCCGCATGCGCGCCGACGTCTCGCCCGCGCCGATCTTGATCGACAGGCCGCCGCGCGCGTTGACGACCGCGAAGCCCTTCTCGTCGGTCAGATCGTCGCCCGCGAACAGCGGCACGCGGCCGGCGAACGGCGGCTCGTCGAGGAACGCGGCGAGCGCGCGCCCCTTGTCGACGCCCTTCGGCTTGATCTCGAACACCATCTTGCCGGGCTGCAGTACGTACGCGTCCGCGTACTCGGCGACGAGACGCTCGGCCGCCTCGCGAGCCGCGGCCTCGCGCTCCGGCGCATTGCGGTAGTGCAGCGCGACCGCTGCCCCCTTGATCTCGAGCAGCATGCCCGGATGACGATCGACGACGGCGGCGAGTTCGCGCTCGATGCGCAGCAGCCGTTCGTCGTTGAAACCGATGCGCTGCACGTCGCCGTTCGCGTCGCGGCGCTCCGCGCCGTGCAGACCGGCGACCGGCAGGTCGTGCATCTTCAGGAACGTGTCGATGTTGTCGATGCCGCGCCCGGACACGATCGCGACCGCGCCGTGCGAGCGGCGCCGCAACGCGTCGAGCAGCGCGAGCAGCGACGGCGGAACGTCGATGCTGTCGGGTGTCGGCGCCAGCTCGACGAGCGTGCCGTCGAAGTCGAAGAAGAACGCGGTATCGGTCAACGAGAGGGAAGCCGGGACGGATTGCATCGATTCGATCGTGTGAGGGACGGGCCGCGAAGGCAGGGCCGCGGCGGTGCGAATGGAATTGTGCGCATCTTACCGCGCCTGCGCTTCGCGATGGGCGAAACCGGCCGAAACCGGCTCGCCGCACGCATCGTGCCGCGATGCGCGCGAACTGCGACATATTGCCCCGTCGACCCGCGCCGTACGGGTTTCGAAAGGACGCGGGCGCGCGAATTGCGCTACAGTCGCAACCGCCGGCCGCGCGGCAGATGGCGCCGCGCCGGCCGGCGACCGTTTCGTCCGATCGAGCCCCAGGATGCCGTCTGCCCGTCCCGCGCCGCACCGGCGCTTCGTCCGCTTCATCCGCACGGCCGCGACGCTCGCCGCCGTCGTCGCGCTGGCCGCGTGCACGCGCGACGAACCGCGCTGGCACCTGACCGACGTGACCGGCCACCTGCCGGACCTGTCGTTCACGCTGACGGGCGGCGACGGTCGGCCGGTCGACGCGCGCGCGTTCCGCGGCCAGGTCGCGCTCGTCTACTTCGGCTACACGCATTGTCCGGACGTGTGCCCGGAAACGATGGCGCGGCTGATGGAAGTCCTCGCGAAACTCGGCCCGCAGGCAAACGACGTGCGCATCCTGTTCGTGTCCGTCGATCCCGCACGCGACACGCCGCAGGCGATGCAGTCGTACGTCGATGCATTCGACGCCGCGCACGCGCGCGGCCTGACCGGCACCGAGCGCCAGATCGAATCGCTCGCGAAACGCTATCGCGTCGCATATCAAATGGAAAAGCGCGATCCGTCCGGCGGCTACGAAGTCACGCACAGCTCGGCCGTCTACATCTTCGATGCGAACGGCCGTGCGCGGTTGCTCGCGACCGACCGCGATTCGCCCGACGCCATCGCCACCGATGTGCGCCGGATCATCGACACCCGTCCCACTACCTGATTTCCGACATGAAGACGACACTGAAGACGTTCGCCCTCCTCGCCGCACTGTGCGCCGGCGCTCCCGTCTACGCGGCCGGCGCGATCACCGCGCAGAATGCGTGGGTGCGCTGGCTGCCGAACAAGCTGCCCGCGGGCGGCTATGTGACGCTCGTGAACGCTGGCGACAAGCCGGTCGATCTCGTCGACGTCGACAGTCCCGATTACGGAATGGCGATGCTGCACCAGACCGTCTCGAACGGCTCGACGCAGAAGATGGAGATGGTCGACAAGCTGACCATTCCCGCGCGCGGCAAGGTCGACATCGCGCCGGGCGGCTATCACTTCATGCTCGAAGAGCCGAAGCACGCGATCAAGCCGGGCGACACCGTGCATCTGCGGCTCAAGTTCTCCGACGGCGAAACGGTCGATGCGCCGTTCGCCGTGAAGTCGCCCGCGCAGGCGAAGTAATGCACGCGCGATGAACGTCCTGTACTGGCTCGAGCCGTGGGAACCGTCGCCGACGGTCGTCGTCGCGGTGCTCGCGGCCGCCGTGCTGTTCGCGCGCGGCGTGAAGAAGGCGAAGGTGTCGCCGCTGCGGCAATTCTCGTTCTGGTTCGGGCTGACTGCGCTGTACGTCGCGCTGCACACGCGGCTCGACTACTTCTTCGAGCACGAGTTCTTCATGCACCGCGCGCAGCATCTCGTGCTCCATCATCTCGGGCCGTTCTTCATCGCGCTTGCGTACCCGGGCGCCGCGATCCGCGCGGGCATCCCGTTTCGCTGGCGGCAGCGCTTCGTGCGCCCCGCGCTCGCGTGGGCGCCGCTGCGCGCGACGCTCGACGTCGTGTTTCATCCGGTCGTCGCGGTCGTGCTGTTCGTCGGGCTCATCTACTTCTGGCTGCTGTCGCCGATCCACTTCGTCGCGATGCTCGACTGGCGGCTGTACCGCGTGATGAACTGGAGCATGGTGATCGACGGGCTGCTGTTCTGGTGGCTCGTCGTCGATCCGCGTCCGGCGCCGCCCGCGCGGCTGTCGCCGGGCCGGCGGATCCTGATCGTCGTCGCCGCGATTCCACCGCAGATCGCGCTCGGCGCGCTGATCTTCTTCACGCCGCACGAGCTGTATCCGATCTACTCGATCTGCGGCCGCGCGTTTACGTGGCTGAGCCCGCTGCGCGATCAGCAGATCGGCGGGCTGCTGCTGTGGATCCCCGGTTCGATGATGAGCGTGATCGGCGCGCTGATCGCGCTGCGGCACTGGCTGCGGCTGTCCGCGCGCGGGCGGCTGGCCGGCGAGCGGGCCGCGAAGCGCGGTGCCGACGCGGCGCTCGCACATACCGCGCGCTGAACGCGCCGCATCCGGCGTCGCGCGTCACGCGCGCTCGCTGCTCATCCAAACATGCGGAATGCCGTCCTCGTCGTGCACGTCCGAACTCGGCGTGAAGCCGAACGCGCCGTAAAAGCGCTGCAGATGCGCCTGCGCATGCAGGCTCACGCGCGTGTCGGGCCATTGCGCGCGAATGTGCTCGAGCGCACGCGACAGCAGCGCATTGCCGAGGCCGGCGCCACGGAACGCGGCGGTCGTCAGCACGCGGCCGATCCGCACGTCGGGATGCTGCGCGTCGGGCAGCAGCACGCGCAGATAGCCGGCCAGCCGGCCGGCGCGGTCGTATGCGGCCAGATGCCATGCGTGTTGATCGGCATCGTCGATGTCGCGATACACGCAGTTCTGCTCGACGACGAACACGGCGCTGCGCGCTTCGAGGATCGAGTAGATTTCACGCGCGCTCAGCGCGTCGAAAGGTTTCCAGCGCCATTCGAGATCGGCGGCGCCCGGCGATGCGGCGGGGACGGAAGCGTTCATGTGCGGTCCTGATTCGGGCACGCCGGCCGGCGCGCGACAGCCGACGATTATGCCCCGAAGCGCGCGCGGCGCGCGAGCCGACGCCGCATGCGAAAAGGCCCCGCATTGCGCGGGGCCTGTCCGTCACGCCGGCATCCGTCCGAAGCGGCCGCTGTTGAAGTCGTCGATCGCGGCGCGGATCTCCGCTTGCGAGTTCATCACGAACGGGCCGTAGCCGACGATCGGCTCGTCGATCGGCTCGCCGCTCAGGATCAGCAGCTTCGCGTCGCCGTTCGCTTCGATCTCGACGTCGCGCCCGTCGCGGCTCAGCTGCACGAACTGCGCGTCGCGGGCGATCGTCTCGCCGTTCACGAGCACCGTGCCGTTCAGCACGACGACCGCCAGCGTCCGCCCTTCCGCGACCGGAAACCGCGCATGGCCGCCCGCGACGAGCCGCACGTCCCACACGTCGATCGGCGTGTGCGTGCGCGCCGGGCCGCGCCGCCCGTCGAGCTCGCCCGCGATGATCCGCGCGCGGCCCGCGCCGTCCGGCAGTTCGACCACCGGAATGTCGGCGTTCAGCAGCGTCTGGTAGCCGGGCTCGCCCATCTTGTCGGCGGCCGGCAGGTTCACCCACAGCTGCACCATTTCGAGCGGCCCGCCGCGCTTCGTGAACGCTTCCGAGTGGAATTCCTCGTGCAGAATCCCGCTTGCGGCCGTCATCCACTGAACGTCGCCGGGGCCGATCACGCCGCCCGCGCCGGTCGAATCGCGGTGTGCGACCTCGCCGTCATAGACGATCGTCACCGTTTCGAACCCGCGATGCGGGTGCTGGCCCACGCCGCGCGGCGCCGATGCCGGCTCGAACGTCGCCGGGCCCGCGTAGTCGAGCAGCAGGAACGGGCTCAGATGCGCGCCGTGCGACTGGTAGCTGAACATCGAACGCACCGGGAAACCGTCGCCGACCCAATGCCCGCGCGGCGCACTGTACACACCGTGAATCTTCTTCATCGCCTTCTCCGAATTGCGGCGAAACGCGTGTTTCGCATCCTGGATAGCAATATAGAGATGGAACGAACCGTCCGGTAGACTGCGGAAATCGCACTCAGCGTTCCATTTCATGAACGATAAAGAGCGGGATCTGAACGATCTCTACTACTTCGTGCAGGTCGTCGAACACGGCGGCTTCGCACCGGCCGGGCGCGCGCTGAACATGCCGAAATCGAAGCTGAGCCGCCGCATCGCGCTGCTCGAGGCGCGACTCGGGATGCGGCTGATCCAGCGTTCGACGCGCCGCTTCACGGTCACCGATGTCGGGCAGACCTATTACGCGCACTGCCGCGCGATGCTCGTCGAGGCCGACGCCGCCGACGAGGCCGTCGCGTTGATGCACGAGGAGCCGCGCGGGATCGTACGCGTCAGTTGCCCGATCGTGCTGCTCGACTCGCTGGTCGGCGCGATGATCGCCGCGTTCATGGCCGCGTGCCCGCGCGTCGAGATCCATCTGGAAGCGACGAACCGGCGTGTCGACGTGGTCGGCGAAGGGATCGACGTCGCGCTGCGCGTGCGCCCGCCGCCACTCGAGGACAGCGACCTCGCGCTGCGCGTGCTCGCCGAGCGCGGCCAATGCCTGGTCGCGAGCCCGGCGCTGCTGCGCGAGCACGGCGTGCCCGTCGTGCCGGCCGATCTCGTACGTCTGCCGAGCCTCGATCACGGCATGCCGCAGGCCGCGCACGTGTGGCGGCTGCGCGGTCCGGACGGCGCACAGGCCGAAATTCACCATCAGCCGCGCCTCGTGACCGGCGGGATGCTCGCGCTGCGCGCGGCGGCAATCGCGGGCGTCGGCGTCGTGCAGCTGCCGACGATGATGGTGCGCGACGAGATCGCACGCGGCGAACTGACGACCGTGCTGCCGGACTGGGCGCCGCGCCGCGAGATCGTGCACGCGGTGTTCGCATCGCGACGCGGTCTGCTGCCCGCGGTGCGGGCGCTGCTCGATTTTCTCGCCGAGCGGTTTGCCGAACTCGAACCCGATTGAGCGCATCGCCGCCGTTTTCGCATGCATCGCATTCGGCGCGACGGGTGCGGTCGTACGCTGCAGAGCGAACGCGCGTGCCGTAGACTTCGGTACGCGCGTCGCGCGTTCTCACAACCTTCACGCTTTCCAGCCATGTTCATGCTGTCCAACGCACCACACGCCTCCAAGGCCGACCATTACGCGACGCTCGTCGAGCAGGCGCGCTCGCTCGTCGAGTCCGAACGCGACCTGATCGCGAACGCCGCGAATTTCTCGTCGCTCGTCTTCCACTCGCTCGACCGCCTGAACTGGGCCGGCTTCTATTTCTTCGACGGCACGGAGCTCGTCGTCGGACCGTTCCAGGGCAAGCCCGCATGCGTGCGGATCGCGCTCGGCAAAGGCGTGTGCGGGACGGCCGCACAGACGCGTGCAACGCAGGTCGTGCGCGACGTGCACGAATTCCCCGGTCACATCGCGTGCGACGCGGCGTCGGAGTCGGAGATCGTCGTGCCGCTGATCGCGGACGACGGCACGCTGATCGGCGTGTGGGATGTCGACAGTCCCGTCGCCGCGCGTTTCGACGACGAGGACCGGCAAGGGATGGAAGCGCTGTGTCGCGTGTTCGTCGGACACGCGTGGCAGAAGGCACGCGGGTGAGCTGCTGTAACCGGTAGCGCCGCCGCGAGCGGTGGTGCGGCCGCGGTTCGCGGTTGCGCGGATCTCGCGTGCAAAGGAAGCGAAGCGCCGGCACGGCTGTCGATTGCACGCGCCGGGCACGCGCCGGCTGCGCTGCCCGATACGGCGAACCGCGATACGGCTCGCGCTGCCGTCAGGCCGCGTGCGCGCCGGACAGCACGGCGAACGGCTGCGGCTTCACGTCGTCGGTCAGCACGTCGACGCCCTGCTCCGTCACCACGACCATGTGCTCCCATTGCGCGGACAGCGAACGGTCCTTCGTCACCACCGTCCAGCCGTCCGCCAGCACGTGCGTGTCGCGCTTGCCCGCGTTGAGCATCGGCTCGATCGTGAAGATCATCCCCGGCCGCAGCGGCACGCCGGTGCCCGGCCGGCCATAGTGCAGTACCTGCGGCTCGTCGTGGTAGATGTCGCCGATCCCGTGCCCGCAATATTCGCGCACCACGCTGAAGCCTTCGCGATGTGCGACCTGCTGGATCGCATAGCCGACGTCGCCGAGCGTCGCGCCGGGGCGAACCGCACGAATGCCCGCGTGCATCGCCTCGTAGGTCGTCGCGACGAGGCGCCGCGCGAGCTCGGCCGGCTCGCCGACGAAGTACATGCGGCTCGTGTCGCCGAACCAGCCGTCCTTGATCACGGCGACGTCGAGATTGACGATGTCGCCGTCGCGCAGCGGCCGCGACGACGGGATGCCGTGACAGACCACGTGATTGACCGACGCGCACAGCGTCTTCGGATAGCCGTGGTAGCCGATGTTCGCCGGGATCGCGCCGAGCGCGTCGACGATGTAGTCGCGGCAGCGCGCGTCCAGTTCGTCGGTGGTAACGCCGGGCTTCACGTGCTCGGCGATCATCGTCAGTACCTGCGACGCGAGCTTCGCTGCGTCGCGCGACTTCGCGATTTCTTCGTCGTTCCGGATCGGGATTCCGCGCTTCGCCATTACGCCACCTGCTCGATGCCGTGCGTGGCCGACTGGGTCGGGCTCAAGTCCTCGCCGCGCGCTTCGGCTTCGATCAGCATCCGGCAGATGTCGCCGTAGGACAGCGACGGATTCAACTCCGCCAGCATCCCGACGCGCAGCCAGTGCTCGGCCTGCGCGTTGATCGAACGGCTGAGCGCCGTGCTCGTCGAGCGCAGCCGCTCGTGCATGTTCTCCGAAATCTTGATGATTCCCATATGCCACCAATTAAACGAAATGTAGTCGTTTCGTATACTACACATCGGGATGTGCGGCAGCAAGCGCTGGCGTGCGATCGGCAAAGAGAGCCGCTCGGCCTGCGTCGTTGACAGCAAATTCCAGCTTGCTGGAAAATGCGTTCATTATGCAAGAGGAAACGACACCTCCCGGCGGCGACGCAAGCATCAACGAGCGCATTGCGCGCCGCGTGCGCGACTTGCGGGCAACCCGGGGCTACACGCTCGACGCGTTGGCCGCACGCTCGGGCGTCAGCCGCTCGATGATCTCGCTCGTCGAGCGCGCGTCGGCCAGTCCGACCGCGGTCGTGCTGGACAAGCTCGCGGCAGGCCTCGGCGTGTCGCTGGCCGCGCTGTTCAGTGGCGATCGCAACGACACGCCGACGCTGCCGCTTGTCCGTCGCGCGGAACAGGCCGAGTGGCGCGATCCGGCGTCCGGCTACGTGCGGCGCAATCTGTCGCCGCCCGGCTGGCCGTCGCCGATTCAGCTGGTCGAAGTCGATTTCCCGCCGGGCGCGCGCGTCGCATACGACACGGGCGGCCGCGACAGCGTGATGCATCAGCAAGTGTGGGTGATCCGCGGGCGCATCGACGTCACGTGCGGCAGCGAACTTCACGAACTTCGCGAAGGCGACTGTCTGGCCATGCGGCTCGATGCGCCGCTGATCTTCAGCAATCCGTCGTCGCACTCGGCGCGCTACGTCGTCGCGATCTGCGATGCGGCGGCCGCGGTCGGCGTACGCATCGTGTGATGCGCGCACGATGCCGCTCGAACTCCAAAGGAGCCTCCATGAATTCCCCGAAACCACGCGACGACGTCCGCCTGATCGATTGCAGCGAAGCCGAGCATGCGTCGGCCATCCTCGAGATCCTGAACGACGCGATCGTGAATTCGACCGCGCTGTACGACTACCGGCCGCGCCCGCCCGAAGCGATGGCCGCCTGGTTCGCGACGAAGCGCGCAGGCGGCTTTCCGGTGATCGGCGCAGTCGACGCAGCGGACACGCTGCTCGGCTTCGCGAGCTGGGGCACGTTCCGCGCGTTCCCTGCGTTCAAGTACACGGTCGAACACAGCGTCTATGTGCATCGCGACCATCGCGGCCGCGGGCTCGGCGAGCTGCTGCTGCGTGAACTGATCCGACGTGCGCGGGATGCCGATGTGCATGTGCTCGTCGGCTGCATCGACGCGACCAACGCGGGCAGCATCGCGCTGCATACGCGGCTCGGGTTCGTGCATTCGGGCACGGTAGCGGAAGCCGGATTCAAGTTTGGCCGATGGCTCGATGCGGCGTTTTATCAGCTCAGACTCGACACCCCGATGCAGCCGGTGGACGGCTGACGCGATGCCGTTGCGCCACGCGGTTGCGTGCGCAACGGCATCGCGCGCGACACGCATACGCGTCGACACAAAAGAAAAGCCCCGCCGAAGCGGGGCTTTTTCTGGAGGCGCGAGCCGGAGGCGAACCGGCCGGGCCTATCCGTGATTTCGTGGGCGGGGCATATCATGAGGTGTAAAAGTCATGGATATGCCAATGAAGAAGAAA
>NZ_CABVPR010000051.1 GCF_902499135.1 Burkholderia dolosa
TGGTGGCGGCCGCCCGCGACGCGGCGGCGCTCGATGCGCTCGCCGGCGAGACCGGCTGCGAAACGCTGCGTGTCGACGTCGGCGGCGACGAGCACGCGATCGATGCGGCGCTCGCCGGACACGATGCGTTCGACGGGCTCGTCAACTGCGCAGGCATCGCGTCGCTCGAAGCGGCGCTCGACGTCGGCGCGGCGAGCTTCGATCGCGTGATGGCCGTCAATGCGCGCGGCGCGGCGCTGGTTGCGCGCGCGGTTGCGCGCAAGATGGTCGCGCGCGGCGCACGCGGCGACGGTCGGCGGGGCGGCGGCAGCATCGTCAACGTATCGAGCCAGGCGGCGCTCGTCGGACTGCCTGCGCATCTGAGCTATTGCGCGTCGAAGGCCGCGATGGACGCGATCACGCGCGTGCTGTGCATCGAACTGGGGCCGTACGCGATCCGCGTGAACAGCGTGAATCCGACCGTTACGCTGACGCCGATGGCGCAGTTCGCGTGGAGCGATCCGGCCAAGCGCGATCCGATGCTCGCCGCGATTCCGCTCGGGCGATTCGCGCAGCCGGACGAGGTGGTCGAGCCGATCCTGTTCTTGCTGAGCGATGCGGCGTCGATGATTACCGGCGTGTCGCTGCCGATCGACGGCGGGTATACGGCGCGGTAGCGCGGGATGGTGCGATGGCGTGATGACGCGATGGTGCGCGCGTCATGCGTTGCATGTTGCACGTCGCGCCGCATGGCGGCGCCGTCGATCGTGCGCGGCCCCGCCCGCGTCTCCGATGTCCGGAAACGGCGCAACTGCGCGAGACCGCTGCGTGTCAGATCGGATCCTTGCTCGGCGGTCCGTCCGGCTGTTGCGGGTTGTCGGGATGGTGACCCGGCGACGGCGGCGACAGCGGGTCGTTTTCCGGATCGCGATTCGGGTCGGCCGGGGGCTCCGGCGTCGGGGTCGTGTGGTCGCTCATGGGGAACTCGTGCAATGCGTGACGGTGCGCGGCAGTGCGCCTCGTCTCCGTTATAGGCAATCGGACGCGCGTTTGCAGCGCGATTGTCGTCGTCGTTTGTCGCCGTCGTCGTTGCTGCGACGCTTTGCGCGTGCGCGGCGCGCGGGCGGTCGCCGTCAGCGCAGGTCCGCCGGCGTGTCGACGTCGCGCAGGATGCCCGGATCGTCGACGTCGAGCAGGTTCACCGGCGCGCTCGCGAACAGCGCACGCGCGCCCGTGTCGCCGTCGAGCGACGCGAGCGCGTCGTAATGGCGGGCGGCGAAGCCGACCGGATGGCCGCGCATCCCGCGATGCGAAGGGGCGACGATCGACGCGTCGTCGGCGTCGAGCGCGCGCGTGAGCGCTTCGTACGTGGACGCCGCGATCCACGGCATGTCGCCGAGCGCGACGAGCCAGCCGCTCGCGTCCGGGCTCGCGCGGACGCCGGCCGCGAGGCTTGCGCCCATGCCGCGCAATGTATCCGGCGCATAGAGAACCTGACAGCCGGCTTCGTTCAGCAGAATCGCGAGCCGCTCGGCACCGGGCCGCACGACTGCGATCACGTCGGCCGTGGCCGATGCGAGATGACGGGCCGCCGCGACCGCCACCGGCGTGCCGTCGGGAAGCAGCGCGAGCAGCTTGCTGTGCAGGCCGCTCGGATCGAAGCGTTGACCGAGACCGCCGGCGAGCAGGACGCCGGTGGCGAGTGACGCATAGGACATCGGCGCGGGAGGGAAGGAGGCAGGTGCAGCGATTGTGCGGGAGCACAAAACGATCGGCAAGTGAGGATGTTACCGATCGGGCGCGGGATCGGAAAGATTGTCGATGTGGGCCTTGGCTCGGTGCCGCAGCCATGCCGTGGCTGATTCGGGCTACGCTGCTTTCGTTCGCATCACCGGACGCGAGCCTGACGAAGCGAATCATGCTGGGTGCTGCCTCCGTCGTCGCCGTTATCTGGATTGGCGTCTGGATACTCGGCGCCGGACGGCGATCGTGGCATGGCGGTAGCGCGGCTGCATCAACGGGATGGCCGTTGGTTGGCGTCAAGTCGCTGATCACCGGCGTGTTTGCCGTTGCGGCAAGCATCGTGCTGGTTTTTGTCCTTTTGATCGTCGATCAGGGATACCCTGATCGCGAGATGACGGCGCTCGCGAACGCGATCGTGTTGATATGCGCGCTCAATTGGTGGGCCTTCAGTCTGCGCCGCGGCTGGAAGCCTTTGGCGCTGTTGTGCGCATCGTCCGCATTTTGCATGCTGGTACTGGTGCCTCAGTTCAGCGGAAATCCGCTGTTTTTCCCGAAGGTCGTCGTCCGCGGTTTCGGGCTCGGGTATCTTCACGCGGACAATCTTGCACTCTCGGGACAGCAGTGCGCGACGCTTGCGCCGTATGGTGTTCGTTGCAACAAGGGCAAGGACGAGGCGATTACGCTGACTCACGTGAATATCGTCAATCGCCTGGGCTCGTCGGTGCAACTGGAATTCCTGTTGCGCGCGAGACCTCGCTTGTCGAAAGCGGATGACCGCCGACCGTCGGACGAGGTGGTAACGCCCGGTAGTCAAACGCTGACGACAGGAGACGATGTGATGCCGTTTACCGGAGCGCCTGTTCCACGCAAGCCGGCGGCCGGATGTGACGAGCTTTTGGTGGCTAGACTGATCGACGCGATAAGCAGCGCAAAGGAACGGGCGGTGAAGGGCGGTCCCGCTTTGCCTGACGAGAAGGCAGTCGCGTCTCTCGTATGCGTTCGTGTTGTCGTGCCGAAAGACCAAATCATCGGTTATGAGCCCGGCGGCGCCAGAACGTATGGAAAGGGCTACAGCGGCTATATCGCGACCGCGGACAAGCCCGAGTCCCCAAAGAAGTGACGGCAAATGTCCGGCATTGCGGCATCGGGTGGCGAACGCTCATCACGCATCCGCCCACTTCCGCAACAGGTTGTGATATACGCCGGTCAACGCGATCACGAGCGGATCGTTCGCCCCTTTCTCCGCGGATAGCGCCTGAATCTGCGTATCGAGCTGGAACAGCAGTGTGCGGTCGCCGTCGTCGCGGACCATGCTCTGAATCCAGAAGAACGATGCGACGCGCTCCCCGCGCGTGACCGGCGTCACGCGATGCAGGCTCGATGCCGGATAGAGCACGAGGTCGCCGGCCGGCAGCTTCGCGCGATGCGTGCCGTACGTATCTTCGACGCACAGCTCGCCGCCGTCGTACGTATCGGGCTCCGCGAGAAACAGCGTTGCCGACAGATCGCTGCGTACGCGGAAATCGGTCCCGCGCAGCAGCCGTATCGCGTTGTCGACGTGCGTGCCGAACGTGTCGCCGCCCGCGTAGCGATTGAACAGCGGCGGAAACACCTTCAACGGCAGCGCGGCCGAAAAAAACAGCGGATGACGCGCGAGCGCATCCTGAATCGCATCGCCGACCGCGCGGGCCGCGGGCGACCCTTCCGGCAGCTGCCGATTGCGTTTGGCGAGCGCCGACTGCGCGCCGGACGTCGCGTTCCCGTCGACCCATTCGGCCGCATCGAGCAGCCGTCGGCATTCGGCGACCTGCGCGTCGGTCAGCACGGCGGGAACATGAAGCATCATGATGCGGCCTCCGTGCGATGCGCCGACAGCTGCACAGCCGCCGCCCGAAATGCGCCGAACGGCGACGAGGCGAGATACGCGCGCATCTTCGCGACGAACGCGGGCGTCGCGGTGGCCGGCACGCGTGCGAGCCACGCGAGCGCTTCGTCGATGCGCCCCCGTTCGGCAAGCAGCCGCGCGTAATTGAACTGGCCGCGGAAATCGCCGGCCTCGGCAGCGCGGCGATAGTGGTCGAACGCGGCAGCGCGATCGGCCGCGACGACCCATCCGTCCTCGTAGAAACCGCCGATCAGGTTGATCGATTTCGCATGACCGAGCGCGGCCGCGCGACGGAACCAGTCGAGCGCGTCGGTGCGATTCTCGTCGATGCCGTTGCCGAGCGCGAGGGCGGTCGCGTAGTTGTACATCCCCCAGTCGAGGCCGGCGTGCGCGGCGAGCCGGTACCAGTACACGGCGACCGGCGCGCACGCGGCCGTGCCCCAGCCGAACTCGTAGCAGCGGCCGAGCATGTTCATCGCCATCGGATGGCCGGCGTGCGCCGCGTGCCGGAACCAGCCGAACGCGGCGGCCGGGTCGCGCGCGACGCCGCGGCCGTCGAGCAGGTACTGACCATACAGCGCCTGCGCGTCGACGATGCCGTGATCGGCGGCCGCCGCGACCCACGCGACCGCGCGTTCCGGCGGACCGGCCAGGATCTCGGCGAGCTCGCGCGGCGACACCGACGCGAGCGCTTTCAGCGATACGACTTCCATCGGTCAGTAGCGCGCGTTCAGCGTGACGAACGCCGAGCGGCCCGGTGCGATCGACGCGTAGTGCGCCGGATACGCCTGATCGAAGTACGTGCGGTTGAACAGGTTGTTCACGTTCAGCTGCAGATCGAGCGTCTTGTTGATCCGGTATTGCGCGGTCGCGTCGAAGCGCCAGTACGACGGCACCGCGCGCAGGTTCGCGGTGTCGCCGTACACCTCCGACATGTAGAACGCGCCGCCGCCGACCGTGAACTTCGGCGTCACGTCGTAGTTCGACCACAGCGTGAAGCTGTGCTTCGGCGTATTCGGGAAGCGGTGACCGTTGTTCGCGGTGTCCTTGCCGTTGTCGCGCAGTTCGCTCTTCATGTATGTGTAGCCGCCGAACACCTGCCACGCTTTCGTCAGCTGGCCGGCGACGCCGAGTTCGAGCCCCTGCACGCGCCGGTTGCCGACCATCGCGTACTGATTGTTCGGCAGCGCGACGCGCGCGTTCGTCGTATCGATCTGGAACAGCGCGGCGTTCAGCGACAGCTTGTCGTTCAGCACGTTCCACTTGGTGCCGAGCTCGATGCTGCGGTTCTTCTCGGGCGACATCTGATCGGCATTCGAGCCCACGCCGCCGCGGCCCGGCGTCAGCGACTGCGTCTCGCTGCCTTCGCCGAGCAGCATGCCGGCCGGCGTCGACGACGTCGCGTACGACGCATAGACGCTGCCGTTGCGCGCCGGCTTGAACACGAGGCCGGCCTGCCAGTTCACGAGCGTGTCGTCGCGCGTGTACGTCTTGCCGCCGCTCGCGCGGGTGTTGACGAAGCGGGTCGAGTAGTCGTCGACGCGCAGGCCCGCATTGATCTGCCAGCGCGGCGTGAGTTCGATCGTGTCGAAACCGTAGATCGACTTCGTCGTCGTGCGCGCATGCGCGTAGTCGTTGTTCGCGGTGACGGAGCCGGCCCACGGGTCGCTCGGGTTCGGCGACCACAGGCTCGTGCAGTTGTAGCCGGACGGCGCGCCGATACCTTTTCTGCAGATCGTCCCCTTGTCGGTCGCGACCGTATACGTGTCGCGCTTGCCCCATTCGCGCGACAGTTCGATGCCGGTCGTGAAGCTGTGCTTGAGCGGGCCGGTGCGGAATTCGCCGAACAGTTCGGTCTGGTTCGCGATGCTGTTGATCGAGCTGTTGCGGTTGTTGTTGCGGCGCCAGACCTTGCCGCCGATCACGTTGCCCTGGCTGTCGTCCGGCTGCGTCCAGATGTAGTCCTGCGTCGACTCGGTGTAGCGCGTCGTGTTGCGCACGGTGAGCGCCGGTGCGATGTCGTGCTCGATGCGCAGCGTGCTGATGTCCGACGTGGTCTTGCGGAAGTCGCGATCGGTCAGCCCGTAGAAGTTGCGGCGATCGACGGACGCCGGATAGATCGTGCCGACGTTCGCCGGCTTGTTCGACGCGGTGTAGAAGTACGGGATGCCGCCGTCGGGCATGTCGTCCGTCGACAGGTGGTAGTAGCTCGCGGTCACGCGCGTCGGCGTGCCGAGGCCGAACGCGATCGACGGCGCGACGCCCCAACGCTCGTTGTTGACGGCGTCGCGGCCGGCGACGTCGTTGTTGTGGCTCATCAGGTTCAGCCGGAATGCCGTGTGATCGGCGAACTGCCAGTTGCCGTCCGCCGTGAAGCGGCGATAGCGGTCGGTGCCGAGGCCCGCGCTCGCGCTGGCCGTCGTGCCGAGATGCGGCGCCTTCGTGATCAGGTTGATGCTGCCGCCCGCGCCGCCGCGGCCGCCGTATGCGCCGTCGGATCCCTTCGTGACCTCGATGCGCTCGGTGTTGAAGATCTCGCGCGTCGTCGCGCCGGTGTCGCGCATGCCGTCGACGAACATGCTGCCCTGCGTGTCGTAGCCGCGCAGGAACGGACGGTCGCCGAGCGGGTTGCCGCCTTCGCCGGCGCCGAACGTGATGCCGGGCACGGTGCGCAGCGCTTCGGTCAGCGTTGCCGCGCCGCTGCTCCGGATCAGTTCCTCCGGAATCACGGTGACGGACTTCGGCGTATCGACGAGCGGCGCGGTGAATTTGGCCGACGCGGAGAAGTCGGCCTTGTAGCTGTGCTCGGCTTTGCCTTTGACCTCGATCGGCGGCAGATGAGCGCCGGGTGCCGCCGCCGCGGGCGGCGGCGCGCCGTCTGCCAGCGCCGGGCCGGCGGCAAGCACGCCGCACAGGGTGGTGAATTTGCCGAGCTTCAACTCGTCGGAACGGGAATTCGTCATGCGGTTCGACCTCGCGATGTGACCCGGACGCAGGGCGCTACGGAAATGTGCACGCCGCCGGGAATTATTACGATTTGATTTCAGACGGCATTCTAGGCAGCTTCGCCGATGAATGAGAATCGTTCTTGTTTGAATTTGAAGGGCGAATGTGAACGAGTGTTTCGGTCGATCGCAGCGCGTGCGCGGCGTCGTGATCGACCGAAAGGTCCGGTGTGGCGGGCCTGGTGGCGGAGGGTCGTTGAAGCGATGCGGTCGGGCGCTTCGCCGCGTCGATCGAGCAGGTGTCGTTTGGTGTCGCGATCGGTGTGGCCGACGTGAACCGTGGCTTCGCGACGCTGGCGGAAAGGAAACGGCGTTGGGTCGCGCATCGACGCGGTAGAAGCGCGCCGTCTCCGGTGCTTGGATAGCGAAGCGTCCTGTTCGGCTATGTACGGAGCAGGGCAGAACGCACGCAGGCATTCGCGCGTGCACTGGTGCCGCAGGCGGTGCGAATGCCGCTGCGGCCGCCATATCGCGATAGTCGCGAACCGGAATGAAACGGCCGCCGCGATGTGCAGTGTTGTGCCAGTCGACGCGGACGCCGCGTATCGGCGATCGAACGACGGCGTCGCAGTCGTCGATCGTTCGGCCCGGCAAGCGCGCCGGCGTGTCCGGCGCGCAGTCGCTTCGCGATCAGTCGATGCCGTGAAACACCGCGTCCTCGGGGCCGAGGTACGCGGGCGGGCGCCACGTCGCGTCGCGCATCGAATGCTGGACGAGATTCTCGACGCCGAGCAGCACCGCGAAGATCGCCATGCGCACCGGAATGCCGTTGTCGGTCTGCCGGAAGATCGCGAGCCGCGGGTCGCGATTCAGGTCGACCGACAGATCGTTCGCGCCCGGCCGGCTGTCGCGCGGCAGCGGGTGCATGATCAGCGTGTCTGGCTTGCACACCGTGTCGACGAGCGCCTGATTGATCTGGAAATCCGGCGTATAGCCTTCGAACGACTCGTCGGTGAAGCGCTCCTTCTGGATCCGCGTCGCATAAACGACGTCCGCGCCCCTGAGCCCGGCGGCGAGGTCGTTCGTCTGTTCGATCACGTGACCGTTCGTCGCGATCTGCTCGACGATGTACGCGGGCATCTCGAGCGTCGGCGGCGACACGAGCGTGAACTTCAGCCCGCGGTACAGCGCGAGCAGCTTGACGAGCGAATGCACGGTGCGGCCGTACTTGAGATCGCCGACCAGCGCGACGTGCGCGCCGTCGACGATCTTGCCGAGCCGCGAGAACTCGCGCTGGATCGTATAGAGATCGAGCAGCGCCTGGCTCGGGTGCTCGCCGGGGCCGTCGCCGCCGTTGATCACCGGCAGGTTCGTCGCACGCGCGAATTCGGCGACGGAGCCTTTCTCCGGATGGCGGATCACCAGCGCATCGACGTAGCCTGCCATCACGCGGCTCGTGTCGTAGATCGATTCGCCCTTCGCCATCGACGAGAACGTGAAGCCGGTCGTGTCGCACACCGAGCCGCCGAGCCGGCAGAACGCCGCGCCGAACGACACGCGCGTGCGCGTGCTCGCTTCGAAGAACAGGTTGCCGAGCACCGCGCCTTCGAGCACGCGTGAAATCTTGTGGCGGCGGGCGATCGGCTGCATGACGTCGGCGACGCGGAACAGCGCTTCGACCGAGTCGCGCGAGAACTGATCGACCGACAGCAATTGCGGCTTGCCTTCGAACAGGAACTGCTTTGCGACTCCTTGCCTGTCTACGCTTTGCGTATAGTTTCCGTTTTCCGGCGCCGCGCGCTCGACGATTTCGGACACGAACCGTTCGACGATCTCCGGCATGCCGCGCGATTCCTGCGAGTCGTCGGGCAGCAGCCATGTATCGAGTGCGCGGCGGCTTACGCCGATGCGGTTCGCGAACGCCTCGCGGGTCATGTTCAGGCGGCGCATCGCGTCGCGCAGGAAGGCTTGCTGGGGAACGGTCATCGGCGGCACCCTGAGAAAATATACGCGGTGCGTATATTAGTTCGGCGCCCGACTAAGTCAAGGAAAATTTACGCGGACGACGGATCGGCGTGCCGTCGTCCGCGCGGTTCGGGCTGGCGTCCGATCGTCGTCTCCGTATAATCGGCTCTGGCCCCGCTCTGCATCGGCTGCATCGGCAGGGCGCCGTGCCGTAAACGAATGCCCGGTCGGGCTGGTCGATTCGAAGGAGAACGAGAATGACGCGTACGATTGCTGCAATGCTGCTAGTGATGACCGCGGCGCTTGCCGGTTGCAATACGGTCGCCGGCGTGGGTGAGGACATTTCGAAGGGCGGCCAGGCGATCAGCAATTCCGCTGAAAAGGCCAAGTAAGCCGACCGGTTTTCGAAAAAAGGGCGCCCGGCCGTCCCGTCGTTGCGGGGCGGCCGGGCGCTTTTTGTTTGGCGACGGACGCGGGACCGCGCGTCACGCGCGGTCGACGAATGCGTAGCGGCCGTCGACCTTGCGCGGCGCGAACCAGCCGAAATCGGGAAACATCCGGTTGCGGACGAACCATACGTAGCCGATCAGCGCGACCGCGACTGCCAGGCTCGGCAGCGCGGTCGCCGGATCGCTGGCGAGATCGGCGACGACTTTCGGCAACTGCAGCAGCGACAGCGCGATGAACGCGTGATACGCGCCGACACGGTGCGTCGCGAACCCCCAGATGAACAGCAGCGACAGCGGCACCGTCAGCGCGACGAACAGCCCGACGAGCACTTTGCCGGCGGCGCCCGTCGCGCCGACGCCGCCGCCCGCGGACGCGAGCAGATACGCGAGCGCGATGCTGATCGCCAGCTGTGCAATGCCGAGCGCGACCAGGATCCACACGTGAACCTTGTTCTTGCGGCAGCGCTCGGGATCGGGATGCGATGCGATCAGACGGGCGAGCACGCGGTCCTTGAGCCCCTGTCCGGACAAGTCGGTCAGCACGTCGGCTTTCTTCATCCCCGCGGACAGCAGCGCCGCGATTCTTGTTTTGGCTTCGTTCTTGTTCATTGCGTGGCGGAATCGTCGTTCGATGATCGTCAAAAGGTCCGGCCCCGCGAATATTGCACCTCGCGCGGCGATGCGCAACGGTTTTGCGGCGCGCGGACACATTCCTACAGGCGGCGAGGCGGGTTTGCGGGGGCGGCGGATATCGGGCGGTGATGCGGAAGGTTGCGGGGCGCTGCTTTTTGCGATGGTGCGGTGGGGTCGAGGTGGCGATGTGCCGATACGCCGATGTGTCGATGTGTCGATGTGCCGATGTGTCGATGTGTCGATGTGTCGATGTGTCGATACGCCGATACGCCGTGTGTCGATGTGCCCATGCGTCGATGTGCCGATGCGTCGATGCGTCGATGCGTCGATATGCTGATGTGTCGATGTGTCGATGTGTCGATGTGTCGGTGTGTCGGTGTGTCGGTGTGACGAGGCGCTCAAGTGACCAGTCGCGATATGGCGATATCTCTACGCCGCGCCGCAATGACATAACGACGAGTGACGAGAGCGGCGGCGCGGTGTGCCGCGATATCGTCGGGCGCGATCATTTGGCGGCTGCGGCCTCGGATCCGCGCCCGTCCCGTTCAATCGGCGCTGGACTGCGCCGACCGTGCCGACTCGACGAGTGTCCTGCGTGGCGCATTCCGTGAGTAATCTCGAGTGTCGCGTCGCCGTGTCGCGCCGATCAGCATGCCGGCGACGACGAGCGCGATTCCGGGAAGCCGCGTGCCGCCGAGCGTTTCGCCGAACAGCGCGACCGCGAACAGCACCGCCGATACCGGCGCGACCGCGGTGAACAGCGCGGCTTCGGTGCCGCTCGTGCGTGCCGAGCCGGCATACCAGCACAAGTAGCCGAGCACGGTCGGCACCAGCGCGTAGTACGCGATCGCCGCCACGGCACCGATCGTCCATCCGGCCGCGAGCGCCCGCCATTCGAACGCGGCCGGCCCGAGCGCGAGCACGAAGCCGAGGCCGGACATGGCCGTGGACAGCGCGAGCGGCGCCAACGGCGCGGCGAGCCGCCGATTGAGCAGGATGAACACGGCTTCGCATCCGACGGCGGCCAGCACCAGCGCGTCGCCGGCGAGCGTACGGATCGACGGCATTGCGTGGCCCGGCGCGAACGTGACCAGCAGCACGCCCGCTGTGGCGAGCGCGGCGGCGATCCAGTCGCGCGGCGTCTGCCGCTCGCGCAGCACGACGGCGGCGATCAGCGTCGACATCGCCGGCAACGTGCCGAGCATGACGCCCGCATCGACCGGCGACGACAGCTTCGTGCCGCAGAGCAGCAGCACCGTATAGCCGACGCCGCCCGCCGCCGCCTGAACCACGAGCAGCAACGCGTCGCGTGCTGAAATCCGCGGCCACCGCATCCGCTGCGCGCGCATCAGCGCAAACAGCAGCGGTGTCGCGATCAGAAAGCGCAGCGCGGTAGCAGCGAACGGCGGCAGGCCGTCGGCCGCGATGCGACTCGCGATGACGGTGCTGCCGACACCCGTCATTGCCGCGGCGAGGTAGAGATAGCCGATCAGTCGTGTCTTCATGCGCCGCATCGTCGCGCGCGGCGGCGGCATGCGTCTTGAACGAAATTGCAGCGGCGTTCGGCGGCGGACCGGGCGCGTAGTGCGGCGGCGTGCATTCGCATATCGGGCACGTCGGCGACGCGAACAGCGGTCGGTGCTGCACTGTACGTGCTTGCCGTCCGACCCGCTCTGCTATTCGGCGGCGAATGGCGAACAGTGTGGAGATGTGCGTTTGCGCGGCCGGCATGTTGGCGACGCAAACAGCGATCGGTGTTCTCGCCGCGGACGTGTTTGCAGTCCGATCGCTGCTCCGCTATTCGGTCGCGAATGGGGCGCCGGTGTGGCGGTGCGTGGCGTAGCAGCACGTCGGCAACGCGAGCAGCAATTCGTGTTCACGCACGTACGTGCTTGCCGTTCGCCGCCGCTCTGCTATTCGGCGGCGAACGGGGCGCAGTGTGGAGATGTGCGTTCGCATATCGGCACGTATACGGTACGAACAACGATCGGTATGGCGCCGTGCGTACGTGCCGCCGGTCACCGTTTCACTTGCCGACGTCGCGTCGCGGCCGCACGGCTGCGAGCCGGCCCGACCGCGCGTTATGCGGCCTGCGCGAATCGTCCCGGCGTGATCCCGAACTGGCGCACGAACGCGCGTGTCAGGTGGCTCTGATCGGCAAAACCGGCTTGCGCCGCCGCATCGGCGATCGTGCTGCCGGTCGCGAGCAGCGCTCTCGCAAGCCGCGCGCGAGACTGGATCAGGTACGCGTGCGGCGTGATGCCGAGTTCGCGCGCGAAGCCGCGCAGCAACTGGAAACGGCTCACGCCGCTCAGTGCGGCCAGTTCGCCGAGCGAAACGGGCGCCGCCGGCGACGCGTCGAGACGCTCGCGCGCGACGCGGATCGCGGGGGCGACACCGCCCGCAGAGAGCGTCCGGTTCGCGTGCCGCGCGAGCAACGTCGCGACGAGCATCACGAGCGCTTCGTCGCGCGCAAGCGACGTATCGCCGGCATCGACGATGCGTGCATGCAGCCGGCCGACCGCGGCGGCCAGGCGCGCATCGCGCACGGCCGGATGCGCGAGCTCGACGTCGGCGAGCCCTTCTTCGGCCGCGATGCCCGCGACCAGCGCGGGCGCGACGTACAGCATCCGCCAGCGCCGGCCGGTGCCGGCGTCGATCGGCATCCCGTCGTGCATTTCGCCCGGATTGACCATGATCGCGTCGCCCGCCAGCGCGTCGACCTGCCCGCGACCGCTCCACGATCGGTGTGCGCCGCTGACGATCACGCCGACGCCGAATTCGTCGTGCGCATGACGCGGATACGCGCGATCGGACTCGAGGCTGATCGCCTCGATCCCTTCGCCGGTACGTCGGTAATGCGTGACACGGTGCATGTGCGCTCCTTGCGCCGCCGACGGCGCGGATCACGGCACTTTAGCGCGTTCCGCCGCCGCGCGCGCTTCATCCATTCGGCCGATACCGCGCCGCGCGTGCAACCTGCACCATGTGCGCATGCGCAGCGTAGACGGCCCGCCGGGCCTGAGGCTGCATGGGAGACCGCAGGTGGAACGACAGGATCCGGTATTCATTCAGGTGGGTGCGCTCGCGGACGGCTTTGCGCCGGGCGCGAACGTCCTCGCGCCGACGGACGCGCTCGCCGGCCGCACGTTGACCCTCGACGATGCGTCGGGCGCGTGGCGCGTCTACACGTTCGAGCGCGGCGCGCTGCAGTGGCGCGATGCGGCGGGCGACGGCCAAGGCGGCCGCGAGCCGTGCCGCGTGACGCAACTGCGCGACGGGCTGTTCTTCGTCGACTACATCGATTCCGCCGCGCGCGCGACATCGGTCAGCATCGTGATCGACGTCGACAGCGGCGTGTGGACGTCGATCGTCGGCACGCTGCCGAGCGAAGCGGATGCGCACGTCGATGCGCTGACGCGCGTCGCGCGCGGTCTGCCGCTCACCGGCGTCGACGCCGAATTCCGGCACGGCACGCTGAGCGGCCATGCGCGGCCGGGGGCGCTGCACGAACCGACGCGCGAGCTGATCGGCAAGCGGACGATGTACCGCTACAGCCCGACCGAATGCTACGAGCACATCTATCTGAACGAGAACTTCTACGCGTGGCAATGCCTGCAGGGCGTGGAGCGCGGGCTGGCCGACGTCGATCGCTGCCATTACTTCAAGCTGGCCGACGCGCTGTATCTGTTGGTATGGCGCGAAAAGATCGTGCCGACGCTCGGCGTTGTGCTGATCGACTTCGCACAGGGCAAGACCGACGGCAAGATCTTCGGCTACGAGGCAGGCGACTTCGGCACGTTGTCGAACTTTCCGGTCGGCGCGTATGCGCGGGTGCTGAACGAGACCGTGCACCTGCTCGACGGCGACTCGCAGCGATGAACGCGATACCGGGGAGCGGCCGCCTGCGTGCGGATTTCAGCGGGCGCGTCGTGCTCATCACGGGCGCCGCGCAAGGGATCGGCGCGGCGGTCGCGCGTCGTTTCGCCGAGTCCGATGCGTTCGTCGCGCTTGCCGACCTGAACGGCGAGGCCGCCGCCGCGCATGCCGATGCGCTCGCGCGTGCGGGCGGCGATGCGCGCGCGTATCGCGTCGACGCAGCCAGCCGCGACGAACTGTTCGCGCTCGTCGCGGCGGTCGAGCGCGACGGCGGGCGGCTCGACGTCGTCGTCCACAATGCCGCGTACTTTCCGCTCACGCCGTTTGCGCAGATCGATGCGCCAACGCTCGAGCGGACGCTGTCGGTCAATTTGTGCGCGCTGTTCTGGCTCGCGCAGGCCGCGCTGCCGACATTCGAGCGAGCGGGAGCCGGCAGACTGCTCGTCACGTCGTCGGTGACGGGGCCGCGGGTCGCGTATCCGGGGCTCGCGCACTACGCGGCGTCGAAGGCCGGCGTGAACGGCTTCATTCGCGCGGCGGCGCTCGAACTCGCGCGCCGCAACGTGACCGTCAACGGCGTCGAGCCCGGCATGATCCGCACGCCGGCGGCCGACAATCTCGGCGACGCATCCGTCGCCGCGCAAATTGCGCGCGACATTCCGCTCGGCCGGATGGGCGAACCCGACGACATCGCGAACGCGATGCTGTTCCTCGCGTCGGCCGATGCCGGATATGTGACCGGCCAGACGATCGTCGTCGATGGCGGCGCGACGCTGCCGGAAAGCGGCGCGGCGCTCGACCAATGCTGATGCGCGGCCGCGTCGGCAACGGCAGCGGCAGCGGCAACGGCAACGACAACGACAACGACAACGACAACGACAACGGCAACGGCAACGGCAACGGCAACGGCAACGGCAACGGCAACGGCGGCGCGGGCCGCGCGGGCGCCGGCATCGCGAGGCCGATGCTCCGAAACAGCAGCGGTCTGCCGGCCGCTCGTCGGCGTGCGGCTACAGCCAGCCGTTACGGATGAATTCGACGATCGAATAGCGGCGACGCTCGAGATCGCGTTGCCGGACCGCTTCGACGATGCGCGACACGCCGTCCGCATAAGGCGACGCGCCGTACACGCGAGACTCGAGCTGCAGGCTGCACGCGCCGTCGTCGATGCGGATCCGGTGATACGCGTGGCGGCCGAGCTGGTCGTCCGGGATGCCGAGTTCGCCGCGCTGTACGTGCGGGTCGCGCACCGAGCGGATGTCTTCGGGCGGCACGCCGAGCGACGCCGCGATACCGACCGCGGTGCCGGGCACCGACGTCTTGCCGGCCTGATGCGATTCCGTCACGGTGATGCGGCAATCGCGAAACAGGTGCCCACTGGTTTCGAGCATGCTCATGAACTTGAGCATCAGGATGTTCGTGTTCGGGCAGAGCACGATCGGGAAGTCGTACGATCCGGCTTCGAGTGCGGAGCCGGTCGATAGCTCGACGAGCGGCGACGCGGTCGCGCTGCAGAATGCGATCGCGGCAGGCAGTTCGCGGCCGGAGCCCGCATGCACGACGATCGACCGGGCGTCGGCCGGCGGCGTGGCCGGCCACCGCATCACGTGGCAGGTTGCGGGGTCGAGCGTGTGCGAGCCGAGCAGTTCGGCGGCCAGCTTGCCGGTTCCAACGACGAACACTTGCATGGGAATGACAGGTTGAGATTCGGGGTTCGGCACCGGTGCGCCGGCGTCGGGCAGAATACGCGGGCCGTCGATCCGGCCACGCGCATTATGCCCGCACGCCGGGTCGCCGCCGAACTGCAGCGCACGACCGTCGCGATACCTGCCGCGCACGGAACGCGAGAACGGCGCTACGCTGTCGGACGATCGGCCGCAAGCACGTGCGAACGAGCGCACGCGCACGCCGCGGCCGGCAAGACCCACGCTCGACCAGGAGAGAACATCGATGGAACGGAATTTCAAGGACACGGCGGTCGCCATCACGGGCGGATTCGGCCATCTCGGCATCGCGACGGCCGCATGGCTCGCCGAGCGCGGCGCGCGCGTCGCGCTGATCGGACGCGGCGCGGCGTCGGCGGAAGCGCTGCCCGGCGTGCCGGCCGACGCGCTGCGTATCGGCGGCATCGATCTGGTCGATCCGCAGGCAGCCGCGCAGGCACTCGACACAGTGCACCGCGAGTTCGGCCGGCTCGACGCGCTGCTGAACATCGCGGGCGCGTTCGTCTGGCAGACGATTGCCGACGGCGATGCGCACACGTGGGACCGAATGTACGAACTGAACGTGAAGACCGCGTTGAACGCGTCGAAGGCCGCGCTGCCGTATCTGCTCGCGAGCCCGGCGGGCCGGATCGTCAACGTCGGCGCCGGCGCGGCGCTGAAGGCCGGGACCGGAATGGGCGCGTACGCGGCCGCGAAGGCCGGCGTTGCCCGGCTGACCGAGGCGCTGGCCGCCGAACTGCTCGATCGCGGCGTGACGGTGAATGCGATTCTGCCCAGCATCATCGACACGCCGCCGAACCGCGCCGACATGCCCGATGCCGATTTCACGCGCTGGGTGCAGCCGAGCCAGATCGCCGCGACGATCGGCTTCCTGCTGTCGGCCGACGCGCAGGCGATCACCGGCGCGTCGATTCCCGTAACGGGCCGCGTGTCCTAGCCGACAGGCGGCGCCGCGTGCGGCCGGAATCGCGCGCGGCGTTCGCGATGCGCGTCGGCGACGATGCCGCGCGGTGTTCGCCGGTCCGCGTGCGTATCGCGTGCCTAAGACAGACCGATCGCGAGACGGACCGATATACTGACCGCCCTCCACGCAACCGAACCGCGCCGTGCCCGACCAACGATCCGAAGGCCCGTTCGACGACGATCCTCGTCCGACCCCGCCCGAACAGCCCGAACTCGAAGACTGCTGCCAAAGCGGCTGCTCGCCGTGCGTGTTCGATCTGTACGACGACGCGCTCGCGCGTTATCGCATCGCGCTGGCCGAATGGGAAGCGCGGCACGCGAAACGCGCGCCGCGCGAATGAGCACGACGGTCCGCACGTCGCGCTCGCTCGCCGCCGTCGCGGGCACTGCTGTGCACACCGTGGCCCGCGCCGCGGCACTCAGCCGACTTCATTCGCGTGCCCGTGCATCCGCCGATGCATCGGCCCGAGCGCGGCCGACAGCGCGATGCAGACGACCAGCACGGCCGTCAGCGCGAACATCGCCGTCCTGAACCCGTGCACATAGTCGGCGGCGGCCGGATGCGCGCCGACCCGCGCGAAGAACAGTCCGCCGAGCGTCGCGGCGCCGACGGCCGCGCCGATCTGCAGCACCGCAGTGACCATCCCCGACGCGACGCCCGCGCGTGCCGCGTCGACTTCCGCGAGCACGATCCGCACGACCGACGGCAGCACGAGACCCTGGCCGATGCCGATCGCCGCGATCCCCGCGTAGAAGCCGGGCCCCGGTGCGCGTTCGCCGGCCAGTGCGGCGGCGGTCGCGACGCCGGCGGCGAGCATCGCGAAGCCGAGCGTGAGCACGCGATACGCGCCGAACCGCGCGACGACGCGCGGCATCAGCAGCGGGCTTGCGAGAAAGCCGATGCCGAGCGGCAGAATCGCGAGTCCCGACGCGAGCGGCGACCAGTTCAGGCAGCCCTGCAGATAGATGCCGTAGCTGAGGAAGAACGCGGCGAGCATATAGAACAGGAACGCGAGCGCGAGCCCGAGCGCGACGACGGGATTGCGGAACAGGCGCACGTCGAGCAGCGGATCGAGTCCGCCGGCGAGCCGGCGCGTTTCGACGGTCAGCAGCGCGGCGAGCATCGGCAGCGCGCCGACGAGACACGCGATCATCCACAGCGGCCAGCCGGCCTCGCGCCCGTGCGTGAGCGGATAGACGAGCATCAGCAGGAACAGCGACAGCAGCACCGTGCCGGGCACGTCGATTCGCTGGCCGCGCGGCGGCCGGCTTTCGGGGATGAAGCGCCAGCTGCCGATCAGCGCCAGGATGCCGATCGGCAGATTGACGAGGAAGATCGCGCGCCAGCCGAGCCCGAACGGATGCAGGCTGATCAGCGCGCCGCCGCCGAGCTGACCGATCACGGCCGCGAGCCCGAATACGAATCCGTAGAAGCCCATCACGCGCACCTGCTCGTGCGGGCTGAACACGCTGCGGATCGTCGCGAGCACCTGCGGCGCGAGGATCGCGGCGAACAGTCCCTGCAGCACGCGGCCGCCGACGAGCACCGCGCCGGTGTCGGCGAGCCCGCACAGCGTCGACGCGACGACGAAGCCCGCCATCCCGAGCATGAACATCCGCTTGCGGCCGTACAGATCGCCGAGGCGGCCGCCGGTGATCTGCATGACCGCGTTCGCGCATGCGTACGCGGATACGACGAGCTCGAGTTCGGCCGGACGCGCGCCGATGCCGTCGCGGATCGCCGGCAACGCGAGGTTCACGATGAAGTAGTCGAGCGGCGGCAGAATCGCGCCGACCAGCAGGACCACGAGCGCCCAGCCGTGATGGCTGCGCGGCGCCGCCTGGGCGGTCGGGCCGGCCGGCGCACGGTGCACGAGAGTGTTGTCGGTCATGAAATCGATGTCCGGAAAAATGGGGATGCATGTGCGCCCCGTCGAACAGGGCGCCGAACCGCTATTCTCGGCATCGCCTACAAATCGGAAAAGCGGGAAATGATGGTAGTATCCATCGCGTTATCCGATGGATGGAGGAGGGCGATGCGCGGTTTCGATCTGGATCAGTTGCGTACCTTCGCGGCGGTCGCGGACGCCGGCAGCCTGACTGCCGCGGCACCGCTGCTGCACCTGTCGCAATCGACGGTCAGCGAGCAGGTCCGCAAGCTCGAGTCGCGTGCCGGCGTGCCGCTGTTCGTGCGCAGCAAGCGCGGCGTCGAGCCGACGCCGGCCGGCGCGCGGCTGTTGCAGCATGCACGCCGCATCGTCGCGCTGAACGAGGCCGCATTCGACGAACTGCGCGGGCAGGCGATCAAGGGCGAGCTGCGCGTCGCGATCACCGACTACTACCGCACGCACGAAGTCGCCGGCATGCTCGCGCGGCTTCGCGAGTGCTATCCGCAGCTGAGCCTGCACGTGAGCGCGATGAAGAGCGCCGACATCGAGGCCGCGCACGCGAAAGGGCAGATCGATCTGGGTGTCGTGATGAACCTGTCGAGCGGGCCGTTTCGGCCCGCGTCGTCGGATACGCGCTGGGTGTTGCGGCGCGAGCCGCTGTCGTGGGTCGCATCGCCGGCGCTCGCCGAGCAGTTGCCGGAGCCGTTGCCGCTCGTGCTGCTGCCGGACGACTGCATGATGCATCAGATCGCGGTGCGCTCGCTCGACGAGCAGCGGATGTCCTACATGCTCGTGCACAGCGCATCGGGCGTCGCCGGGTTGCAGTCGATGCTTGCCGCGGGGCTCGGCGTCGGCTGCCTGTGTGCGTCGGCGATCGGCGAAGGACTGATGCGCCTTGGCGCGAAATACCGGCTGCCGCCGCTGCCCGACGCGGTGTTTTCTCTGACGCCGCCGATGCCGGGCGAACGCGAGACGGTCACGCAGGCGCGCGAGATGCTGGCGCGGCAGCTCGTGATGTGAGCGAGCGGAGCCGGGCCTGTGTCGCGCGGCGCGGCGATCGCCCGAACGCCGATCTTTTCTTTGACGCCGCACCGTACGATTGCCCGGCGAACGCGAAACGGTCACGCAGGCGCGCGAGATGCTGGCGCGGCAGCTCGTGATGTGAGCGAGCGGAGCCGGGCCCGTGTCGCGCGGCGCGGCGATCGCCCGAACGCCGGTCTTTTCTTTGACGTCGCACCGTACGATTCCGGACGCCGGCCGATTCTGCCGCGCACGCACGTGCGCCCGCGCCCGGCGGCGCACGATCCGATCTCAAACCACGCGCTCATGCATGAGCAGCCGGCGCTTCACGAATCGGCTCGCGCTCGCCGTAGCCGTGCGCCGGCCGCACGCACGACTGCGCATTTGCATTCACGCGACGACAGGCAGCACGTCGACCGCATACCGATGCCGCAGGCTGCGCCCGAGCACCGGATCGTGCAATTCCATCTCGAACGCATCGCCGTCGCGCATCGTCGCGATCGCGCCGTGCACGGCGACGGTGCCGCCGAACATCGCGCAGCGCGCCGGCATCGTGCGCCGGTCGTCGAAGCGCTGCCACAGCGCGTCCGGCGCGAGCAGTCCGCCGACCGCGCCGTGCTGGTACGCAATGCGTTCGCCGTCGCGCGGCGCCCACCACGAACGCATCTCGAGCGCGTCCCAATGATCGGCGACGTCCGCGTAGCGCCATGCGTCGCGTCCGAGCGGCTTCGCGCACATCTGCTTCGACACCGCGACGCCGTACGCCTCGACCGCGCGGTCGGTGTGATCGGAGCCGAGCGTCACCAGCGTGCCGGCCGCACTGTCGACGAACACGCATTCGATCTCGCCGCCCGACTGCGTGCCGAGCACGTCGATCGAGTGCGCCTGCGTGAGCAGCGCCGGCGCGACGCGATAGAAGCACGGCGTGGTCGTCGGCGGCGCGACGCCGAGCGCCGCGAGTTCGTCGATGTGCGCGCGAATCGCGCGCGGGTCGCGGCCGGCCCAGCCGGCGATCACGACGCGCTCGATCTCGACGTCGACCGCGGTCGGCGCGTGTTGTGCGGCAATCACGTTGAATGTCAGCAGCTGCATGAAGGTATCCGTTTGACGAGCGAAGGGACGGGAACGTCGGCGGTGCTCATTGCGCGAGCGGCCGGTGCGCGGTCTCGCGGGCGACGAGAAGCGCGATCGACGTGACGACCAGCGCGGCGCTCACGTACAGCGATACGGCCGTCGTCGTGCCCGTCTGGCGGAACAGCGTCGCGATCACGAGCGGCGCGAATCCGCCGCCGACGATGCCGGCGAGCGTGTACGCGAGCGACGAGCCGGCATAGCGCACGCGCGTCGGGAACTGCTCGGTCACGAACGCGCCCTGCGGGCCGTACATCACCGCGTGGATCACGAGGCCGATCGCGACGGCCGCGACGATCGCAACCGGGCGCGCCGAATCGAGCAGCGCGAAGAACGCGAACGCCCACACGATGCCCGCGAGCGCGCCGGCCAGATACACGGGGCGTCGCCCGAACCGGTCCGACAGCGCGCCGAAGCACGGCACCGCGAGCGCGTTGCACGCGGTGCCGACCATCACGGCCGTCAGCGCGACGGGGCGCGACAGATGCAGCACGGTCGTCACGTAAGTCAGCGTGAACACGACGATCAGCGCGTACAGCACGTCCGAGCCGATCCGCGCGCCGCCCGCGACGAGCAGGCGCCGCCAGTGGCACTTCAGCACTTCGGCGACAGGCACGTCGGCGGTCGCATGCGACTCGGCGAGCTGTTCGAACTGCGGCGTTTCGTCGACACCGCGCCGCAGCCAGAAGCCGAACACGACGAGCAGTGCGCTGGCCGCGAACGGCACGCGCCAGCCCCACGACAGGAACTGCTGCGACGTGGTCGACAACGTGACGAGCGCGATGCAGCCGGTGCCGAGCAGCGTGCCGAACGACGGGCCGATCTGCGTCCACGATGCGGACAGCCCGCGCCGGCGCTGATCGCCGTGCTCGACCGACAGCAGCACCGCGCCGGCCCATTCGCCGCCGAGCGCGACGCCCTGCACGAAACGCAGCGCGACGAGCAGGATCGGGCTCACGATGCCGGCCGTCGCGTAGGTCGGCAGCACGCCCATCAGCGCGGTGGTGACGCCCATCAGCACGAGCGTGAGCATCAGCACCGCGCGCCGGCCGATCCGATCGCCGAGATTGCCGAACACGAAGCCGCCGAGCGGGCGCGACACGTAGCCGACCGCATAGGTCGAGAACGCGAGGATCGTGCCGGCCAGCGGATCGACCGACGGAAAGAACAGATGATTGAAGACGAGCGCGGCGAGCGTGTTGTAGATCGTGAAGTCGTACCACTCGAGCGACGTGCCGATCATGCTCGCGGTGGCGAGTCGGCTGTTGCGGACGCGGCGGCGCGCGTGGACGGCAGGCTGGGCGAGAGTGCTCATGATGGGTGGCGTGTCGTGATGGAAGACGTGGCAGAGGAACGCACGAACGGCCGGTGCGCGGGCAGCGTGCGTGCGCTGCTGCGGCACGGGCGGCGTTCGTCGTCGGCGATCAGGCGATCAGGCGGGCAGCGCGGCGGCGTCCGGCGTGGCCTGCGCGTCGCGGCACGCGGCCGGCGGCGACGGGGCCGCGCGCCACAGCAGGCCGAACGTACGCACGTCGTCGTGTCCGGCGAGCGCGGCGGCCACACGGCGCGTCGCCGCCGCGTCGCTGCCTTCGATCAGCACGAGCGCGTCGGCGTCCGCGCGTGCGCACGCATCGGCGCCGATCGGCGCGGACAGCTCGGGCACCGTGCAGAACAGTCGCGCCGCATGAATGCCGGGCTCGCGCAGTGCGGCGTCGAAGCGCTCGCGCAGCCGTCGCACGTCGATGCGCTGCGCCGGCAGCACGAACAGCGCGAGCTGCGCGCCTTCGCCGTCGCCGGCTTCGATCGTCAGTTCGCCGACGCGCCGCTGCGTGCCGGTCATGCGTTCGAAGTTCGCGAGCGACCACGCGGTCTGCTGCGCGAACGCGCGCCGATACGCGTCGCCGCGGAACACGTCGAGCGTGTCGGTCACGTACAGCGCGAGATACTTGCGCGGGCCGCCGTCGGTCGCACGAAAGCGGCGCGCGTGCGTGAAGCCGGGAATCGCGACGCGTTCCTGCATGTGCTCGCGGTCGTACCACGCGTTGAAATCGGCTTCGTGCTCGGCGTCGACATCGGTCCAGACGCAAAGCTGGCCGTGCGGAACGGAAAGACGGGTCATGGCGGGATTCCTTGCGACGGGTGTGTCAGGAATCCGCAGTGTCTCGAACGCGCGCGGTGCGCGTCCAACAAGAAAACAAATTCGCGGTGAACAGGTTTTCTTATGAGCGGCGCGGGCGGCGTTTCGCGGGCGCAGCGTTCGCGGCCGTCGCCCGCTTCGCGTGCTGGGTTTTCGCGACGCGCGGCGAGCGCGCGCCCGCGGCGTCGGGCCGTTGCGGCGCGGCCGGCATCGCGCGCGCGACGTCGCTTGCGAGCTCGGCAATGCGCGCGGCGACCGGCAGCCCTTGCGTGCGGTACGACGCGACGAGCGGCAGCGCGGGGAATTCGGGCTCGACGTCGAGCAGTTCGAGCGTGCCTTCGTGCAGCTCGCGGCCGATGATCGCGGGCGGCAATGCGGCCACGCCGAGCCCGTCGGCGACGAGACGGATCATCGCGGCGACCGACGTGATGCAGTTGATGCTCGCCGGGCGCTCGACGGCCGCGAACAGCCGCTCGATCGTCGCATGCGGCCCCGAGTGCCGCGAGAAGCTGATGATCGGAAACGCGGCGAGGCGCGCGACGTCGAGCCGTTCGCCGCCGAGCCCGAGGCGCGGGCTTGCGGCCCAGCGCACCGGGAATTCGCCGAGCGGCAGGTTCGTCACGTCGGGGCCCGGCACCGGGTCGGTCTGCAGAATCAGGTCGACCGCGTCGGTATTCAGCAGACGGATCAGATGCAGCGTCGTGTCGCTGGTGATCTCGACGTCGAGACGCGGATAGCGCTCGCGCAACTGCGCCATCAGCGCCGGAAACCAGCTGTGCACGATCGATTCGATCACGCCGATCCGGATCAGGCCCGCGTCGCTCGCCGCATCGATGTCGCGCCGCATTTCGCTGTCGAGCCGCACGATCCGCTCCGCGTACGCGAGCATGCGCCGGCCGGCGGGCGTCAGCGTGGCCGAACGCGTGTTGCGATCGAACAGGCGCACGTCGAACGCGTCTTCGAGCGACGCGATGCGGCTCGACACGGCGGCTTGCGTCGTGTGCAGTTTTTCGGCCGTGAGCCGGAAGTTTTCCAGCTTGGCGAGCCAGACGAAGGTTTCCAGAAACCGGATGTTCATCGCGTCCCGAACGTTGAGGCTGCGCCGCGCAGGCGGCGGGTTCCGGCGATGTTAATGGATTTCGGCAACGGCAACGGCGTCAGCAGCGGCATCGGCATCGGCAGCGGCATCCGCATCGGCAGCGGTAACGGCAATGGCAATGGCAATGGCAATGGCAATGGCAATGGCAATGGCAATGGCAATGGCAATGGCAATGGCAACGCGGTGAGCGATGCCGTTCCCGTCAAACGGCTCCCAACCGCTCCACCGCGCATCCACACATCAAAGCGCGTCGAATGCGAGCGTCGGTACGTCGACGATCGTCGCGCCGCCGTCGACGACGAGCGTGGCGCCGGTCACGAACGACGCGTCCGACGACGCAAGGAACGCGCACACGGCCGCGATTTCGTCCGCATCGGCTGCGCGCCGCAGCGGCACGTCGGCGCTCACGCGCGCATAGGCGCGTTCGAGCGTGTCGCCGTGCGCGTCGATCAGCGGCGTCATTTCCGCGTCGGCCATCGGCGTGCGGACCCAACCCGGACACACCGCGTTCGCGCGCACGCCGCGCGGCCCGTAGTCGCGCGCGAGCGACCGTGCGAGGCCGAGCAGTGCGTGCTTGCCGACCGTGTATCCGCACACGGCAGGCCCGGCCGCGAGCGCGGCGATCGATGCGACGAGCACGATGCTGCCGCGCTGCGCGATCAGGTCGGGCAGGCACGCGCGCGCGCTGACGAATGCGGTGTCGAGGTTCGCGTGCATCGCGCCGCGCCACTGCGCGTCGTCGGTCTCGTCCGCGCGGCCGATACCGTGCCCGCCCGCGCAAGCGACGAGCGCGTCGATGCGGCCGAAGCGCTCGGCGATCCGCGGCATAAAGCGCGCCCAGTCCTCGGTGCCGGCCGCGTCGCCGGCGAGCGCGAGTCCGCCGGTTTCGGCTGCGAGCGCGTCGAGCGGCGCACGACGGCGTCCGATCAGTACGACGCGGTCGCCTCGCCGCGCGAAACGGCGCGCGCACGCGGCGCCGATCCCGGTGCCGGCGCCGGTGATCGCGATCGTGCGCGGTTCTGCGTGGGTCATCTCGTTCTCCGGAAACTTGGGGTTCCGGTCACTTTAGGGCGCGCGGGCCGATGCCGGTATCCGCCGAACGGATGAACGTGCGGCGGTGCGCGCGGAGCGGCGGCGCTCGATCGTGAAGACCAGCCGGCCACCACCGCACCGTTTTGCAAAGGCTGACGATGTTCGGCCCCGAATCGCTCTATCCTCCCGATTTTTGGGACGGACCGCAAAATCCCGGCAAAATAGCGCGGGCGGGCGAGCGTATCGACGCACGGCGCGTCGGCCGGCTCGGTCGCGCAACGGAGCAATGGTGCAACGGGCGCAACGCGGGCAACCCATGCGGCACGCATGCAGCGGCGGCGCGAACGCGCGGCCGATACGCAGGGATCGCGCGTTCCGCCGGATCGTGCCGCGGCGGCTCGTCGCGCGGTTGCGAGCGCGCGGCACGCGAGTCGAAAGAACAGGGAGGGCCGGCTATGAGGCTGGACGACGAAAGAGAAAGCATGAACGTCGAGGATCGCCGCGGTGCCGGCGGCTTCGGCGGTGGGCGCGCGACGATCGGCATCGGTACGATCGTGATCGCGCTCGCCGCGTCGTATTTCTTCGGGATCGATCCGCGCGTCGTACTCGAAGGCGCGTCGGCGCTGCAGGGCAGGCAGCGGCAGGCGCAGCCGGCGCCGACCTCGCAGCAGGGTGCGCCGGCGAACGATCCGGGCGCGGTGTTCACGCGCAAGGTGCTCGGCAACATCGAGCGCACGTGGACGGGCATCTTCGACACGCAACTGCACGCGCAGTACGCGCCGCCGAAGCTCGTGATGTTCACGAATGCGACGCCGACCGCGTGCGGCACCGGCCAGACCGCGATGGGGCCGTTCTACTGCCCGGCCGACCGCAAGGTGTACATCGATCTCGGTTTCTATGACGAACTGCGCCGGCGCTTCGGCGCGGGCGGCGATTTCGCGCAGGCGTATGTGATCGCGCACGAAGTCGGGCATCACGTGCAGAACCTGCTCGGCATTTCGGACAAGGTCGACGCCGCACGCCGCCGTGCGAGCGACGCGCGTTCGAACGCGCTGTCGGTGCGGATGGAACTGCAGGCCGACTGCTTCGCGGGCGTGTGGGCGAACAATGCGCAGCGCGCGAACCAGCGGCTGATCGAACCGGGCGATTTCGAGCAGGGGTTGAAGGCCGCGGCCGCGATCGGCGACGACCGGCTGCAGCAGCAGGCGCAAGGCTACGTCGTGCCGGAGAGCTTCACGCACGGCAGCAGCGCGCAGCGCGTGTACTGGCTGCGGCGCGGAATGGAATCGGGCGAACTGAGCGCCTGCGACACGTTCGCCGCGAACGCGCGCTGACCGGCGGAGCGCGGTGCCGCTGGTCGCGGCTCGTGGTGGGTGCTGGTGGCTCATGACTCATGGCTTGTGGCTCAGCGCTCCGAGCTCAGGCTCAGGACTCAGGCTCAGGACTCAGGCTCAGGACTCAGGCTCAGGACTCAGGCTCAGGACTCAGGCTCAGAACTCAGATTCAAAGCTCGGTCTCGGTCTCGGTCTCGGTCTCGGACTCCGATCTCCGGTTTCCGATCTCCGATCTCCGGTTTCCGGTTTCCGGTCTCCGAGCCCCGAGCCCCGAGCCCCGAGCCCCGAGCCCCGAGCCCCGAGCTCAACGCTTCGGGCTCCAGGCTCCGGCTCAAGACTCACGGCTTGCGACTCGTGGCTCGTGGCTCGCGCCCCACACCCCGCGCCCACATTCGATTTGCCGATTTGCGCTCACCGCCCCTCGCCGGCGCCGGTACGCTGGCCCGCACTTCGACGCATTCGTTCGCGTGCCAGCCGACTCCGATGCCTGCCTCCACCGTTCCCGACGATCACCCGGATGCCGCCGACTGGCATCGCGCGCTGCGCGCGTGCGTCGATGCGTTCGACGCGTTCGCGAGCCCGTCCGCGGTCGTGTTCTATCGGCTCGACGACAGCGGCGAGCCGGCCGACTTCGAACTGTTCGGGATGCCGGAGTCGATGCATCGCGCGTATGTCGCGCGCTACCGGACGCTCGATCCGCTGCATCCGTCGCGCTGCGCGGCCGGCGCGCGCGCGGTCGTGACGCTCGCGTCCGAACTGCCCGACGAACGACGCGACGCGTCCGCTTACTGGACCCGCTTCCTGCGTCGGCACGGCGCGGCCGACGTCGTCGAGATCTGGCTGCGCGATGCGGGCCGCACGGTCGGCGCGTTCTCGCTGCTGCGTTTCGCGACCGATCGGGCACGCGGCCGCGCCGCCTGCACCGGCGCCGACGACGGCACGACGGCCCGCTTCGCACCGGGCGAGATCGACGCGCTCGCGCGTCTGCAGCCGGTTGCCGAAGCCGCGCTCGGCCCGCTGCTGCGTGCGCGGCGCGGGATTCACCGGATCGGCTGCGAAGCGCGGCTCACCTACCGCGAGGAACAGATCGCGCGTCTCGTGCGCGACGGCCGCTCGAACAAGGAGATCGCGCGCGACCTTGCGCTCGGGCAGCCGACGGTCAAGACGCACCTGATGCGCATGTACCGGAAGCTAGGCGTATCGAACCGGACCGGCCTCGTGGGCGCGCTGTTCCTGTAATCCGGTTCGCGCGTGCGGGCACGGCCGCCGTATCGCACGGCGGCCGTTTCGATACGTCATACGCTGCCAATTTGCGCTCACGGCGCGCATGTCGCGCTCGATAAAGTCGTGTCACATCCGCGTGCCCACGCGCGCGCGGCCCGGCCACGACAACCCTCGAGACGCCCATGACTTCCTCTCCGACTTTCGTCGCCGTCAGCGACACCGTGCGCGCGTTCGTCGCGCGCGACTTCGGCCTGTTCATCGACGGCGACATGCAGCGCGCGCACGCGGCCGCGCGGCTCGACGTGTACGACCCCGCGACCGGCGAACGGCTGGCGACGGTGGCGGACGCCGACGCGCACGACGTCGACCGCGCGGTCGCCAGCGCGAAGAGCGCGTTCGACGCGCGCGTGTGGAGCGGGCTGCGCCCGGCCGACCGCGAGCGCATCCTGCTGAAGCTCGCCGACCTGATCGAACGCGACGCGGAGACGCTCGCGCAGCTCGAAACGCTGAACCAGGGCAAGTCGATCCACGTGTCGCGCGCGGTCGAAGTCGGCGCGAGCGTCGAATACGCGCGCTACATGGCCGGCTGGGCGACCAAGATCACCGGCCAGACGCTCGACGTGTCGATTCCGTTCCCGCCCGGCACACGCTATACGGCCTATACGCGCAAGGAGCCGGTCGGCGTGGTCGCCGCGATCGTGCCGTGGAACTTCCCGCTGATGATCGCCGTGTGGAAGCTGATTCCGGCGCTCGCGGCCGGCTGCACGATCGTGCTGAAGCCGTCGCCGGAAACGCCGCTCACCGCGTTGCGGCTCGCCGAGCTCGCGCGCGAAGCGGGCGTGCCGCCCGGCGCGTTCAACGTCGTGACCGGCGGGCGGACGTGCGGCGCGGCGCTCGCGAGCCACCCGTCGATCGCGAAGATCTCGTTCACCGGCTCGACCGCGACCGGCAAGCTCGTCGGCGCGGCGGCCGTGCAGAACATGACGCGCTTCTCGCTCGAGCTCGGCGGCAAGAATCCGATCGTGATGCTCGACGACGTCGACGTCGCACAGGCGCTCGACGGCGTCGCCGCCGGCGCATTCTTCAACCAGGGTCAGGTATGCGCGGCCGCGTCGCGCATCTATGTGCATCGCAGCCGGTTCTCGCAGCTCGCGGACGGTTTGGCCGGCGTCGCGAACGCGATGAAGCTCGGGCCGGGCCTCGACATGGCCGCGCAGGTCAATCCGCTCGTGTCCGCGCATCACCGCGACAAGGTCGTCGCGCACATCGAACGCGCGCGCCGCGACGGGCTGACGTTCCTCGCGGGCGGCACGCTGGCCGACGATCTGTCCGGCTACTTCGTGAAGCCCGCGGTGATCGCCGATCCGCATCCGGACAGCGCGATCGTCCGCGACGAGGTGTTCGGCCCGGTGATCGTCGTCGTGCCGTTCGACGACGCGGCCGACGCGGTGCGTCTCGCGAACGCGTCGCCGTACGGGCTCGCGGCGAGCATCTGGAGCAACGACCTGAAGCGCGTGATGAATCTGGTGCCGCAGATCGAGGCCGGCACCGTGTGGGTGAACTGCCATATCCCGCTCGATCCGTCGATGCCGTTCGGCGGCTACAAGCAATCGGGGATCGGCCGCGAATTCGGCCAGTACGCGATCGAAGGCTTCACCGAAACGAAATCCGTGTGCATCGCGCACTGAGCGCGACACGCGACACGCGCGTCGCGCCGGCGCGCCGGCGCGCGATCGCGCACGGCCCGCGGTCGCAGCAGCACGACGACATACCACCGACCGACATCCCCCCGACATACGAGCGTTCAACCGATCCGATAGTGGAGACTGCAATGAGCTACAACGAAGCGAAATTCTGGCACCCGATGCTGCACCCGAACGAAATGAAGCGGCGCAAGCCGATCCGCATCGTGCGCGGCGACGGCTGCTACGTGTTCGACGAGCACGGTAGACAACTCGTCGACGGCGTCGCGGGCCTGTGGAACGTGAACGTCGGCCACAACCGCCGCGAAGTGAAGGACGCGATCGTGCGCCAGCTCGACGAGCTCGAATACTTCCAGCTGTTCGACGGGATCACGCATCCGCGCGCGGAGGAGTTGTCCGCGAAGCTGATCGACATGCTCGAACCGGAAGGCATGCGTCGCGTGCTGTACAGCTCGGGCGGCTCGGACTCGATCGAGACCGCGCTGAAGATCGCGCGCCAGTACTGGAAGGTGCGCGGCCAGGCCGACCGCACGAAGTTCATTTCGCTGAAGCAGGGCTATCACGGCACGCACTTCGGCGGCGCGTCGGTGAACGGCAACACGGTGTTCCGCCGCAACTACGAGCCGAACCTGCCCGGCTGCTTCCACGTGGAGACGCCGTGGCTGTACCGCAATCCGTTCACGCAGGATCCGGACGAGCTCGGCCGCATCTGCGCGGAGATGCTCGAGCGCGAGATCCAGTTCCAGAGTCCCGACACGGTCGCCGCGTTCATCGCGGAACCGGTGCAGGGCGCGGGCGGCGTGATCGTGCCGCCGGCGAACTACTGGCCGCTCGTGCGCGAGGTGTGCGACCGCTACGGCGTGCTGCTGATCGCCGACGAGGTCGTTACCGGCTTCGGCCGCAGCGGCAGCCTGTTCGGCAGCCGCGGCTGGGGCGTGCGGCCGGACATCATGTGTCTCGCGAAAGGCATCTCGTCGGGCTACGTGCCGCTCGGCGCGACGGCCGTGAACGGCCGCATCGAGGACGCGTTCGACGGCAACGCCGACTTCGGCGGCGCGATCATGCACGGCTACACGTATGCGGGGCATCCGGTCGCGTGCGCGGCGGCGATCGCGAGTCTCGACATCGTCGTGAACGAGGACCTGCCAGCGAACGCGGCGAAGCAGGGCGCGTATCTGCTCGACGCGCTGCAGCCGTTCGCGGAGCGCTTCGCGGCGGTCGGCGAGGTGCGCGGCAAGGGACTGATGCTCGCGCTCGACCTCGTCGCCGACAAGCGCACGCGCGAGCCGATCGATCCGCTGTCCGGCTATGCGAACGCGGTGGCCGAAGTCGCGCGCGAACACGGCGTGTTCGTGCGTCCGGTCGGCACGAAGATCATCCTGTCGCCGCCGCTCGTGATCCAGCGCGAGCAGCTCGACCGGATCGTCGATGCGCTCGCGGCGGGCTTCGAGGCCGTGCCGTTCGCGTGACGACCGGCGACGGGCGGCCGGCGGCGGGTGGCGTCGCGCCCGCCGCCCGCCGGTTTGCCGATTTGGGCTATGCCCGGCTTTTTTTGCCTGCGTATTTTTTCGACATCGAACAAACGAGATGGAGGCAGCGATGTCGGGATCGTCAGGGTTTACGCGTGCCGCGGCCGGCACATCCGGCGCGGCGCCGGCCGAAGCGGGCGGCACCGCGCTGAACGCGGGAGCGGTCGGTTTCCCGACCGCGCTCGCGAGCGCGGTCGGCCTGATCATGGCGAGCCCGGTGATTCTCACCGCGACGTCGGGGTTCGGGATGGGCGGCTGGGCGTTCGCGGTCGCGATGCTCATCGCGTTCGTGATGATGCAGGCGCAGGCGACGACGTTCTCCGAAGCCGCCGCGATGCTGCCGACCGCCGGCTCGGTTTACGACTACCTTTCGTGCGGGCTCGGCCGCTTCTGGGCGATCACCGGCACGATTTCCGCGTATTTCCTCGTACACGTGTTCGCCGGCACGGCGGAAACGATCCTGAGCGGCATCATGGCGCTCGTCAACTTCGAATCGCTGAACGCGGCGCTCGAGAAGCACAACAGCTCGTGGCTCGTCGGCGTCGGTCTGGTCGTCACGTTCGCGATCACCAACATCGTCGGGATCAAGGTGTTCAGCAAGCTCGAGATCGTGCTGACGGCCGGCATGTGGCTGTCGCTGATGATCTTCGGCGTGCTCGGGCTCGCGGCCGCGCCGGCCGTGCAGCTGGACGGCTGGTTCGGCGGGTCCGCGATCGGCACGTCGGTGCCGGCCGTGCTGTCGCTGGTCGGGATGGCGATGTTCATGTTCGTCGGCTGCGAGTTCGTCACGCCGCTCGCGCCGGAGATGAAGGCGCCGGGCCGGACGATTCCGCGCGCGATGGCGCTCGGCCTCGTCGGCGTCGCAGTCTGCATGTTTCTGTATGGCGCGGCGATTCGCCGCCAGGTCGCGAACGTGCCGGTGAGCGCCGACGGCCTCACGCATCTGCTCGACACGCCGGGCGCGATTCCCGCGTTCGCGCTGCAGGTGCTCGGCCCGTTCGGCCGCGTGTGGTTCGGCATTGCGTTCCTGTGCGCGGGCGCCGCGACGATCAACACGCTGATGGCCGGGCTGCCGCGCATCCTGTACGGCATGGCGATCGACGGCGCGCTGCCGCGCTGCTTCGCGTATCTGCATCCGCGTTTCAAGACGCCGGTCGTCGGCATCGTCGCGGCGGCCGCGGTGCCGATCTTCCACGCGTGGCTGATCAACGGCAACCTCGACAGCATCCTGCATCTCGTGCTCGCCGCGACCTGCGCGTGGGGCACCGCTTATCTGCTCGTGACCGCGTCGGTCGTGATGCTGCGCATCCGCCGGCCGGATCTGCCGCGTCCGTACCGCTCGCCGCTGTTTCCGCTGCCGCAGATCGTGTCGAGCGTCGGCATCGTGCTCGCGATCTGGTACATCACGCCGCCCGGCATGAATGCGCGCGACATCTACGTGCCGTTCGGCGCGATGCTCGGGCTGACCGCGCTGTATGCGCTGTTCTGGACGATCGTCGTGCAGCGCCGTCATCCGTTCCGGCCGGTGCCGGTCGAGGAAGTGCTGCGCAACGAGCGCGTCGCATGATGAAGCGTGCGCTGCATCGCGGGCTCGCGCCGCCGGGCGGCCCGCTGCCCGCACGTCGGCCCGGCGCGCTCGTCGAGCGCGTGCTGGCCGACCTGCATGCGGTGCGCGACGCGGATGCGGCCGGCATCGTGACGGCCCGGTTGCCGAACGGCGTGCGCGTGGGCATCGGCGAGCAGGTCGAGCGCCAGTTCCTGATGCAGACGGCGAGCGTGACGCTGACGACGACCGCGTGCGGTCCGTCCGCGCACGGCCGCGCTCGCGTGCGGCAAACGGGGTGGCTGCGGCGCACCGGCATCGCTGCCGAACCCCGGCCGGGCAGCGATCGCGCATTCGTGCGGACGGTCGCCGCGCTCGTCGCCGAGCCGCCGTTCGCCGACGCGCTGCGCCCGCTGCATCTGACCGACTGCACGATCGACGCGTCGGACGGCCGCTGGACGCTCGCCGTCGTACCGTTCGGCGGCAGCGAGGTCGTGAACCGGCTGCCGTCGTTTCGCCGCTACGTGCGCGTGACCGACGAGCAGGCGGCGATGCTGTCGGCGGCCTTTCATCGATTCGAAACCGTGCTGCGCGGAATTTTGCGGGAGTAAGCTGTGGCGCGGCATGCCGCGCGCCGGCGGCGGCCGTATCGAGGAATCAGGGTTTTACCGGAGATGCCGATGCTGTTCCAGTCACGCTCACACGAAGACGTGCACGATCACGGGCTGGCGATCGCCGGCTGGCATCAGGTGTACCGCCAGATGACGCCCGGCCGCTTCAAGGGCACGGTCACGCAGGTGCTCGACGACGATTTCCACTTCTTCCGCGAGACGACGAACCGCCGCGTCGCGCAAACCGGCGTCGCGCCGGCCGCGCGCACGTCGCTTGCGGTACCGATTTCGGTGCCGCTCGCGGGCACGTTCCAGCGGCAGCCGGTCGACGGTTATGCGCTGCTCGCGCTGCGTGCCGGCGAGGATTTCGAGTTTCATACGCCGGAAGGCATGGGGCTCGTCGGCATCAGCGCCGCGTCGGACATGATCGACGAACTGTGCGAGGTTGAATTCGGCGCGGCCGGCATAGGCGCTGCCGGCGTAGGCGCGGCCGGCGTCAGCGCTTCGCGTTCGGGGGCCGCCGCTTCGCGCAGGCTGCGGCACGTGACGCGGCTGCCCGACGCGCAGGGTGCGGCGCTCGCCGCGCGGCTGTCGTCGCTGATCGACGACGCGCAGCGCAATCCGCGCTGCCTCGAATATGCGGCCACCCGCAAGATGTTCCGCGACGCGATGCTCGGCATGTTTCTCGATGCGCTCGATCAGGGCATCGGCGTCGAGCGCCGCGACATCACGCATGCGACGTACAGCGACATCGTCAGCCGTTGCGAGAAGCATCTGCGCGACCGGCCCGAGGAGCCTGTCACCGTGCTCGAACTGTGCCGCGCGCTGCGCTGCAGCCGCCGCACGCTGCAGACGAGCTTCCAGCGCGTCGCCGACGTCACGCCGGTCGGCTATCTGCGCACGATCCGGCTGAACGCGGTGAGGCGCCTGCTGCGCACGACGTCCGCGCAGCAGCTCGGCGTCGGCGAAGCGGCCGCGCGGTGGGGGTTCACGCACCTCGGCTATTTCGCGCGCGAATATCGCGACCTGTTCGGCGAACTGCCTTCGCAGACGTTGCGTCCCGACTGACACGATCGACACGGTCGACAAGCGTCGCGCCGCTCGAGCGAGCCGCGTGACGCAACCGCGCGCCGCGAACGCGCGATCGCATACGCACGCTCGCACGCGCACGCTCGCACGCGCACGCTCGCACGCGCACGCTCGCACAATATCGTCGACCGCACGCTGCACCGTTTGCCGATTTGCGATAGAGGTCCGAAATTTTCGCTGGATAGAGTCCTGTCACCCATATCGATAACCGCTTCGATTTGCACCGCGAATCGATCAGCCAAGGGGACGGGACATGACAATCGGACGACGACTCGCCGCAGCCGCGGCGACACTGGGCTGCATGCACGCACACGCGCAGGGCAGCGTGACGCTGTACGGCACGGTGGACACCGGCATCATCTATTCGACGAACCAGCAGTTCACGCGCGCGGACGGCAGCACCGGCGGCGGTCATGCGTGGCAGATGGGCGGCGGCAATCTCGTGCCGTCGCGTTTCGGATTCCAGGGCGCGGAGCCGCTCGGCGGCGGGCTGAGCGCGGTGTTCACGCTCGAGCAGCAGTTCCTGTCCGCGAACGGGCAGGCGTTGCAGGGCGGCACCGCATTCAGCCGGCAGGCATGGGTCGGGCTGCGCCAGGATGCGGTCGGCACGCTCGGGCTCGGCCGGCAATACGACTCGTACACGGACATGCTCGGCGCGTCCGTGTCGAGCAACAACTGGGCGACGCCGTACGGCTCGCATCTCGGCGACGTCGACAACCTGAACGCCGCGTTCAACTTCAACAACGCGGTGAAGTTCACGAGCGCCGACTTCAACGGCTTCACGTTCGGCGGCACGTTCAGCTTCGGCGGGCAGGCCGGCGACTTTTCGGCGAAGCGCGGCTATGCGGTGGCCGCGACGTATAGCCGCGCACCGGTGTCGCTGTCGATCGGCTATCTGGACCTGCATCAGCCGCTCGATGCGGCGCTCGGCGGCGCGAACGGCTATATCGGCGATTTCGCGTGCAGCAACCCCGGCGCGATGTACTGCCTGCTGCAGGACGCGCGCTCGATGCGCGCGTTCGGCGCCGGCGGCTCCGTGACGTTCGGCGCCGCGACGGTCGCGCTCACGTACACGCATACGCGCCTGGGCGACAGCCGCTATTTCTCGGCGAGCGCGCAGCCGCGTACGCAGGCGTTCACGTTCGACGTCGGCGAGCTGAACGTCACGTACCTGTTCACGCCCGCGCTGCAGGGCGGCGTCGCGTACATCTTCAACGCCGCGCACACCGACGGGCGCGGCACGACGCGCTTTCATCAGGTGAACGTCGGCGCGAACTACAGCCTGTCGAAGCGCACCGCGCTGTATGCGCTCGCGATCGGCCAGCTCGCGAGCGGCACGGGGCTCGGCACCGATGCGAATGGAAACGCGGCGAATTACGCGCAGATTCCGGTGCTCGGCAACAGCAATTCGAACCGGCAGCTCGCGGTGATGGCCGGCATTCGCGTGAATTTCTGAACCGGCCCGATCGGCGCTCCGCGCCCGGCGCACGTCGTTCCGTCCCTCTGCGAGCGTCGCGCAAACGCGCGAAAATGGCGGCTTTGCATGCTCGGATGCATCGATTGGGGGAGGTCATGTCGGATTGGGTGGGAATCGTGCCGCGACGCGCGGACGTCAATGCGAAGCCGCTGGCGATCGCGGCGCTCGTCATCGTTGTCGGCGCAACGTATCTCGCGCGCACGGTCGATGCGCGGATCGCCGCGCTGTTCGTCGTCGGCGCGCTGCTCGGCGTCACGCTGTATCACGCGGCGTTCGGCTTCACGTCCGCGTGGCGCGTGTTCATCGCGGATGGCCGCGGCGCCGGGCTGCGTGCGCAGATGGTGATGCTCGCGGTCGGCACCGCGCTGTTCTTTCCGGTGCTCGCGGCCGGCACGCTGTTCGGCAAGCCGGTCACGGGGCTCGTGTCGCCTGCCGGCACGTCGGTGGTCGTCGGCGCATTCCTGTTCGGGATCGGGATGCAGCTCGGCGGCGGCTGTGCATCGGGCACGCTCTATACGGTCGGCGGCGGGTCGACGCGAATGATCGTCACGCTCGCCGCGTTCATCGTCGGCTCGGTCGTCGCGACCGCGCACATGCCGTTCTGGACCGCGCTGCCGTCGCTGCCGCCGATCTCGGTCGTGAAGTCGTTCGGCGCGCTGCCGGCGCTGATCGGCAACTGGGCGCTGTTCGCGGCGATTGCCGCGCTGACGGTCGTCGTCGAGAAGCGCCGCCACGGGCGGCTCGTCGCGCCCGAGTCGCGAGCGAGCGTTTCCGCGCGCTGGCTGCAGGGTCCGTGGCCGCTCGTCGCCGGCGCGGTCGCGCTGGCCGTGCTCAACTTCGCGACGCTCGCGCTGTCGGGGCGTCCGTGGGGCGTCACGTCGGCCTTCGCGCTGTGGGGCGCGAAACTCGCCGGGCTGATCGGCATCGACGTCGCGAGCTGGCCGTACTGGCGCGCCGGCGCGAACGCGGCTGCGCTCGCCGCGCCCGTTGCGCGCGACGTGACGTCGATGATGGATGCCGGCATCGTGATCGGCGCAATGCTTGCCGCGGCGCTCGCGGGCCGCTATGCGCCGGTGTGGCGCGTGCCGCTGCGCTCGCTCGTCGCGGCGCTGGTCGGCGGCCTGCTGCTCGGCTACGGCGCGCGGCTCGCGTACGGCTGCAATATCGGCGCGTATTTCAGCGGGATCGTGTCGGGCAGCCTGCACGGCTGGCTGTGGCTCGTCGCCGCGTTCGCCGGCAACGCGATCGGCACGCGGCTGCGGCCGTGGTTCGGACTCGAGGTCGAGCGCGTACCGCGCGCGACCGGTTGTTGAGCGCCGCGCGTGCGGCGGCAGCGAGACGGCGCCGCGCGTCGGCCGCCGGCGGTTAACGCGTCGCGATCGCCACTGCCGCGCCGGCCATCGCGGTCGCGCTCGTGCGATTCGCGATCCGCTTCGCGCGCGTCGACGTGAGGAGCGCTCGCGCGCGCATCGCGAGCAGCGACCAGAAGCAGTCGGCGAGAATCAGGACCGCGAGCATCGTGCCCACCAGCTCGGCCCATGCGACGACGCCGACATGCGCGAGATCGACGATCGTCGGCAGCAGCGCGAGATAGAACAGCATGATCTTCGGGTTGCCGAGCGTAACCAGCGTGCCGGCAACGAACATGCGCAACGGCGACCGGCCGCGCGGCAGTTCGTCGGCGTCGGCGTCGGTCGGCGCGGTCCACATCTTCCATGCGAGAAACAGCAGATACGCGACGCCGAGCAGCTTCAGCACGAGCAGGCCGGTTTCGAACGTGCGTGCGAACGCCGACAGTCCGGCAACCGCGAGCGTGAGCCACAACGCTTCGCCGATCCACATCGCGGCGAGGAACGGCAGCACGTCGCGCACGCCGTTCGTCAGCACGCGCGCGACGAGCGCGGCGACGCTCGGGCCGGGCGTGCCGGCGGTCACGAGCAGGGCAAGGGCGAAGACGGCGAGTGCGGACAGCGTCATGACGAACCTCGTCGGATGCGGCATTCGGAATGCACGGGCTTTCGATTATAGTGACGGCCGTTTTCACTTGCCTGTGCCGTCGTGATGCCAGCCCCGATCCTGATCCGTCCCGCCACGCGCGACGACGCGGCCGCGATGGCCGCCGTCGAAGTGGCCGCCGCGCAGCGTTTTCGCGAGATCGGCATGGCCGACATCGCCGACGCCGGGCCGACCGATGCGGCCGACGTGCTCGCACGCATCGATGCCGGCCGCGCGTATGTGGCCGTCGATGCGCAACGGGCATGCGTCGGCTTCGCGTTCTATCGGCTGCTCGATGCGCGGCGGCTCTATCTGGAGGAGCTCGACGTCGCGCCGTCGCACGCGGGGCAGCGGATCGGCGCGCGGCTGATCGAGCACGTCGCCGCGCGCGCGGCCGACGACGGCATCGCGCAGATCGTGCTGTCGACGTTTCGCGATGCGCCGTGGAACGCGCCGTACTACGCGCGCCTCGGCTTTCGGATCATCGACGACGCGTCGCTCGACGCCGCGTTGCGCGAGATCCGCGCGCATCACGTCGCGCGCGGACTCGACGAGACGAAGCGCGTATTCATGCGCGCGGACGTGCGCGCGTGAACACGTGAACGCGCGGTGCGAGGCCGTCAGGCCGCGTCGCCGAGCGCCGGGTAGTCGGTATAGCCCGTTTCGCCGTCCGCATAGAACGTTTCCGGCACCGGCCGGTTGAGCGGCGCACCGAGTTCGAAGCGCTTCGGCAGATCGGGGTTCGCGATGAACAGCTTGCCCCATGCGATCGCGTCGGCGTCGCCGTTCGCGAGTGCGGCCTGCGCGGTATCGAGCGTGAATTGCTCGTTCGCGATCAGCGGGCCGCCGAACGCTTCCTTCAGCTTCGGGCTCAGGTGATCGCCCGAATACGACTCGCGCGTGAAGATGAACGCGATCTTGCGGCGGCCGAGCTCGCGCGCGACGTAGCCGAACGTCGCGGCCGGGTCGGAGTCGCCCATCGTGTGCGCGTCGCCGCGCGGCGCGAGATGGACGCCGACGCGGCCGGCACCCCACACGTCGATCGCCGCGTCGACGACTTCGAGCAGCAGGCGCGCGCGATTCTCGATCGGGCCGCCGTACGCGTCGGTGCGGCGATTCGTGCTGTCCTGCAGGAACTGGTCGAGCAGATAGCCGTTCGCACCGTGAATCTCGACGCCGTCGAAGCCGGCGGCCTTCGCGTTCTCGGCTCCGTTCCGGTAGGCGGCGACGATGCCGGGGATTTCGTCGAGTTCGAGCGCACGCGGCGTCACGTACGGCCGCGGCGGACGCACGAGGCTCACGTGGCCGCCCGCGGCGATCGCGCTCGGCGCGACCGGCAGCTCGCCGTTCAGGAACATCGGATCGGAGATCCGGCCGACGTGCCACAGCTGCAGCACGATGCGGCCGCCGGCCGCGTGCACGGCCTGCGTCACGCGCTTCCATCCTTCGACCTGTTCGTCCGACCAGATGCCCGGCGTGCGCGCATAGCCGACGCCTTGCGGCGTGACCGACGTCGCCTCGGTGATGATCAGGCCGGCCGATGCGCGCTCCGCGTAATAGCGCGCCATCAGATCGTTCGGCACGCGCGCGTCGCCCGCACGGGAGCGGGTGAGCGGCGCCATCACGATGCGGTTCGGCAGGGTCAGGTCGCCGAGGGTAACGGGATCGAACAGAGTAGGCATGGCAGAAATCCTTGTCGAAAAACGCGGGGCCGCCGGCACGCGGCGTGCGGCGCACGCACGCATGGCCGGCCGGGGCCGCGGATCAGAGTTCGCGACGCAGCGCGTCGATGAAGGCGTCGATGACGGCCTCGTTGCGCCGGAAGAACGCCCACTGGCCGATCCGCGTCGACGTCACGAGCCCCGCGCGCTGCAGCGTCGCGAGGTGCGCGGAGACGGTCGACTGCGACAGCCCGCAACGCGCGTCGATCTGCCCCGCGCAGACGCCGTGGTCGTACGACAGCGTCTGCTCCGGGAAATGCACGTCGGGCGTTTTCAGCCAGACGAGGATTTCGCGGCGAACAGGGTTCGAAAGCGCTTTGAGGATTGCGTCGATGTCGAGATCGGTCGGCATGGAAGACGGATGGCGGTTCAATCGGGCAAGCGAAGTATCGTCGATGTGCGAATCTTATATCGGAAATTGACGATATAGACGAAGGCACTGCCCGCAATGGGGTTGATAGCGTCGCTACCCGGTTGTGGGCGACGCGTCGATCCCGGCGGCGCGCATCGGCGGCCGGTCGAATCGGCCGGCGGCGGTGGGGCGGCGGGGCACGACCGCGATGCGCGGCGGTCCCGGCTTCCATGCGCGCCGCCGGCCGCACTCGTTCATTCGACCGTGATCGTCTCCTTCATGTACGGATGAATCCCGCAGAACACCTTGTACACGCCCGGTTTGTCGAAGCGGAACGAGTAGGTTTCGTCCTGGTCGAGCGCTGTCGAATGAAAGATGCCGGCATCGTTGACGACCGTATGCGGCTCCGCGTCAAGGTTCTTCCACGTGACGGTCGTGCCGGCCTTGATCGTCGTCGACATCGGCGCAAACATGAAGTTGCGGATCGTCACGAGCGGGCCGGCCGGGCCTTGCGCGAACGCGGCGAGCGGCGCGTTGCCCGCGGCCGCGCACAGCAGCAGTGCGGCGGCTCGCCGGGGGCGGATGAAGCGGATCATGTCGGTCTCCTTGCAGCTCACGCGAGCGTCGTGTCGTGCAGCGCCGACGTCGCCGGGTGACCGGCGAACTCGACGGTCGTCACGCCGAGCATCGCCGGCAGCCGGTCGCGCGGCACGGTGAGCGGCACGGGCCCCGGACCGTTGCCGGCCATCGGCTGCGGAAACGCGGTCGAGCGCGCGGTGTGAAACGTCACGTTGCCCTCGACCTTCGACACGATCTGATGGATGTGTCCGTTCAGCACCGTGACCGAGCCGAAGCGCCGCAGCAGCGCCATCGTCTGCGGCGCGTCGCCGGTTCCCCATCCCCACGGCTCGTAGATGGTCCACATCGGCATGTGCGAGAACACGACGATCGGCGTGCTCGACGATCTGCCACGCAAATCCTGCGCGAGCCACGCGAGCTGGTCTTCGCCGAAACTGCCGAGCCCGTTCGGCTTGAAATGCATCACGTTGACGAGCGCGACGAAGTGCACGCCCGCGTGATCGAAGCTGTAATAGCCGCGATCGTTCGATGCATGGCCGAACCGGCTGAAGTATTCGGCACCCGAGCCGTCGGTCACGTCGTGCTCGCCGGGCACCGTATGAAGCTCGGGCGCGCGCAGGCCGGACAGCAGTTGCGACGCATGGTCGAATTCCTCCGGCTTCGACAGATGCGTGATGTCGCCGGTATGGATCGTCAGTGCGGGGGCGATCGGCAGCGCGTTCACGAGTTCGACGGTCTGCCGCAGCGTCGCGGCGACGTCCGGATTCGCGTCCTTGTTGAAGCCGATGTGCGTGTCGCTGATCTGCACGAACAGCGGCCGGCCTGCATCGTCCGGGCGGGCGCTGCCGCTCTGCGCGAGCGCGAGATCGAACGGCGTCAGAACGCCGCCCGACAGCGTGAACAACGTGCCGAGGCCGCCGAAGGCCATGCACTGCAGCGCATGACGCCGCGACGGGCGGGTAGGGGTCGATGAAGACATGTCAGCCTCGCAATCGTATGACGGAGCCGGACGGCCGGATCGTCCGCGAATAAACCGGCGTTCGCCTGTGATACCGGGGGCGACGCCGGTTTATTCCTGCAGTGGGGAAGGCCGGATGCAGCGAGCATGCGAAAGCGGAAATCGGGCGATCGAAAGATGACTTGTTAATGTCCTGTAATTGACACGTCATATCGGCGTCATTGCGACTCGATAGCCTGCTTCACCGATTCGTTCGCGGTATCGGCTCCGTGTGCGGCGCCTGCGATATCGCGAGTACGGCGGGCCGCGCGGCGCGTGGCGTGTTGCGCGTCGTGCGTTGCGCATCGCACCGGCCGGATCTCATCGAATTCCAATCCGACACGACACGCTACCGATGGACATCAGTTTCGATCCGAACCGTACCGCGCACGCTTCGGCGTGGCGCGTGCTGCCCAATCGCTGGGATGCCGTCGCGTTTCCGCTGATCATCTGCATGCTTGCGATGGCGATCGTCGGTTTTCATCAGACGATGGCGCCGATCGGCACGCTGCAGGCGCAGAAGATCTCGCTCGATCCGTCGAATCTGCCCGAATATGCGCTGCGCACGACGCTGCGGATGCTGGCCGCGATGGTCGCATCGCTCGCGTTCACGCTCGTCTACGGCACGCTCGCCGCAAAAAGCCGGCGCGCGGGGATGGTGCTGGTGCCGATCCTCGACATCCTGCAGTCGGTGCCGGTGCTCGGCTATATCTCGTTTACGGTCACGTTCTTCCTCGCGCTGTTTCCGGGCCGCGTGCTCGGCGCGGAGCTCGCGGCGATCTTCGCGATCTTCACGAGCCAGGCGTGGAACATGACGTTCAGCTTCTATCAGTCGCTGCGTACGGTGCCGCGCGATCTCGACGAAGTGTCGCGCGGGTTCCATCTGACGTCGTGGCAGCGCTTCTGGAAGCTCGAAGTACCGTTCTCGATGCCGGGGCTGATCTGGAACATGATGATGTCGATGTCGGGCGGCTGGTTCTTCGTCGTCGCGTCGGAGGCGATCACGGTCGGCAATCGGTCCATCACGCTGCCGGGCATCGGCGCGTATCTTGCGCAGGCGATCGCCGACCGCAACCTCGGCGCGGTCGGCTGGGTGATCCTCGCGATGACGGTCGTGATTCTGGCCTACGACCAGCTGCTGTTCCGCCCGCTCGTCGCATGGGCCGACAAATTCCGGATGGAGAACACGAGTTCGGGCAACGCGCCGGAATCGTGGCTGCTCGACCTCGTGCGCCGCACGCGGCTGATTCATCAGCTGCTCGTGCCGGCCGGCTGGTTCTTCGCGAAGGCCGCGCGGATTCCGCTGCGCCTGCCGCTGTCCGGCGCGATCCGCTTCACGCTGCCGCGCGTCGAGAAGAAGGCGTCGCGCGTGGCCGATGCCACGTGGGCGGTGGTCGTGCTGGTCGCGACCGCTTACGTCGTGTGGCGCGTGTTCAGCTTCGTCGCGACCGGCGTGACGATGGCCGACGTCGGTCACGTGTTCGTGCTCGGGCTGATCACGCTGCTGCGCGTCGTCGTGCTGATTGCGATCGCGTCGGTGATCTGGGTGCCGATCGGCGTATGGATCGGCCTGCGCCCGGCGCTCGCCGAGAAGATGCAGCCGCTCGCGCAGTTCCTCGCCGCCTTCCCGGCGAACCTGCTGTTTCCGGTGTTCGTGGTCGTGATCGCGCGCTTCAACCTGAATGCGGACATCTGGCTGTCGCCGCTGATCGTGCTCGGTACGCAGTGGTATATC
>NZ_CABVPR010000052.1 GCF_902499135.1 Burkholderia dolosa
CAATTCCGGCAACTGCATCAACCGAAAACCGGCGAGCCCACTAAATTACGAATGGTGTACTCGGCGGGGTAAGGTCATCTCGACAGGACCCGATGTCAGACAACGCAAGACGCGCCCCGTCCAAGGAAACCCCACTTAACTCGTGGTACCGGGATCCGCCCCTCCAAATCGGCTGCGATACAGTTCTGGCCCAAGTGCCATCGCCTCAATGTCATTCTCGTTCACCGCGGAAGCATTCTTTACACTCAACTCTCGCTTGAGGATTGCGAGCTCTGGAAGAAGCTCTGGCTTGGCACCTCCATTCAAGATCGCAGGAAGGAGCAGATAGGCGCGTGCCTGATCATAGATACTGAGGAAACGATTCAGATTGACATCGGACTCCGCGTGCATCGTTTGAATTCGCGACGCCATCATGATGGTCTTACCCGTTGGCCTCTGGTCTTCGGGAGGAAGCCGCGAAGTAATGAGAACACGGTAGTGGGCCGGGCTTTCAATTGAGATACCTCGCACGATCGCCACGTATATCTCGTCTTGACTGTCGACCTGCCCCAATCTTTCGCGCCAATGCGCGAAGATCTTCTTGGCAGCGTCTTTGTTCGTGAACATGAGAGCGACCGCTGGCGGATAGGAGGCCCCCCAATGGGCAAAGGCCGTCCCAGTCCAACCTGCCCGGTTCCAAAGATGCACATCGATCACGGAGCGAACCCCGAGATCCCGATGATCGCTCATCGGAAATGGAGCACTTCGGCCACGCTCTGCCGAGGGGCCGTCGCCATCATCTTCAGAATCAAGCACGCGACGAGTGATGACAGGGCGCGACAACTCAAGAGTGAACTCCGATGTGGCCAGTTGCGTCCAGTCGCTTAGCCTAGACATCCCCCTCTTGAATATGCGTTGGCGGCTATTTCCGACAACCACAATCATCCCAATGCGATCGAGCACTGCCTCGTTCTCAAAGAGATATTCGATCGTCTTCCGCAGATCTTCCACATAGCATGTGGCAGCAAAGATCGAACTCGCCAATCCGATCAGCATCTTCTGGACGTCGTCCTGTCGCTCGTATGTGGCTGGGATAAGTCCTACAGGCCACCGAACGGTGGCAGTCATTTCCTCAGCATCGACGGTGAAGTCGGGCGCCAGGATCTCTGAACTTTCTCGAATTGAGATAGTAAAGTTCTCCGTATGCGCTGCAGCGCCCAGCTCGATCGCGGTTGCAAAAAGTGCTTCTATGGAACCTACTACGGCTTCCGCGGCCAGGACTAAGACGTCAGAGCATGGGTGATGAACAGCCACTCGAACGCCCTGCACTCTCGATACAAAGCACTGCTGCTCGGCCTCGTTAAAGATAACGGGGCCATGCGGGTTGCTGGACACCGGTTGGCTAGCCAGTAAATCGAACAGCTCGGCCACACGCTCTGGCGTTTCTTCTTGCGGTATTGATCCCTCCTCGCGGAGTACGGCCTCATGGCCGAGCGTATAGAGCAGCGAGTTTCGACTCTGTAGCAGACCGAGCCCGCCGAGAACATCGGGCAACTTGACAACTCGCCGAAGCTCTTCCGTCGTGAAATTCAGAATCTGGCTGGCAAAAATGAGATCGAATTCCGCGAGGCGCTTCGCGACACGCTCTTTTGACAAGTCGTCGAGCGGGAGTCCTGCCGCACAGCCTCGAACCAGTCGAACAGCTTCGAGAGCGTCTGGAAGATGCCGAAGTTCGATGGCGACCCAGGCAAGCATCATGACCGTAGGCACGATCGAGGCCGGAAGATCGTTGCCCTCTTCCGCTTCGATGAACATCGAAGCCATCGAGAAAATGCAGCTAGCGCGCGCAGCCCAGAGCAATCCGGCACTGCGATAAGCCAGCGTGAGCAGTTGCAGCGCTTCGATCAGTGAATCGGCGTACTCCTTTTTGGTGAGCTGCCGCGCGGCCTTGCCCAGCAATCGGATCATTTCGAAGTTGTCTTCAAAATCGAGTTGCTGGGCGCGCTTAAGGAGCACAAGCGCTCCCTGAGCCTCACCAGTGCGCTCCGACACAAACGTCGCCACGTCATCGACGAGCTTGGCGTAGCCGGGATCTTTGCCCGCGATGTTGCCAAACGCCTCAATCATCTTGGTCAACCGATCGGCAGAGAACTCGCCGAGCCCCCTTGCTTGCTTGATCACATCGGAGAACTGCGGCCAAAGCAAACTCAGTCGCTGAGGATCTTTGCTGAGTGCAGACTGATTGACCTCGATGACGAGCTGCGAGGTTCGAGCTTCCAGTGCGTTGTTCGGACGCTCGTCATCCGCAGCTATGGACTTTAACCTGTCACTCAATCGAGCTATTCGCTCTGCGAGCTTGGTCTCGTCGGCCGTCAAGTGCCGATGGATAACCGAATTGAAAAGTAACTGCGCCAGGTTGCACAGAAGCTCAATGTTCTTGGCATGATCCGTCTCGATTACGAGCTTCTCGAATGTATCGTAGCTGCTGTTCAAGTGCGAAATATCATCGAACCACCAGAAAGCAGTCCAGATCCATTCGTAGTGAGCTTCCAGCTTCTGGCGATAGGTCCCATTCTGCTCGGCAAGTCGAACTGCGCGAGCAAACCGCCCATCCGTCTCGGTTCGCGGACGCTCAAGATTGCGCGAGAGCTTGGCTGCTACCAGAGCCTCTGTCACACGCTGCATCTCCATCCCTGAAAATGCCTCAGGATTTCCGAGCGCCTTCTCAATATCTTCGAGCTGCTGGGAGCGAGAATAGTCCGACGGCCCCAGCCGGCGCGTATCTACAATCTCCTGACCCATACCGAGGTAGTTAAACGCCAGATCCCTGCGATCACCACCAACAATCTGGTCAACGATCCAATTCCGATCGAGGATAGTGACCGTCACGCCATATTGTTTGGTTAGTTCGTCTTCGACCCGCGCACGGTCCTTTGCACGGGCGAACTGCGCCGTGACACAATAGATTTTCTTATAGTCGCGTTGCGTCGCAACAATGCCTTCAACGTCGTTGCGTACCTTCTCAGCCCACTTCTTCTTGGCACTGAAGGCGAATGCCCAGCGCTCCTGGCCGGCATTTGCGTTTCCCACGTAAGTGAGATTTGCAATCTCGTCGGCAACCGGAATGGTTTCGGTGTCAGCCTTGCTGTCCCCGCCTCCCTCGGGCCCGGTGGCAGGTTTTAGATTTGGGCAGATCGTACGCTCGCACAGCTTGCGACAGAAGATCTCGAAGTCATGCGTCTGGTTGCGCGCAGTGATGGTATCGAGGCAATACTCAAGTGTCTTTGCATCGAGTAGGTATGCTATTCGGTCACTGGTGTCTGAATAGAGCTCAGGACGCAGTTGGCGCATGAATTCCGATGGGGACACCCTCTTTTCTTGTTCTTCCTCAGCCATTCACTGCCTCCTTCAAGAAACTACCGGCCTAATCGTATCCATCCAACCAACATATCAATCCACACGCCTCATCCAACCAAGGCTTCCAGCCCCTTGGAAGCCGAGCGCGGCAACCGGCGACCTTCTTTCGCCACGTTGACCTGCAAGGCCGCCTGCGCCACGTCGAGAACGTCCTTGGCCAGCGAATAGCCGCCCTTGGCCTGCAACCAGGCCAGCACGTCCGCCAGGTGCCAGATCGACGCACTGCCTTCATGCACCGGCGCCGGAAAGCTGCCCGGATGGGCCAACATCAGCTTGCGCATGTTCTGCCGCGACACGCCGACGATCTCGGCCACATCGGTCAACCCGACGAGATCCGGCGCCACCTCGATCAACCTGGCCGACGGCACGGCGCTGCGCACGTCGGCCAATGCGCTGCGCACGGCCGCGTCCGCACTGTCCGCCTCTCGGGTGAACTCCAACGCCAGCCGCCCCGGCTGGCCGATGCCGACCAGGGCATCGTCGCAGCCGGCCTCGCCCAGACGCTCGACCAGGCCATCCGGGTCGCTGTCGTCTTCGGTGAGCTGGTATTTCAGGGTGAAGGTGTATTCCATCTTGCTACTCCTCGGCGCCACCATCAGCCTCGTGCTGCTCGCGATGCGTGGTGCAGTTGTCCACGACGCGCCGAAGAGCGCGTGCGTGGTTGCCAGGGTTTCCCGGCGTGCTCCATACGCTGGTGATGCAGAACTCGCCGCAGCGACACTCCTCATCGTTGTACGGGCAATAAATCCGCCCCCAGGCGTGGCTGCCACCGACTTCGACGCGCCAGCCCTGCCCTTCGGCGTGCCTGAGAGCTTCCTCGACCTCTTTCTTCGGATGAGAGGGACGGGCCATCAATGATCTCCAGTATGGGGATGTCTGGGCGGGTTGTCAAGTGACAACCCGCTCGCCATATCAGGCCGTCGCACTCAGTGCCGGCACTACCACGTTCTCCGGCATCAGCTTGGGTACGTAGGTCTGCCCGTCGATCCAGGCATCGACCATGTTGGCCCACTCTTGCAGCATGTGACGCCGCTGCTCGGCGTACTCGGCCTTGTTGTAGATCGAGCGCGAGGAACGGCCGTCTTCGTGCGCCAGGCACTTCTCGATCCAATCACGGTTGAAGCCGACTTCGTTCAGCAACGTCGAGCCGGTGCGGCGCAGATCGTGGACGGTGAACGGTTCCAAGGGCAGGCCCGCAGCTTTCGCCCGCTCTGCGACGATCTGCGTCACCCGGTTCAGGGTCGCGTTCGACATGCAGCGGTCGGCGTCATAGCGCGACGGCAGCACGAACTTGGAGCCAGCCGCGCAGGTGTGCAGCGCCACGAAGATGTCGAGCGCCTGGCGCGACAGATAGACCACGTGAGGATTGCGCCCCTTCATCCGCTGCTTCGGAATCGTCCAGGTCGCGTTCACGAAATCCACCTCGTCCCAGGTGGCTTGAATCAGCTCGCTCTTGCGCACCAGCGTCAACAAGATCATGCGCAGCGCCAGCCGGATGGTCGGATAGGTCGCCACGGATTCCATCTGTCGTGCCATCAGTCGGATCTCCAGCGGCGACAAGGCGCGATCCTTCGGCACGAAGGTCGCAATGGAGGCGGCCCCCACGTCCTCGGCCGGGTTGTCCACCTTCTCGCCGTGCAGGATGGCGAAGGCGTAGACCTGCTTCACGATGTCACGGATGTGGACCGCGGTGGCAGGCGCACCACGCCCCTTCACCTTGTTGCAGAGGGCACGCAGGTCATCGGCGGTGATTTCGTTGAGCTGCCGGTTCTGGAAGGCCGGCAGGATGTCCCGATCGACGATGCTCTTGCGCATCGCCTTCGTGCTGTCGGCCATCCGTGCGCCCGCCAGCCACTTCTCGGTCACCTCGCCAAAGGTCTTGGCGGCGGTCAGGCGGCGCTTCTCGCGCTGCTTCTCCAGTGCGGGGGACTTGCCTTGGGCGACGGCCTTCTTGGCGTCGATCAGCTTTTCACGGGCCAAGGCAAGCGAAATGCCGGACGGTCCATAGCGGCCGATGGTCAACGTCTCGCGGCGACCGTTGAGACGGTAATCGTAGCGGAAGGTGACGGTACCGGTAGGCGATACCGTCACGTACATCCCATCGCGGTCGGAAGCCTTATAAGTCTTGGACTTAGGCTTGAGATTGCGCAGTGCGGTATCGGTAAGCATCGAGGTTTTTCCTCCTGTTCGTGACGGCTTTTACCGTCAGGGGCCAGGAGACCTGCTGATGCTCGGAAAGCCGCATAAAACCAGCTTTCCCGAGGAGACTTTTACCGTCAAAGACCGGTTAGGTCTCAATAGTGAACAGGAAGGTCTTGATCCGGCCTCCGGCTCTTACCGCCACTTTTACCGCCGACTTGTTCTGCTGGCCGGCGATAGCCACCGATAGTCGCTGCGACGTATTTATCTAAAAATCAATACGTTACGGCGTATTCTCGATAGCTAGCGATAGTCCCCGAAGGACCTGATTTCACTCCCACTCAATCGTCGCCGGCGGCTTCCCCGAAATGTCGTACACGGCGCGATTGATCCCGCGCACTTCATTGATGATCCGGTTCGACACGCGGCCGAGCAGCGCGTACGGCAGATGCGCCCAATGCGCGGTCATGAAGTCCGTCGTCTGCACCGCGCGCAGCGCCGTCACGTAGTCGTACGTACGACCGTCGCCCATCACGCCGACCGACTTCACCGGCAGGAACACCGCGAACGCCTGGCTCGTCAGGTCGTACCAGCTCTTGCCGACGTCCGCTTCGCCGCACAGGCCGGCCGCCGCATCGTGCGCGGTCGCGACCGTGTTGCGCAGCTCCTCGATGAAGATCGCGTCCGCGCGGCGCAGCAGATCCGCGTACTCGCGCTTCACTTCGCCGAGAATCCGCACGCCGAGGCCCGGGCCCGGGAACGGATGGCGGTACACCATCTCCGGGGGCAAGCCGAGCGCGACGCCGAGCTCGCGCACTTCGTCCTTGAACAGGTCGCGCAGCGGCTCGAGCAGCTTCAGGCCGAGCGTTTCCGGCAGCCCGCCGACGTTGTGGTGGCTCTTGATCGTCGTCGCCTTCTTCGTCTTCGCGCCGCCCGATTCGATCACGTCCGGATAGATCGTGCCCTGCGCGAGCCATTTCGCCTTCGACAGCTTCTTCGCCTCGGCCTGGAACACCTCGACGAACTCGCGACCGATGATCTTGCGCTTCGCTTCCGGATCGGCGACGCCGGCCAGACGGCCGAGGAACTGCTCCGACGCATCGACGTGCACGACCTTCGCATGCAGACGGCCCTCGAACATGTCGAGCACCATCTTGCCTTCGTTCAGACGCAGCAGCCCGTGGTCGACGAACACGCAGGTCAGCTGATCGCCGATCGCGCGATGAATCAGCGCGGCCGCGACGCTCGAATCGACGCCGCCCGACAGGCCGAGAATCACTTCCTCGTCGCCGACCTGCTCGCGGATCTTCGCGACCGCTTCCTCGATGTGGTCGCGCATGATCCAGTCGGGCTTCGCACCGGCAATCTGCAGCACGAAGCGCTCGAGCATCTGGCGGCCCTTCACCGTATGCGTGACTTCCGGGTGGAACTGCACCGCGTAGTAGCCGCGCGCCTCGTCGGCCATCCCGGCGATCGGGCAGCTCGGCGTCGACGCCATCAGCTTGAAGCCCGGCGGCAGCTCGGCCACCTTGTCGCCGTGGCTCATCCAGACCTTCAGCATTCCGTGGCCTTCGGCGGTCGAGAAATCCTCGATGCCGTCGAGCAGACGCGTATGGCCGTGCGCGCGCACTTCCGCATAGCCGAATTCGCGATGATCGCTCCACTCGACCTTGCCGCCGAGCTGCACGGCCATCGTCTGCATCCCGTAGCAGATGCCGAGCACCGGCACGCCGAGATCCCACACGGCCTGCGGCGCGCGCAGCTGATGGTCCTCATACGTGCTCGCGTGGCTGCCCGACAGGATCACGGCCTTCGGCGCGAACTCGCGGACGAAGTCGTCGGACACGTCGTTCGGATGGATTTCGCAATAGACGTGCGCTTCGCGCACGCGCCGCGCGATCAGTTGGGTGACTTGCGAACCGAAGTCGAGAATCAGGATTTTGTCGTGCATGGCTGCGGACGGGATGAAGAGAATAAGAAAAGCAGCGCATCGCTTCGCTGATGCGCTGCGTCAATAGCATGGACGACGCGTCGGGCGGCAGGCGGCACGCGCGACGCATCGCCGGTCAATCCTGCATCGGCGGGCGCCGGTCCAGTGCGACGGTGCCTGACGACGTGTCGGATGCAGCGGGCGGAGCCGCCGCATCCGACGATCGCGCGACGGGCGCCGCCGGCGCTACCGGACGGCTGACGATCGGCTCCGCGCGCGGCGACACGGCGACCGGTGCGACTGCCGGCTCGCCCGGCACTTTCGCGGCGCGAACCTCGAGCGCCTGCGCCTTCTCGCGCCGCCGGACGGCCGATGCGAGACGCACGCCGCCGAGACCGAGCACGATCAGCGCGACGCCGGCGATCGCCGACAACACCCTGCCGGCCGCGGCGAGCGCCGGGCCGCTGCCCGTGCCGACCGACCACACGACCGTCAGCACGCCGGTCAGCCAGTTCACATGGCCGACCGCCCGCGCGACGGGCGCCGTCAGATCGCCGTTCACCGCCGCATGAAACGCGAGCCACGCGAGCCCGAGCAGCGCGATGCCGAACGCCTGGCCCAGCATCGCCGGCTGCACGCTCGCGAGCCGCAGCGCGTCGAACAGCGCCTGCCACGGCGTCAGCACGAACAGCAGGCCGAACGCCAGCAGCAACACGGCATCGACGACGAGCACGGCTCGCAGCAGCGGTTTCATCGGCGCTCAGTCCACGTGGTAGTTCGGCGCTTCCTTCGTGATCTGCACGTCGTGCACGTGCGACTCGCGCATGCCCGCCGCGGTGATCTGCACGAATTCGGCCTTCTCGTGCAGCTCGTCGATCGTCCGGCAGCCGCAGTAGCCCATGCTCGCGCGCACGCCGCCGACCAGCTGGAACAGGATCGCGTTGACCGAACCCTTGTACGCGACGCGCCCTTCGATGCCTTCCGGCACGAGCTTGTCGATGTTCGCGGAGTTGTCCTGGAAGTAGCGGTCGGCCGCGCCGTCCTTCATCGCGCCGACCGAGCCCATGCCGCGATACGACTTGTACTGGCGGCCCTGATACAGGAACACGTCGCCCGGCGCCTCTTCGGTGCCGGCGAACATGCTGCCCATCATCACCGCGTTCGCGCCGGCCGCGAGCGCCTTCGCGACGTCGCCGGAGAAACGCACGCCGCCGTCGGCGATGCACGGCACGCCGGTGCCCTTCAGCGCTTCGGCGACGTTCGCGATCGCGCTGATCTGCGGCACGCCGACGCCCGCGACGATCCGCGTCGTGCAGATCGAGCCGGGGCCGATGCCGACCTTGACCGCGTCCGCGCCGTATTCGACGAGCGCCTTCGCGGCGGCGGCCGTCGCGATGTTGCCGCCGATCACCTCGACGTGCGGGAATTTCTGCTTGACCCAGCGCACGCGCTCGAGCACGCCCTTGCTGTGGCCGTGCGCGGTATCGACGACGATCACGTCGACGCCGGCCTGCACGAGCAGCTCGACGCGCTCTTCATTGTCGGGACCGACGCCGACCGCCGCGCCCGCGCGCAGCTTGCCGTGCTCGTCCTTGCACGCGTCCGGGTGCTCGGTCTGCTTCGTGATGTCCTTGACGGTCATCAGGCCGCGCAGTTCGAACGCGTCGTTGACGACCAGCACGCGCTCGAGACGATGGCTGTGCATCAGCGCCTTCGCTTCGGCGAGCGGCGTGCCTTCCTTGACCGTGACGAGCCGCTCGCGCGGCGTCATGATCGACTTCACGGGCTCGTCGAGACGCGTTTCGAAACGCAGGTCGCGGTTCGTGACGATACCGACGAGCTGCGGGCCTTCGACGACCGGGAAGCCGGAAATGCCATGCTGGCGCGACAGCGCGATCACGTCGCGCACCTTCATCTGCGGCGGCACGGTGATCGGATCGCGGACCACGCCCGACTCGAAGCGCTTGACCTTCGCGACTTCGCGGGCCTGCTCGGCCGGCGTGAGGTTCTTGTGGATGATGCCGACGCCGCCCTGCTGCGCCATCGCGATCGCGAGGCGACCTTCGGTGACCGTGTCCATCGCGGCGGACACGAGCGGCATGTTCAGGGAGATGTTGCGGGTCAGCTTGGTCTTGAGGCTGGTGTCGCGCGGCAGAACGTCGGAGAAGGCCGGGACGAGGAGCACGTCATCGAACGTGAGTGCTTTTTGGATCAGACGCATGGCAAATCCTATGGGCGCAAAAGCGAATTATACGCGAAGCGCTGCGAATTTTCACAACACGAACAACGGCTTAGCCGTTTTCCGGCATTCGGGGGCCGAATCGTTCGGATCGCCGTTCGGTTCGTTTTCGATCGCCTTTCGTTTTGCCCGGGGATCGGGTCGTTCGCGCAACGGGCCGGTGCCGGGACGCCGCGTGCCGTGTGCGCGGTCTCGCGCAAATGCACCGCTGCACCCGCGCCCACGCGTGACGGCGGTCGTGCGGCGCGTGCAGCCACCCTACCCGACGCTAGCCGCGCGCACGATCATCGCGACGCCGCCCGCGACCGCGACCCAGCCGACGGCCCGCGCAACGCGAGCGCCCGCCGGCGCGACGCGCTCGGCCGCGATCGCGATCGTCACCGCGACCATCACACGCAGATCCATCGCGCCTGCCGCCAGTGCGACCGCCATCAGGTTCCCGCAGCACGCGCTGCAATGCGCGGCGGCCCGCACCCCGTACAACCACGCCGCGGCGGCGCCCGCTTGCGACGCGCGCGCGTCCCGCAGCACGTGCCGGCAGCACGCAAGCCGACGCGCCTTCCACGCGGAAAACTGCAGCGCACCGGCCACGACGACCACCGCGCCCGCGACGAACGGCAGCGCGCGCGCGAATGCGGGCGCGCGTGTCGCGACGGCCGCCAGCGCATCGCCGAGCGGAAACGCCATCGCGCCGAGCGCCATCCACACGGACAAGTACGCGCCACCGACGATCGCGACGCGCGACGCGTTACCCATCGCGCCCGGCCGACCAGCGCGCCGGCCGTATTGCCACAGCACCGGCGCGAGCACCGGCAGCATCATCGCGACCGTCATCGCGCCCCACATGCCGGCAAATGCGGCGAATGCGCGTCCGGCCGACGAGCCGCACGGCCGCAACCATCCGCCGGGCATCGACATGCCGCCCATTGCGCCGATCGACGCATGCCGCGCGAGCGTCGCCCATGCAACTGCCCACGCGCCCACGGCGAACACCGCGACGAGCGTCGCGCCGAACACACGGCGATCCGCACCCGCGGTCAGCTTGGCGGCGCGGCTTGCCGCCCGCTCATGCATCGGCACGAGCGCCGGCTCGCGCTCGCCGCCGCCCGCCTGCTCACCCGCGCGCGTACTCGTCATGACGGCGCCACCATACGCCCGCTTCGTTGCGTCCGCGCGGCGCGCGATCGAGCCACTGGTACATCCCCCACAGCGCGTCGAGCCCGCGCGCATAGGTCGAGTACGTGTGATAAACGACGCCGTCCTCGCGCACGAACGCGCTCATGCCCGGCCGGTCGAGCGAGTACGTGACGGGATCGGTGCCGCACGTCGCCGCGAACGCGACGACGGGCGCCGGCGGCGGATTCATGTCCATCGCGTGGCCCGCGCGTTCGTAGTTGTATTCGACGGCGCCCGTGCGCTGCTGCGTTTCGGTGAACGACACGTTGAAGTCGAAGTTGAAGTCGCTGCCGACCGACGACGCCCACGGAAACGTCCATCCCATCCGCTGCCGATACGCGAGCAGCTTCGCGAGCGGCGCGCGCGATACCGCGGTGAGCGTCACGTCGTGGTGCGCGAGATGGATCGCGAAACCGTCGAAGCCGTCGGCAAGCGCGGAGCACGACGGGCAGCCGGCCTTGTAGTCGGGGCCGAACATGAAGTGATAGACGAGCAGTTGCGAGCGGCCGCGGAACAGGTCGTCGAGCGTCGCGGGCCCGTCCTCGGTGTCGAACCGGTAGGTCTTGTCGATCCGCATCCACGGCAACGCCTGGCGCCGTCGCGCGAGTTCGTCGCTTTGCCGCGTCAGCGCCTTTTCCGCGTCGAGCAGCGCCCTGCGCGCCGCGAGCCACTCGTCGCGCGTTCCGGTCGGATGAGTCGTCATCGCCGTTCCTCCTTTCGATGGTTGTCCGGGCACGGCGTACCGCGCCGTGTGCGTGGTGCTAGATTAGTGCGCGGCATCGAGCCGCAGGGAGTGACAACTGTGTCGGGATTCCGATGGATTCGCTGATCACCGCGGCCGCGCGCGCACTCGCGGCCGGCGACGCGCTCGGTGCGCTGAACCGCGTCGCGCTGCGCGACGACGCGCCGGCGCTCGCATTGCGCGGGATCGCGCTCGCGCAGCTCGGCGACTTCGAGCGCGCACGCTCGCTGGTGCGCAGCGCCGCGCGCGCATTCAGCGCGAAGGAAGCCGTCGCGCGGGCGCGCTGCATCGTCGCGGACGCGGAGATCGCGCTCGCATCGCGCGACCTCGGCTGGCCGTCGCGTGCGCTCGATGCCGCGTGCGCGACGCTCGATGCGCACGGCGACCGCGCGAACGCCGCGCATGCGCGCTATCTCGGCATACGCCGGCTACTGCTGATCGGACATCTCGACGAAGCCGAACGGCGGCTCGCGGGCCTCGACCCGGCGCCGCTGCCCGCTGCGGCGCGCGACGCGCTCGAGCGCGCACGCGCGGCCGCGCGGGATGCCGGCATCGCCGCGCTGACGGCGGAAGTCGATACGGCATTCGACGTGCTCGATACGCCGGCCGCGCGGCTGATCGCGCGCGGCGCATCGCGGCTCGTGCTGCTCGACGAAATCGAAGCGCTGCAGGCATCGAACACGCTCGTCGTCGACGCGTGCCGCCATACGGTGCGCGACGCGCGCACGACCGTATCGCTCGCGCGGCGCCCGGTGCTGTTCATGCTCGCGCGTGCGCTCGGCGAAGCGTGGCCGGCCGACGTATCGAGAAATGCGCTGGTAGCCGCCGCGTTTCGCGCGCGGCATGCGGACGAATCGCACCGCGCGCGTCTGCGTGTCGAAATCGGCCGACTGCGCGCCGTGCTGCGCCCGCTCGCGAACATCAGCGCGACGCCGCGCGGCTTCGCGCTCGAGCCGCTCGGCGTGCGCGAGACCGTCGTGCTCGCGCGGCCGGTCGACGACCGTCATGCGGCCGTGCTCGCGCTGCTCGCCGACGGCGAGGCGTGGTCGAGCTCCGCACTGGCGCTCGCGCTCGGCGCGAGCCAGCGCACCGTCCAGCGCGCGCTGGATGCGCTCCGCGAAGCCGGCAAGGTGCACGCGCTCGGCCGCGGGCGCGCGCGCCGCTGGATGATGCCGCCGCTGCCCGGATTCGCGACGACCTTGTTACTCCCGGCGCCGCTGCCGGCCGACTAATATCGGTTCACCGAACCTTGGGGCGACCATCATGAAGCGATCCACCGCAGACATCATCCGCGAATACGGCCCGTTTCCGGGCGTCGACGGCGTGCACGGCGTCACGTTCGACGGGCGGCACGTATGGTTCGCGTCCGGCGACCGGCTGAACGCGCTCGACCCCGACGACGGCACGACGGTCCGCACGCTCGACGTCGCCGCGCATGCGGGCACCGCGTTCGACGGCCGCCATCTGTTCCAGATCGTCGAGGACCGGATCGAGAAGATCGACCCGGAATCAGGCCGCGTCGTCGCGACGATTCCGGCGCCCGGCGGCGGCGGCGATTCGGGGCTCGCCTGGGCGGAAGGCACGCTGTGGGTCGGCCAGTACCGCGAACGGAAGATTCATCAGGTGGATCCGCAGTCGGGCGCGGTGCTGCGCACGATCGAGTCGAACCGCTTCGTGACCGGCGTCACGTGGGTCGACGGCGAACTGTGGCACGGCACGTGGGAAGCCGACGTCAGCGAGCTGCGGCGCGTCGATCCGGACACGAGACGCGTGCTCGAGCAGATCGACATGCCGCCGGGCGTCGGCGTGTCGGGGCTCGAATCCGACGGCCGCGACGCGTTCTACTGCGGCGGCGGCAACAGCGGCAAGCTGCGTACCGTGCGACGCCCCGCACGCGCCGGCAAGTCCGCGTCGCCGCGCGAGCATGGCGACGCGTCGACCGATTCCACCAGCTGACCGCGGCGCGGCACCGAGTGCAGGAATGAACAAGACGCGAACGCGGCGCCGTCGCTAAGATGCGCGCTCGTCAGTCTTTCGTTCGGAGCAGTCGATGCAGCGCGGTGTCGTGTATGGCGTCCTCGCAGGCGCCTTGTGGGGTATGGTGTTTCTCGTTCCGCGGCTGCTGACCGATTTCTCGCCGCTGCTGCTGAGCGCCGGCCGCTACGCGATGTACGGGCTCGTGTCGGTGGCCGCCGCGCTGCCGGCCGCGCGCTCGCTGCTCGCGCGGCTGACGCGCGGCGACGTCGTCGAACTCGCGAAGCTCGCGCTGATCGGCAACGTCGCGTACTACATGCTGCTGTCCGGCGCCGTGCATCTGATCGGCATCGCGCCCAGCTCGCTGATCGTCGGCGTGCTGCCCGTCACCGTCACGCTCGCGGGGCTGCGCGATCGCGGCGCGATGCCACTGCGGCGCCTGCTCGCGCCGCTCGCGCTGGTGATCGCGGGCATCGCGTGCATCAACGTCGAACTGTTCACATCCGAAGCCGCGCATGCAACGACACTCGCGCAGAAGCTCGCGGGCATCGCGTGCGCATCCGGTGCGCTCGCGAGCTGGACCTGGTATGCGGTTGCGAACACGCGCTATCTGCAACGCCATCATCGGTTCGGCGGCAACGAATGGTCGGTGTTGTGGGGCGTCGTGACCGGCCTGATCGGCGCGCTGTGCTGGATCGCGGTCGTCGCGCTGCCGGCCGGCACGGTGCAGGCGGCCGTTCCGGCATCGCGCTGGCAACTGTTCTGGCTGCTGAATCTCGCGCTCGCGATCGGCGCGTCGTGGCTCGGCAACGGACTGTGGAACGCCGCGTCGAAGCGGCTGCCGCTCACGCTGTCCGGTCAGCTGATCGTATTCGAGACCGTGTTCGCGATGCTGTACGCGTTCATCTACGACGAGCGGATGCCGCGTACGCTCGAGATCGCGGCACTCGTGCTGCTGCTTGCCGGCGTGTACGGATCGGTGCGCCGGCACGGCGGCGCGCATGACGGCGGCAGTCGACCATGCGATTCAGCAGCAAGCGCGAACGCCGCGACGCATTGAGCGCCGCGCAGGACGTCGCACCGCATGTCGGAGCGTATGTCCGACGAATCGGCACGAAGCGGGAAACGAAGCGACGGCGCCGTGCCGGTCAGCGCGCGTCCTTGTGCAGCCACTTGCGGCCCTCGACCGAGCCGTCGCGGCGCTGCTTGTCGACGCGCCGCTGACGCGCGAGCTTCGGATCGACGATCAGCGGACGGTAGATCTCGACGCGATCGTGATCGGCGAGCGGCGCGTCGAGCGATACGAGCTTGCCGTACACGCCGGTCTTCGCGTGCGCGAGCTCGATTTCCGGGTGCAGCGCGAGCACGCCGCTCGCGTCGATCGCGGCGCGCACGGTCGCGCCTTCGGGCAACGAAACCGCGATCAGCGTCTGGCGATCCGGCAGCGCGTAGCAGACTTCGACCGACAGCATCGCGTCACCCCTTCCCGTAGCGCTGGTTCGCGCGCTTGACGAACGAATCGACGAACGTGTTCGCGATATGGCTGAACACTGGCCCGATGATCTTCTCGAGCAGGATGCTCGAAAATTCGTAGTGCAGCGCGAACTCGATCTTGCATGCATCGGCGCGCAGCGGGATGAAGCGCCACGAGCCGGTGAACTTCTTGAACGGACCGTCCGCGAATTCCATGTCGATCCGTGTCGGACGCTGCTGCGTATTGCGCGTCGCGAAATGCTGCTTGATGCCCTTGAAGTTGATGTCGATGCGCGCTTCCATCCCGCGGTCGTCCTGACGGCGGATTTCGACGCCGCCGCACCACGGCAGGAAATTGGGGTAGTCGGCCACGTCGGTGACGAGGTCGAACATCTGTTCCGCCGAATGACGGATCAATACGGTTTTCTGGACATCTGCCATAAATCGCGCGGCATCGCTTGAAGTGGGAACGCAAGCCGGGCGATTCCCCGCCCGCTTTGCTAAAATCGTGATTTTAAACGAGTTGGGCCGATCCCTTCATGAGCATCATCGACAACAGGAAAGCGCACTTCGATTACCACATCGAGGAACGCTACGAGGCCGGGCTCGTGCTGGAGGGCTGGGAAGTCAAGGCGTTGCGCGCCGGGCGCGGTCAGATCAAGGAAGGCTACGTCGTGATCAAGAACGCCGAGATCTTCCTGATCGGCACGCACATCAGCCCGCTGCCCGAGGCCTCGACGCACATCAAGCCCGATCCGGTGCGCACGCGCAAGCTGCTGCTGCACCGTGACGAAATCAAGAAACTGATCGGCAAGGTCGAGCAGCGCGGCTACACGCTCGTGCCGCTGAACTTCCACTACAAGGGCGGCCGCGTGAAATGCGACATCGCGCTTGCGAAGGGCAAGAAGCTGCACGACAAGCGCGAAACCGAGAAGAAGCGCGATTGGGAGCGCGAAAAGGCGCGCATCCTGCGGGCGGGCACCTGACGCCGCCGCGCTCGACGCGCATCGCAAACGACACGGCCCGCGCGAAGCGGGCCGTGTCGTTTTGAAGGCGCCGAACGAGCGTGTCGATCGGCGGGCTGCGCGACGATTCGCCGCACGCCGCCGGCAGCGGCCGGCGCCGCACGCATGCCCATGTCAGCCCTTTCCGCTTGCAACGGGCGCCGCGCTCTTGACGATGGTCAGCGCCGACGCGATCGCGGTGCCGAGATCCGACAGATTCGACGGCACGATCAGCGTATTGCCCTGCTTCGCGAGGTTCGAGAATGCGCCGACATATTGCTCGGCGATCTTCAGGCTCACCGCATCCATCCCGCCCTGCGACTGAATCGCGTTCGCGATCTTCTGGATCGCCTGTGCATTCGCGTCGGCCACCGCGAGAATCGCAGCCGCCTCGCCCTGCGCCTGGTTGATCGCCGCCTGCCGCTCGCCTTCGGATTTCTGGATCGCCGCCTCGCGCGCGCCGGACGCGAGGTTGATCTGCTCCTGCTTGCGCCCTTCGGACGCCGCGATCAATGCGCGCTTTTCACGCTCCGCGGTGATCTGCGCCTGCATCGCGTGCAGGATTTCCTTCGGCGGCGTCAGGTCCTTGATCTCGTAGCGCAGCACCTTCACGCCCCAGTTCGCGGCCGCTTCGTCGAGCGCCGACACGATGCTGTGGTTGATGAAGTCGCGCTCCTCGAACGTCTTGTCGAGCTCGAGCTTGCCGACCACCGAGCGCAGCGTCGTCTGCGCGAGCTGCGTGATCGCGAGCACGAAATTGCTCGACCCGTACGACGCCTTCATCGGATCGGTCACCTGGAAGTACAGCACGCCGTCCACCTGCAGCTGCGTGTTGTCGCGCGTGATGCAGACCTGGCTCGGCACGTCGAGCGGAATTTCCTTGAGCACGTGCCGATACGCGATCCGATCGACGAACGGCAGCACGATGTTGAGGCCGGGCGACAGCGTCGCGTGATAGCGGCCGAAGCGCTCGAGCACCCACGCATGCTGCTGCGGCACGATCTTCACCGTCTTCGACACCAGCACGATCGCGATGACGAGCAGCACGACCCAGACGATCAGCGTATCCATCATGCATTCCCTCCTTGTTTTATCAACGGACGATCAGCCCGGGCGCTTCGCCACGACCACGAGACAGTTGCCGCGCACGGCGCTCACCTGATAGACACGCGCATCGTCGCGCTCGCCGGCAGCGAGCTCGACGTCCCACTCGGCGCCGCGATACTGGACGCGCGCGCGTCCGTCGCGCCACGCGTCGACGGCGACGGTCGCGCCGATGTCGAGATTGACGTCGGGATTCGTCGACGTATCGCGCTTCTGCTTGCGTCCGAGCCCCGAGCGGCGCAGCACGATCATCGCGACGACGGCCACCGCGGCGGCCGCGCCGAGCTGCACGTGCGGCGCGAAGCCCGCGAACTGCAGCAACCCGCCCGCGAGAAAGCCGAGCGCGATCATCAGCAGATAGAACGTGCCGGTCAACAGCTCGGCGACGACCAATACGCCGACCCCGATCCACCAGAACAGATGCCCCGACATCATTGTGGTCTCCTGCAAACGAAAACACCCCGGTACATACCGGGGTGTTTATAGCATGAACCTTGCAGCTTGCCTTCATCGAAAGAGCGGTTGCGCCGCCCTTTCGTCGAAGACCGATGACGAATCGTTACTTGCGGTTCGCCAGCGCCTGCCACGTGTCGATGATCGTGTCGGGGTTCAGCGAGATCGACACGATGCCTTCGTCGGTCAGCCACTGCGCGAAGTCCGGATGATCGGACGGGCCCTGGCCGCAGATGCCGACGTACTTGCCCATCTTGCGGCAGGTATCGATCGCGCGCTTGAGCAGGAACTTCACGGCGGGATCGCGCTCGTCGAAGTCGACGGCGAGCAGTTCCATGCCCGAGTCGCGGTCGAGGCCGAGCGTGAGCTGCGTGAGGTCGTTCGAACCGATCGAGAAACCGTCGAAGTGCTGCAGGAACGCTTCGGCGAGGATCGCGTTGGTCGGGACTTCGCACATCATCACGAGGCGCAGGCCGTTTTCGCCGCGCTTCAGGCCGAACTTCTCGAGCAGGCCGACGACGCGCTCCGCCTGCTTCACGGTCCGCACGAACGGCACCATGATCTCGACGTTGGTCAGGCCCATCTCGTCGCGCACGCGCTTCAGCGCACGGCACTCCATCTCGAACGCCTGCGCGAAATCGTCGGCGATGTAGCGCGACGCGCCGCGGAAGCCCAGCATCGGGTTTTCCTCGTCCGGCTCGTAGCGCGAACCGCCGATCAGCTTCTTGTACTCGTTCGACTTGAAGTCGGACAGACGCACGATCACGGGCTTCGGATAGAACGCCGCGGCGATCGTCGCGACGCCTTCGGTCAGCTTGTCGACGTAGAACGCACGCGGCGATGCGTGACCGCGCGCGACGCTCTCGACCGCCTTCTTCAGATCCTGGTCGACGTTCGGATACTCGAGAATCGCCTTCGGGTGTACGCCGATGTTGTTGTTGATGATGAACTCGAGGCGCGCGAGGCCGACACCGGCGTTCGGCAGCTGCGAGAAGTCGAACGCGAGCTGCGGGTTGCCGACGTTCATCATGATCTTGACCGGGATTTCCGGCAGATCGCCGCGCTGCACTTCGGTCACTTCGGTCTCGAGCAGGCCGTCGTAGATCTTGCCTTCGTCGCCTTCCGCACACGACACCGTGACGAGCGCGCCGTCCTTCAGCACGTCGGTCGCGTCGCCGCAGCCGACCACCGCCGGCAGGCCGAGCTCGCGGGCGATGATCGCCGCGTGGCAGGTCCGGCCGCCGCGGTTCGTGACGATCGCGGACGCGCGCTTCATCACCGGCTCCCAGTTCGGGTCGGTCATGTCGGCGACCAGCACGTCGCCCGGCTGCACGCGCTCCATTTCCGACGGATCCTGAATCACGCGCACCGGGCCCGCGCCGATCTTCTGGCCGATCGCGCGACCCGTCGCGAGCACCTGCGACTGGCCCTTCAGCTTGAAGCGCTGCTCGGCCTTGCCGCTCGCCTGGCTCTTCACCGTTTCCGGACGCGCCTGCAGGATGAAGATCTTGCCGTCGCGGCCGTCCTTGCCCCACTCGATGTCCATCGGACGCTGGTAGTGCTTCTCGATGATGACCGCGTATTTCGCGAGCTCTATCACGTCGTCGTCGGTGATCGAGTAGCGGTTGCGCTGCTCGTGCGGCACGTCGACCGTCTTCACGCGGCCCGGCTCGCCCGGCTGCGTGAACTCCATCTTGATCAGCTTCGAGCCGATCGAGCGGCGGATGATCGGGTACTTGCCCTGCGCGAGCGTCGTCTTGAACACGTAGAACTCGTCCGGGTTCACCGCACCCTGCACGACCGTTTCGCCGAGACCGTAGCTCGACGTGATGAAGACGGCGTCCTTGAAGCCCGATTCGGTGTCGATCGTGAACATCACGCCGGCCGCGCCGACGTCCGAGCGCACCATGCGCTGCACGCCGGCCGACAGCGCGACCTCGGCGTGCGTGAAGCCCTTGTGCACGCGATACGAGATCGCGCGGTCGTTGTACAGCGACGCGAACACGTGCTTCATGCGATCGAGCACGTCGTCGATGCCGACGACGTTCAGATACGATTCCTGCTGACCCGCGAACGACGCGTCGGGCAGGTCTTCGGCCGTGGCCGACGAGCGCACCGCGAACGACAGCTCGCCCGGCGAGCCGCTTTGCAGCACTTCGAACTGCGCGCGGATTTCCTGCTCGAGACGCGGCTGCAGCGGCGCGTCGACGATCCACTTGCGGATTTCGGCGCCGGCTTCGGCGAGCGCCTTCACGTCGTCGATGTCGAGCGACTCGAGACGCTTCGCGATGCGGTCGGTGAGGTCGTTGTGCTTGAGGAAATCGCGGAAAGCGAGCGCGGTCGTGGCGAAACCGGTGGGTACGCGAACGCCTGCTTCGGAAAGCTGGCTGATCATCTCGCCGAGCGACGCATTCTTGCCGCCAACGATCTCCACATCGGTCATCCGCAACTGCTCGAACGGAATTACATACGCCTGGTCCTTTGCGACGTTTGCTGCGTTAGTCATACAAGCCCCTAAGTGTGAAAAAAATGCTCGATCGCGCAAGTGGGCTTGAACGCGGGCGCTTGCAAAAAGGCGCGGCGCGTCTTGCGCAACCTGTTAGATAAACAATCGCAGCGGCCGAAGCGCTTTCGACCCGATTTACAAAAATCCCGGCAGAAATGCGATATTTTCAGACAAATCGCCGAACTTGCCGGGAATTTCTCGGTGGATCGCGGCAAGCCTCGGGCGTCGATCGCGCCGCGCCCCCGCAATTGCTTATCCAACAGGTTGCCGCTATTCTACCGTGCCGGCTGCCGGATGTGGCGCGACCTTGTCACTGCGTGTGGAGGCGGGCCTCGGCCGCCCGCGCAACCGCCCTCCACGTTCGACGCCCAGATTCATGCTGCCTACCGTTTTCATCGTGTCCGACGGCACCGGTATCACCGCCGAGACCTTCGCGCACTCGATCCTGTCCCAGTTCGATCAGAAATTCCGCCTCGTGCGCGTGCCGTTCGTCGATTCGCTCGACAAGGCGTATGCGACCGTCGAGAAAATCAACGACGCCGCCGTGCACGACGGCCGCCGCTCGATCGTGTTCACGACGCTGGTCGACAGCGAGTCGAACGACATCGTCAAGCGCTCGAACGCGCTCGTGCTCGACATGTTCCAGCGCTTCGTCGAACCGCTCGAGCAGGAACTGCAGCTGAAGTCGAGCCATGCGATGGGCCGCGGCCACCAGAACGCGGACACCGAGGAATACAAGACGCGGATCGAGGCGATCAACTTCTCGCTCGCGCACGACGACGGCCAGTCGAACCGCAATCTGTCGGAGGCGGACGTGATCCTCGTCGGCGTATCGCGCAGCGGCAAGACGCCGACGAGCCTGTATCTCGCGATGCAGTACGGCGTGAAGGCCGCGAACTATCCGCTGATTCCGGAAGACTTCGAGCGCGGCAAGCTGCCGTCCGCGCTGGCGCCGCACCGCGACAAGCTGTTCGGGCTGTCGATCGATCCGCAGCGGCTGTCCGAAATCCGCAACGAGCGGCGGCCCGGCAGCAAGTACGCGGCGCCGGAGAACTGCCGCTACGAGATCAACGAGGCCGAGGCGATGATGCGGCGCGAAGGGATCAAGTGGCTGTCGTCGACGCACAAGTCGATCGAGGAAATCGCGACGACGATCCTGCAGGAGATCCGGCTCGACCGGCAGTCGTACTGATTGCGTCGTGCACCGCGGCCGCCGCCGCGCTGTCGCCGAATGGCAAAAAGGCCGCGTTCGACGCGGCCTTTTTTCGTTGCGCGGGCGAGCGCGCGTGCTGTTCGCGCGCGGACGTCAAGCGCGCCGCTGCTGCCGCACCTGTTCGAACAGGCACACCGCGGCAGCGGCCGCGACGTTCAGCGACTCCATCCCGCCCGGCTGCGGAATCGTCACGCGATGCGTGGCCGCATCGCGCCAGAACGCCGACACGCCGGCGCCCTCGTTGCCGAACACCCATGCGACCGGCTGCGACAGGTCGCAGTCGTAGATCGCCTGCGCGCCGTGCGAGTCGGTCAGCGCGATCGGCACGTCGAGCCGACCCGCGAGCACGTCGGGCGCGACGTCTTCGTGGATCGACAGCAGGAAATGCGCGCCCATTCCGGAGCGCAGCACCTTCGACGACCACGCATACGCGGTGCCCGGCGCGCAGAACACGTGCCGCACGCCGGCCGCCGCCGCGCTGCGCAGGATCGAGCCGACGTTGCCGGCGTCCTGCACGCCGTCGAGCACGACCGACGTGTGCGCGACGCGCTCCGGCAGCGGCTGCGCGGGCCGATCGACGAGCAGCAGGAATCCGACGCCGTTCACGACGTTCGACAGTTGGCCGAACAGCGCGTCCGGCAGCGTGACGACGCGCTGTGCGTCGACACGCGCGACGATCGCCTGCGCTTCCGCATGCTGCAGCGCGCCTTCGGTCGCGACGCACAGCTCCGGCGCGGCGCCCGTGTCGAGATACGCGCTCGCGAGATGGAAACCTTCGAGCAGCGCCTGGCCGCTGCGGCGCTGATGCGGCGTCGAACCCGCGAGCGCCTTCAGACGCTTGTACAGCGGATTGTCGCGGGACGTAATGACTTTCATCGAATCAGATCGAGCGCTGCACGGACCGGCGCGAACGAGCGCCGATGCGCTTCGCACGGGCCGTGCTCGCGCAGTGCGGCAAGGTGTTTCTCGGTGCCGTAGCCCGCATGCACGTTGAAGCCGTACACCGGAAAGCGTTCGTGCAGATCGACGAGCATCCGGTCGCGCGTGACCTTCGCGAGAATCGATGCGGCGGAAATGCTCGGCACCAGCGCGTCCCCGCTGACGATCGCCTCCGCGCGCACCGACAGCGTCGGACAGCGATTGCCGTCGATCTGCGCGAGCGTCGGCAGGATCGACAGGCCTTCGACCGCGCGCTTCATCGCGAGCATCGTCGCGTGCAGGATGTTCAGCGTATCGATTTCGTCGACGCTCGCGGACGCGACGCAATAGGCGAGCGAACGCTCGACGATCAGCTCGTACAGCGCGTCGCGCTTTTTCGCGGACAGCACCTTCGAATCGTCGAGCCCGTCGATCGGCCGCTCGGGATTGAGGATCACCGCGGCGGCGACCACCGGCCCGGCGAGCGGCCCGCGTCCGGCTTCGTCGACGCCGCAGACGATCTCGCCGGGCCGATTGAAGTCGAAACCGCCCTGCACTTCGCCGGACGCGACGCGGCGCAATACACGTACCGTCGTCGTCATGCGCGCCTCTTGCGTTGCTCGAGCACGCGCACGACCGCGTCGGCTGCCTTCGCGGCGGTGTTCTGCCGCAGCGACACGTGCATTTCGGTGAAGACCTCGGTCAGCGTGCGGCGATTCGCATCGTCGCGCAGCTGCGTGAGCGTCGCGTCGGCGAGCGCCTCTGGCGTCGCGAAATGCTGGAGCAGCTCCGGCACGACGAAGCGGCCGGCGAGAATGTTCGGCAAGCCGACGTACGGCAGATAGCCCTGCCGGCGCATGATCTGCCCGGTCAGCCACGGCACCTTGTACGAGATCACCATCGGCTTTTTCAGCAGCGCGGCTTCCAGCGTGACGGTGCCGCTCTTCACGAGGATCGCGTCGGCGGCCGTCATCGCGACCTGCGAACGGCCGTCGGTAATCGTCAGCGCGAGCTGCGGATGCGCATCGACGAGCGGCTGCAGCAGTTCGCGCAGCGCCGGCGTGGCGGCCGGCATCACGAATCGCAAGCCCGGCTCACGCTGCTGCATCAGCGCCATCGCCGCGAAGAACGTCGGACCGATCAGCGCGATTTCCGAGCGCCGGCTGCCCGGCAGCACCGCGATCACCGGGCCGTCGGCCGGCAGGCCGAGCGCGATGCGCGCGCCGTGCGTATCGGGCTCGAGCGGAATTTCGTCGGCGAGCGGATGGCCGACGTACGTCGATGCGACACCGGCCTTGTCGAGAATTGCCGGCTCGAACGGGAACAGGCACAGCATGTGATCGACCGACTTGACGATCTTCTTGATCCGGCCGCCGCGCCACGCCCAGATCGACGGACACACGAAGTGGATCGACGGAATGCCCGCGTCGCGCGCCGCCTGCTCGACGTTGAAGTTGAAGTCGGGCGCGTCGACGCCGATGAACACGTCCGGCCGCTCCGCGAGCAGCTGACGCTTCAGCTCGCCGCGAATCCGCAGGATCTCGGGGATCTGGCCGAGCGCCTCGACGTAGCCGCGCACGGTCAGCTTGTCCATCTGCCAGTGCGAATCGAAGCCGTGCGCGATCATCCGCTGCCCGCCGATCCCGTAATACTGGGCCGACTCGGGCAGCCGCTCGCGCAGCCCGCCGAGCAGCGACGCACCGAGCAGGTCGCCCGAAGGCTCGCCGGCCACCATCGCGAGCCGAAGCTGGTTGGTCGGGAGCGGCATCGCTTAGCGGATGATGCCGCGCTGGGACGCGTCGATGAACCGGACGAACGCGGCGACGGCTTCGTCGCCTTCGCCGCCCGCCTGCGCGAGCTCGCGCAGCTGCACCTTCGCCTCTTCGAGCGACAGGCCGTTCTTGTACAGCAGTCGATACGCGGTGCGCAGTGCCGAGATCGCGTCCGGCGAGAAGCCGCGCCGGCGCAGCCCTTCGACGTTGATCCCGTGCGGCTCGGCCTTGTTGCCGGCCGCGATCACGAACGGCGGCACGTCCTGCACGAGCGCGGACGCGCCGCCGAGCATCGCATGCGCGCCGATGCGCACGAACTGGTGAACGCCCGACATCCCGCCGATGATCGCCCAGTCGCCGATCTCGACGTGGCCGGCCATCTGCGCGTTACTCGACAGCACCACGTGATTGCCGACACGGCAGTCATGGCCGATATGCACGTAAGCCATGATCCAGTTGTCGTCGCCGATCGTCGTCACGCCGGCGTCCTGCACGGTGCCCGTATGGATCGTCGTGAATTCGCGGATCGTGTTGCGGTTGCCGATCTCGAGCCGGGTCGGCTCGTCCTTGTATTTCATGTCCTGCGGACGGCCGCCGACCGATGCGTAATGGCCGATGCGGTTGTCCTCGCCGAGCGTCGTGTGGCCTTCGATCACGCTATGCGAGCCGATCGTCGTGCGTGCGCCGATCGTCACGTGCGGACCGATGATCGCGTACGGGCCGATCTCGACCGATTCGTCGATCTGCGCGCCCGGTTCGACGATCGCGGTGGGATGAATCCTGGTCATGCGCCGTTGCCTCTCGATGTGGTGTGTCGCGTTGCGTTGCCCATGTGTGCCGCGTCGCTCAGGGCGCCGCGTCGGCCGTCTTGACCGTGCACATCAGTTCGGCTTCCGCCGCCACCTTGCCGTCCACTTCCGCCACTGCCTTGAACTTCCAGATCCCGCGGATATAGCGCTCGAACGTCACGTTCAGAATCAGCTGATCGCCCGGTTCGACCACGCGCTTGAAGCGCGCACCGTCGATGCCGACGAAGTAGTACAGCGTGTTTTCCGGATCCTTCGGCTGCTCTTCCGCGAAGGTCAGCAGCGCGGCCGCCTGTGCGAGCGCTTCGAGAATCAGCACGCCCGGCATCACCGGCCGCTTCGGGAAATGTCCCTGGAAGAATGGCTCGTTGATCGACACGTTCTTCAGCGCTTTGATCCCCTTGTGCGGTTCGAGTTCGAGTACGCGGTCGACGAGCAGAATCGGATAGCGATGCGGCAGCAGCGTGAGGATCTTGTGGATGTCGAGATTGATTTTTTCAGTGCTCATGATGGTTCGTCTCACGCAAAGGCTGCGCGGTGGTGATGCAAAGGCTGATGCAGGCCGCCGCGCGGCCCGGTCTGGCTGACCGGGCCGGATGCGCAGGCCTTGCCCGGTCGAGGTCTCGCATGGTGCCGGTCAGGCGTCCGTGCCGCCCTGGGCGGCGAGCGCGGTTTCGAGCGCCTTGATGCGGTCGCGCAGCTTGTCGAGGTTGCGCACGAGCGCGGCGCTCTTGTTCCATTCGCCGTGGTCGACGGCCGGGAATGCGCTCGTGTAGATGCCGGCCTTCGGCAGCGACTTCGACACGCCCGACTTCGCGGTGATGATCACGTAGTCGCCGAGCGTCACGTGGCCGGCGATCCCGGCCGCGCCGCCGATCATGCAATGGCGGCCGATCGTCGTGCTGCCCGCGATGCCGGCGCTGCCGGCGATCACCGTATAGGCGCCGATCCGGCAGTTGTGTCCGATCTGCACCTGGTTGTCGATCTTCACGCACTCCTCGATGACGGTGTCGGCCATCGCGCCGCGGTCGATCGTCGTGTTCGCGCCGATCTCGACGTCCGGACCGATCGTCACGCCGCCGACCTGCGGAATCTTGACCCACGTGCCGGTGCGCGCGTCGCCTTCGCCGACGAAGTCCGGCGCGAAACCGAACCCGTCCGAGCCGATCACCGCGCCCGAATGGATGATCGCGCGCGGGCCGATCGTGCAGCCGTGGTACACCGATGCGTTCGGATACAGATGGGAGCCCGCGCCGATCGTCGTGCCGCGGCCGACGAATACGTTCGCGTCGAGCTGCACGCCGTCTTCGATTACCGCGCCGGCCTCGACCGTCACGTGCGGGCCGATCACCGCGCTCGCGGCGACCTTCGCGGCCGGATCGATCGTCGCGCTCGGATGCACGCCGGCCGCGCGCGGCGGCGCGGCGAGATCGATGAACATCTGCGCGACGCGCGCGAAATACGCGTACGGATTCGGCGTCACGATGAAATTGCGGGCGACCGGTCGGGCGCCGGCGTCCGGACCGCTAGCGGCGGTGCCGAGCTTCTCCAGATCCTTCGGCGAGATCAGCACCGCACCCGCGCGGGTCGATTCGACCTGCGACAGGTACTTCGGATTCGCGAGGAACGCGAGCTGCTGAGGGCCTGCCTGATCGAGCGGCGCGAGGCCGCTCACCTTGCACTGTGCGTCGCCGACGATCTCGCCGCCGAACCGCTTTACGAGTTCCTCGAGCGTCAATGCCATTCGTCGTCTGCTCCGTTCAGTTCGTCGAGCCGGACGCGAGTGCCTTCAGCACCTTGTCGGTGATGTCGATGCGCGGACTGACGTACACGGCTTCCTGCACGATCAGGTCGTAGTTCTGCTGCTCGGCGATCTGCTTGATGACCTTGTTCGCCTTGTCGAGCACGGCGGCCAGTTCCTCGTTGCGACGCTGGTTCAGGTCTTCGCGGAACTCGCGCTGCTTGCGCTGGAAGTCGGTATCGAGCTGCGCGAGATCGCGCTGCTTCTGCGCGCGATCGGCGCCCGACATCGACGCGCCGTTCCTGTCGAGCGAGTCGGACAACGCCTTCAGGCGCGCCGCCATGTCCTGCAGATCCTTGTCGCGCTTCGCGAACTCGGCTTCGAGCTTCGTCTGCGCCGCCTTCGCGGGCGCCGACTCGCGCAGGATCCGATCCGAATTGACCGCCGCGATGCGGGCGACGTCCTGTGCGTGTACCGTCGCGGCGCCCAAGGCCAGTGCAACGGTCAGCGCGCACATCACTCGTTTCGAAAACTTACCGGTTAGCAAAATTACCCTCTCGTTGCTGTTGTTGTCCGTTCGATCAGAACGCCGTCCCGATCTGGAACTGGAATTTCTGGTACTGGTCGCCTTCGTGCTTCTGCAGCGGGAAGCCGAGGCTCAGCTTCAGCGGGCCGATCGGCGAGATCCATGCGAGGCCGACGCCGTAGCCGTAGCGCAATCCGTTCGCGCCGGTGCTGTTGCCGCCCGGCGCGTTGCCCCACACGTTACCGCCGTCGAGGAACGTAAACACGCGCAGCGTGCGGTCGTAGCCGGTGCCCGGCAGCGGGAACGTCAGCTCGATGTTGCCGACCAGCATCTTCGAGCCGCCGATCGGGTCGTTCGTCTTCGTATCGCGTGGGCCCAGCGAGCTCGGCTCGTAGCCGCGCACGGAGCCGATACCGCCCGCGTAGTAGTTCTTGAAGATCGGGTACGGGTTGCCGATACCGTTACCGTAGCCGCCTTGCAGGTTCAGCCCGAGGATGAAGCCGCGCGAGAACGAATAGTAGTACTGCGCCTGCAGATCGGCCTTGTAGTACTGGATCTTGCCGACCGGCACGCCGTATTCGATGTTCGCCTGCGTGAAGTAGCCGCGGCTCGGAATCAGCGCGCTGTCGCGCGCGTCGCGCGACCATGCGACGGTCAGCGGCACCGTGTTCGACACGCGGCCGAACTCGTTCACGTAATCCTGGTAGCTCTGCGGCGTGTTCGAATCGACGTCGAGGCGGTTCTGCTCGAAGCCTGCGCCGAAGTAGACGGTGTCGACTTCGGAGAACGGGATGCCGAACTTCAGGTTGCCGCCCGCGCTGATGATCCGGAAGCTCGAGCTCGTCGAATAGTAGAGCGGCTGATACGTGCGGTAGTAGACGTCGGTGATCCGCTTGATGCCGTCGACGGTGAAGTACGGGTCGACCTGCGTGACGGTCAGCGTGCGGTAGCTCTTCGCGGTGTTCACGTTCACCGCGAGGCTCGTGCCGGAGCCGAACACGTTGTCCTGCGACACGCCGGCCGACAGCACGACCTTGTCCGTCGACGAGAAGCCGGCACCCAGCGTGATCGCGCCGGTCGGCTTTTCGTCGACCTTCACGTTCACGTCGACCTGGTCGTTCGTGCCTTCGACCGGCACCGTCGTCACGTCGACGTTCGTGAAGTAGCCGAGACGGTTCACGCGGTCCTTCGACAGCGCGAGGCGGTTCGAATCGAACCACGAGCTTTCGAGCTGGCGCATTTCGCGGCGCACCACTTCGTCGCGCGTGCGCGTGTTGCCGACGACGTTGATGCGGCGCACGTACACGCGGCGGCTCGGATCGACGACGAGGTTCAGGTTCACCTTGTGGTTCACCTGATCGATGTCCGGCTGCGCGTTGACGGTCGCGAACGCATAGCCGTACTCGCCGAGCTTGTCGACGATCGCCTTCGTCGTCTGCTGCAGCTTCTCCGCGGAGAAGCGGTCGCCCGGCTTGATCTTGATCAGCTTGTTCAGTTCCGCTTCGCGATCGAGCAGGTTGCCCGACAGCTTGATGCCCGACACCGTGTACGGCTCGCCTTCGTGCAGCGTGACCGTCAGGTACATGTCCTTCTTGTCGGGCGAGATCGACACCTGCGTCGACTCGATGTTGAATTCGAGGTAGCCGCGGTTCAGGTAGTACGAGCGCACGGCCTCGAGGTCGCCGGTCAGCTTTTCCTTCGAATACAGGTCGTTCTTCGTGTACCACGAGAACCAGTTCGGCGTGGACAGCTGCATCTCGTCGCGCAGCGTGCTCGTGCTGAACGCCTTGTTGCCGATGAAGTTGATCTGGCGGATCTTCGCGCTCGGCCCTTCGGCCACCGCGAAGAGGATCGACACGCGGTTCGCGTCGACCGGCGTCACCGTCGTCTTGACTTCGGCTGCGTAGAAGCCGCGCGTCAGGTACTGGCGCTTGAGTTCCTGCTCCGCCTTGTCGACCAGCGCCTTGTCGTAGTAGCGGCCGTCTGCGAGACCGACCGCGCGCAGCGCCTTCGTCAGGTTGTCCTTGTCGAACTCCTTCGTGCCGGTGAAGTCGATCGACGCGATCGCGGGACGCTCCTGCACCTGCACGATCACGACGTTGCCCTGCGTCGCGATCCGCACGTCGTTGAAAAAGCCCGTCGCGTACAGCGCACGGATCGCTTCGGATGCCTTGTCGTCGGTGAACGTATCGCCTTGCTTGATCGGCAGGTACGCGAACACCGAACCCGGTTCGACGCGCTGCAACCCCTCGATCTTGATGTCTTGCACCACGAACGGTGCCGCTGCATGCGCCGCGAGGCCGTGCGCGGCGAGCGCGGCCGCTGCAACTGTCTTAGGTACAAAGCGATGAGGTTTGAACAACGTGCATCCCCAATGTTTAGCTGCATCAAATCAGGCGGCGGCCGACCGGCCGCCGCCTGACGCTTCAGAAATGGATTAGCCGAGCCAGATCGTTGAACAGCGCGATCGCCGACAACGCAACGATGCAGATCAACCCGGCTCTTTGCAGAATCAGTTGCCAGCGCTCCGAGACGGCTTTCCCGGTCGCGGCTTCAACCAGATAATATAACAGATGCCCCCCGTCCAAAACGGGAATCGGCAACAAGTTCAGCACGCCGAGGCTAATGCTGACAAGGGCGAGGAACGACACGAACGCCGACGGTCCGAGCCGCGCACTCTTGCCCGCGTAGTCCGCAATCGTCACCGGCCCGGACAGATTTTTCAGCGATGCGTTGCCGGTAATCATCCGCCCGAACATCCGCACCGAATAGACGGCGATGTCCCACGTGCGGCGCGCGCCGAGCTGCAGGCTCTCGAGCGGCCCGTAACGCACGTCGACCGACGGCGTATGCATCGACAGCGCCGCGCCGATGCGCCCGATCTGCTGCCCCGACTCTTCATCGCGCTGCGCCTGCGGCACGATCGACACCGTCTGCACGGCGCCGTTGCGCTCGATCCGCAGTTCGACCGCGGCGCCGGCGTGATGCTTGACGGTATCGATGAAACGCGATGCGCCGCCGATCGGCTTGCCGTCGAGCGCGAGCAGCTTGTCGCCCGGCTTCAGCCCGGCTTGCTGCGCCGCACTACCCGGCTGCACCGACGCGACCGACAGCGTGCCGCCGCCGGTCTCGAAGCCGAGGTGCATCATGAAGTCGTCGTCGAGTTCGCTTTCGGGAACATTGCGCAGATCGACGCGGAAGTCGAACGTCGAACCGCCGTCGCGCGCGCCGAGCACGACCTCGCGGTGATCGAACGCGGCGGCCAGCAGCTTCCAGCGCAGGTCCGACCAGGATCGCACCGGTTCCGGCTCGCCGCCTTGCGCGTCGCGGATCGACACGATCGTCTCGGTACCGTCGAAGCCCGCGCGGGCCGCGACCGTGCCGGCCGCCGGCGGCGCGACGACCGCGGCCGGCTCGGTCACGCCGGTCGCGAATACCGCGGAGAACAGCACGATTGCCAACAGGAAATTCGCGATCGGGCCGGCCGCGACGATCGCGATACGCTTGAAGACCGGCTGCCGGTTGAACGCCTGATCGAGTTCCTCCGGCTTCACGCCGGGGCCGGGCTCGCGCTCGTCGAGCATCTTCACGTAGCCGCCGAGCGGCAGCGCGGACAGCGTCCACTCGGTGCCCGTCTTGCGGCTGACCCAGCGCGCGACGGGCTGGCCGAAACCGATCGAGAACCGCAGCACCTTCACGCCGCACCAACGCGCGACGCGATAATGTCCGTACTCATGCACGACGACCAGCACCCCGATCGCCACCGCAAACGCGATCAGTTCGACCAGCACGTTCATGAGCACCTCATTCAGACTGTGCGCTCCACGCGTGGCGCAGGCGCTTTCGCAATGATTTCGGCGGCGAGGCGACGCGCGTCGGCATCGGCCGCGAGGACGTCGTCGAGCCCGTTCGGCGTGCGGTTCGGCAGCGCGTCGAGCACGGCCTCGACGGTCGCCGCGATCGCCATGAAGCCGATCCGGCGCTCGAGAAACGCTTCGACCGCCACTTCGTTCGCCGCGTTCAGCGCGGCGCTCGCGATACCGCCTTCATCGAGCGCCTTCAGCGCGAGCGCGAGACACGGGAAGCGCGCGTAATCGGGCTTCTCGAACGACAGCTGCGCGATCTGCGCAAGGTCGAGCGGATCGACGCCCGCGTCGACGCGGTCGGGAAACGCGAGCGCGTGCGCGATCGGCGTGCGCATGTCCGGGTTGCCCAGTTGCGCGAGCACCGAGCCGTCGCGGTACGACACCAGCGAATGGATCACGCTCTGCGGATGGATCAGCACGTCGATCCGGTCGCCCGGCAACCCGAAGATCCAGTGCGCCTCGATCACCTCGAGGCCCTTGTTCATCATCGTCGCGGAATCGACCGAGATCTTGCGGCCCATCACCCAGTTCGGATGCTTGCACGCCTCGTCGGGCGTCACGTCGACCAGCGTGGCCGGCTCGCGCGTGCGGAACGGCCCGCCCGACGCGGTCAGGATGATCTTCGAAATCCCGCCGTGCTCGGCCGCGTCGCGCGGCATGCACTGGAAGATCGCGTTGTGCTCGCTGTCGACCGGCAGCAGGATCGCGCCGTGGTCGCGCACCGCGTCCATGAAGATCGAGCCGGACATCACCAGCGATTCCTTGTTCGCGAGCAGGATGCGCTTGCCGGCGCGTGCCGCCGCGAGGCTCGGCGCGAGGCCCGCCGCGCCGACGATCGCCGCGACGACCGTATCGCAGCCGTCGCTCTTCGATACGTCGACGAGCGCCTGCGGCCCGTACAGCACGATCGTCTTGCTGCCCGCCGCGCGCAACTGCGCTTCGACGCGTTCGGCCGTCGCCGCATCGCCGACCACCGCGACTTCGGGCGCGAAGCGCAGACACTGCTCGACGAGCTTGTCGCCATTGCGGTGCGCGGTCAGCGCGTAGACCGAGAAACGCTCGGGATGGCGCGCGACCACGTCGAGCGTGCTGTCTCCGATCGAGCCCGTGGAACCGAGCAATGTCAGACGTTTTTGCATAACAGAAATAGTGGTTTAACCAAGCAGCAGCATCGCGAGCGGCAGCACCGGCAGCAGCGCGTCGACGCGGTCGAGCACGCCGCCGTGGCCGGGCAGCAGTCCGCTCGAATCCTTCACGCCCGCCTGCCGCTTGAGCAGCGACTCGAACAGGTCGCCGATCACGCTGTACGCGACGAGCAGCGTCAGCGCGGCCCACGCGCCCGGCATCCCGTAGTGCGCGGCGAACGCCGAAAACAGGGTCGGCTCGAACCGGTGCGCGGCCATCGCGACGCCCGCGACGATCATCACCGCGAGCCAGCCGCCGATCGCGCCTTCCCAGCTCTTGCCGGGGCTGATCGTGACGGCCAGTTTACGCTTTCCGAATGCCTTGCCGGCGAAGTATGCGCCGATATCGGCAAGCCAGACGACCAGCAGCAACGACAGCACGAACGCAACGCTCTGCGCGCGGGCCGCGACGAGCGCGTGCCAGCACGCGGCGAACACGATCAGGCCGGCCGCGAGCAGAAACGGCCGCCATACGCCGGCCGCGAGCTCGGGCTTGCGCCGCAGCGCGAACGGGCCGACCAGCAGCCAGAACACGCCGGCCGCCCAAAAAAGGGGGCGGGACGAAACGACGTCGATGCCGAGCGGCGTGGTGGCCGCGAGCGCCAGCGCCGCGACGATCGCGTAGACGATGGAACCGGCGCTGCCGAGCTTCAGCAGGCGCGCCCATTCCCACGCGGCGAACACGAGCACGATGCCGATCAACGCGCCGAAGGCGGCAAGCGGCGCGAACAGCGTGACCGGCAGCAGCACTGCCAGCATCACGACTGCCGTGATCACACGGGTTTTCAGCATGAAAGGGAGTCGGCGTTCTGCGACTGCGGTTCGAGCTGCGCGCTGGTGCGCCCGAAACGGCGCTCGCGCTCGGTATACGACGCGATCGCGTCGGCGAGCGCCGCGCCGTCGAAGTCCGGCCAGTATTTGTCGGTGAAATAGAATTCGGCGTACGCGAGCTGCCACAGCAGAAAATTGCTGACGCGCTGCTCGCCGCCGGTACGGATGAACAGATCGGGCTCCGGCGCATACGCCATCGCGAGGTGCGGCGCGAACGCCTCTTCCGTCACCTCGATCTCGCGGCCCTCGCGCGCGGCCTGCTCGACGAGCTTCTTCGTCGCCTGCAGGATGTCCCATCGACCGCCGTAGTTCGCGGCGATCGTCAGCGTGAGGCGCGTGTTGCGCGCCGTCTTCGTTTCGGCACGGCGGATCAGTTCGCGGATGCGCGGCTCGAAACGCTCGAGATCGCCGACGACCCGCAGACGGATGCCGTTCGCGTGCAGCTTGCCGACCTCGCGTTCGAGCGCGGTGATGAACAGCCGCATCAGGAACGACACTTCTTCGGTCGGCCGTCGCCAGTTTTCGGAACTGAACGCGAACAGCGTCAGATATTCGACGCCGGCGCGCGCGCAGCCTTCGACCACCGCCCGCACGGCATCGACGCCGCGCGTATGGCCGGCGACGCGCGGCAAGCGGCGTTCGGTCGCCCAACGACCGTTGCCGTCCATGATGATCGCGATGTGACGCGGCACGGCGCCGACGTCAGGCACGCGAACAGTAGAGCTGGTATAGGTCATGGCCGTTGAGACAGTGATGCGGAAAGAAGGCGGCGCGCGAGGACGGTCGTCAGACCGTCATGATCTCGGCTTCCTTGGTCTGCACGAGCTTGTCGATTTCGGCAACGTGCTTGTCGGTGAGCTTCTGCACGTCGTCGCCGGCGCGTCGCTCGTCGTCCTCGGAGATTTCCTTGTCCTTCACGAGCTTCTTCAGCGCTTCGTTCGCGTCGCGGCGCAGGTTGCGGATCGCGACCTTGGCCGTTTCGCCTTCGCTCTTGACGACCTTCGTCAGCTCGCGGCGGCGCTCTTCGGTCAGCGCCGGCATCGGCACGCGGATCACGTCGCCGGTCGTGGCCGGGTTCAGACCGAGATCGGCTTCGCGGATCGCCTTCTCGACCTTCGCGACCATGTTCTTTTCCCACGGCTGCACGCCGATCGTGCGGGCGTCGACGAGCGTCAGGTTCGCCACCTGCGAAATCGGCACCATCGACCCGTAGTAGTCGACCTGCACGTGATCGAGCAGACCGGTATGCGCACGGCCCGTACGGATCTTCGCCAGATCGTTCTTGAACGCTTCGATCGAGCGCTGCATCTTCTGCTCGACGCCCTTCTTGATATCAGCGACACTCATTTCAACCTCCGAACCTTCAAACCTTCAAAGAACGCGGGCCTCGCGCGGCGCGCACGCATGTCGCGGCCGGCGCCGGTTGCCCGCATCCGCGGGAGTTTACACGTGGACGAGCGTACCTTCGTCCTCGCCCAGCACGATGCGCTTGAGCGCGCCCGGCTTGTTGATCGAAAACACGCGAATCGGCAGCTTCTGGTCGCGGCACAGCGCGAACGCGGTCGCGTCCATCACCTGCAGGTTGCGGCTGATCGCCTCGTCGAAGCTGATCGTCGCGTAGCGGGTCGCCGACGGATCCTTCTTCGGATCGGCAGAATATACGCCATCGACCTTCGTCGCCTTCAGCACGACCTCCGCGCCCACTTCCGAGCCGCGCAGCGCGGCCGCCGTATCGGTCGTGAAGAACGGGTTGCCGGTGCCGGCCGCGAAGATCACGACCTTGCCTTCCTCGAGCTGGCGGATCGCGCGCGGGCGGATGTACGGCTCGACCACCTGGTCCATCCGCAGCGCGGACTGCACGCGCGCCTCGATACCGGCGTGGCGCATCGCGTCCTGCAGCGCCAGCGCGTTCATCATCGTCGCGAGCATCCCCATGTAGTCGGCCGTCGCGCGGTCCATGCCGGCCGCGCCGCCCGCGACGCCGCGGAAAATGTTACCGCCGCCGATCACCACCGCCATCTGCGTACCCAGACGCACGACTTCGGCGATATCGGCCACCATCCGTTCGATCGTCGCGCGATTGATGCCGAAGGCATCGTCGCCCATCAGCGCTTCGCCGGAGAGTTTGAGGAGGACGCGTTTATAGGCATTGGACATAGGGGCTTCCGAGCGACGAGAGGATGACAACCACGAACTGTAGGGGCGAAATACTGATTCGGGCAAGCGCCGACGGCCGGACCGGGTTTCCCGGCCGGCCGGCGACGCCGCCGGCCGCGGCGGAGCGGACGCCCGCCGCGGATACTGCCTGACTGCTTACTGCTGCTTTGCCGCTGCGACCTGCGCGGCCACTTCGGCGGCGAAGTCGTCCTGGCGCTTCTCGATGCCTTCGCCGACGACGAACAGCGCGAACTTCTGCACTGCGGCATTCGCGGCCTTCAGCATCTGCTCGATCGTCTGCTTGTCGTTCTTCACGAACGTCTGGTTCAGCAGCGACACTTCCTTCAGGTACTTCTGGACGCTGCCGTCGACCATCTTCGCGACGATCTCGGCCGGCTTGCCCGATTCGGCCGCCTTCTGCTCGGCGACGCGACGCTCCGTCTCGATCAGCTCGGCCGGCACGTCGTCCGACGACAGCGCGACCGGCTTCATTGCCGCGACGTGCATCGCGACGTCCTTGCCGACCTGCTCGTCGGCGCCCGTGTACTCGACGATCACGCCGATGCGGCTGCCGTGCAGGTACGTCGCGATCTTGTTCGCGGTTTCGAAGCGGACGAAACGGCGGATCGAGATGTTCTCGCCGATCTTGCCGACCAGCGCGAGACGCACTTCGTCGACCGTCTTGCCGTCGAGCGGCAGCGCCGACAGCGCGGCCACGTCGGCCGGGTTCTTCGTCGCGACCAGCTCGGCGACCTGCTTCGAGAACGCGAGGAAGTCGTCGTTCTTCGCGACGAAGTCGGTTTCGCAGTTCAGTTCGACGAGCGCGCCGACGTTGCCGCCGACGAACGATGCGACGACGCCTTCGGCCGTCACGCGCGATGCCGCCTTGCTCGCCTTGTTGCCGAGCTTGACGCGCAGCAACTCTTCAGCCTTGGCCAGATCGCCGTCGGCTTCCGTCAGCGCCTTCTTGCACTCCATCATCGGTGCGTCGGTCTTTGCGCGCAGTTCTGCCACCATGCTTGCGGTAATTGCCGCCATCATTCGCTCCTTGAGTCTGTATTCACAACGCCGCCCGCTTGGACGCGAGCGGCGGGGATTCGTTTCCGGACCCGCGCCGATTCGACGCGATCAGGTCCGGCGCACAAGCTTAAAAAAAGGGGGCCTGTTGAGAGCCCCCTTTTTGCGCCGGCTCGGGGCCAGTTACGCGTTTTCCTCGACGTATTCGTCGTCGCCACGCACAGCCTGAACCACTTCGTTGACCGCGTTCGCACGGCCCTCCAGGATCGCGTCGGCGATGCCTTGCGCGTACAGCGCGACAGCCTTGCTCGAGTCGTCGTTGCCCGGGATCACGTAATCCACGCCTTCCGGCGAGTGGTTCGTATCGACCACCGCGATGACCGGCACGCCGAGCTTGTTCGCTTCGGTGACGGCGATCTTGTGGTAGCCGACGTCGACGACGAAGATCGCGTCCGGAATGCCGCCCATGTCCTTCACGCCGCCGATCGACTTCTGCAGCTTCGCGATTTCACGCTCGAACAGCAGCGCTTCCTTCTTGCTCATCTTCTCGAGCTCGCCCGCCTCGACCGCCGCTTCCATGTCCTTCAGGCGCTTGATCGACACCTTCAGCGTCTTGAAGTTGGTCATCATGCCGCCGAGCCAGCGGGCGTTGACGTACGGCATGCCTGCGCGCTGCGCTTCCTGAGCGATCGTGTCGCGCGACTGGCGCTTCGTGCCGACGAACAGGATCGTGCCGCGGTTCGCTGCCAGCTGACGCACGTACTTCTGTGCGTCGGTGAACATCGGCAGCGTCTTTTCGAGGTTGATGATGTGAATCTTGTTGCGGTGACCGAAAATGAACGGAGCCATCTTCGGGTTCCAGAAGCGCGTCTGGTGACCGAAGTGGACACCCGCTTCCAGCATTTGGCGCATCGTGACTGCCATGTGAATTCTCCACGAGGGTTGGGTCTTAAGCCGGCTGCCGTACCGCCGCGCGAACGCGCCCGAAAGGACGACATGCGCGCGGCCGGCACCCTGGGTGCGCCGGCTTGCGATTCGGCACGTGCGAAATGCCCGTGCCGCAAGCCTTCCACCTTCACACCGCCCCGACACGAGGAAAATTCGGCATTCGGATGTCGACTTAGCCGGAGAGTATAGCACGCCGATTTATCGGCCCTCAAGTCGCGCGGCACTTTCGCCTAGCCGCGCGGCAGCGGCCCGGACAATCGGCGAAAACCCGTACCGGCGCGGCCGGCAGGGGCTGCGAGGGCCGCCATAAGGTGCGATAATCCGTCAATTCACCGCATTGCAGGCATACCTCGATGGCCATTACGCTCAAAAACGAACACGATATCGCCCAGATGCGCGTCGCCTGCCGTCTCGCGAGCGAAGTGCTCGACTTCATCACGCCGCACGTGGTCGCCGGCGTCACGACCGCCGAACTCGACCGCCTCTGCCACGAATACATGGTGAAGGTGCAGGGCACGATCCCCGCGCCGCTGAACTATCAGCCGCCCGGCTATCCGCCGTACCCGAAAGCCACCTGCATCTCGGTCAACGACGTGATCTGCCACGGCATTCCGGGCGAGAAGGTGCTGAAGAACGGCGATGCGCTGAACATCGACATCACCGTGATCAAGAACGGCTATTTCGGCGACACGAGCCGGATGTTCATCGTCGGCGAGGGGTCGATCCTCGCGAAGCGTCTCGTGCAGACGACCTACGAATGCATGTGGCTCGGCATCGACCAGGTCCGCCCCGGCGCGCACCTCGGCGACATCGGCCACGCGATCCAGAAGCACGCGGAAGCGCAAGGCTACAGCGTCGTGCGCGAATACTGCGGGCATGGGATCGGCACGGTGTTCCACGAGGATCCGCAGGTCGTTCACTACGGCCGCCCGGGCACCGGGATCGAGCTCAAGCCGGGCATGATCTTCACGATCGAGCCGATGATCAACGCCGGCAAGCGCGACATCCGCACGATGCCCGATCAGTGGACCGTGAAGACGCGCGACCGCAGCCTGTCCGCGCAATGGGAGCACACGGTGCTCGTCACCGAAACGGGCTACGAAGTGCTGACCGTCTCGGCCGGCACGCCTGCGCGCCCCGTATTCGCGCAACCGGCCGCCGCGGTCTGAGCGCCGCCGCGCCGTCCGCCCCGCCTTCCCTGCATCCGACCCGCCGCCCATGAGCGCTCACGCTGCCCCCTCACCCGAAGCGCTGTCGCGGCGCGCCGAATTCAAGGCCGCGAAGGCCGACCTGCTCGAACGCTTTCGCAGCGCAACCAACGTCGCGTCGCTGATGCACGCGCTGTCGAAGCTCACCGACGACGCGCTGAAGCGCGTGTGGGACGACTGCGCGCTGCCGGCGACGCTCGCGCTCGTCGCGGTCGGCGGCTACGGACGCGGCGAGCTCGCCCCTCATTCGGACGTCGACATCCTCGTGCTGCTGCCCGATGCGCACGATGCGGCACTCGACGCGCGCATCGTGCGCTTCATCGGCATGGCGTGGGATCTGGGCCTCGAGATCGGCAGCAGCGTACGCACGGTCGCGCAATGCATCGAAGAGGCGTCGCAGGACGTCACCGTGCAGACGTCGCTGCTCGAAGCGCGTCGCATCGTCGGCAGCACCGCGCTGTTCGAGCGCTTCACGGTTCGCTATCACGAAGCGCTCGACGCACGCGCGTTCTTCACCGCGAAGGTGCTCGAGATGCGGCAGCGCCACGCGAAATTCCAGGACACGCCGTACAGCCTCGAGCCGAACGTGAAGGAAAGCCCCGGCGGGCTGCGCGACCTGCAGACGATCCTGTGGATCGCGCGCGCGGCCGGCTTCGGCAGCAGCTGGCGCGAACTTGACACGCGCGGCCTCATCACCGAGCGCGAAGCGCGCGAGCTGCGCCGCAACGAAGGGTTCCTGAAGACGCTGCGCGCGCGGTTGCACGTGATCGCCGGCCGCCGCCAGGACATGCTGGTGTTCGACCTGCAGACGCAGGCGGCCCAAAGCTTCGGCTATCAGCCGACGCCGGCCAAGCGCGCGAGCGAACAGCTGATGCGCCGCTATTACTGGGCTGCGAAGGCCGTCACACAGCTCGCGACGATCCTGATCCAGAACATCGAGGCGCAGCTGTTTCCGGCGACGAGCGGCATCACGCGCGTGCTGTCGCCCGATCGCTTCGTCGAGAAACAGGGAATGCTCGAAATCGTCGACGACGGCGTGTTCGAGCGTCATCCGGACGCGATCCTCGAGGCGTTTCTGCTATATGAGACGACTCGCGGCGTGAAGGGCCTGTCCGCGCGCACGCTGCGCGCGCTGTACAACTCGCGCGAGATCATGAACGACGTGTGGCGGCGCGACCCGCAGAACCGCCGCACGTTCATGCAGATCCTGCAGCAGCCCGAAGGCATCACGCACGCGTTCCGGCTGATGAACCAGACGAGCGTGCTCGGTCGCTATCTGCTGAATTTCCGCCGCATCGTCGGCCAGATGCAGCACGACCTGTATCACGTGTACACGGTCGATCAGCACATCCTGATGGTGCTGCGCAACATCCGCCGCTTCGCGGTGGCCGAGCATGCGCACGAATATCCGTTCTGCAGCCAGCTGATCGGCAACTTCGAGCGGCCGTGGGTGCTGTACGTCGCCGCGCTGTTCCACGACATCGCGAAGGGCCGCGGCGGCGATCACTCGACGCTCGGAATGGCCGATGCGCGCCGCTTCTGCCGCGAGCACGGCATCGCGGGCGACGACGCGGCACTGATCGTGTGGCTCGTTCAGCATCATCTGACAATGAGCCAGGTCGCGCAGAAGCAGGACACCAGCGATCCGGAAGTCATCAAGCGCTTCGCCGAGCTGGTCGGCAGCGAGCGTCGGCTGACCGCGCTGTATCTGCTGACCGTCGCCGACATCCGCGGCACGAGCCCGAAAGTATGGAATGCGTGGAAAGGCAAGCTGCTCGAGGATCTCTATCGCGTCACGCTCGCGGTGCTCGGCGGTGCGAATCCCGACGCGCATTCGGAGCTGAAGTCGCGGCAGGAGGAAGCGCTCGCGCTGCTGCGGCTCGAGACCGTGCCCGACGACGCGCATCGCGCGCTGTGGGACCAGCTCGACATCGGCTTCTTCCTGCGCCATGACGCGGCCGACATCGCGTGGCAGACGCGCGTGCTGTACCGGCACGTGAACGCCGAAACCGCGATCGTCCGCGCGCGGCCGTCGCCGATCGGCGACGCGCTGCAGGTGCTCGTGTACGTGAAGGACCGCCCCGACCTGTTCGCGGGCATCTGCGCGTACTTCGACCGCAACGGGCTGTCGGTGCTCGACGCGCGCGTGAGCACGACGAAGCACGGCTATGCGCTCGACAACTTCATCGTCACGCAGACCGAGCGCGACGTGCAGTACCGCGACATCGCGAATCTCGTCGAGCAGCAGCTCGCGACGCGTCTGGCCGAAACCGCGCCGCTGCCGGAGCCGTCCAAGGGCCGCCTGTCGCGGCTGTCGCGGACGTTCCCGATCACGCCGCGCGTCGACCTGCGGGCCGACGAGCGCGGCCAGTACTACATCCTGTCCGTGTCCGCGAACGACCGGCCGGGCCTTCTCTATTCGATCGCGCGCGTGCTGGCCGAGCATCGGGTCGGCGTCCATGCGGCGCGGATCAATACGCTCGGCGAACGCGTCGAAGATATCTTCCTGCTCGATGGCGCCGGCCTGTCCGACAACCGTCTGCAGATCCAGCTCGAAACCGAATTGCTGCGCGCGATCGCAGTCTGAACGAACCCCAGCGTTTATGCGCACCAAATTGACCGTCAAGAATCCGCGGCCGGCGTCGCCGACCCGCGCCCCCGTCCGCTCCGGCAGCCTCGTCGCCCGCAAGGCGGTACGCCCCGCCGCGCCGCCGCCCGCGGCCGCGAAGCCGGCACGCCCGAAAAAGGCGTCCGCGCCG
>NZ_CABVPR010000053.1 GCF_902499135.1 Burkholderia dolosa
GCCGCTGCCGCGCGCGCGGGCGAAGCAGCGGCCGCCCCGCGTGCGCCCGGCTCGAGCCGGCTGTCGATGAAGCGCTTCGCATCGGTACGCACGCGCCGCGCGTCCGCATGGCGCCACAGCGTCAACGCGGCCGCGATGCAAAGCAGCGCGACCGCGAGCAGCCAGAGCGCGGCGCTATACATTGAAGCCTCCGCCGCCGCGGCCGAAGCCACCGCCGCCGCCGAAACCGCCGCCGAAACCGCCGTCCCCGAACCCGCCGCTCGTCAGCGTCTGACGGAAGCGCGCGAGCTTCGGCGAATGCGGATGGATGCCGAGCGATTCCCAGTGATCGACCTCGTCGCCGTCCGGCGTCACGCGCGCGTCGTAGCGATACAGCTCCTGCGTCGCGATGATGTTGTCCGACAGCCCGGTGACTTCGGTGATCGACAGGATCCGGCGTCGCCCGTTCGACAGGCGGCCGATCTGCACGATGAAATCGATCGCGTTCGCGATCTGCCGCCGCAGGCTCGACTCGGTGCCCTGGAAGCCGGCGAAACCGGCGAGCATCTCGAGCCGGTACAGGCACTCGCGCGGCGAGCTCGCATGGACGGTGCCCATCGAGCCGTCGTGGCCGGTGTTCATCGCCTGCAGCATTTCGAGCACTTCGCCGCCGCGCACTTCGCCGACGATGATCCGGTCCGGCCGCATCCGCAGCGTGTTGCGCAGCAGGTCGCGGATCGTCACGACGCCGCTGCCGTCGAAGCCGCCCGGACGGCTCTCGAGCCGCACGACGTGCGGGTGGTTCAGCGACAGTTCCGCCGTGTCCTCGATCGTCACCACGCGTTCGGGCTCCGGGATGTGGAACGCGAGCGCGTTGAGCAGCGACGTCTTGCCGGAGCTCGTGCCGCCCGACACGAGGATGTTGCAGCGCGCCTCGACCGCCGCTTCGAGCAGCGCGCCGATCTCGTCGTTGTACGTACCGTTGCCGAGCAGGTCGGCCGGCTTCAGCGGATCCTTGCGGAACTTGCGGATCGACACGACCGGGCCGTCGATCGACAGCGGCTCGATGACGACGTTCACGCGCCCGCCGTCCGGCAGACGCGCGTCGACCATCGGATTCGACTCGTCGAGACGGCGGCCGATCGGCGCGAGGATGCGCCGCACGATCCGCAGCAGATGCGCGTTGTCGGTAAAGCGCACCGGCAGCTTCGACAGGATCCCGTGACGCGACACGTACACGTCGTTGTAGCCGTTGATCAGGATGTCCTCGACGGCCGGGTCGGCGAGCAGGTCCTCGATCGGCCCGAAGCCGGCGAGCTCCTTCGTCAGCGCGTCGGCGATCGTCCGCACTTCCGTCTCGTTGAGCGGAATGCGGCGCAGGCGCACGAAGCTGTCGATCTCGAGATCGACGAACTGGTTGATCGCCTGGCGCGACCATCGGCCGAACTCGGCGCCGAGCTCCTCGATACGCGTCAGCAAATGCTCGTGTGCGGCATTCTTGATGTCGTGGAATTGCTGCGTCTGGGAGAACGGCGCTGCGCCGTCGGCGAATTGAATGTCGTGTGCCATCGGTTAGGACCGCTTGGACGAGGGTTGAATGAAACGCTTCAGCGCGGACAGGCCGGATACCGAGCGCGGCGCGCCCGCGCGCACCGATACGCCCGGCAGCCGCGCAGCGAGCGACTCGAGCGCGCGCACGTACGGGTCGCGCTCGGCCACGTCGACGATCAGCCGCCCCTGGTTCGCCGCCTGGCCGATCGCGACGCGCCGCGACGGCAGCGTGCCGACCAGCGACAGCCCGAGACGCGTCGCGATCTGCGCGGGCGTCAGCGTCAGCGCGGCGTCGTACTGGTTGACGACGAGCCGCACACGGTCGATATCGACGCCCGAGTCGCGCAGATCGGCAAGCAGGTCCGCCGCCGCCACGATCGACGCGACGCCCTGATCGCAGACGAGCCATGCTTCGTCGGCCAGCGCGACGATCTGCGCGACGAACTCGCGATTCGTAAAGCCGCCGAGATCGACGACCTGCTGATCGAAGAACGCACGAAACCGGTTCAGCAAACCCGCACACGACGCATACGACACGTCGCGCAGTCCGCCGAGGTCGGGCGGCAGCGTCGTCAGCGCGACGCCGCTCGCGTGCCGGGTCAGCGCGGTATTCACGAACGTGCGGTCGATGCGGCGCAGGTTGTGGACCGCATCGACGAAGTGGAATTCGCACCGCGTATTCAGGAACAGCGCGCCGTCGCCGGCCGGCAAGCCGAGATCGAGCAGCGCGGTCTGACGCGCGACCGGCGCCGCGCCGGCCGGCTCGGCGCCTTCGCCCGGCGCCGCCGCATGCTTCTGCAGCCAGACCGCGAGATTGGCCGCGAGCGTGCTCACGCCCATGCCCGCGCGCGCGCCCAGCAGCGCGACCAGCTTGCCGTGGCGGCTCGCCGGCTCGCCGACGTGCGCGAGCAGGCCGCGCGTCGTGCGCAGCGCATCCTCCGCGGGCGCCGACACGTCGATGAAGTCGCGCACGCCCGCACGCAATGCGGCGAGCGTGCTCTCCGGCTGCGCGAGCGAACCGAGCGCGACGATCGGCAATCCGGGGTGCGACGCGCGTACTGCGGCGGCCGCAATGCTCGCCGCCGTAGTACCGCCCGAAAAATCGATGAACACGAGCGACGGATTGAGCCCCGCGATGCGCTGTGCGAGCACCGCCGGGTCGAGCGTCGCGCGTTCGACCGCGCCGGCCGACACGAGCGTATCGGCGAGCCACCGGACGTGTGCCTCTTGTTGCGACGCGCAGACGAAATAGTCGGTCACGGCAGGTTCACACAATGATTGGGTTCGCGCATTCATGTTCGACATCCCCGATTACGCAACGCGTGCCGATGCATCGCGCCGCCCGACGCTGCGCACTCATTTCGAAAACCCCGGCGCGGCATCCGGCGACGCGGCGCCGCCCAGATACGAGCGCCAGACCGGCCCGTTGCGCTGCTCCGACAGCTCGCCCGGCGTCGCAGGCAGCACGGCGCCCTTCGCGATCGGCGCGACAAGATGCGGCGTCACGATGATCAGCAGTTCCTTGTCGTTCTGCTGGTAGTTCAGATTCTTGAAGAACGTGCCGATGATCGGCAGATCGCCGAGCAGCGGCACCTTGCTCACGTTCGACATCGTCTGCCGGTCGATCAGCCCGCCGATCACGAAGCTCTCGCCGTCGCCGAGCTCGACCGTCGTATCCGCGCGGCGCGTCGTGATGCCCGGCACCGCGACGCCGCTGATCGTCACGCTGTTCACGAAGTCGAGCTGGCTCGACTCGGGTGCGACCTTCAGCGCGATCCGGTTCGGGTTCAGCACCGTCGGCGTCAGCGTGAGGCCGACGCCGTACTGCTTCCACTGAATCGCGGTCGAGCCGAGCCCTTGCGGAGACGGCACCGGAATCTCGCCGCCCGCGAGGAAGCTCGCGCTCTGGCCGGACAGCGCGACGAGCGTCGGCTCCGCGAGCACGCGCGCGAGATTGTTCGCTTCGAGCAGCGACAGATCGGCGAAGATGCCGCGCCCGGCCGCGTTCACGACCAGATTGAATGCGGACGCGACCGGCGCGCCGAGCGTCGGCACGTAGCCGCCGGTGCCCGGGCCGTTTCCGCCGCTGTACGACTGCACGCCGCCCGGCGAGAACGAGCCGAACGAGAAGCCGTTGCTCTGCTTGAAGAAGTTGAATCCGACCTGCTTGAGCACCGAACGGCTGAATTCGACCACGCGTACGTCGACCTGCACGACGTTCTTGCCCGCGACCGTCGAGCGGTCGACGATCGCGCCTTTGGCGGCCGTGTTCTTGGCGACTGCCGCCGCGCGTTCGTGCGCGTCGAGCGACGCCGCGGTGCCGCGCAGCACGGCCGTCCCGCCGTACGCGTTCACGCGCGGCGTGGAACCGTCGAGCACCGCCTGCGCGGCTGCATCGACGACCTCGACGTTCCAGACCGTCGGCTCGTCGCGGCCGCGCTCCCACAGCATCACGTTCGTCGCGCCCGGCGCTTTCGCGACCAGCAGCACCGATCCCGAGCGGCTGCCCTTCATGATCAGCACGTCGGCGACCGCCGGATCGCCGACCGCGACGCGCTGCAACGCGCGGCCGGCCGAAATCTGCCGCTGCGCACCGACCGCGAGCTCGATCGTGCCGCTCGCGCCGGCGAGCGACGCGAACGTCATGGTCCAGACAGCAATCGCGAATGCAAGCAGTGTGTTTTTCATCGTGCGTTAGGCCGTGTCGCGGCCCGTTACGTGTCGTCGCCGATATCGAGCGCGTCGATATCGTTCAGTAAGCCACCGTTTCCGACCGGCCGCCGCGTATCACTTCAATGCTGCCGCCCGCGCTCGGCCCGGCCGCCGGCGGCAGTCGGGACGGCAGCGGCGGCACGCTCACGCTGGCCACCGGATTGCGCGGCGTGCCGGACAACTGCTGCAGCGATACGCCGGCCGCCGCGAGCGCCGACGGCGACCGCTTGTTGTCGGTGCGCACCGCGACCGTCTGCGTCGCGAGTTCGTCGTCGCGCGGATTGCGCAACGCGAGCGTCAGGCGGCCGCTCGCTTCGCCGAGCGTCAGCGCATCCACCTGCGCGGTCGGCACGGCGAGCACCGCGATGCGTACGCTCGACGGCTGGCCGTTGCTGCCGTTCGTACTGCTTCCGCTGTCGCGCTCGGGCGTCGCATCGCCGAACGACAGCACGCGCACTCTCGACAACAGCAGGCGCGCCTGCGTCTGCGAGATTTCGCCGTCGAGCATCGCGCCGCCGCCGTCGCGCTTCAGATTCAGGAATACGTCGACGAAGTTGCCGGGCCGCAACCGGTTCGCGACCGCGTTCGTCTCGTCGACGCGAATGGCGACCGCCCGCTCGCCCGGCTGCACGTCTTCGGCGAGCCCCGACACGAGCGCACCCGCGACGATCGGCGACGACGCGGCAATGTCCTTCGCCGGCACCCGTCCGACGACCTCGCCCGGATTGGCGAATGCGCCGGCGGGAATCGACGTCGTCGACTGCACCTTCAGCGCATCCGCCGCGATCGGCTGGCCGGCAGGCAGCGTGCGCGTCGCGATCACGAACGGCATCGGGTTCGCCGCGACGATCTGCGGGGCCGGCGCCGGAGCCGGCGAGCTGCGTCCGAGCATCCACGCATACGCGCCGAGCAGAACGGCGATCGCGATCAGTAGCCCCGCGATGATCTTCGTCAGGTTGTTGGCCATGTTTTCGTTGGGGTGCCGGAATGTGGGTGCAGGCGAGTCTTCGTCGTCGTGCGATGCGTATGATTCGTGCGATTCGCAGGGGAAAGCGGGCGGCTCGTCATGATGTCGGACTCATAGCATCGACTGCGGAATCTGCACGACCGCCGTGCTGGTCAGCGGCTGCGTGAGGATCGTGCCGACGAACGGCATCGTCGATACCCACGCGTCCGGCGAGTAGCTCACGGTGACGGTCAGGCAGTACGGCACCGGCGCCGAACCGTAATTGCACGGCGGCGCCGCGACGGTCGGCGCACCGACGTTCAGCCAGCCCACGACGTTGCGCGCAGTCGTGCGTGCGTTTGTCATGCGCGCATCGAGATCGGCGGCATAGCTGAGGCCCGCGCGCGCGCCTTCGGTCGCGGCGAACGTCAGGCTCTGCTGAATCACGAAGATCATCCCGAAACACAGGATCGCGTACGAAATGACGAAGAAGAGCGGAAAGATGATCGCGAACTCGACGGCGGTCGCGCCGCGCTGGCTTCGGTATCCGCGTCGCTGTGTTTGCCGTTTCATCGCACGCTCCCGGTTGCGACGAGATAGACGAGCCATGCCGCGGCCGGTACCGCGACGCACGCCGCATACGGTGTCGCCCGATAGCCGCCGAGCGTCAGTGCGGGCGCGCCACGTCGCCACAATGCACCGATCGGCGTGCGCGACAGCAGCATCACGACGAGTGCGTGAATGCCGGCCGCCACGCTCGCGGCAACCCAGAGCCACAGCAATGCATGCGCACCGCACCACGCGCCGAGCACCGCGAAAATCTTCACGTCTGCCGCGCCCATCACGCGCAGCAGGAAGAACGGGAAAAGGCCGACGAGCCCGGCCAGCATGCCGAGCGCCGCCTGCATCGCGGAGATGCCGAACGGATTCGCGCCGATGAATGCGCCCGCGAGCGCACCGGTCAGTCCCACCATGACCAGTGCATTGGAAATACGCCGAAAACGGATATCACTGGCCGCGACGAATGTCATCCAGGCCAGGAATGCCCCGCTGAAAACAAAATGTGCCATCGCATCGCACCCGATTGCGCATGCCGCGACGGGCGGATTGCCATAACGCAATCCGCCCGCTATCGATGAACGCGGCTTTTAATTGACGCCGCCGCAATCAAACTCAGGTGCTGGAGGCCGACTTGAAAATACTGGAGGTCGAGCAGTTATTGGCCGTCGAAGGCGAAGAAATACAGGTGCCCAGGTTCGTGAACATATTGCCGAGACTGCCCCCGATCGACGTCACCCCCGCCACGATGGCCACAGCGATCAGTCCCGCGATGAGGCCGTACTCGATCGCGGTCACCCCGTTTTCTTCCTTTATGAAACGCTTGATGATTGCTTTCATTTTATTCCTCGTGCCTGTATGTACGTTCTATGGCCTTTTATACGCCGTACATCCTCGCATATCCGGCCCTTGCCCCGCGTCGGCCGCTACATGCGCTGCAGCGACAACCAGGTGCGCTTTCTTTATAGGTCGCCCCGAAGGGCATGTCACATGATTTGATGCAAGTTAACATTCGCGATAGTGACCCTCCTCGAACGCCGTGTACCGGACCGTACAACGCTCACACCGCCGCCGATTCTATATCCGATCCAATTCAAGTTCCAACCTCTTTCACCACGTCGGACCGAAAAAACGACCGGCAGCCGACCTATTTGTACGGCGTTTCGGTACGGCTTACACATAGGATTTACGATAGGTTAGATGTGGACGCCTAATCCATCAGTAAAACAGTCCGATCGCGCTGCCGGCCCGCGTGTGCCCGACGTTACGCCGCGCGCGTAACGCCGATGTTCTGACGTTACGTTACGAAACCGCCCACACGATTCTCGCTTGGCCGGACTTAAACAGATTTAACAATCCTTCAATCGCACCGCTTTCCTTTTCCGACAAGGAATTGCGTCGTTTAAAGACGATCGTCGAAACGATGGGCATCAAGATGGCATGACAGTTGCAGAGTAGTCCGCGCAGCACTCAACACAACATGGTTTTAATGCGAGGACGAAATGAACACTCAGCTTATCCCTCATGGCGCGCTCCGGACGACTTTGATCGCGGCCACCGTGGCAGCCATGCTTTCCCTCTCCGCGTGCGGCGGTTCCGGCTCCATCAGCAAGGGGCTCGGCGGCGGCTCGAGCTCGGGCGGCGGCGATTCGATCTCCACGTCGGGCGGCGGGACGTCGGGCGGTACTTCCGGCACGTCCGGGTCGACGAGCGGCGGCACGTCCGGCGGCACCAGCGGCTCGACCAGCGGCAGCACGAGCGGTTCGACCAGCGGTTCGACGAGTGGAACGAGCAGCGGCACGAGCGGCACCTCGGGTGTGTCGTCGAACGCAGTGGGACAGGTCCTCGCAAGCGGCAGCAATCTCGTCACCGGCGTCGGCAATACGGTGTCGGGCCTCGGCAACGTGATCGCCGGGCAATCGCTGCCCGGCGTCAATCCGGCTACGACGCAGGCAGCCGGCGGCATCGTGCAGAACGTCGGCGGCGCAGTGACCGCGCTCGGCAACGGCCTGGGCAACGGCCTCGGACAGCTCGGCGCGACCAAGGACCCGGTCGGCACGACGGTCGCCAGCACGGGCGCGGTCGTCAATCAGATCGGCGGCGCGGTCACGCAGACCGGCAATCTCGTCACCAGTCTCGGCAGCGGCCCGCTGTCGCCGCTCGCGCCCGTCACGGGCGCCGTGGGCGGCCTCGTGTCGACCGTCGGCAACGCCGTGTCGAACGGCGGCACGACGCTGTCCAACGTGCTGTCGACGGGCCCGATCCAGCAGGTGACGCAGACCGTCAGCTCCGCGATCACGCCGATCACGACGATGGTCGGCCAGACGACGCAGACGGTCGGCACGGTCACCGGACTCGGCGCACCGGTCAACACGCTGCTCGGCACGCTCGGCAACGGCCTGAATCAGGCCGGCGCACTGATCGCATCCACCGGCGGCAATCCGGTCACGACCGGTCTCGGCAACACCGTGTCGTCGACGGGCAATACGGTGAAGGTCGTCGGCGGGCTGCTCACCGGCGGCACGGGCGGCGTGACGAATCCGCTCGCACCGCTCACGGGTCTGGTGTCGACGGTTACCGGCACGCTCGGCGGCGCGGCGGGCGGCGGCAGCGGCCCGCTCGCACCGGTCACGGGTCTCGTATCGACCGTCACCGGCGCGCTCGGCGGCGTGACGGGCGGCACAAACGGCGGCCCGCTCGCGCCCGTCACGGGCCTCGTATCCACCGTCACCGGCGCGCTCGGCGGCGTGACGGGCGGCACGAACGGCGGCCCGCTCGCGCCCGTCACCGGCCTCGTATCGGCCGTCACGGGCGCACTCGGCGGCGCGACCGGCGGTGCGGGCGGCAGCAATCCGCTCGCGCCCGTCACGGGCGCCGTCTCGACGGTCACCAACGCGGTCGGCGCACCGGCGCTGAGCGGCGGCACGGGTGCCGTCACGAACTCGGGCTCGTCGTCGAATCTGCTCTCGCCTGTCACGTCGCTGATCGGCGGCCTGCTCGGCGGTACGCGCGGCAAGTAATCCGATATCCATCCATCGACAAGACAGCGAGGAGTCCATCATGTCCCAGCAACATCCCCTGAAGACGGTCGCGCTGCGCCAGTGGCGCGTCCCCGTCACCGCGTTCGCCGCGGCCTGCCTGCTCGCCGCATGCGGCGGCAACAGCGTCAGCGCACCGCCGACCACCGACAACAGCGGGCACGGTACGAGCGGCACGTCGGGTACGAGCGGCACCAGCGGTACGAGCGGTACGTCGGCCGGCACCAAGGGCGTCGTCAGCACCGTCGGCCAGACGGCCAGCGATCTCGGCAGCACGGTCGGCAACATCAGCCTGCCGGGCGTCGGCGACGGCGTGACGAAGGGCGTCGGCAGCACGCTCGCGAGCACCGGCACGATCATCGGCGCGGCAGCGGACGCGCTGAGCAACGGCCTCGGCCAAACCGGCTCGACGAAGGATCCGGTCGGCACGACGGTCGCCGGCCTCGGCAACGTCGTCGGTGCAACGAGCAATACGGTGTCGGGCCTCAGCTCGACGGTCAAGGCGCTCGGCACCGGTCCGCTCGCACCGCTCGCGCCTGTGACGACGCCGGTCGGCACGGTGCTCGACACCGTCGCCAACGGACTATCGGCCGCCGGCACGACGGTCGGTTCGACGCTGTCGTCGGGCGCCGTGCAGCAAGTGACGCAACCGCTGAGCTCGGCGATCACGCCGCTCGTGATCACCGCCGGCCAGCTCACGCAGCAGGTCGGCACGACGACCGGTCTCGGCCAGCCCGTATCGGGGCTGCTCGGCCAGATCGGCGGCGCGATCAGCTCGGCCGGCAAGCAGGTCGCGAGCACGTCGAATCAGCCGCTCGTCGGCGACGTCGGCCAGCTCGTCACCGCGGTCGGCAACACCGTGACGAACGCAGGCGGCCTCGTCAACCCGAACGGCCCGAACGGAGCCGCGCCGATTCCCGGTCTGCTCACGAGCCTCGTCGGCGGGTCGACCGCAACGGTGCAGAACGGCACGTCGTCGGGTTCCGGCTCGACGAATCCGCTCGGCGGGCTGCTGTCGGGCCTCGGCTCGACGCCGCTCGGTTCGCTCACGGGCGCAGTCGGCGGCACGAGCGGCGGCCCGCTCGCGCCGGTCACGAACCTCGTGTCGACGGTCACGGGCACGCTCGGCGGCGCGACGGGCGGCGCAGGCGGCGCGAACCCGCTCGCGCCGGTCACCGGTTTGCTCAATACTGTCACCGGCACGGTGGGCAGCGCAGCGGGATCCGGGGGAACGTCGAGCCCGCTCGCGCCGATCACGTCGCTGGTCGGCGGCGTGTCGGGTTCGGCATCGTCGGGCAGTTCGACGGGCCTGCTTGCGCCGGTCACGGGGTTGCTGGGCACGCTGGGTAGCGTCGGCAAGTAAGAAGGACGGCCGCGCCTTCGCAGCCGGAGCGAATGGCGCGGCGGACGAGCACGGCCGGCAATGCGGTACGCGGCGCACGACACCGAGGTGTCGCGCGCCGACATTAGAAAGATGAGAAGCAAGGCCTACGAGGAAGAACAATGAAATCCAGACTCGACAGTTGGATGCTGCTGCTCGCCATCGCGGCAGCAGGCACGGCACACGCACAAACACGCGTCGCGGGCAACCCGCTCGACTCTCTCCCGCAGATCAACACGCCGAAGGCCGGCCCGAACGTCACCGTGCAGGTCGCGCCGCAGGCGCCGCAACTCCAGGAGCTGCTGTCGCGTCATCTGACGCCGGCCACGTTCCAGGTCGAAGGCGTGAAGTCCGTTCCGTTCGAAGAGATTTCGCGGCGCTTCACGCCGCTCGTCGGCAAGGACATCACGATCGGCGAACTGATCGAAACGGCCAACGGCGTGACGAAGCTGTACCAGGAGCGCGGCTATGCGCTGTCGTTCGCGTTCATTCCCGCGCAGACGTTCGAGAACGGCGTCGTGCGCGTGACGGTCGTCGAAGGCTACGTGTCCGACGTCAAGGTCACCGGCAAGCCGGGCGCGATGGAACCGAAGATCCGCGCGATCGCCGCGCACATCACGGCCGACCGACCGCTGCACCGCGCGACGTTCGAGCGCTACGTGAACACGTTCGGCCTGCTGCCGGGCGTCACGGTAAAGGCCAACGTGCCGCCGCCGCAGACGACCGACGGCGCGACCACGCTCGAACTGGCAGTCGATCGCAAGGCGTTCAACATCAGCACCGGCATCGACTTCAATCACCCGGGCGTGCAAGGTCTCATTACCGCGACCGAAAACGGCCTGACGTCGTTCGGCGAACAGCTGAGCATCTCGGCGCTCGCGCCGCCCGGACGCGACAAGCAGACCTACTTCGCATTCAGCGGTTCGGTGCCGGTCGGCAGCAGCGGCCTCATTACGCGGCTCGACGCGAGCACGTATCGCGGCAAGCCGACCGACAATCCGGGGCTGCCGTCGTACGTCGAACGCACGGTCAAGAACGAGAAGCTCGGTCTTTCGGCTTCGTATCCGCTGTTGCTGAACAACCAGCGCAGCCTGCTCGGCACCGTGTCCGGCTATGCGTCGCACAACGAGGACCGCTACCAGAACCAGATCACCGGCGCGACGCTCGATACCCGCTCGCAGGTCCGCGTGCTGCAGATGCAGCTCGACTACACGAGCGTTTCGCCGAAGCAGACGCAGAAGCTGAGCGTCAACGTCGCGAAGGGCTTCAATATCCTCGGCGCGTCGAAGGCGCAGGACGTCACGTCGGGCACGACGACGACGTCGATCGAGAGTCCGATCTCGCTGACGTTCGTGCGCACCGGCGCGACGTTCACGCAGACCAACGAATGGCCGTTCCGGATCGGTACGTCGGTGTCGCTGACGGGCCAGTACAGCCCCGACTCGCTGCCGACGTCCGAACAGATCTCGTTCGGCTCGACGCGCTACGCACTCGGCTATCAGCCGGGCGAAACGTCGGGCGACTCGGGATGGGGCATGTCGGTCGAAATCAATCGCGCATTCTCGCCGGGCTGGACGTACATGAAGTCGATCACGCCGTACATCGCATACGACATGGCACGCGTGTACCTGCACGCGGGCACGCCTTCGCCGAGCCGCCTGTCGTCGGTCGGCGTGGGCGTGCGGCTGACGGACAGCCGCTATTACAGCCTCGACCTGTCCGTCGCGAAGCCGATCGGCGACGCACCGGTCGAAAGCGCATCGCGCAGCCCCCGCGTGAACGCGGCTTTCTCGTATCAGCTCAACTGATCCGGCACCACAGACAGTGCGTTCGAACGGCACCTCGCGGTGCCGTTTCGATTAGAGTCCCCTCTATCAAACGCAGCGCACCGTTTCACGTATTCTGGCGAAGCCCGCAACATGCCACCGTCCTATGCAGACGGTCGTGCGGGCGAATCGATACGACATGCGAAACAAGGAGGACGACAATGATTCAACTGAATCGCCCGTTGCGCGCGATCGCCGTGGCCGGCGCACTGCTCGCCGGCGCTGCGTCTGCATACGCGCAGGCCGACAGCCCGGTCGGCATCTGGCAGACGATCGACGACAACACGCATCAGCCGAAGGCGCTCGTGCAGATCTCCGAGGACGGCGACGGCACGCTGTCCGGCAAGGTCGTCAAGGGGCTCGGCGCGAACGACACGCCCGATCGCCGCTGCACCGCTTGCACCGACGAACGCAAGGATCAGCTCATCAAGGGGATGACGATCATCAAGGCGATGAAGAAGGACGGCGACCATTGGGACGGCGGCAACATCCTCGATCCCGAAAACGGCAAGGTCTACAAGTGCAAGATGACGCTCGAAGACGGCGGCCAGAAGCTCGTCGTACGCGGCTACATCGGCGTATCGCTGCTCGGCCGCTCGCAGACCTGGATTCGCCAGCAATAACGCCGCGCGCGTCGGAACGCGCAGCTCAATGAAAATCGGCCTGACGACATCGTCGCAGGCCGATTTTCTTTTCGAGCGGACAAGGAGAAAGAGGACGCGTATCAGGCCGCATGCTTGAGCGCATCCGACGCGTAGGTGCCCGGCGCGCGATATGCGGGCGCCGCAGCGTGACGCGCATCGGCCGCCTTCGATTGCGTGTGCTTGCGCATGCGCGTGGCCAGCTCGTTGCACAGATTCACGCCGGCGTCCCCATACAGTTCGCGCATCACGTTCATCAACGCACCTGTGTCGTGCCAGATCTTGAAGCGGCGATGGCACGTCTGATACGACGGGTAGCGGCGCGGCATCGCGGACCACGTCGCGCCGCTGTAGATCACCCAAAGCACGCCGTTGAGCACGGCGCGTGTGTTGGCCAACGGACGGCCGCGCAACTCGGTGCGCGGCTGCATTTCGGGCAGAAGCGGCGCAACGCTGCGCCATTCATGGTCGGTCAGATCGCGGTACGGGGTCATGGGTATCTCCAGCCTTAGGAACCATGACGCAACGATATCGACCGACCTCCGCGATGAATATAAGACGAATCCGAAATTACTGAGACGATCGGTGGATTTGACCGGAATTGACGTTTGAATCGCGCCCGTTCCCGCGATCGCGATCAGGTCAGCGACGTATCGACGATGCGCCGCGGCGTTTCGAGATATTCCTTCGACTGCATCTCGACGATCCGCGATACCGTTCGCGCGAACTCGTTCGCCATCGGCCCTTCGACGTACAGTTGCTCGGCCGGCACCGCCGCCGACATCAGCAGCTTCACCTTGTGGTCATACAGCACGTCGATCAGCCACGTGAAGCGGCGTGCTTCGGACGCCATCCGCGGCGACATCTGCGGCACGTCGGACAGCACGATCGCATGGAAGCGGCTCGCGAGCTCGAGATAGTCGTTCTGCGAACGCGGACCGCCGCACAGCGTCGCGAAATCGAACCACACGACGCCGTCGGCCTTGCGCAGCGCCTTCAGCTCGCGTTTTTCGATATGCAGGATCGGACTTTCGTCGGGCACCGCCGCCAGTTTCGCGAATGCATGGCGCAGCTCGCGATCCGCTTCCGCACCGAGCGGCGTGTGATACATCTGCACCTGCGCGAGCGTGCGCTGGCGGTAGTCGATGCCCGCATCGACGTTGACCACGTCGAGCTTCTCCTTGATCAGCGCGATCGCCGGCAGCATACGGTCGCGATGCAGACCGTCCGGATACAGATCGTCCGGGTCGTAGTTGGACGTCATCACGAACTGCACGCCGTTCGTGAACAGGCGGTCGAGCAGCCGGTACAGAATCATCGCGTCCGCGATGTCGGACACGTGGAACTCGTCGAAGCAGATCAGCCGGTAGCGCTTCGCGACGCGCCGCGCGAGCTCGTCGAGCGGATCGGCCTGCCCTTTCAGCTCCTCGAGCTCGCGATGCACTTCGCGCATGAACTCGTGGAAATGCAGACGCGTCTTGCGCTGCACGGGCACCACCGCGTAGAAGCTGTCCATCAGGAAGCTCTTGCCGCGGCCGACGCCGCCCCACATGTAGACGCCGCGCGGCAGATCCGGATGGATGATGAGCTTCTTGAACGCGTTCGAGCGGCGCGCCTTGTACGCGACCCACTCGTCGTAGCAGCGCTGCAGGCGGTCGACGGCCGCGCGCTGCGCGGGATCGGACTGATAGCCGCGCGTGGTCAGTTCGCGCGCATAGTATTCGGTGACGTTCATCGGATAAACCGGAAAAAACGAAGGCGAGCGGGAAACCCCGCCCGCCTTCGTCATCAGACGGCTGCGCCGGCCGACGGCCGGCCGGCGCTAGACCGCGCTCAGCTGTTCAGCGAGCGCTTGTCGACGGCGAGCGCCGCTTCGCGCATCACTTCCGACATCGACGGGTGCGGATGGCAGATGCGGGCGATGTCTTCCGACGCCGCCTTGAACTCCATCGCGACCACGGCTTCCGCGATCAGGTCCGACGCGTTCGCCGCGATCACGTGCACGCCGAGCAACTCGTCGGTCTTCGCGTCCGCGATCATCTTCACGAAACCGTCGGGCGCGTTCATCCCGAGCGCGCGGCCGTTGATCGAGAACGGGAACTTGCCGGTCTTGATCTCGCGGCCTTCGGCCTTCAGCTGCTGTTCGGTCTTGCCGACCCACGCGATTTCCGGGTACGTGTAGATCACCCACGGAATGCAGTTGTAGTCGATGTGCGGCTTCTGGCCGTCGATCACTTCGGCGACCAGCACGCCCTCGTCTTCCGCCTTGTGCGCGAGCATCGGGCCGCGCACGACGTCGCCGATCGCGTACACGTTCGGCACGGCCGTGCGGCAGTGATCGTCGACGTCGATGAAGCCGCGCTCGTTCGTCTTCAGGCCGATCGCCTCGAGACCGAGGTTGTCGGTGTTCGGCACGCGGCCGACCGACACGATCAGGCGGTCGGCGTCGAGCGTCTGCGCGTTGCCGTCCTTGTCGGTGTAAGCGATCGACACGCCGTTCGCGGTCGTCTTCACTTCACCGATCTTCACGCCGAGGTGAATGTCGAGGCCCTGCTTCTTGAACAGCTTCGCCGCTTCCTTCGCGAGCGCTTCGTCGGCTGCGCCGAGGAACGCCGGCAGCGCTTCGAGCACCGTCACTTCGGCGCCGAGACGGCGCCACACCGAGCCGAGCTCGAGGCCGATCACGCCCGCGCCGATCACCGCGAGCTTCTTCGGCACCGAGTCGAACGTCAGCGCGCCTTCGTTGTCCGACACGATCTTGTTGTCGACCGGGATGCCCGGCAGATGACGCGCCTTCGAGCCCGTCGCGATGATCACGTTCTTCGCGGTGACGACTTCGGTTTCGCCCTCGCCGCTCACTTCGATCTGCACGCCGGCGTCGGTCTTGCCGGTGAACTTGCCGTGGCCCTTCAGCCACGTAATCTTGTTCTTCTTGAACAGGAATTCGATCCCGCTCGTCATCTTCTCGACGATCGCATCCTTGCGGCCGAGCATCTTCGCGATGTCGATCTTCACGCCGTCGACGCTGATGCCGTGGTCGGCGAGATGATGCTGCGCGTTCTCGAACTCTTCCGACGACGCGAGCAGCGCCTTCGACGGAATGCAGCCGACGTTCAGGCACGTGCCGCCGAGCTTCAGCGCGCCGGCCGGGTTCTTCCACTTCTCGATACAGGCAACGGTCTTGCCCAGCTGCGCGGCGCGGATCGCGGCGATGTAGCCGCCGGGGCCGGCGCCGATCACGACGATGTCAAATTCCTTGGACATGGCAATCCTTTCTACTGGTGCGTCCGCACGAGCGCGCGGTGGCGCGCGCGCGTGCGGAGCGGGTCAATGCGGTGAGACTCAGCTTACAGGTCGAGCAGCAGGCGGGCCGGATCTTCGAGCGCGTCCTTCATCGCGACGAGCGACAGCACGGCTTCGCGACCGTCGATGATCCGGTGGTCGTACGACAGCGCGAGATAGTTGATCGGACGGATCACGATCTGGCCGTTTTCGACGACCGGACGCTCCTTCGTCGCGTGCACGCCGAGGATTGCCGATTGCGGCGGGTTGATGATCGGGGTCGACAGCATCGAGCCGAACACGCCGCCGTTCGAGATCGAGAACGTACCGCCCGTCATTTCCTCGATCGACAGCTTGCCGTCCTTCGCCTTCTGGCCGAATTCGGCGATCTGCTTCTCGATCTCGGCGAGGCTCAGCTGATCCGCGTTGCGCAGGATCGGCACGACGAGGCCGCGCGGCGAACCGACCGCGATACCGATGTCGAAGTAGCCGTGATAGACGATGTCGTTACCGTCGATCGACGCGTTCACGAGCGGGAACTTCTTCAGCGCGTGCACGGCCGCCTTCACGAAGAACGACATGAAGCCGAGCTTCACGCCGTGTTCCTTCTCGAACTTGTCCTTGTACTTCGCGCGCAGGTCCATGACCGGCTGCATGTTCACTTCGTTGAACGTCGTCAGGATCGCGTTGGTCTGCTGCGATTCGAGCAGACGCTCGGCGATACGCGCACGCAGACGCGACATCGGCACGCGCTGTTCCGGACGATCGTTGAGCCACGTCGTCGCCGATGCCGGCACCTTCACTTCCGGCAGCGCCGGCTTCGCGGCGGCCTTCGCCGGTGCGGCGGCCGGAGCGGCCTTCGGCGCGCTGCCTGCGGCCAGCGCGTCGCCCTTCGTGACGCGGCCGTCGCGGCCCGAGCCTGCGACGTCGGCCGTGGACAGGCCCTTCTCGGCGAGCAGCTTCGCTGCCGCCGGCGATGCGGCGGTCGACGATGCGCTCGCTGCGGCAGCCGGCTGCGCAGCCGGTGCCGGTGCGGCGGCCGGCGCGACCGCCGGCTTGACTTCGGCGGCGCCGGCCGCTGCTTCGGCCGCGCCCGCCTTCGCTTCGGTGTCGATCGTCGCGATCACCTGATCGGCGACGACCGTGTCACCGTCGTTCTGCAGCACTTGCGCGAGCACGCCCGCGGCCGGTGCCGGCACTTCGAGCACGACCTTGTCGGTCTCGAGCTCGATCAGGATTTCGTCCTGCGCGACTGCTTCGCCCGGCTTCTTCTTCCACTGCAGCATGGTGGCTTCCGAAACCGACTCCGAAAGCTGGGGGACTTTGACTTCTACGATAGCCATGTGATTTTCCTGGATGCTTAATCTGGGTAATGACGAGGTTCGTGCGACGCGTTCGGCCGGCGCGCCGCGTCGAGCGCGCGGCGGGCCGAACGAAACGGGAAAGCGCGCCGCGCCTTCCCGTGTCGCTTGCGCCGGTTATTTCGCGATCGACGCGCTCTTCAGGCGGCCGAAAGCACCTTCGACGAGGGCCTTCTGCTGCTCGTAGTGCTTCGCGTAGTAGCCGACCGCCGGCGAGGCCGAAGCCGGACGGCCGCTGTATGCCAGCTTCTGCCCTTCCTTCATGCCTTCCTTCAGATGGTGCTCGACGTAGAACCAGGGACCCTGGTTCTGCGGCTCGTCCTGCACCCAGACCACTTCCGTCGCGTTTTCATACTTCTTCATTTCGGCTTCGAACTGCTTGTGCGCGAACGGGTACAGCTGTTCGATCCGGATGATCGCCACGTCGTTCGCCTTCGCTTCGCGGCGATGCGCGACGAGGTCGTAGTACACGCGGCCCGAGCAGACCAGCACGCGCTTGACCTTCTTCGCGTCGATGCCGCCGTCGATTTCGCCGAGCACCGGCTGGAACGAACCCTTCGCCAGTTCCGACAGATCCGACACGGCTTCCTTGTGACGCAGCAGCGACTTCGGCGTCGCGACGATCAGCGGCTTGCGGAACAGACGGATCATCTGGCGGCGCAGCAGGTGGAAGATCTGCGCCGGCGTCGTCGGCTGGACGACCTGCATGTTGTGATCCGCGCACAGCTGCAGGAAACGCTCGATGCGGGTCGACGAGTGTTCCGGACCCTGGCCTTCGTAGCCGTGCGGCAGCAGCATCGTGAGACCCGACACGCGGCCCCACTTCACTTCGCCCGACGAGATGAACTGGTCAATTACGACCTGCGCGCCGTTGACGAAGTCGCCGAACTGCGCTTCCCACAGCACGAGCGTGTTCGGCTCGGCGGTCGAGTAGCCGTATTCGAAGCCCAGCACGGCTTCTTCCGACAGCACCGAGTCGATCACCGTGAACTTCGCCTGGCCGTCGGCGATGTTCTGCAGCGGCACGTACGTGCCGTCGTTCCAGCGCTCGCGGTTCTGATCGTGCAGCACCGCGTGACGGTGCGTGAACGTGCCGCGGCCCGAGTCCTGGCCCGTCAGGCGCACTGCATAGCCCGATGCGACGAGCGATGCGAACGCGAGGTGCTCGGCCATGCCCCAGTCGAGCGGCTGGTCGCCGCGCGCCATGTTGCGGCGATCGTTGATCACGCGCTCGACGAGCGGGTGAACCTTGAAGTTTTCCGGAACCGTCGTGATGCGTTCGCCGAGACGCTTCAGCTCGGCGAGCGGCACGGCCGTGTCGGCTGCGTCCGTCCACTTGCGGTTCAGGAACGGCACCCAGTCGACTGCGTACTTGCTCTTGTAGTTCGACAGCACCGGATCGACGGTGTGGTGACCGTCGTCCATCGCCTTGCGGTACGCCTTCACGTAGTTGTCGGCGTCTTCCGCGGTGATCACGCCCTGCTGCACGAGCTTCTCGGCATACAGCGCACGGGTGCCCGGGTGCTGGGCGATCTTCTTGTACATCAGCGGCTGCGTGACGGCCGGCGTGTCCTGCTCGTTGTGACCCAGCTTGCGGAAGCAGACGATGTCGATCACGACATCCTTGTGGAACTGCATCCGGTAGTCGATCGCGATCTGCGTCGCCAGCACGACGGCTTCCGGATCGTCGCCGTTCACGTGCAGTACCGGCGCCTCGATCATCTTGACGACGTCGGTGCAGTACAGCGTCGAGCGCGCATCGCGCGGGTCGGACGTCGTGAAGCCGATCTGGTTGTTGATGACGATGTGCAGCGTGCCGTGCGTGCCGTAGCCGCGCGTCTGCGCGAGGTTCAGCGTTTCCATCACGACGCCCTGGCCCGCGAAGGCCGCGTCGCCGTGGATCTGCACCGGCAGTACCTGCGTGCCGTCTTCGTCGCCGCGGCGGTCCATCCGCGCCTTCGCGGAACCCTCGACCACCGGATTCACGATTTCGAGGTGCGACGGGTTGAACGCGAGCGACAGGTGAACCGGGCCGCCTTCCGTCGACACGTCCGACGAGAAGCCCTTGTGATACTTCACGTCGCCGGCCGGCAAGTCGTCGACGTGCTTGCCTTCGAATTCGGCGAACAGGTCGGCCGGCATCTTGCCGAGCGTGTTGACGAGCACGTTCAGACGGCCGCGGTGCGCCATGCCGATGACGATTTCCTGCACGCCCTTCTTGCCCGCGTGCTGAACCACTTCGTCCATCGCGGCGATGAAGCTTTCGCCGCCTTCGAGCGAGAAGCGCTTCTGGCCGACGTACTTGGTGTGCAGATAGCGCTCGAGGCCTTCGGCGGCCGTCAGGCGATTCAGGATGTGCTTCTTCTTGTCGGCCGAGAAATTCGGCGTCGCGCGGATCGATTCGAGCCGCTCCTGCCACCAGCGCTTCTGCTCCGGATCGCTGATGTACATGAACTCGGCGCCGATCGTGCCGCAATAGGTGTCGCGCAGGCCCTTGACGATGTCGCGCAGCGACGCCTGATCGAAACCGAAGTACAGGTTGCTCGCGCTGTAAGTCTGGTCGAGGTCGGCTTCGGAGAAGTCGTAGAACGCGGGTTCGAGCTCGGGAATGGCGGGACGTTCGCGGCGCTTCAGGGGATCGAGATTGGCCCATTGCGAGCCGAGGAAGCGATATGCGCTGATGAGGGACTGGACGTGGACTTGCTTGCGCGCAGTTGCCAGATTGGTGCCGCTTTCGCGCGGGATGAAGGCATTGGCCTTCGCGCGCTGGGCAAACGACTCGACGATCGGGTGATGCGCCACGTCGCTGGCATTCGAACCGTCCGTCGCAGGAACGTTCTGCAACGCGTCGAAATACTCTCGCCAGTTCTCGGGCACTGACGCCGGATTATCGAGATATGCTTCGTACAGTTCTTCTACGTACGAAGCATTGCCGCCGAACAGATAGGAGTTCAGCTGAAACTGCTTCATTACATCTGACATTTTACGCTCACCTTTCTTCGAGCTTCTCGAGAAATAGCGGGTTACTCAACCTTCCGCGACACGGCCTGACCGTTTAGCGGATTGCGCGAATCAAGTCTTGCTTGGAAGGACCTAAAACTTGCGTGCGCGCAGCATATCACAGAACCGATACCGAAGTTCACCGCGCACGTGCCTGAAAGCGCCGCGCGACGGGGTTTTGCCGGATTGCCGCGAGCCGCTGAAACATTGTTTTGCAGGCCCGCTGATGCACGTCGGCGCAGTAGCAAAAAAGCCGCCCGAAGGCGGCTTTCTTTCGTCATGCGATCGTGCGAGCGGCAATCAGTCGACCGACGCTTCGCGGCTTGCGCGACGACGCTCGTGCTCCTTCAGGAAGCGCTTGCGCAGACGGATCGACTGCGGCGTCACTTCGACGAGTTCGTCGTCGTCGATGAATTCGACCGCGTATTCGAGCGACATCTGGATCGGCGGCACGAGACGCACGGCCTCGTCGGTGCCCGACGCACGCACGTTGGTCAGCTGCTTGCCCTTGATCGGGTTCACGACGAGATCGTTGTCGCGGCTGTGGATCCCGATGATCATGCCCTCATACAGTGCATCGCCCGGCTTCACGAACATGCGGCCGCGGTCCTGCAGCTTCCACAGCGCATACGCGACCGCCGCGCCGTCATCCTGCGAGATCAGCACGCCGTTGCGGCGCTCGCCGACCGAGCCTTCCTTGACCGGCGCATACGAATCGAAAATGTGGCTCATCAGGCCCGTGCCGCGCGTGAGCGTCAGGAATTCGCTCTGGAAGCCGATCAGCCCGCGCGCGGGAATCCGGTATTCCAGACGCGTGCGGCCGCGGCCGTCCGACGCCATGTCGAGCATTTCGCCCTTACGGCGGCCGAGCTCCTCCATCACGCCGCCCTGATGCTCGTCTTCGACGTCGACGGTCAGCAATTCGTACGGCTCGTGCTTCACGCCGTCGATTTCCTGCATCACGACGCGCGGACGCGACACGGCCAGCTCGTACCCTTCGCGACGCATGTTCTCGACGAGGATGGTCAGGTGCAGCTCGCCGCGACCGGACACTTCGAACACCGTTTCGTCGCCCGTGTCGCGCACGCGCAGCGCGACGTTGTGGTTCAGCTCCTTCATCAGGCGGTCGCGGATCTGGCGGCTCGTCACGAACTTGCCTTCGCGGCCCGCGAGCGGCGACGAATTGACGAGGAAGTTCATCGTCAGCGTCGGCTCGTCGACGGTGATCATCGGCAGCGCTTCAGGCGCTTCGACCGCGCAGATCGTCGCGCCGATGCCGACGTCTTCGATGCCGTTGATCAGCACGATGTCGCCGGCTTCGGCCGACTCGACCTGCACGCGCTCGAGCCCCTTGAACGACAGCACCTGGTTGATCTTGCGGTTCAGCACCTCGCCTTCCGGACCGAAGCGCATCACGACCTGCTGGCCCGGCTTGATGCGGCCGCGCGTGATGCGGCCCACGCCGATCCGGCCGACGTACGTCGAATAATCGAGCGACGTGATCTGCAGCTGGAGCGGCGCGTCGGGATCGGCCGGGCGAACCGGCACGTGCGCGAGGATCGCCTCGAACAGCGGGCGCATGTCGCCTTCGCGCGCAGCCGGATCGAGCGATGCGTAGCCGTTCAGGCCCGATGCGTAGACGATCGGGAAATCGAGCTGCTCCTCGGTCGCGCCGAGCTTGTCGAACAGGTCGAACGTCTGGTTGATGACCCAGTCGATCCGCGCGCCCGGACGATCGATCTTGTTGACGACGACGATCGGCTTCAGGCCGAGTGCGAGCGCCTTCTTCGTGACGAAGCGCGTCTGCGGCATCGGACCCTCGACCGCGTCGACCAGCAGCAGCACCGAGTCGACCATCGACAGCACGCGCTCCACCTCGCCGCCGAAATCCGCGTGCCCCGGCGTGTCCACGATGTTGATGTGCGTACCTTCGTATTCGACCGCGCAGTTCTTCGCGAGAATCGTGATCCCGCGCTCCTTTTCGATGTCGTTCGAGTCCATCACCCGTTCGGCAACCTGCTGGTTCTCGCGGAAGGTGCCGGACTGGCGGAGCAGTTGGTCGACGAGCGTGGTCTTGCCGTGGTCGACGTGGGCGATGATGGCGATGTTGCGAAGGGCGCGGGTCATAGAAACCTGAAAATCGTGTGAACGCGCAAACGCGCACGCTCGTTCTTCACGTGCGTGCGCGTTGCAGCTTGGAAAGCCTCAAATTATAGCACGCAAGGATGTCGAGAGCCGCGCGCACCGTGCGACGCAGCATATCGACCGAATCTGCCGCCCTGCTTCGCGCGATTCCCGCCGGCCGCGCTCTGCTACGCTCCCGCGCCGCACGCGCGCCTGCGCCAAAGACCCTTATCTCCATAAGGAAATTCCGGCGTGCAAAGCGCGCCGACACCCGTTCGATTAACATTTGCCGCGGCAAGCAATTGTGCCTATACTGCTGCCTAGTCAACTATTGCAGTCTCAGGGTTTTATGTCGGATTCTTCTTCCCAGTCGCCCGTTTCGCCGCTGTCGTCGTATCAGATGAACGACAGCGTCGGCTATCTGATGTCGCGCGTGAAGTCGCTGATGACGAATCTCGTCACGCAGCGCACGCAGGAAGAGCTCGGCATCACGGGTACGCAGGCGAGCATGCTGTTCATGATCGCGGTCGGCAAATGCTCGACGGCCGCAGAGCTCGCGCGCGAATACGCGATCGACGCGAGCGCGGTCACGCGGCTGCTCGACCGGGTCGAGAAACGCGGCCTGCTGTGCCGCGTACGCAGCATCGAGGACCGTCGCGTCGTGCGCCTCGAGCTGACCGACGAAGGCCGCGCACTGGCCGAGCGGCTGCCCGCGATCTTCCGCAGCGTGCTGGACCAGTTGCTGGACGGCTTTACGCCGGAGGAAGTCGGGTTCCTCAAGAGCATGCTGCGGCGGATTCTCGGCAACTATTGCGAGACCGCCTGCACCGCCAACGCGCAATAGTTGCCATAACAATCACTTTTGACAGATTAATGTAAGGAAATCCTTGCAGTGTCCATCATTCATTCCGAGTCAGGGGTCAGCGCGATGAAAACCTCCCCGTTGTCCGTGCGCGCCGGATCGTGCCGCGCCGCCGTCGCCGCGGCGGTCGCCGCGCTCGCACTGGCCGGCTGCGCAAACTACATCGGCATCAAGAGCGACAAGCAGATCGCGCCCGCGTCGCAATTCGAGACCGCACAGAGTCTTCCCGCCCAAGGCGGTCAATGGCCGTCGCTCGACTGGGCAAGCCAGTTCGGCGATCCGCAGCTGCCGAAGCTGATCGACGAAGCGCTCGCCGGCAATCCGTCGATCGCGCAGGCGCAGGCGCAGGCGCGCATTGCGAAAGCGTCGTCGTATATCGAATCGTCGCGCTCGAACCTGCTGCCGAAGGCGGAAGCGAGCTACTCGTGGACGCGCGAGCTGTATTCGTCGAACGCGCTGTTTCCGCCGCCGTACGGCGGCCAGTGGTACAGCGAGAACAACGTGCTCGCCAGCGCGTCGTGGGAACTCGATCTGTGGGGCAAGAACCGCGAGCGGCTGCGCACCGCCGTGTCGCAGGAGAAAGCCGCCGAAGCCGACATGCAGCAGGCACGCATCACGCTCGCGTCGTCGGTCGCGCGCACCTACAACTCGCTCGCGCAGCTCTATGCGCTGCGCGACATCGCGCAACGCGAAATCTCGAACCGCGAGACGGTCGGCAAGATCACCGAAGGCCGCGTGTCGGCCGGTCTCGATACGAACGTCGAACGCCAGACCGCGCGCGGCAACATCGCGACCACGCAGGCGTCGCTGTCCGATCTCGACGGCCAGATCACGACGGTGCGCTACCAGCTCGCCGCGCTGCTCGGCAAGGGCCCCGACCGCGGGCTGCAGATCGCCGCACCGGTGCTGGATCCGACCGGCGCGGTCGCGCTGCCCGACAATCTGCCGGCGGATCTCGTGTCACGCCGCCCGGACATCGTCGCCGCGCGCTGGCAGGTCGAGGCCGCGATGCACGACGTGAAGGAAGCGAAGGCCGAGTTCTTCCCCGACGTGAACCTCGCGGCCGGCTTCGGCTTCGATGCGTTCGGCTGGGGCAAATTCCTGAACTTCGCAAGCCGTCAGGCGCAGTTCGGCCCGGCGATCCACCTGCCGATCTTCGACGCCGGTGCGCTGCGCGCGCAGTTGAAGGGTCGTTATGCGGACTTCGACCTGTCGGTCGCGAACTACAACCAGACGCTGATCAGCGCGCTGAACGACGTCGCCACGCAGGTCGCGTCGATCCGCGCGATCGACCGCCAGATGAGCGACGCGCAGCGTGCGCTCGACGCGGCCACGCGCGCGTACGACCTCGCGGTGATCCGCTACAAGGCCGGCCTGTCCCCGCAGCTGCAGGTATTGACCGCGGACAGCAACCGCCTCGCATCCGAGCAGACGGTGACCAACCTGAAGATGCGCCGGCGCGACATGCAGCTCGCACTGATCAAGGCGCTCGGCGGCGGCTTCGACGCGACCGGCACGCGCCTCGCCGCGCCCGACGCAGCCGCGCCGGCCAAGCAAGCCGCCAACTGAGCCGGCGCCACCACTACGCAGACACTCGAAATAACGGACGGAGAAAATCGCCATGAGCGACCCTCAACAAAACGCCGCCAGCGCCCAGCCGCAGAACAACGGCAAGCGCAAGCGAATGATGATGCTGCTCGTCGCGGTCATCGTGATCGCGGCGATCGCATACGGGCTGTACTACTTCCTCGTCGCGCGCTTCCATGAGGAGACCGACGACGCATACGTGAACGGCAACGTCGTGCAGATCACGCCGCAGGTCACCGGCACCGTGATCGCGGTGAAGGCCGACGACACGCAGACGGTCAAGGCCGGCGATCCGCTCGTCGTGCTCGACCCGGCCGATTCGCAGGTCGCGCTGCAGCAGGCCGAAGCGAATCTCGCGCAGACGGTGCGCCAGGTGCGCGGCCTGTTCGTCAACGACGATCAGTACCGTGCGCAAGTCGCGCTGCGCCAGTCCGACCTGTCGAAGGCACAGGACGACCTGCGCCGCCGCCTCGCCGTCGCGCAGACAGGTGCCGTGTCGCAGGAAGAAATCTCGCATGCGCGCGATGCCGTGCGCGCCGCGCAGGCTTCGCTCGACGCCGCGCAGCAGCAGCTCGCGTCGAACCGCGCGCTGACCGCGAATACGACGATCGCATCGCACCCGAACGTACTCGCCGCGGCGGCGAAGGTGCGCGACGCCTACCTCGCGAATGCGCGCAACGTGCTGCCCGCGCCGGTCACCGGCTACGTCGCGAAGCGCTCGGTGCAGGTCGGCCAGCGCGTGTCGCCGGGCAATCCGCTGATGTCGGTCGTGCCGCTGAATGCGGTGTGGGTGGACGCGAACTTCAAGGAAGTGCAGCTCAAGCACATGCGCGTCGGGCAGCCGGTCGAGCTGACGGCCGACATCTACGGCTCGTCGGTCGTCTATCACGGCAAGGTGGTCGGCTTCTCGGCCGGCACGGGCTCGGCGTTCTCGCTGCTGCCCGCGCAGAACGCGACCGGCAACTGGATCAAGGTCGTGCAGCGCCTGCCGGTGCGCATCGAGCTCGATCCGAAGGAGCTCGACAAGCATCCGCTGCGCATCGGTCTGTCGATGCAGGTCGACGTGAACATCAAGGACGAACGCGGCGATCAGCTCGTCAACGTGCCGAATACCGTCTACGAAACCAACGTGTTCGCGAAGTACGGCGACGAAGCCGACGCCGAAATCGCACGAATCATCGCCGAGAACGCGGGCGGCAACGCGCCGGCGCCGGCCGCGGCGAAGTCGAACGCCGCCGCGAAGATGATGTAACCGCTCCGCTCCCGGAAATCTACCGACATGGCACAGGCTCCTGTCTCGCACCCGCCCTTGCAGGGCGGGCAACTCGTGATCGGCACGATCGCGGTGTCGCTCGCGGTGTTCATGAACGTGCTCGACACGTCGATCGCGAACGTCGCGATCCCGACCATCTCGGGCGACCTCGGCGTGTCGTCCGATCAGGGCACGTGGGTCATCACGTCGTTCGCGGTCGCGAACGCGATCTCCGTGCCGCTGACCGGCTGGCTGACCGACCGCTTCGGGCAGGTGCGCCTGTTCCTCGCATCGATCATCCTGTTCGTGATCTCGTCGTGGATGTGCGGGCTGTCGCCGAACCTGCCGTTCCTGCTCGCGTCGCGCGTGATCCAGGGCGCGGTCGCGGGGCCGATGATTCCGCTGTCGCAATCGCTGCTGCTCGCGAGCTATCCGCGCGCGAAAGCGCCGATGGCGCTCGCGCTATGGTCGATGACCACGCTGATCGCGCCGGTCGCCGGGCCGATCCTCGGCGGATGGATCTCGGACAACTACTCGTGGCCGTGGATCTTCTACGTGAACATCCCGGTCGGCATCGCGGCCGCGCTGGCGACGTGGACGATCTATCGCCAGCGCGAATCAGTCGTACGCCGCGCACCGATCGACGGCGTCGGTCTTGCGCTGCTCGTGCTGTGGGTCGGCTCGCTGCAGATCATGCTCGACAAGGGCAAGGATCTCGACTGGTTCGCGTCGACGACGATCGTCGCGCTCGCGCTGATCGCGATCGTCGCGTTCGCGTTCTTCGTGATCTGGGAGCTGACGGCCGAACATCCGGTCGTCGATCTGTCGCTGTTCCGCATCCGGAACTTCACGGGCGGCACGATTGCGCTGGCGGTCGGCTACGGGCTCTACTTCGGCAACCTCGTGCTGCTGCCGCTGTGGCTGCAGACGCAGATCGGCTACACCGCGACCGACGCCGGTCTCGTGATGGCGCCGGTCGGACTGTTCGCGATTCTGCTGTCGCCGCTGACCGGCAAATTCCTGCCGCGCACCGACCCGCGCTATATCGCGACCGCGGCGTTCCTGACGTTCGCGCTGTGCTTCTGGATGCGTTCGCGCTATACAACCGGCGTCGACGAATGGTCGCTGACGCTGCCGACGCTCGTGCAGGGCATCGCGATGGCCGGGTTCTTCATCCCGCTCGTGTCGATCACGCTGTCCGGCTTGCCCGGCCATCGGATCCCGGCGGCGTCCGGACTGTCGAACTTCGTGCGGATCATGTGCGGCGGTATCGGCACGTCGATCTTCCAGACGGCGTGGGATCACCGGAACAACTTCCACCACGCGCAATTGGTCGAGCAGGCCAATCCGTACAACCCGACGTTCAACCAGGCCGTCACGCAGATGGGCAATCTCGGGCTCACGCGCGAGCAGGCGCATGGGCTGATCAACAACATGGCCACGCAGCAGGCCGCGCAACTCGGCGTGAACGATCTGTTCTACATTTCGGCGGCGATCTTCGTGCTGCTGATCGCGCTGATCTGGATCACGAAGCCCGAACGTGCGGGCGGCGGCGATGCGGGTGCAGCGGCGTCGGCCGCGCACTGACGCAGCGCGCTCGTGCGCGCGCCCAAACGAAAAATCCCGGTCGAATCGACCGGGATTTTTTTCGTTCCGATGAAACGCGCCGCGCGATCAGGCCGCCGTCACGACGAGCCGCTCCGGCGCGAGCACGCCGTTCGCCTTGCGCGCGACGCCGAGCAGCCGCGTCGCGTCGTACACACGCACGCGCTCGCCGTCGGCCGCGTCGATCGTTGGCAGCGCCGACAGCGGCAAGCGCTGGCCGTGCAGAAACCGCTTCGCACTCGTTTCGTCGAGGCGAACGAGCTCGAGCGTCGACAGCAATGCATCGACCGGCTGCAGCCACGCGTCGCGCGCGACTTCGTCGGCATCGGAAAGCGCGTCGAGCGTCACCGCATGCTCGAGCGTCAGCGCGCCGACGCCGGTTCGGCGCAGCATCGTCAGATGCGCGCCGCAGCCGAGCGCCTCGCCGATATCCTCGGCCAACGTGCGCACGTACGTGCCCTTGCTGCACGTCACGCGAAACGTCACGTCCGGCAGCGTACACGCGAGCAGGTCCAGCGCATGGATCGTCACGGTGCGGCCTTCGCGCTCGACGGTCTGGCCCGCGCGCGCATATTCGTACAACGGCTTGCCGTCGCGCTTGAGTGCCGAGTACATCGGCGGCACCTGCACGATCTCGCCGGTGAAGCGCGCGAGCGCCGCTTCGACGGCCGCGCGATCGCACTCGACGCGCCGCGTGTCGAGCACTTCGCCCTCCGCGTCGCCGGTGGCCGTGCGCACGCCGAGACGCATCGTTGCTTCGTAGGTCTTGTCCGCATCGAGCAAGTCCTGCGAAAACTTCGTCGCCTCGCCGAAGCACAGCGGCAACAAGCCGGAGGCCAGCGGATCGAGCGTGCCGGTGTGGCCGGCCTTCTTCGCGAGAAGCAGGCGCTTCGCGCGGATCAGCGCATCGTTGCTCGACAGGCCGACCGGCTTGTCGAGCAGAAGCACGCCGTCGAGCGCGCGCCGCGGCACGCGCGGACGCGGGGTTGCTGCAGTCGTCATAGGCCGGTCGAGCTCAGTCGTCCTTGGCGGCCGCGTCGGCCTCGTCGTCGTCCTTCGCACGCGTCGAGTTCGCTTCCTTGATCAGCCGCGACATCTCGACGGCCTTCTCGATCGTCCGGTCGTAATGGAAGTGCAGCGTCGGCACCGTGTGGATGTGCAGGCGCTTGAACAGCAGGTTGTGCAGATGACCTGACGCGTGATTCAGCGCATCCTGCGTCGATGCGGGATCGCCGGTCAGCGCGGTGAAATACACTTTCGCGTGCGCGTAGTCCGGCGTGAGCTCCACGCTCTGGATGGTCACGATGCCGATGCGCGGATCCTTGACCTCGCGCATGATGAGTTCGGACAGATCGCGCTGAATCTGGTCGGCGATCTGAACGTTGCGATTCGGGGAAGTACGTTTCCTGGACATGATCGATCCGTGATCTGCTTATCAGGATGAAGCGGCGAGCCTGCGGCACACCGCCATGAAAATGGGCGGGACAGGCCCAAGCCTGCCCCGCCCCATGAGCCGCTGCGCGACGATTACAGCGTCCGCGCGACTTCGGTCACTTCGAAGACTTCGAACTGGTCGCCTTCGACGATGTCGTTGAAATTCTTCACCGACATGCCGCACTCGAAGCCTTGCTTCACTTCCTTCACGTCGTCCTTGAAGCGCTTCAGCGATTCGAGCTCGCCCGTGAAGATCACGACGTTGTTGCGCAGCACGCGAACCGAAGACGAGCGCTTGACCACACCGTCGGTGACCATACAGCCGGCAACCGTACCGATCTTCGGCACCTTGAACACCTGGCGCACCTCGACCATGCCGGTCACGACTTCGCGCTTCTCCGGCGCCAGCATGCCGGACATCGCCGCCTTCACCTCATCCACTGCGTCGTAGATGATGTTGTAGTAGCGGATGTCGATGCCGTTCGCCTCGGCCAGCTTGCGCGCCTGTGCATCCGCACGCGTGTTGAAGCCGATGATGACCGCCTTCGATGCCGTCGCGAGGTTGACGTCGTTTTCGCTGATGCCGCCCACTGCGCTGTGCACGATCTGCACGCGCACTTCGTCGGTCGACAGCTTGAGCAGCGACTGCACGAGCGCTTCCTGCGAACCCTGTACGTCTGCCTTGATGATGAGCGGCAGGTTCTGCACTTCGCCTTCGCCCATCTGCTCGAGCATGCTTTCGAGCTTCGCGGCCTGCTGCTTGGCCAGCTTGACGTCGCGGAACTTGCCCTGGCGGAACAGCGCGATTTCGCGCGCCTTGCGCTCGTCCGGCAGCACGATCACTTCCTCGCCTGCGCCCGGCACTTCCGACAGACCCTGGATTTCGACCGGGATCGACGGGCCGGCTTCCTTCGTCGGCTTGCCGTTCTCGTCGAGCATCGCCCGCACGCGGCCGTACGCCGTGCCGGCAAGCACGATGTCGCCGCGGTTCAGCGTGCCCGACTGCACGAGGATCGTCGCGACCGGGCCCTTGCCCTTGTCGAGCTTCGCTTCGATCACGATGCCCTTCGCCGGCGCTTCGACCGGCGCCTTCAGCTCGAGCACTTCGGCCTGCAGCAGCACGTTTTCGAGCAGATCGTCGATACCGGCACCCGTCTTCGCCGACACCGGCACGAACGGCGAATCGCCGCCGTACTCTTCCGGCACGACGCCTTCGGCGACGAGCTCCTGCTTCACGCGATCCGGATTCGCTTCCGGCTTGTCGATCTTGTTGATCGCCACGACGATCGGCACGCCGCCCGCCTTCGCGTGGGCGATCGCTTCCTTCGTCTGCGGCATCACGCCGTCGTCGGCCGCGACCACCAGCACCACGATATCGGTGGCCTTCGCACCGCGTGCCCGCATTGCCGTGAACGCCTCGTGACCCGGCGTATCGAGGAACGTGATCACGCCGCGCGGCGTTTCGACGTGGTAAGCGCCGATGTGCTGCGTAATGCCGCCCGCTTCGCCGGCCGCCACCTTCGCGCGGCGGATGTAGTCGAGCAGCGAGGTCTTGCCGTGGTCGACGTGGCCCATCACCGTGACGACCGGCGGACGCGGCAGTTGCTCCGCATCGGTGCCCGTCTCGCCTTCGACGAGCAGCGCTTCCGGATCGTCCAGCTTCGCGGCGAGCGCGCGGTGGCCCAGTTCCTCGACGACGATCATCGCCGTTTCCTGGTCGAGCACCTGGTTGATCGTCACCATCTGGCCCATCTTCATCATCACCTTGATGACTTCGGAGGCCTTGATCGACATCTTGTGCGCGAGATCGGCAACCGAAATGGTTTCCGGCACGTGCACTTCACGGACGATCGGCTCGGTCGGCGCCTGGAACGTCGATGCGCTGTCCTGGTGCCGGCCGCGACCCTTCGGGCCGCCGCGCCAGCCGCGGTCGACGCCGCCGCTCGAATCGCCGCGCGTCTTGATGCCGCGGCGCTTCGCCGCGTCGTCCTGCCAGCCGCCCTTGCCGCCGCCCGGCTTCTTGTTGCGGTCGCCCGCGCCAGCCGGCGCCTGCGTCGCCGCCGGCGCCGCGCCGGCCGGCTTCTTCACGGCCGGACGCGCCTGCGCGGTCGCACCCGCCGGCTTCGCCGGCTTGTGCAGCGTGCCCTTCGCTTCCGCGGGCTTCGGTGCCTCGGCCGGCTTCGGCGGTTCGGGTGCCTTGACGACGGCCTTGCGCGGCGTGTTCATCATCTCGCGGATCGCACGCGCTTCGGCCTCGGCCGCCTCGCGGCGCTTGCGGATTTCTTCCTGCTCGGCGCGCGCCTTGTCCGCCGCCTCGCGGGCAGCATCTTCGGCCTTCTTCGCCGCTTCGCGCTGCGCCGCACGTTCGGCGGCCGCACGCGCTTCGTCCTGCGCATTCGGCGCTTCCTGCTTCGCCTCGGCGGCCTGCTGCGCAGCCGCCTGCCGAGCGGCCGCTTCGGTCGCCGCGCGCTTCGCCGCCGCTTCTTCCTCGGCGCGACGACGTTCGGCTTCGGCCGCTTCCTCACGGGCACGGCGCTCCGCTTCCTCGCGCTCGAGGCGCTCCTGACGCTCGCGCAGTTCCTGCGCCTGCTTTTCGAGCAGCTCGGCCTCGCGGCGCGCCTCTTCCTCACGACGCTTCAGATCTGCATCGTCGTCCGCTTCGGCGACCTGAGCCTGACCCGGTTCCGCGACATCGCTCACGTCGTCACGCTTGACGAACGTGCGCTTCTTGCGCACCTCGACCTGAATGGTGCGAGCCTTGCCCGTCGCGTCAGACTGCTTGATCTCCGACGTATGCTTGCGGGTCAGCGTGATCTTGCGCTTGTCGCCGTCGGTTGCGCCGTGCGACTTGCGCAAATGATCGAGCAGACGCGCCTTGTCCGACTCGGACAGCGCATCGTCTTCACTCGCTTTCTGGACGCCCGCTGCCTGCAGCTGTTCGAGCAGCACACCAGCAGGCATTTTCAGTTCCGCGGCAAATTGGGCTACGTTGTTACTCGCCATTCATTCCTCTTAGTGCAAGGACCGATTCCTTGCGGTTAGCATCGGGTCAGGCCATACGGCCGCCATCAAATCAGTGCGCCATGGTCATTTCTCACTGGAACCAGTGTTCACGTGCTTTCATGATCAACGCCTTAGCGGCATCCTCTTCCATCCCGGTCATGTCGACCAGTTCATCCACTGCCAGCTCGGCGAGATCGTCGCGCGTCTGCACACCGTGTTCGGCCAGTTTCGCGAGCAGCTCCGGCGTCACGCCGTCGAGGCTCTTCAGATCCAGCGCAGCATTCTCGACCTTTTCTTCGTTCGCGATCGCCATCGTCAGCAACGCGTCGCGTGCGCGATTGCGCAGCTCGTGCACGGTGTCCTCGTCGAACGCCTCGATTTCGAGCATTTCGTTGAGCGGCACGTAGGCGATCTCTTCGAGGCTCGTGAAGCCTTCGTCGATCAGGATGTCGGCAACTTCTTCGTCGACGTCGAGACGCGTCATGAACAGCGTGCGCAGCCGGTCGCGTTCTTCGCCCTGCTTCAGCGCGGATTCGTCCGGCGTCATGATGTTGATCTGCCAGCCGGTCAGCTCGCTGGCAAGGCGAACGTTCTGACCGCTGCGGCCGATCGCGACAGCCAGCTCGTTCTCGTCGACGACGACGTCCATCGAATGTTTTTCTTCATCGACGACGATCGACTGGACGGCTGCCGGCGCGAGCGCGCCGATCACGAACTGGGCGGGATCTTCCGACCATAGCACGATGTCGATGTTTTCGCCACCGAGCTCATTGCGCACTGCCTGCACGCGCGAACCGCGAATGCCGACGCAGGTGCCGATCGGATCGATCCGCTTGTCGTACGCGATGACGCCGATCTTCGCGCGCACGCCCGGATCGCGGGCGGCAGCCTTGATCTCGAGCAGGCCCTGCTCGATCTCCGGCACTTCCATCTCGAACAGCTTCATCAGGAATTCGGGCGCGGTGCGCGACAGTTCGATCTGCGGGCCGCGCGCGGTGCGGTCGACCTTCGCGATGTACGCGCGCACGCGGTCGCCCACGCGCAGGTTTTCCTTCGGAATCAGCTGGTCGCGGCGCAGCAGCGCTTCGACGCGCCCCGATTCGACGATGAAGTTGCCCTTGTCGAGACGCTTCACCGTGCCGGTCATGATCTTTTCGCCGCGCTCGAGATAGTCGTTCAGGATCTGCTCGCGCTCCGCGTCGCGCACCTTCTGCAGGATCACCTGCTTCGCGGCCTGCGCACCGATCCGGCCGAATTCGATCGACGGGACGGGTTCCTCGATGTACTCGCCGACTTCGACGTCGGGCTTCTGCTCGCGTGCCTCGAACAGCAGGATCTCGCGATCCGGCTCTTGCAAGCCTGCCTCGTCCGGCACGACGAGCCAGCGACGGAAGGTTTCGTGCTCACCGCTCTCGCGATCGATATGGACGCGGATTTCGGCGCCTTCGTCGAACAGCTTCTTGGACGCGGACGCGAGCGCAGCCTCGAGGGCGCCCAGCACCACATCCTTGTCGACGTTTTTCTCGCGCGCCAGCGCATCCACCAGCATCAACACTTCGCGACTCATTATTTGCGGCTCCTAAAGTCAACTTGCGGAATCAGGCGGGCTTTGTCGATATCGGCCAGCGTGAAATCCAGCATGGCCGCCTCGCCCTTCTTCCTCTCAAATTCCAAACCGATCGTTTCGCCGTTCGGCGCGTGCAGAATGCCCCGGTACGTCTTGCGCCCGTCCAGCGGCTTTTTCAAGGTCACGGAAACTTCGCTGCCGGCGAAGCGCTCGAAGTCGGCCAGCTTCTTCAACGGGCGGTCGAGCCCCGGGGACGAGACTTCGAGCCGTTCGTAATCGATGTTTTCGACCGTCAAGACGTGCTGGAGCTGACGCGTAACCTTTTCGCAGTCGTCGAGCGAGATGCCGGCAGGCTGATCGATATAGATGCACAGCATGCCGCGCCCGGTGCGCTCGAGATCCACCAGCTCGTAGCCGAGCCCGGTGACCGTGGTTTCTATCAGTTCCGTCAGTTGCACAGTGTCCTCTCAGGTGTTCGCGCCCGCCGCTCGCGATTCACCCGCGGGCGCGCGCCTTAGCCGGCGCAGGAAGCGCTACCCGAGATGCCTAACCGTTTCAGCAAAAAAAAATGGGCGGAACGCCCATCTTCTTACTGGTGGTCGCACCTGAGCCGCACATTGAATCCGTACGCCCAGCGACTCTGCGATTATAGCGATTTTTGACGCAGACGCCAAGCCAGGCGCTAAAACCGGCGCCCGGCGCGCAGCTTCAGGCCGAACATGAAAAAGCACGGAGGTCGCACCGCGATGCGACTTGGCCGGCCGCACAAAATATCGGAAATAATCCCGGCCGCGCAAAAGCATGCAACCTAAATGCAGCCGAACGCGCGAAATGCAAGGCGCCGAATCGGGGAAACCGGACGGCGCCGCGTTCGCCCGACGCGTCGGCGGCTTGGTCGCCGCGCGTCGGAATGCTCAGCGACCGCGCGAGCGATTGCGCTGAGGGCGCTGACCGCCTCGTGCCCCGCCGTTACCGGCGCCGTCGGCGCGATTGCCGTTCGGGTTGCGATTGCCGCCCTTGCCGCCCCGCTTGCCGCCCGCGCCGTCGCGTTTCGGGCCCGCGCCATACGACGCGCGATTGCCGTCGACATCGCGACCGCCGATGCGGTTGCCGTAGGACGGCGCCACCGGCAGGCTGCCGTAGCCGCTCAGGCCCGGCATGCCGGGCCCGCCGCGCCGGCCGCCGCGACGCGGCTGGTCGAGCTGGCCGTGCGTCGTCAGCACCGGCTCGCGATTGATGAAACCCATCGACGTCTGCATCGGATCGGGCTGCCGGCGCTCGGACTGCCCGGCGCCGCCGCGCTTGCCCTTGTCGTCGGACGGCGCCTTCAGGCCGACCGTCGCCATCAGCTTGCGGACCTGCGCCTCGTCGAGCTCCTCCCAACGACCGCGCTTCAGCCCGCGCGGCAGTGCGATCGGGCCGTGCCGCGTACGAATCAGGCGGCTCACCATCAGGCCGACCGCCTCGAACATCCGGCGCACTTCGCGATTGCGGCCTTCCGCAAGCGCGACGTGATACCAATGATTCGTCCCTTCGCCGCCGCCATCGCGGATGCGCAGGAAGTTCGCCGGGCCGTCGTCCAGCTCGATGCCGTGCAGCAGTTTCTGGCGCGCGCTTTCGGTCAGTTCGCCGACCACGCGCACAGCGTATTCACGCTCCACGCTGTAGCGCGGGTGCATGAAGCGGTTCGCGAGGTCGCCCGACGTCGTCAGCATCAGCAAGCCTTCGGTGTTGAAATCGAGACGGCCTACCGCGAGCCATTTCGCCGTCTTCATCGGCGGCAGACGATCGAACACCGACGGACGGCCTTCCGGATCCGCGTGACTGACGATCTCGCCGGTCGGCTTGTGGTAGAGCAGCACGCGCGGCGGCTTGTTCGGCAGCTTGCGCTTCACCGGCTTGCCGTTGATCCGCACCTGGTCGGTCGGCATGATGCGCTGGCCGATGTGCGCAGGTTCGCCGTTGACCGACACGCGGCCCGCGATGATCAGCTCTTCCATTTCGCGGCGCGAGCCCATGCCGGCTTCCGCGAGCACCTTGTGGAGCTTCGGCGCGTCGTCGTCCGGCGACAGCACGCGCTTGTTGGCCGGCTGATTGCGGCCGCGACGCAGCATCGGCGCACGCACGCCGCTGCCGCCGGCCGCGTTGTCGGCATCGAATGCCGGCGACGTCACGTACGCGAACAGGTCGTCCTGGCCCGCATCGGCATCGACCTTCGGGCTGTCGGCCTTCGGCGCGCCGCCGCGGCGGCCCTGACCGCCCTTCGCCGCGCCTTCGCGCTTGCCGGCCGGCTTGCGACCACCCTTGGCCGCGCCTTCCTTGCGAGGCGGGCGCGCCGGCTGCGCTTCCGCGGCGTCGGCCGGCGGCGGCGCATCCGCGCCCTCGGTGCCTTGCGGCTCGCCTTCCGCGCCCTTCGATTTGGCCGCTGCGCGACGACGCGCAATCAGGCTGCGCGGGCCGCGCCGCAGGCCGCGGCGGGGGCGTTCGTCGCCGCCGGCGGCCGGAGCGTCCTGCTCCGGCGCATCGTCGGCACGCGCTGCCTGCACGGCAGGCGCGGACGATTCAATATCGTGGATATCTGTCAAAACAACCTCAAAATGTCAGGTCTCGCGCCCGGCACGGGCGCGGCAAGAAGTTGGCCGCGATCAGGCGCGACGCTGTTCGGGTTCTGCTTCGTCGTCCGGCAGCGCGTCGGCGCCGATAGGCGCGCTGGCGCTTCGTACGGCGTCGGCAAGACTGTCGGACGTGTTGTCCGGCATCTCGCCTTCCGCGGCACGGGAGGCGTCGGCCTGGCCGGCCTCGCCCGGCATGTCGCCGGCCGCTTCCGCTGCGTGTCCGGCAACCGTTTCGGCGGCCGGCTTGCGATCTTCCTCGTTCCATTGCGCGCGCAGCGGCTCGGGCTGCACGCCGGCCGGCGCTGCTTCGGCGCTGGCCTGTTCGGTTTCCCCGCGATCAGCATCGAGCGTATCGCGGTTCGGTGTTTCCTGCGTCGACGCGACGTCCGTCGCCGTGTCGTCCGGGGCGTCGGTCGACGCTCCCGAAGATTCGTCACCGGGCCCCGCGTGCGCGCCGTCGGCGTTCGCTGCAGCGCCGCCGGCGTCAGGCACCGCTTCGCCGACCGGCGCATCGCCTTCGAAATCCATCGCCTGCTGCGCGAGCAGCGCGGCTTCGATGTTCGCTGCGGGCTCCTCGAGCGCGGGCAGATCGTCGAGCGCCTTCAGTCCGAGGTCGTCGAGGAACTGCTTGGTCGTCGCATAAAGCGCCGGCCGTCCCGGCACGTCGCGATGCCCGATCACCTCGATCCAGCCGCGATCTTCGAGCTGCTTGACTACCTGCGTATTCACCGTGACGCCGCGAATCTCTTCGATGTCGCCCCGCGTGACCGGCTGCCGGTACGCAATGATCGCGAGCGTTTCGAGCACCGCGCGCGAATATTTCGGCGGCTTCTCGGGATGCAGGCGATCCAGAAAATGGCGCATCGCCGGCTTGCTCTGGAAGCGCCATCCGCTCGCGAGCGCGACCAGTTCGACGCCCCGGCCGGACCAATCCTGTTTCAGATCTTCGAGCAACGTGCGGACCGTGTCAGCCGACACGCCGTCGGCAAAGAGCTTGCGCAAGTCGCCGAGCTTCAGCGGTTCCTGCGCACAGATCAAAGCAGTCTCGAGGACGATCTTCGCCTCTTGGGTATTCATGCAGCTAGGCCAGACCCTGTGGTCAAACGAACCGGATCAACAAACAGACGAAAGGAACGGAAGACGCGCTCGCCCGATTCTGATCGGTCATATTGATGGGAGCACGAACCGGGGGCAGCGAACCAACTTCAAGCCAGGCCCAAACCGGACGGAACAGCACGATTCAACGACGGAACCGCGTGACTGAGCGCCATATTACGCAAAATTGCCCGGTGCGTAAAGATAAGCCGAACGGGCCGCCGACCGCGCGTCCCGCACGCTTGCGCCCCACTTCAACGAACGGCGGCGCGGCGCGCGAGAAAGCGCTGCAGCCGCTCGACGCCTGCATCGAGCCGCGCCGGATCGCACGCGTAACACCAGCGGACGAACCCTTCTCCTTCAGGGCCGAACGCGCGTCCGGGCGCGAGGCCGAGGCCCGCGTCGCGCACCAGCGCCTTGCAGAACGCGAGGCTGTCGTCGGCGCCCGGCACGCGCAGAAACACGTACATCGCGCCCGACGGAGGCCGCACGTCGACACCCGGCAACGTCCGCAGCGCGTCGACCAGGTGGTCGCGCGCGTCGTGCAGCGACGCGACGAAGGACTGCACGAACGGCTCGCCGTCGCGCAGCGCCGCGACGCCCGCCGCCTGTACGAAGCCCGGCGCGCACGACGTGTTGTACTCGACGAGCTTCGACAGGTCGTCGATGACCGCGGCAGGCGCGACGAGCCAGCCGAGCCGCCAGCCGGTCATCGCCCACGCCTTCGAGAACGAATTCATGACGATGACGCGCTCGTCGCGCGACGCGATATCGAGGAACGACGGCGCGCCATCCGCGCCGAACGCGAGACGCTCGTACACCTCGTCGGCGACCAGCCAGATTCCGTGCCGCCGGCAATGCGCGAGCACCGCGCGCCGGTCGTCGCGCGACATCGTCCAACCGGTCGGATTGTTCGGCGAATTGATCAGCAGCAGCCGCGTGTCGGGCGTCAACGCGGCGAGCAGGCGATCGACGTCGAGCTGCCAGCCGGCGTCACCGTAGCGTAGCGGCACGCATTCGACGCGCGCGCCGAGGATCTTCGGAATCTCGACGAGATTCGGCCACAACGGCGTGACCGCAACCACCCGCTCGCCCGGACCGACCACCAATTGCGCGGCCAGCATCAGCGCACTCACGCCCGAACTCGTCACGGCGATCGTATCGGCCGCCGTCGCGCCGTGACGGGCGCTCACGTACGCGGCGATCGCGTCGCGCAGCGGCATCGTGCCGAGATTGTGCGTATAGAAGGTTGCGCCGTCGCGCAGCGCGGCGGCGGCCGCATCGCGGATGAATCCCGGCGTCACGCGATCGGATTCGCCGAACCAGAACGGCAGCACGTCCGGCACGCCGAAGCCCGCGTTCGCGACCTCGCGGATCAGCGACGGACGCAGTTCGCGCACTGCTCGGCGGGCAATCGGCTCATCCGTCGCCGGGAAGATGTCTGCGGAATGCGTCATCGGAGACCGCCGCTGAGAAATGCGATCCGCGTAGTGTACCGGCCGGCCGCGCGCAGGCGCGCGTCAGTCGAGATCCTCGGCGCGCGCCGGCATCTGTCGCAGGAGCTCCCAGATCGCCTGGGCGGCCGGCGACAGCGACCGGTCGCGGCGGCGCACCAGTTCGACGGTGCGCTCGGTACGCGGCACGAGCGGCCGAGCGACGAGCGTCGATCCGGCCGGCAGCGGCAGCGACAGCCACGGCTGCACGCTGACGCCGATGCCGGCCTCGACGAGCCCGAATACCGTCGCCGAATGCCCGAGCTCCTGCATGACCGTCGCGCTGACCTGATGAGCGGCGAGCGCGGCGTCGATCAGCGGCCGGCTTCCCGACGCATGGTCGAGCAGCACGAGACGCTCGCCGTTCAGCGCGGACCACGGCACCTCCGCGCGCGCGGCGAGCGGATGATCGGCGCGCGCGACCAGGCAGAACGAATCGGTCATCAACGGCTCGCAGACGAGGTCGGCGGCCATGAGCGGGCCGATCACGACGCCGAAATCGGCTTCGCTCGACTTCACCTTGCGCAATACGTCGCTCTGCACGTCGTCGCGCAGGCCGAGCGTCACGAACGGGAACTGGCGCTCGCACGATGCGACGACGCGCGGCATCAGCCGGCAGGCGATCGTCGGGCTGGCGGCAACGATCACGCGTCCGCGACGCTGCTCGCCGATTTCGCGAATCTCGCGCAGCGTGTCGTCGAGATCGTCGATCAGCCGCGACACGCTCGCGATCAGATTCCCGCCGACGTCGGTCAGCTGCACGTCCCGCGTCGTGCGATCGATCAGCTTCAGTCCGAGCTCGGCCTCGAGCTCGCGCACGCAGCGGCTGACCGCGGACTGTGTGAGCCCGATCTCGTCGCCCGCCCGGCTGAAGCTCTTCAGCCGCGCCACCTCGATGAATACGCGAAGCTGCCGCAGCGTGACGTTCATCCCTCGCCCTCATCAATCGTCGATATGGATGCGCGATTCTAATTTCTAATCCGGCATTCGGCTCCGAAGACGAACGCGGCACGGCTCGCCGATGTTTCGCTGCGGTGCAGTAATCGTGCGAACGCACGTGGCGCGGGCGAACTGCACAAGATTGGTGATTGTCCCGATTTGCCCGCGGGTTATTTTGGCGTCTTATACGCCCCTAGCTGACCTAGCCGTCAGCTCGCTGCCAAGCGGCTCTCGAAGGAATCGCCCCCGACGTGGCACGCTTCGTGCATTACCTGGCGCACAGGGCGCAGGGTCTTGTCGGAAGGCATGCAGGAACGCCGCTGCCGGCTAGCCGGACGCCCCCACCCGGCACTCGATGAGCGAGTGCTTGAAGAGTGCGCGGCGCAGGGCAGCGCACCGGAGTTAGCTTCGCTGAGGTGAGGACATGATGCTGTTCGACGATTTGAGAGATAACGAGTGGGCGCTGGTGGAAGGTCTGTTTTGCTCGGAACCCGCACGCAGGAACCTGTCCGCATTTTTGTGGGCGAGGCGGTTGAACAGCACGTTATCCACGCGCCTGCATAAATCGCTCGCCGAAC
>NZ_CABVPR010000054.1 GCF_902499135.1 Burkholderia dolosa
GGAGCGGGAGACGAGTCTCGAACTCGCGACCTCAACCTTGGCAAGGTTGCGCTCTACCAACTGAGCTACTCCCGCATACCGCATCACTGCCCTTCCTTCACATCTGCTTCGCAGTGCAGCGGAGAAGCGAGATTATGTAGAAGGCACATTCGTGTGTCAAGGCCTTTTCCCGCCCTTTTTCCAAAAAACCGACGCGTCGAGCGCGCGTGCCGAACGCGACGGCGTCATGCGCCGCCGCGCTCGCGGATCTGCGGCCACGCGAGTTTCATGTAGTACAGCATCGACCAGATCGTCAGCACCGCGGCGAGATACATCAGCCACTCGCCCCACACTCGCGTGTCGATCGTCGCGATACCGAGCGGCAGCGGACCGTAGTACAGCAGCATCGGGATCGCGACCATCTGGCATGCGGTCTTGAACTTGCCGAGCTGGTTCACGGCGACGCTCTTCGACGCACCGATCTGCGCCATCCACTCGCGCAGTGCCGAGATTGCGATCTCGCGGCCGACGATCACGAGCGCGATCGCCGCATCGACACGGGCGATCTGCACGAGGATCAGCAGTGCGGCGGTCACCATCAGCTTGTCCGCGACCGGGTCGAGGAACGCACCGAACGACGACGTCTGGTTCCATTTGCGCGCGAGAAACCCGTCGAACCAGTCGGTCAGCGCGGCGAGGATGAAGATCAGCGCCGCTGCCAGATTGCGGTGCGCGCCGCCCATCACCGTGTCCGGCAGATAGAACACGCCGACGACGAGCGGAATCAGCACGATCCGCACCCACGTCAGGAATATCGGGAAATTGAACGGCATGGCATCCGGGACAGTAAAGGATTCGCAATTGTGCCGTGTCGACCGGCCTGCCACAAGAACGCAGACGAACGCATCAGGCGCCCGGCCCCGCAGCGGTCAGTGCAACTGCTTGTAGATCTGCTCGGCCAGCGCGTGCGAAATCCCTTCGACGCTCGCCAGCTCCTCGACGCTCGCCGCGACGACGCCGCGCAGCCCGCCGAACCGCGCGAGCAGCCGCTGCCGCCGCTTCGCGCCGACGCCTTCGAGCTCCTCGAGCCGCGACGTCTGACGCGCCTTCGCACGCTTCGCGCGCATCCCGGTGATCGCGAAACGGTGCGCTTCGTCGCGAATCTGCGCGACGAGCATCAGCGCGGCGCTCTCCTTGCCGAGTTCGAGCGGCGCGCGGCCGTCGGCGAATACGAGCGTCTCGAGGCCGACCTTGCGTCCCTCGCCTTTCGCGACGCCGACCAGCATCGACGTGTCGAGCCCGAGCTCGGTGAACACCTGGCGCGCGATCTCGACCTGCCCCTTGCCGCCGTCGATCAGCACGATGTTCGGCAGCAGGCTCGATGCCTCGGCGCGCCGCGTCGATTCGCCGTCGATGCCGGCCGCGTCGTCCGCGGCCGCAGACTGCGCAGCCTGCTCGACCATCTTCTCGTAGCGGCGCGTCAGCACCTGGCGCATCGCCGCGTAGTCGTCGCCCGGCGTGATGCCGGCGATGTTGTAGCGGCGATACTCGCCCGACTGCATCTTGTGATGGTGGTACACGACGCACGACGCCTGCGTCGCCTCGCCCATCGTGTGGCTGATGTCGAAGCACTCGATCCGCAGCGTCGCGAGATCGTCGCATTCGAGGCCGAGCGTCTCGGCCAGCGCGCGCGTGCGCGCCTGCTGCGAGCCCTGCTCGGACAGCAGCCGCGCGAGCGCGAGCCGCGCGTTCTGCTCGGCCATCGACAGCCACGCCCGTCGCTGCCCCTGCGGCTGCCGTATCAGCGATACCTTGTGGCCGACCTGCTCGGACAGCAGCTCGAGCAGGTCGCGGCTCGCCGGCGCATGGCTCACGACCAGCACCGGCGGCACGCGATTGCCGAGGTAGTGCTGCGCGATGAACGCGTCGAGCACTTCGGCCTCGACGGACGCCGACGCGGCACGCGCATCGGCGCCTTCGTCGGCCGGCCGGTCGCCGCTCTCGTCCGTCGGCTCGGGCTCGTCGCCGAGCCCCCCTTCGGCGAGCGTCAGCGCGCTTTCGACGTGCGTCGGGAAATACGCCTTGTCGCCGAGATGCCGGCCGCCGCGCACCATCGCGAGGTTCACGCACACGCGCCCGCCCTGCGCGACGACCGCCAGGATGTCGACGTCGCTGTCGCTGCCCACTTCGATCGCCTGCTGGTGCAGCACCGTCGCGAGCGAGCTCATCTGGTTGCGCACGGCGGCCGCCTGCTCGAACTTCAGCTCGGCCGCGAACGCGTGCATCTTCTGCTCGAGCTCCTTCATCACTTCCGACTGCCGGCCAAGCAGAAAGCGCGCGGCGTTCGACACGTCGACCGCGTAGTCTTCCTCGGAAATCGCGCCGACGCACGGCGCCGTGCAGCGTCCGATCTGATGCAGCAGGCACGGCCGCGTCCGGTTGTTGAACACGGAGTCTTCGCAGGTGCGCAGCTGGAACACGCGCTGCAGGATCTGGATGCTCTCGCGCACGGCCCATGCGCTCGGAAACGGGCCGAAATACTGGTTCTGCCTGTCGACGGAGCCGCGGTAGTACGCCATCCGCGGAAAACGGTGCGCGGTGAGCTTCAGGTACGGGTACGACTTGTCGTCGCGGAACAGGATGTTGTAGCGCGGCGCGAGCGCCTTGATCAAATTGTTCTCGAGCAGCAGCGCCTCGGCCTCCGACCGCGTGACGGTCGTCTCGATCCGCGCGATGCGCGTGACCATCATCGCGATGCGCGGCGACAGCTGCGTCTTCGTGAAATAGCTCGATACGCGCTTTTTCAGGTCGCGCGCCTTGCCGACGTAGAGCACGGTGCCGGCCGCGTCGTAATAGCGGTAGACGCCCGGCATGTGCGGCAGCTGCGCGAGGATCTTCTTCGGTTCGAACGGGATGTCGGAGGCTTCTGAGGACGTCATGCGTGATCCGGGCGCCGTCGGGCGCGGGACGGGTCTATTAGAATCGCCAGTTTAGAGCATTCACCGGCCCGCTTCGATGCCACATACCGCGTCCTCCCGTTCATCGCTCGCGCCCGGCGAGCCGATCGCCTGCGATCTGTTCTGCACGGTGATCGACAACTTCGGCGACATCGGCGTGTGCTGGCGTCTCGCACGTCAGCTCGCGCACGAGCACGGCTGGCAGGTGCGCGTGTTCGTCGACGACTTGCGCACGTTCGCACGACTCGCGCCGCAGGTCGATCCCGATACGGGACGACAGACCGTCGACGGAATCGCGATCGAGCACTGGCATGCGCAGGCGGGCGACGCGCTGGACATCGCCGACGTCGTGATCGAAGCGTTCGCGTGCGAGTTGCCCGGCGCGTATCTCGCGGCGATGGCACGACGCGCGCGGCGCCCGGTGTGGATCAATCTCGAATACCTGAGCGCCGAGGACTGGGTCGCGGACTTCCATCTGCGTCCGTCGCCGCATCCGCGCTATCCGCTGCTGAAGACGTTCTTCTTCCCGGGCCTGTCGGCCGGCACCGGCGGCGTGCTGAAGGAGCGCGACCTCGACGCGCGGCGCACCGCATTCGAAACCGATGCGGCCGCGCGCGACGCGTGGTGGCGGCATGCGACCGGCGGCGCGCCGCCGGCGCCCGGCACGACGGTCGTCAGCCTGTTCGCTTACGAGAATCCGGCCGTGAGCGCGCTGCTCGAACAGTGGCGCGACGGCGCGGCTCCGGTCGTCGCGCTCGTGCCGACGGGCCGCGTATCGCCGGCCGTCGCACGCTTTTTCGGGGTCGAGTCGTTCGGCGCGGGCGCACACGCGGCGAGCGGCAATCTGGTCGCGCACGGGCTCGCGTTCGTCCCGCAGGCCGACTATGACGCGCTGCTGTGGGCAGCCGACGTCAATTTCGTGCGCGGCGAAGATTCGTTCGTCCGCGCGCAATGGGCGCGCAAGCCGTTCGTCTGGCACATCTACCCACAGGCGGACGACGCGCACCTGCCGAAGCTCGATGCCGCGCTCGCGCATCTGTCGGCCGGTCTCGCCGACGCGCCGCGCGCGGCGCTCGAGCGCTTCTGGCACGCGTGGAACGGCGCCGGCACGCCCGACTGGACCGATTTCTGGCAGCACCGCACGGCGCTGCAACGGAATGCCGAGCGCTGGGCCGACACGCTCGCGGCGGTCGGCGATCTTGCCGCAAAGCTGGCCGAATATGCAAAATCTCAGTTAAAATAAGCGGTTATCCGACGGCTGACCACGCAAGCGCTCGCTTTTGGCGCCCACCGGAACCACCCCGCTTGCGTCGTCAGCCGTTTGTGCAACGCTCAGGCACCTCTTTATTTGATTTGATCAGGACAGTTTTTTTATGAAAACCGCACAGGAACTCCGCGTAGGCAACGTCGTGCAGATCGGCAGCGACGCCTGGGTCGTCTCGAAGACGGAATACAACAAGTCGGGCCGTAACGCCGCCGTCGTCAAGCTGAAGATGAAGAACCTGCTGACGAACGCCGGCCAGGAATCGGTCTACAAGGCCGACGACAAGTTCGACGTCGTCGTGCTCGACCGCAAGGAAGTGACGTACTCGTACTTCGCCGACCCGATGTACGTGTTCATGGACGCCGACTACAACCAGTACGAAGTCGAAGCCGAAATGATGGGCGACGCGCTGAACTACCTCGAAGACGGGATGGCATGCGAAGTCGTGTTCTACAACGAGAAGGCGATCTCGGTCGAACTGCCGACGATCCTCGTTCGCGAAATCACGTACACGGAACCGGCCGTCAAGGGCGACACGTCGTCGGGCAAGGTGCTGAAGAACGCGAAGCTCGCGACGGGCTTCGAGCTGCAGGTGCCGCTCTTCTGCAACACCGGCGACAAGATCGAAATCGACACGCGTACGCACGAGTACCGCAGCCGCGCGTAAGCTGCCGCGATTGCCGCACCGCACAAAGCGCCCTTCGGGGCGCTTTTTGTTTGCCCGCCGGCGCCGGCAATCGCGCGTGGGTGCCATAAGCAACACAAAATCCAGCGAGAAAGGTATTCAATTTGTATCATCGGTAACTGTTTTATAGCGCCAGGAAAATAATGCACGTCTGGCGTTCGGCGGGGCATAAAATCGGTTTTTAATCTGACATGCGGCCGCGGCGCCACTGTCCGCGGCCCGCTTCTCTTGACCCGACTCGCGTCCACCATGCCACACGCCCTGATTGTCGAAGACGATCCCAACAGTCTGTCCGGCCTCACCGCGCTGCTCGCCGCAGACGGCTTCTCGGTCGACACGGCCACGTCGCTCGCCGAAGCGCGCACGGCGCTCGGCCGATCGATTCCGGACGTCGTCCTCGTCGACCTGAACCTGCCGGACGGCAGCGGATTCGACCTGCTCCAGCATCTGCCGCAGCAGCAACCGAACGGGTCGCTGCCCGTGATCGTGCTGACCGGCAACGCGACGGTCGAAAGCGCGATCGAGGGCCTGCGCCACGGCATCTGGGACTACCTGCTGAAGCCGATCAACATTCCGCGGCTGCGCAGCCTGCTCGCGCGCATTCCGCGGCCGTACGAGCTGATCGAGGAAGTGCAGTCGCTGCGTGCGTCGCTGCGTCATCTCGGTCACTTCGGCGCGCTCGTCGGCCGCAGCGAGGCGATGCAGCACGTGTACGACATGATCGAGCACAACGCACGCACCGAAACGGCCGTGCTGTTCGCCGGGGAAGCCGGTACCGGCAAGAAGTTGGCCGCGCGCACGCTGCACGACCTGAGCCGTCGCCGCAAGGGCCCGTTCGTGTCGTTCGACTGCCGGATGATCGCGCAGGGCGGTCGGCACGGCGCGTCGCTCGACAGCGTGCTGTTCGGGCACGAACGCGGCGCGTTCGACGGCGCCGAGCGGCGCGAAGCGGGGCTGTTCGAACAGGCGGGCGGCGGCACGCTGTTTCTCGACGAGATCACCGCACTTCCGCTGGTGCTGCAGGAAGCGCTGCTGCACGCGCTCGATTCGCAGAATTTCATGCGGATCGGCGGGACGAGCACTATCGCGAGCGACTTCCGGCTGATCGCGAGCACGCGCCGTCCGGCGCGCGAAGCGGTCGCGAACGGCACGCTGCGCGAGGATCTGTGGCTGCGCCTCGACGCGGCATCGATCACGATGCCGCCGCTGCGCGAGCGCGACGGCGATGCGCTCGCGATCGCGGACGCGCTGATCGACGCACTGAACCGCGACGCGCGCGCAACCGGCCGCAGCCGCACCGACAAGCGCGCGGCGCCGGGCTTCGTGCGCGAATGCCTGTCGTACGAATGGCCGGGCAACGTGCGCGAGCTGCAGGAGCGCGTGCGATTCGCGTACGATGCGTCGGGCGATTTCATCGAAACGCTGCGCGCGGGCGAGGCGAGCTTCTCGGCCGGTGCCGCGCTGAACGGCAGCAGCGTGCAGATCAAGGTCGGCACGCCGCTGTCCGACGTCGAGGACCTGCTGATCCGGGCGACGCTCGACGCGGTCGGCGGCACGCGCCATCGTGCGGCGACGCTGCTCGGCATCAGCCCGAAGACGCTGTACAACAAGCTGCAGAGAATGAAGGTGAATTGAACGCGCGACGTTCGATCCGACGGACGCGCGTTGCGGTGGCGCGCGTTTACGACGGCACGGCGGCCGCGCGCCAAACCACGGAGCGTTCATCCCGGCTCTACCCGCTACGCTTGCCGCCCTGCCCAACGCCGCACATGAAAAAAGCCGCGCATGAAAGCGCGGCGCTTCGTTTGCGCAACAGCGGCCACCTGCGCGGCACCCTTCGCGTTACGCCAACGCGCGCTTCAACAGCGCCTGCGCATGCTGGTACTCGGGCTGCGCAACCAGCTTGTCCCACTTGAGCGCCTTGCCGCGCGCGCGCATCCGCTTGATGCGCCGCACCGACGTGGCAGACGGCTGCGTGCGCAGTTCGTTCAGCACGACCTCGGCCGCATCCGGCTGATTGCAGACGAGCACCATGTCGCATCCGGCCGCGAGCGCGGCATCGGCCGCCTGCGTCAGCGTGCCGCCTTCGCGCGCTGCCTCCATCGACAGGTCGTCGCTGAAGATCGCGCCCGTGAAGCCGAGCCGACCGCGCAGGATGTCCTGCAGCCACACGCGCGAGAAGCCGGCCGGCCGCTTGTCGACCTGCGTGTAGATCACGTGTGCGGGAATCACGGCCGACAGCGACAGGCCGAGCCAGTCGTACGGCGCGACGTCGTCGGCCAGAATCGTGTCGAGCGGCCGGTCGTCGGTCGGCAGCGCGACGTGCGAGTCGGCCTCCGCGAAGCCGTGCCCCGGAAAATGCTTGCCGCAGTTCGCCATTCCGGCAAGCGCGAGCCCGTGATTCAGGCTCTTCGCGAGCAGCGTGACGACACGCGGATCGCGATGGAACGCGCGATCGCCGATCACCTTCGAGTGCCCGTAGTCGAGGTCGAGCACGGGCGTGAAGCTCATGTCGATCCCGCATGCGCGCAGCTCGCCTGCGAGGATGTAGCCGACCGCGGTCGCGACTTTCGTCGCGAGCAGCACGTCGCGGTCCCACAGCTCGCCGAGGCGACGCATCGCCGGCAGCACCGTGAAACCGTCGGTGCGGAACCGCTGCACGCGGCCGCCTTCGTGGTCGACCGCAATCAGGATGTCGTCGCGCACCGCGCGGATCGAATCGGTCAGTGCGGTCAGTTGCGCGCGGTTTTCGAAGTGCCGCGCGAACAGGATCACGCCGCCGGTATTCGGATGCGCAAGACGCCGCGCATCGTCGCGCGACAGGGCCGTGCCGACGACGTCGAGCATGACCGGGCCGGGAGTCGTTTTCATCGAATCGGGAAGTCCGTCAGGGAGTGGGTCGGGAAACCGGTGCGGGCGCCGCGTCCGTCTCGGCGATCACGAACGACACCGCATAGTCGCGTTCGTCGCTCACCGTCACGCGCGCCGTGATGCCGCGCGCGGCGAGCCAGTCGGCCAGCTCGCCGGACGCCACCACGTACGGCTCGCCGCTCGGCCGGTTCAGCGTCTGCAGCGCGCGCCATGTCATCGGCCAATGCATGCCGAGCCCGATCGCCTTCGAGAACGCTTCCTTCGCGGAAAAACGCGTCGCGAGAAACGCGATGCCGCGCGCGTCCGAACGCGCGCGTCGCGCGTGGAACACGCGCAGTTCGTCGGGCCCGAGCACCTTCTCGGCGAACCGCCCGCCCGTGCGCTCGAGCACGGCCGCGACCCGGCTCACCTGCACGACATCGGTGCCGATACCGTAGATCGCCATGTCAGCAGCGCTCCTGCGAGCTTGCGCAGCGACGCGCCGCCATCAACGTGCACCGCCGTGCAGCGCGGCCACGCGTGCGGCGACCATGATCGCCTTCATCTCGCGCACCGCGTTGTCCCAGCCCGCGAAAATCGCATGCGCGACGATCGCGTGACCGATGTTCAGCTCGACGATGCCGTCGATCGCGGCGATCTGCTGCACGTTCGTGTAATGCAGCCCGTGGCCGGCGTTGACCTTCAGCCCAAGCTGCGCGCCGGTCTGCACGCCCGCGACGATGCGCTCGTATTCGCGCTGCTGCTCGGCTTCGTCGTGCGCATCGGCGTAGCGGCCCGTATGCAGTTCGATCACCGGCGCGCCGGCCTCGTGCGCGGCGCGAATCTGCGTGTCGTCCGGGTCGATGAACAGCGATACGCGCACGCCGGCGTCCGCAAGCTGCTTGCATGCGGCGCGCACCGCATCGAAGCGGCCGGCGACGTCGAGGCCGCCTTCGGTCGTCAACTCCTCGCGCTTTTCCGGCACGAGGCACGCATCGTGCGGACGCACGTCGCACGCGATGTCGAGCATCTCGGCCGTCACCGCGCACTCGAGGTTCATGCGCGTCTTCAGCAGCGGACGCAGCTTGCGCACGTCCGCGTCGACGATGTGACGGCGATCCTCGCGCAAGTGCAGCGTGATCGCGTCCGCGCCGGCCTCTTCGGCGGCGAGCGCGGCGCGGATCGGATCGGGATACGCGGTGCCGCGCGCGTTGCGCAGCGTCGCGACATGGTCGATGTTCACGCCGAGGTCGATGGCCGTGGGCGTCGTCAGAAAGAAGCTCATAGGTTTTGCAGGTCGATCAGGATCTGGCGCGTGGCAAGCGTTGCGCCGCCGAGATAGGTGTTCAGCAGGAAGCGCATCAGCGTCTTGCTTTGGGCAACCGTCTGGGCTCGATGGTAATCGTCCTGCTCCATGTCGAGCAACGTCTGCCCGCTGACCACCGGCCAATGCGACGGCACGTCGTCGTCCGCGTTGCGCACGCCGCGCTCCGGATCGAACACGTACCGGCGGTCGGGTTCGACGGCCCGGCGTGCGACGGTACGGTTCAGCGCCATCGCATAGCCGGTCTCGCGCAGCAGCACGCGCTCGAACGAGCGCAGCACCTGGACTGCGGGCTCGCCGTGTGCGAGGCGCGTCAGCGTCAGCACGTAATGATTGAAAAGCGGCGGCTGCGAATCTTCACGCGCGCAGAATTTGACGAGCAATTCGTTCGCGTAGAAGCCGCACAGCAGCGCATCGCCGCCGAGCGGCAGCATGCCGCCGACCCATTCGGCGCCCGTCAGCGTGCGCACTTCGGATTTGCCCGACCACGACAGCAGCAGCGGCTGAAACGTCTGCAGCACGCCGCGCAACGCGGAATGCGGACGCTTCGCGCCTTTCGCGACGAGCGCGAGCCGCCCGTGATCGCGCGTCAGCACGTCGATGATCAGGCTCGTTTCGCGGTACGGATAGCTGTGCAGCACAAACGCCGGCTGCTCGGCGACGCGGAAGTCGGACGTGCGCGAACTCGCACGCCGCGCCTTGCGCGGCGGCTCGGGCGGAGCCGGCAGCGACGCGTCGTTCGCGCCGGCCGTCACCGCGTCTTCTGTCGACGTCAGCGCGTCATTCGTACCCATAGGCGCGCAGCCCCGCCTCGTTGTCGGCCCAGCCGCTCTTCACCTTCACGAAGGTCTCGAGATATACCGGGCCGTCGAACAGCTTCTCCATGTCCATCCGCGCTTCGGTGCTGATCTGCTTGAGCTTCTCGCCCTTCTTGCCGATCACCATTGCCTTGTGCGAATCGCGCTCGACGAGGATCGTCGCGAAGATGCGCTTCAGGCGGCCCTCTTCCTCGAACTTGTCGATCAATACGGTGCTCGTGTACGGCAGCTCGTCGCCGGTCCAGCGGAACACCTTTTCGCGCAGGATTTCGGCCGCGAGAAAGCGCGAGCTGCGATCGGTCAGCTCGTCCTCGCCGTAGATCGGCTCGCCTTCCGGCAAGTACGGCTTGATCGTATCGAGCAAGCGCTTGATGTCGTCCGGCTGCTTGGCCGACAGCGGCACCAGCTCGGCGAATTCGCGCAGCGCGCTCATCTGCTGCATGAACGGGTACAGCGTCGTCTTGTCGGACACGCGGTCGATCTTGTTCGTGATCAGCAGCGTCGGCATGCCGGGCGGAATCAGGTCGAGCACCTTCTGATCGTCGGGGCCGAAGCGGCCGGCCTCGATCACGAACAGGATCACGTCGACCGACGTGAGCGTCGACGTGACCGCACGGTTCAGCGAGCGGTTCAGCGCGGTGCTGTGGCGGGTCTGGAAACCGGGCGTGTCGACGAACACGAATTGCGCGTCGTCGATCGTGTTGATGCCGGTGATCCGGTGGCGGGTCGTCTGCGCCTTGCGCGACGTGATGCTGATCTTCTGGCCGACGAGCGCGTTCATCAACGTCGACTTGCCGACGTTCGGGCGGCCCACGATCGCGATCATGCCGCAACGGAAACCGGTGGGAGCGGGAGTGTTCATATCGTTCGGGAGACAGGTTCGGAACCGGCCGCGCGGCGCGCGGCACGATCGATGGGCATTTCAGTGGTCGGCATCGGCTACGCGCGCCTGTGCGGTAGCGAGGCTCGCGCCGCCCGGCGGCGTATCGGCAGCCGGCGCGGCGGCGTCGCGTGCGCGCGGTGCGGTGCGCGAAACGGCGTCCGGACCGGCGACCGGCTTGTCGGCCGTCGGGGGCGGCGCTTCGCCGGTGATTGCGGCCGGCTTGTCGGCTGCCCGCGGCACGCCGTCGCCCGCCTTTTCCGTCCCCTTTTCGGTACGGTCGCCGGGCTTGTCCGTCACACGCGAACCCGCTTCGCCGCGGTCCGACGCTTTTTCCGCAGGCTTGTCGGTTGCGGGCTTCGCCGCCGCCCGCTCGCCCTTGTCCGCCGCCGATTCGACATGCGCGGCGCGGATCGCCGGCACCGGCGACGGCGCGGCCCGACCGGCCGGCTCGTCGGCGCCAGCCGCGCCCGCACCGGCCGCGGCAGCGGCTGCCTTCGCGTCGCGCACGGCCGCACGTTCTCTCCGCTCCGGCGAGCGCAGATCGAGCGCTTCCTGCACGCCCTTGACGCCCGGCACGATCTCCGGCTCCGCATGCTTCGACGCGCGCGCGCCCTTCGAGCGTTTCGGCTTCGCAGCCAGCATCGGCGCGGCCGCCATCACCTCGTCGAGCGCCTTCTTCGCGGCAGCCTGCTCGGCCGCACGGCGGCTGGCACCGGAACCCGACACCTTGACGTCGAGCTTCGGCACCGTGCATTCGACCTCGAACTGCTGGTTGTGCGCGGCGCCGAGCGTCGCGACGACCGTATACGTGGGCAGCGCGATCTTGTGCCCTTGCAGATACTCCTGCAGCAGCGTTTTCGCGTCCTTGCCGAGCGTGCGCGGATCGATGTGATCGAGAATCGGGATATAGAGGCGCTTGATCACCCCTTGGGCGGCTTCGAAGCCGCCATCGAGAAACACGGCCCCGATGATGGCTTCGAATGCGTCCGCGAGGATCGAGGGGCGGCGGAAGCCGCCGCTGCGCAATTCGCCCTCGCCCAGCCGCAGCCCGTCCGCAATATTCAGGGCCTGAGCGATTTCATATAGCGACTGCTGCTTGACGAGATTGGCGCGCACGCGCGACAGATCGCCTTCGTCCAGCTTGCCGAAGCGCTGAAACAAAAGGGCCGCCACCGCGCAATTCAGAACGGAATCGCCGAGAAACTCGAGCCGCTCGTTGTGCGTGGCGCTGTGACTGCGATGGGTCAAAGCCTGGCGCAACAATTCCGCATTGCGAAATTCGTAGCGCAGCCGGCTTTCCAGCTGGGATAGGGGCATGTGCAGCAGTATAACGCGGGGCGCCGCTTGGGCCGAAACGGCGCGGCCGGACGCGAAAAGACGTGACGAAGCGGTGTTACCGCCGGTTCTTAAAGTAATTCGGCAATACGCGACGCGGCCCGTGCGTCGCGTATTGCGCGTGCGTCGAAGACGATCAGTTGAAGGAACCGATGCGCTTCAGATCGCTGAAGTTCATCCAGATGAAGAACGCGCGGCCGACGATGTTCTTGTCCGGCACGAAGCCCCAGTAGCGGCTGTCCGCGCTGTTGTCGCGGTTGTCGCCCATCATGAAGTAGTGGCCGGGCGGCACCTTGCAGATCACGCCGCGGCTGTTGTACGTGCAGTTGTCGCGATACGGATAGTCGTATGCGCCCATCACGAACGGCGGCACGGCCGGGTTGTTCAGGATCGCGTTCTTCTTGTTGCCGATCGTCTCCTCGAACTGCTTCGCATAGTTCTGGCGTTCGTCGTCGAAGTAATCGGGCAGCGGCGTCTCGGGCACCGGCTGGCCGTTGATCGTCAGCTGCTTGTCCTGGTACGCGACCGTGTCGCCCGGCAGACCGATCACGCGCTTGATGTAGTCGACCGACTCGTCCTTCGGATAGCGGAACACGACCACGTCGCCGCGTTCCAGCGGACTGCCCTGCGTGATCTTCGTGTTCGTGATCGGCATGCGCAGCCCGTACTCGAACTTGTTCACGAGGATGAAGTCGCCAACCTGCAGCGTCGGCACCATCGAGCCCGACGGAATCTTGAACGGCTCGACGACGAACGAACGCACGACGAACACCGCGAGAATCACCGGGAAGAAGCTGGCCGTGTATTCGAGCCACCACGGCTGGCGCAGCTTCTCGTCGCGCAGCTTCGAGCGCGTCTGCGCAGCGTTTTCGTCCGCGAACCGCTTGTCGATGCGCGACTGCTGACGATCGAATTCCTCGATCGCCGCATCGGCCACCTTGCGTCGCCGCGGCAGGAACACCAGTTTGTCGAGCACCCACGCCACGCCCGTCACGATGACGAGCACAAAAAGAATCAGCGCAAAATTCATAAAAGGATCAGTCCTGTTATTTGTCTTCGACGCGCAAGATCGCGAGGAACGCCTCCTGCGGGATCTCGACCGAACCCACCTGCTTCATTCGTTTCTTGCCTTCTTTCTGCTTCTCGAGCAGTTTTTTCTTTCGCGTGATGTCGCCGCCGTAGCACTTCGCGAGCACGTTCTTGCGCAGCGCCTTGATGTTCTCGCGCGCAACGATGTGCGCGCCGATCGCGGCCTGGATCGCGACGTCGTACATCTGACGCGGGATGATTTCGCGCATCTTCGCAGCGACCTCGCGGCCGCGGTACTGCGACTGCGAACGGTGCACGATGATCGACAGCGCGTCGACCTTGTCGCCGTTGATCAGCATGTCGACCTTCACGACGTCCGACGAACGGTATTCCTTGAACTCGTAGTCCATCGACGCGTAGCCGCGCGACACCGACTTCAGTCGATCGAAGAAGTCGAGCACGATTTCGGCCATCGGGATCTCGTACGTGAGCTGCACTTGCCGGCCGTGATACTGCATGTTGATCTGCGTGCCGCGCTTCTGCTCGCACAGCGTGATCACGGAACCGACGTAGTCCTGCGGCATGTACAGGTTCACGGTGACGATCGGCTCGCGGATCTCGGCGATGCGCGCGGGCTCGGGCATCTTCGCCGGGTTCTCGACCATCACCGTCGAGCCGTCGCTCTGCACGACCTCGTAGACGACCGTCGGCGCGGTCGTGATCAGGTCCATGTCGAACTCGCGCTCGAGCCGCTCCTGCACGATTTCCATGTGCAGCAGGCCGAGGAAGCCACAGCGGAAACCGAAGCCGAGCGCCTGCGACACTTCGGGCTCGTACTGCAGCGACGCGTCGTTGAGCTTCAGCTTCTCGAGCGATTCGCGCAGCGCATCGTACTGGTTCGCCTCGACCGGATACAGCCCGGCGAACACCTGCGGCTTCACTTCCTTGAAGCCCGGCAGCGGTTCGGCGGCAGGCTTGGTCGCGTGCGTGACGGTATCGCCGACTTTCGCCGCGGTCAGTTCCTTGATGCCGGCGATGATGAAGCCGACCTGTCCGGCCGACAGCGACTCCAGATTGCGCGACTTCGGCGTGAACACACCGATGTGCTCGACCGGATACTGCGCGCCGGTCGCCATCAGCTTGATCTTGTCCTTCGGGCGCAGCGTGCCGTTGACAATGCGCACCAGCATCACGACGCCGACATAGTTGTCGAACCACGAATCGATGATCAGCGCCTGCAGCGGCGCGGCCGGGTCGCCCTTCGGCGGCGGCACCTTCGCGATCAGCGCTTCGAGCACGTCCTCGACACCGACGCCGGTCTTCGCGCTGCAGCGCGTCGCGTCGGTCGCATCGATGCCGATCACGTCCTCGATCTCCGCGATCGCGTTCTCGGGATTCGCGGCCGGCAGGTCGATCTTGTTCAGCACCGGCACGACCTCCACGCCGAGCTCGATCGCCGTGTAGCAGTTCGCGACCGTCTGCGCTTCGACGCCCTGGCTCGCGTCGACGACGAGCAGCGCGCCTTCGCACGCGGACAGCGAACGGCTGACCTCGTACGAGAAGTCGACGTGCCCCGGCGTATCGATCAGGTTCAGGTTGTAGACCTTGCCGTCGCGCGCGCGGTAGGACAACGCCGCCGTCTGCGCCTTGATCGTGATGCCGCGCTCGCGTTCGATATCCATCGAGTCGAGCACCTGCGCTTCCATTTCACGGTCGGCGAGACCGCCGCAGACCTGGATGATGCGATCCGCGAGCGTCGACTTGCCATGGTCGATGTGCGCGATGATCGAGAAATTGCGAATATGATCCATTCAGTGCCGATCAAGCGAAAAAGGCGCGCTCGACGACTGCGGAGCACGCCTTGTAAGTCGGTGAAAAAACGGCTTATTTTAGCCGAAAAGGCCTTTGCCGGGCGGTATTTCGGGTAGCGGTCCAGGCAAGGCCGTTCGCGGGCTCGCTGCGCGGCCCGCCGGCCAGCCACGCGAGACCAGACAACGCGTTTCGCCGCCCTCCGGCCAGCGCTCCAGCGCGGCTCAGCCGCGCGCGGCCAGCGCGTCGCGCACCTTCGTTTCGTCGAACCTGTGACGGCACACTTCCGTGCCGTTCAGCAGCAGCACCGGCACGTGCTCGTCGTAGCGGGCGACGAGCGTGTCGTCGGCATCGATGTCGACATAGTCGACCGCGACGCCGAACTCGGCCGCCACCGGTGCCAGTGCGTCGCGCATGTCGTCGCACAGATGGCACCAGCTGCGGCCGTAGAGCGTGAACATCGTTACTTCTGGCGCGGCCGCACGGGCACGAACTGCGTGTTGTCGCCGCGCCGCACGAGCACCGCGACCGCCTTCTGCGGGTCGAGCTGCGCGGTCACTTCCGCGAATTGCTTCGCGCTCGTGATGTCGGTATCGCCGACGCGCAGCACGATGTCGCCGCGCTGCAGCCCCGCACGAGCAGCCGGACCTTCCACGCCGTCGATCTGCACGCCGTTCTTCAGCTTCAGCGACTTCATCTGATCAGCCGGAATATCGCTGACCGTCAAGCCGAGCGAGTTGTTCTGGCGCGGCTTCTGCGGCACGTTCTTGCGCTGACCGGCCTTCGCCGTCGTGTCGGCCGGCGTCTCGGCGATCGTGATCGGCAGGTCGCGCGCCTGGCCCTTGCGCCACACGGTGACGGTGGCCTTCGTGCCCGGCTTCGTGTCGCCGACCATGCGCGGCAGATCGGACGCCGCATCGACCGAACGGCCGTTGAACTTCAGGATAATGTCGCCCGGCTGGATGCCCGCCTTGTCGGCCGGGCCGCCCGGCTCGACGCTGCTGACGAGCGCGCCTTCCGCCTTCGGCAGCCCGATCGATTCGGCGACGTCCTTCGTCACTTCGCCGATCGCCACGGCGATCCGGCCGCGCGTGACCTTGCCCGTCGCCTTCAGCTGCTCCGCCACGCGCATCGCCTCGTCGATCGGAATCGCGAACGAAATGCCCATGAAGCCGCCGGTACGGCTGTAGATCTGCGAATTGATGCCGATCACCTCGCCCTGCATGTTGATCAGCGGGCCGCCCGAGTTGCCGGGATTCACCGCGACGTCGGTCTGAATGAACGGCAGGTAGTCGCCCGTATTGCGGCTCTTGGAGCTCACGATGCCGGCCGTCACGGTGTTGTCGAGGCCGAACGGCGAACCGATCGCGACGACCCACTCGCCGACGCGCACCTTGTTCGAGTCGCCGATCGCGACGACCGGCAGGTTCGACGCCTGGATCTTGACGACCGCGACGTCCGTACGATCGTCGACGCCGATCAGCTTCGCCTTGAATTCGCGCTTGTCGGTCAGCGTCACGTAGATGGTGTCCGCATCGTCGACGACGTGCGCGTTGGTCATCACGTAGCCATCGGCCGACACGATGAAGCCCGAGCCGACGCCGCGATTCTGCTCGGTGTCGGGCGGATTGTCGGGCGCCGGCGCGTTTTTCGGGTTGCCGTTGCCCGGCCCCGGCGGCAGCGGGATGCCGAAGAAGCGGCGGAAGAATTCCGACATGTCGCCGTTGTCGAACCCCGGCGGCAGCCCGCCGCGCGCAGCGGTCGGCACATTGGCCGTGGTCCGGATGTTCACGACGGCCGGGCCGACCTTCTCGACCAGATCGGCGAAATCGGGAAGGCTGGCAGCGGAAGCCGTGGCCGCCGCCGCGATGTGCGGCATCAGCGGCAGGCAGGCAGACAGCGCCGCCGCTGCGAGCCATTTGCGCAGCGTGAATTTCATCATGTCGGGAGCCGTAGCGTTACTTGGAAGCCTTGTATTCTATGGCAGACGCGAACTGCTGCAACGTGGCCGGCGGCACTTCGCCGAGCACGGTGATCCAGTAGTCGCCACGGCGCTTCACGAGGACGTGCGTTGCGCCCGTGCTGCCCGCGCCTTCCTTGCGCGTGTTCTTTTCGGCCGGCTCGATGAATACGGAGATCGTCGCAAGGCCGTCGGTGAAGACTGCCTGATCGACCGGAATCGGCGGATCGCCGGCGTCGCGCGCTGCCATCGGCCGGCGCACCTCGCGGATCTTCTGGAAGCCGGCGACGGTCGGCGCGATTTGCCAGCCTTGCGCTTCCATGTCGACCGTCGCCACCGGCGGCCGCACGACGGTCCAGCCGCCCAGATTGCGCATGCCGGCCGCGATCGCGGCCTTGTCACCGCCGTTGCCGCCCATCTGCAATTGCGAGAACGCGATCTGCTCGAGCACGTGGTCGCTCGCGTCGAGCGTCTGCGAGCGCAGCAGCAGCCCCGTGCGCGCATCCGCCCACAGCTTGTACGTGAACCGGTACGCATCCTTCGGGACGAGTTCGACGACCTGCGCGTCGATCCCGGCGACGCGGTCCTTGCCGAGCAGCTTCGCGTCGTAGACCGACATCACGTGTTCGCCGCTCGCGCCGAGCAGCGCCGGAAACGAATCGCGCGTCTGGCGACGCTCGACCACGCACAGCTTGCGCTCGGGAACGAACGTGTACAGCTCATCGTTGTGCCGCAGCAGCTTGCGCGGCTTGCCGTCGAGCGTTTCGATGCGCTCGAACTCGCCGTCGCGGGACGCGATGTGCGCGATGCGCGACGACTGCACATAGCCGCCCCGCTGATAGACGAACGTGCCTTCGTAGCTCTGCTGCTGCGCCGCTTGCTGGACGCGGTCGAGCCACTCGGCGGCACCCTTGCGGGTCGCGACGGGGTCATCCGGTTGCTGGGCGCTGGCAGGAAGGGATTGAACGGACAACAGGGCGGCTGCGCAAAGCAGGAGAGCCGGCAGCCGCTTCCATCCGGAGATGGCGTGATTCAACTGCAATGTCCGCATCGGGTTTATTGGCCTGGCGTGGTGGTCACGGCAGCGCGAATCAGCGGCATCGAACCCGTGACGACGGGTTGCTGCGCGAATTGCTGGTGCGCTTCAAGGTATTGATCGAGACTCGCGTCGCGAATGATGTTGACGTCCTGCAGCGCCGGCTGTGCCGATGCCTGCGCAACCGTCACGCGCTGCAGGTTACCCTGCGGCGCGCCGACCGACGCGACCTGCACGGCGCCCGGAGCACCGGCCGTCTGCAGTTGCGGAACGACGATCCAGGTGAGCGTGGCGGCCGCAGCCGCCACCGCAAACGCGGGCACGACACGGCGACGCAGCGACAGCAGCTTGCGCGCGACCGGCGCGGCGGCCGGTGCAAGCAGATGCGGCTCGTTCTCGAGCGCGGCCGACATGCGTGCGGTGAACGCGGTGCTGAGCACCGGCGACAACGCGAGCTCGTCAGAGCGCAGCGCATCGCCGATCAGATGGTAATCGGCCCATGCAGCGCGATCCGCGCGATCGAGCTCAGCCAGAAACTGCCGTTGATCCGGGCCGTCGAACATTTCGCCGTCGACCAAGGCGGAAAGGCGCTCGCCGCGCGAGCACGCTTGCGACTGCGTATTGACCGACCCCATGATGCTCCCCATCTTGCACACACCCCGTCGTGATCTCACGACTCTATCCGTAACTAGACCCCGGCCCGCGTCGCGTAGCCCGTTGCGCTTACCAGCGCTTGCCTTCGGGCGTATCGAGCAGCGGACGCAACTTTGCAGCGATTGCCTCGCGCGCACGGAAAATCCGCGAACGGACCGTGCCGATCGGGCAGCCCATCATATCCGCGATTTCTTCGTAGCTGAGACCCTCGATCTCGCGCAGCGTAATCGCCTGGCGTAGCTCTTCGGGCAGGACGGCCATTGCAGCGTTGACCGTCTCGGCAATCTGCTTGCTCATCAACATCGACTCAGGCGTGTTGATATCCCTTAGTTGGTCTGCGTCGGAGAAAGTTTCCGCTTCCTCGGCATCGGCCTCGGTCGAGGTCGGCGCCCGCCGGCCTTGCGTCGCAAGGTAGTTCTTCGCCGTATTGACGGCAATCCGGTACAACCACGTGTAGAACGCCGACTCGCCGCGGAATTGCGGCAGCGCACGATATGCCTTGATGAACGCGTCCTGCGCGACATCCTCGACTTCTGCCGGATCGCGCACGAGGCGCGAGATCAGCCGAATGATCTTGCGGTGGTATTTGGAGACCAGGAGTTCGAACGCTGCCTTGTCGCCCTTCTGTACGCGCTCGACCAGAGCCTGATCGATTTCTTTTTCACTCACCTGACAAATCCGTTAACTAGGGATGCAACGCGGAGCGCTATTGTAGCGTTCCCGCGTCGGCCGCTGGTTACGGCTCGTAACCGCACCGCCATCATGCAGCCCTCGTTGCGCGCGCGGTTCTCGCGAGCACCGACAGCGCACTGAACGACGCGGCATCGAGCGCGTCGGCCGGAATCAGCAGCGGCCGCGCGCGCCGCGCACCCTGACCGACCGACAGCACGAGCAGCAGGCTGCTCCAATGTGCGTGCCCGGTCACGCGACCTCGCGCAAGCAGCCGGCCGGTGCGGCCAAACGCCGCGATTTCCCCGAATGCGTCGATTCGCAGTTCGGCCGGCAGCCGGCGGCCGCACGTCCGCCCCGCGCATACGGCGAGCAGCGCGGCGGTCGCCGCAGACACGCATGCGCCCGCGGCGGCCCCTGCACGCGGTGCCGCGAACAGGTACGCGGCCGCGGCCGCAGCTGCGACGAACGCAGCCAGCACGACATACGACATCGCAGACGCCCGCAACGCGAAGCATTGCGGGCGCCCGGACGGTGCATCGAATGGACTCGTCAAGCGATTTCAGCGTCAGACGCGCTTGAACACCAGCGTGCCGTTGGTCCCGCCGAAGCCGAAGTTGTTCTTCACGGCCACGTCGATCTTCATGTCCCGCGCGGTGTTCGCACAGTAGTCGAGATCGCACTCCGGGTCCTGGTTGAAGATGTTGATGGTCGGCGGCGACACGTTGTTGTGCAGCGCGAGCACCGTGAACACCGACTCGAGGCCGCCCGCGCCACCGAGCAGGTGACCCGTCATCGACTTCGTCGAGTTCACGACCATCTTGTACGCGTGCTCGCCGAATGCCGCCTTCACGGCGTCCGACTCGTTCTTGTCGCCGAGCGGCGTCGACGTGCCGTGCGCGTTCAGGTACTGGACTTCGTCCGGGTTCACGCCTGCGTCGCGCAGTGCCGCGACCATGCAGCGGCGCGGACCGTCCATGTTCGGCGCGGTCATGTGATACGCATCGCCGGTCATGCCGAAGCCCGCGACTTCCGCGTAGATCTTCGCGCCGCGCGCCTTCGCCGCCTCGTACTCTTCGAGCACCATCACGCCGGCGCCTTCGCCCAGCACGAAGCCGTCGCGGTCTTTATCCCACGGACGCGATGCGGTCGCCGGATCGTCGTTGCGCGTCGACAGCGCGCGCGCCGCCGCGAAGCCGCCGATGCCGAGCGGCGACACCGTCGATTCGGCGCCCCCAGCCACCATCATGTCGGCGTCGCCGGCCTGGATCAGGCGTGCCGCGAGGCCGATGCTGTGCAGGCCGGTCGTGCATGCCGTCACTGCCGCGAGGTTCGGGCCCTTCAGGCCGAACATGATGCTCAGGTGCCCCGAGATCATGTTGATGATCGAACCCGGCACGAAGAACGGCGAGATCCGGCGCGGGCCGCGATCGACGTAGGTCTGATGCGTGTCCTCGATCATCGGCAGGCCGCCGATGCCGGAACCGACCAGCACGCCGATGCGTTCCGCGTTGGCTTCGGTCACTTCGAGGCCGCTGTCCCGGAGTGCCTGGATGCCGGCTGCGATCCCGTAATGGATGAACGTATCCATGTTGCGGGCTTCTTTCGCAGGGATGTATTCCTCGGCGTTGAAACCCTTCACCTCGCCGGCGAAGTGCACGGCCAGGTTCGACGGATCGAATTTGGTGACGGTGGCGATACCGGACTTGCCGGCGACGAGATTGGCCCAGCCGTCGGCAACATTATTGCCAACAGGCGAAATCAGCCCCAGGCCTGTAACGACAACACGACGGCGGCTCACGGTAACCTCTTTTCCATTGGATGACAAAAACAAAAGCCACAGTGGCCACAGGAACCAGCCCTGCGAGCCCTGTGGCTGTTAGTCCGTCCGGCGCGAATGCCGGCAGGATGGCGCGTCAAACGCGAAGATCGCGGCGACGTGGCAGACGAGCGCGAGACGCGCTTACGCCTTGACGTTCGCGCGAGCGTAGTCGATCGCTTGCTGGACCGTCGTGATCTTCTCTGCCTCTTCGTCCGGGATTTCCATGCCGAACTCGTCTTCGAGCGCCATCACCAGTTCGACCGTGTCGAGCGAGTCGGCGCCCAGGTCGTTCACGAACGAAGCTTCGTTCTTGATCTCGGCTTCGGCGACGCCCAGCTGTTCGGCGACGATCTTCTTGACACGTTGTTCGATGTTGTCCATTACCCCTCCGAGGGAAAGTTCAGATTTACAAGTGCGCGCATTTTATCAGGTTTGCTGAAGCGAAAACGCGCGTTGGCTTGATGGTCGATCAAGCGCCGATCCGCCTGAAAAACGGGATACGGCGCGGATGGTAAACGAAAATCGTTACGACATGTACATGCCGCCGTTCACGTGCAGCGTGGTGCCGGTGATGTAACCGGCCTGCGGCGACGCGAGGAACGCGACGGCATGCGCGATGTCCTCCGGGCTGCCGAGGCGGCCGAGCGGAATCTGGGTCTTGAGTGCGGCCTGCTGCTCTTCCGGCAGAGTCTTCGTCATGTCGGTGTCGATGAAGCCGGGCGCCACGCAGTTCACCGTGATGCCGCGGCTGCCGATCTCGCGCGCGAGCGCGCGCGTCATGCCGGCGACGCCCGCCTTCGCGGCCGCGTAGTTCGCCTGGCCCGGGTTGCCGGCCGAGCCGACCACCGACGTGATGTTGATGATGCGGCCGCCGCGCGCCTTCATCATCGGGCGCAGCACCGCGCGCGACAAACGGAACACCGACTTCAGGTTCGTATCGATCACCGCATCCCAATCCTCGTCCTTCATCCGCATCGCGAGCTGATCCTGCGTGATGCCGGCGTTGTTGACGAGCACGTTCAGCGCGCCGAATTCCTTCACGGTCGCGTCGATCAGCGCCTCGGCGGCAGCCGCGTCGTTGACGTTCAGCACCGCGCCGCGCCCCGCGACGCCCGCTTCCGCGAATGCCGCGGTGATCGCGGCGGCGCCCGATTCGCTGGTCGCGGTGCCGATCACCGTCGCACCCTGACGCGCGAGTTCGAGTGCGATCGCGCGGCCGATGCCGCGCGATGCGCCGGTCACGATCGCAACCTGTTTATCGAGAGTCTTGTTCATGAATCGAAAGTCTGTCTCTTGAGAAAGGGGCCGCGTCACGCGGTCGCCAGCTTGAGCGCTTCGTCGAGCGAAGCCGGGTCGAACACCGACGCACCCGTCAGGTTGCCGTCGATACGCTTGGTCAGCCCAGCGAGCACCTTGCCCGGACCGCATTCGATCACGTGCGTGACGCCCGTGCGCGCGATGTGCTGCACGCACTCGACCCAGCGCACCGGGCCGGCGGCCTGACGCACCAGCGCATCCTTGATTGCGGCCGGATCGCCGACCACGGCCACGTCGATGTTGTTGACGACCGGAATCTGCGGCGCCTTCACGTCGACGTTTGCAAGATAGTCGCGCAGCTGATCCGACGCGGGCTTGAGCAGCGACGAGTGGAACGGCGCCGACACCGGCAGCGGCAGCGCGCGCTTCGCGCCCTTCGCCTTCGCGATCTCGCAGGCCTTCTCGACGGCCGCCTTGTTGCCGGCAATCACGACCTGCGCCGGCGCGTTGAAGTTCACCGCTTCGACGACGCCCGCCTCCGCGGCTTCGGCGCACACCGCGCGCACCGTGTCGTCGTCGAGGCCGAGGATCGCGGCCATCCCGCCCTGGCCGACCGGCACGGCGGTCTGCATCGCCTGCGCGCGAAAGCGCACGAGCGGCACCGCGTCCTTGAACGCGATCGCGCCGGCCGCGACGAGCGCCGTGTATTCGCCGAGGCTGTGCCCGGCGACGATCGACGGCGCCTGGCCGCCGGCCTGCTGCCAGGCGCGGTAGCACGCGTACGCGGCGGTCAGCATCACGGGCTGCGTATTGGTCGTGAGATTCAGCTCTTCGGCGGGACCTTCGGCGATCAGCTTGCCGAGATCCTGACCGAGCGCATCGGACGCTTCCTGGAGCGTCTCGCGCACGACGGCCAGATCGGCGAATGCGTTGAGCATGCCGACCGACTGCGAGCCCTGCCCCGGAAAAACGAATGCAAACTTCATGTCGTCCCCAAATTGAATCGATTCGGACGGCGCGCGCGAGCCGCGCGCCGGACGGGATCCGCGCGCAGCGCCTGCGCGCGACGGATCAGAAACGGAAGACCGATGCGCCCCACGTGAAGCCGCCGCCGACGCCTTCGATCAGCACGTGCTGACCGCGCTGGATGCGGCCGTCGCGCACCGCGGCGTCGAGCGCCAGCGGAATCGACGCAGCCGACGTGTTGCCGTGCTGGTCGACCGTCACGACCATGCGCTCCTGCGGCAGGCCGAGCTTGCGGCAGGTGCTGGTCATGATGCGGATGTTGGCCTGGTGCGGAATCAGCCAGTCGACCTGCTCCGGCGCGAGATTCGCCTTCGCGAGCGCTTCGATCGCGACCTTCTCCAGCACGTTGACCGCGAGCTTGAACACCGCCTGGCCGTCCATGTACAGGAACGCGCTGCCGTCGATCACGCCGCGATTGACGTTGCCCGGCGTGCACAGAATGTGCGAATAGCTGCCGTCCGCGTGCAGCGCACTGCCGAGCACGCCCGGCTCTTCCGATGCGGACAGGATCACCGCGCCTGCGCCGTCGCCGAACAGCACGCAGGTCGTGCGGTCCTTGAAGTCGAGGATGCGCGAGAACGTCTCCGCACCGATCACGAGCGCCGTCCGGTGCTGGCCGCTGCGGATGAAGCTGTCGGCGGTCGCCATCGCGTACGCGAAGCCCGAACACACGGCCTGCACGTCGAACGCGGCGCCGCCGTTCTTGATGCCGAGCTTGTTCTGCAACAGGCACGCGGTGCTCGGAAAGACGAAATCGGGGGTCGAAGTGGCGACGATGATCAGGTCGATCGACTGCGGATCGATGTCGGCGGCCTCGATCGCACGGCGTGCCGCTTCCAGCGCGAGGTCGCTCGTCGTGACGTCCGGCGCCGCGAAATGGCGCGCGTGGATGCCCGTGCGCGCAACGATCCACTCGTCGCTCGTCTCGATGCCGTCCTTCGCGAGACGATCGGCCAGCTGCTGGTTCGTGACGCGGTCGGGCGGCAGATAGCTGCCCGTGCCGAGCACGCGGGAATAGAGAGTCGATTGGGCCATTTATGCTTTAGAGGATTGCGCAGCGGAAGGTTCGGCATGGTGACCGGCGGCCGGGCCTGCGTGGCCGGCACCGCCCGCATCGTGTTCGACGTCGCCGAGCGTCACCGAATTGTCCGCCATCGCGCGCGTGAGGCGATCGAGCACGCCGTTTTTGACGGCATCATACCCGCGTTTGATCGCCCACTCAAACGCGTACGCGTCGGCGGAGCCGTGGCTCTTGATCACGAGGCTCTTCAGCCCGAGCAGTGCCGCGCCATTGTACTGGCGATGGTCGACGCGCTTCTTGAAGCGCATCAGCACCGGCAGCGCGAGCAGCGCCATCAGCTTCGACAGCAGCGAGCGGCCGAACTCCTCGCGGATGATGTCGGACAGCATCTGCGCGAGACCTTCGGATGTTTTCAGCGCGACGTTGCCGACGAAGCCGTCGCAGACGATCACGTCGACGGTGCCCTTGTAGATGTCGTTGCCTTCGACGTTGCCGCGGAAATTCAGCGTGCTCGCGCGCAGGAGCTCGCCCGCGCGCTTGATCGTCTCGTTGCCCTTGATGACCTCTTCGCCGATGTTCAGCAGGCCGATCGTCGGGCGCTCCTTCCCCTCGAGCGCCGATACCAGCGCGTGTCCCATCTCCGCGAACTGCAGCAGGTGCTGCGGTTCGCAGTCGACGTTGGCGCCGAGGTCCAGCATCATCGTGTAGCCGGTCGGATTCGGCAGCGCGAACGCGATCGCGGGCCGCTCGATGCCGGGCAGCGTCTTCAGTACGTAGCGGGAAACGGCCATCAGCGCGCCGGTGTTGCCGGCGGAAATGCAGGCCTGCGCCTCGCCGTCCTTCACGTGATTGAGCGCGACGCGCATCGAAGAATCCTTCTTCTTGCGCAGCGCCACTTCGACAGGATCGTCCATCGCCACGACTTCGGTGGCGGGCACGATGGTCAGCGCGGGATCGTCGAGAGCCTTCAGCTTCTTCAGCTGCGCGCGGATCGCGCTTTCGATGCCGACGAGCATCAGATGCGCATCGGGATGCGCGCGAACGAACTTGACTGCCGCGGGAACGGTCACGGACGGGCCGTGGTCGCCTCCCATGCAGTCGATTGTGAGCTTTACGGTCATGGAATGCGACGAATTTCAGGTACAAAAAAGCGGCAGTTGAATGCCGCCTTTTTGTTGAGCCAGGAAAGTGTCAAGCGAACCAGTTGTCACGCGAACGGCCATCGTAGCGCGCAACGCGTGAGAAGACGCTTAGTCGTTCTTCGTCTTGACGACTTTCTTGCCGCGATAGTAGCCGTTCGGGCTGATGTGGTGACGCAGATGCACTTCACCCGTGCTCGGCTCGACTGCCAGCGGCGCTGCCGTCAGGAAATCGTGCGAACGATGCATGCCGCGCTTCGACGGCGACTTCTTGTTTTGCTGGACTGCCATGACTAACTCCTAAAAATTTTCCGGATTCTAACACAGCCCGATCCGGCGCTTAACTACCCTGGCCCACGGCCCTTACGCCTTCCCGCGCCACACTGCTCAGTGTTTCTTGCCGCCGTCTCCGTCCTTCTTCAGCGCCTGCAGCGCCGCGAACGGATTCGGCCGTTTGCCTTCGTCCCCGGTTTCGCCGGACTCGTCGTCCGCCTCCTCCGAAGGACCGCTCGCACCCGACACGAGGCTTTCGTGAACCGCCGGGCAAACCTCGTGCTTGGGCACGAGCGGCAGCGAAAGCAGCAACTCCTCTTCGATCAAGTCGACGAGATCGAACTGGCGCGAGCCCACGATCACATCGGCTTCATCGTCGTCGAGCGGAAATTCTTCAGCTTCTTCTTCGGTCGCAACGATCCGGTACACCATGTCGATGTCGAACGCCTGATCGTACGGAGTCATGCAGCGCTGGCACGTGAGCCATGCATGGCCATGCACCGCGAGACGCAGATACGGCTGCTGACCGTCGCTGCCGTCGTCCTGCAACTCCTTCTGCGTGAACCCTTCGGCCTGCCACGTGAATACCGAGTCGCGATCTGGCGCGTCCGCCGGCACTTCGTTTAACATGCGCGGCAGTTGCGACAGACGCGCCGCGCCTGCTGCCTGCCGCCCGCTGCGGGCGAATTCGAACAGGTCCACCGCGTGCGGATCGAGCGATGCCGCAGGTTTGCCAGAAGAAGTGTTCATGTGCGCTCCTGCCTACAGGCTGACAGCGGATCCGGCCGGGTGCCGCATACGTCCGAAGACCGGACAGGCATCGTAACCTTAGCCTGCCGATGAAAAGCGCAAAAGCATACCTGTTTTACCTTTTGCAGTCAATCACTTAAGCTTGCGGCCGCGCAATCCCTGCCAACCCCGACGATTCATCGATCCCATCACCATGCCGGATACCGTTTGCCGCCCGCCGCGGCTGATTCTCGCCTCCAGTTCACGCTACCGCCGCGCGCTGCTCGAGCGCCTCGGCGTGCCGTTCGACGTCGTGTCGCCCGACATCGACGAAACGCCGCTCGGCGGCGAAACGCCGGCCGCGACCGCGCTGCGCCTCGCAGCTGCAAAGGCGCGCGCGGTCGCCGCGACGATCGACGCGCCGGAAGGCGTGCTCGTGATCGGGTCGGACCAGGTCGCGACGTTCGACGGCCGGCAAATCGGCAAGCCGGGCACGCACGAACGCGCGCTCGCGCAGCTCGTGTCGATGCAGGGCCGCGACGTCGAATTCCACACCGCGCTCAGCTTGTACGACAGCCGCACCGGCGACACGCAAACCGAGGACGTCGTCACGCACGTGCGCTTTCGGTCGCTGCCTGAAGCCGAGCTCGACGCGTATCTGCGCGCGGAAACGCCGTACGACGTCGCCGGCAGCGCGAAATCGGAGGGACTCGGCATCGCGCTGCTCGACGCGATCGACTCGAACGATCCGACCGCGCTGGTCGGCCTGCCGCTGATCGCGCTCACCAGGATGCTGCGCGCGGCCGGCTATCCGCTGTTCGCCGCCGACGGAGATCGCGCATGAGCGCCGGCACGCTGTACCTCGTCCCGAACACGCTCGGCGAAGGCGACGCGTCGATGCTCGCGGCCGTGTTGCCGGCCGCCGTGCAGGCCCGCGCCGGCACGCTCGGCTACTACATCGGCGAAAACGCGAAGACGACGCGCGCCTTCCTGAAGAAGATCGGCACGACGCGGCCGATCCAGGAAATCGAGATTCGCGAACTGAACGTGAACACGCCGGCCGGCGAGATCGACCGGCTGCTCGCGCCGGTGCTGGCCGGCGCCGATGCGGGGCTCGTGTCGGAGGCCGGCTGCCCGGCCGTCGCCGATCCCGGCGCGCTGCTGGTGCGCCGGGCGCACGAGCGCGGCGTGAAGGTCGTGCCGCTGGTCGGGCCGAGCTCGATCCTGCTCGCGCTGATGGCATCGGGGCTGAACGGCCAGAGTTTCGCGTTCAACGGCTATCTGCCCGTCGATGCCGCGGCGCGCGCGAAACGCCTGCGCGAACTCGAGCAGTTGTCGCGCAAGGCGCGCCAGACGCAGATCTTCATCGAGACGCCTTACCGGAACCAAGCGATGCTCGACACGCTGATCGCGACCTGCGCGCCGTCGACGCAGATCTGTGTCGCGGCCGACCTGACGCTGCCGACCGAAACGATCGCAAGCCGCACCGCGGCGGACTGGAAAAAGGCGCCGGCGCCAAATCTGCACAAGCGCCCGGCGATTTTCCTACTGCTCGCGAATTAAACGGCACGAACAAGGCGGCCGCGCGACGCGGCTCGCCCGCGCATTCGCCGCGCCGGCGGACGCGCGGCGCTCAGCGCAGGCTGAGTGACGCGCCGCCGGCCGTCAGCGCCTTCATCGCGGCGCTGCCGACCGCCGCGCCGAACTTGCGCGCGACACGGTTCGTCAGGCTTTCCTTGACGGTGTAATCGACGAGATCCGGCGCCTTCAGCACGTCGCGCGCGACCGTATCGGTCGTGCCGTAGCCATCGGCGAGCCCGAGCTCGACGCTCTTCTCGCCGGTCCAGAACAGACCGGAGAACATGTCGGGCGTCTCGCGCAGACGCTTGCCGCGTCCGTCCTTCACGGCCTTGATGAACTGCGCGTGCACCTGATCGAGCAGTTCCTGCGCATGGGCGTCCATCTTCGGCGTCTCCGGCGAGAACGGATCGTAGAAGCCCTTGTTCTCGCCCGACGTATGCAGGCGGCGCTCGACGCCCAGCTTGCCCATCAGCCCGGTGAAGCCGAAACCGTCCATCAGCACGCCGATCGACCCGACGATGCTCGCCTTGTCGACGAAGATCTTGTCGGCCGCGGACGCGATGTAATAGCCGCCCGACGCGCACATGTCGGTCACGACCACATACAGCGGCTTGTCCGGATACTTTGCGCGCAGCCGCTTGATCTCGTCGTACACCATGCCGGCCTGCACGGGACTGCCGCCAGGACTGTTGATCCGCAGCACGACGCCGGCCGTACCGTCGTCGTCGAACGCGGCATCGAGCGCGGTGTTGATGTCGTCGGCGTTCGCGTTGGTGCCGGCCGCGATCTCGCCGTCGATCGTCACCAGTGCGGTGTGCCGCCCGCCCGAAGCGAATTTCGCGTCGCTCGAGAAATCGATCAGCGCAAACGCGAGCAGCAGGAACACGCCGAGGAACGCGAAGCGGAAGAAGATCTTCCAGCGCCGCGCCGCGCGCTGTTCCTTCACGACGGCGAGCGCGATCCGCTCGAGCGCCGCGCGCTCCCAGGTCGGTTCGCGATCGTCGGCGCGCGAAGAGGAGGAATCGGGGAAATTCGGTTGGTCGGTCATGCAGGGTCGTCGTCCGTCGTCTTGGCGGGATGCAGGTCAGCGTCGGGCACCCAGAATACCGCACGGCCGTCGGGCGTGTCGCGCTCGTCCACCTCGAGCGCGCGCAGCCGCCCGCCGCGGCACGGACCGCCGACGCACTTCCCGGTATCGGGCGCATAGATTGCGCCGTGGGTCGCGCACATCAGATAGAGGCCCGACGATTCGAAGAACTGCCCTTCGGCCCAGTCGAGCTCCATCGGCACGTGCGCACAGCGGTTCAGATAGCCATATGCACGGCCGTCGTAGCGTACGAAGAATACGACCGCCGGCTCGCCGCGCAGCAGCGCGTCGACACGCACGCCGGCGCCGCCGTCCACCAGCGCGTCGGATGCGCACACGCGCACGGCGTCCGGCATGGGTGCGGCGCTCATGCGTGCTCCCTCAGCCAGTCGGCCAGCGCGATCACGTTCGGCGCGACGAAGCGCGGCGTCAGCGCCGCCAGCGCCTCGGCGGTGTGCGCACCGTACGCGACGCCGACGCCGGCTGTCCCCGCGCTCGCCGCCATCTGCAGGTCGTGCGTCGTGTCGCCGATCATCACGGTACGCGACGGATCCTGACCCAATTCGCGGCACAGCTCCTGCAGCATCGCCGGATGCGGCTTCGAAAAAGTCTCGTCCGCGCAGCGCGTCGCGTCGAACCAGCTCGTCAGCTTCGCCTGGTCCAGCACGCGGTTCAGCCCGACCCGCCCCTTGCCGGTCGCGACCGCGAGCAGGTAGCCGGTTTCGCGCAGTTCCGTGAGCAGCTCGCGCACGCCGGCGAACAGTTCGATGCGCTGGTCGTCGAGCAGATAGTGATAGCGGTAGCGTTCCGCAAGGCGCGGATAGTCGGACGGGTCGAGGGTCGGAGCGGCAATCCGCAATGCGTCGCGCAGCCCGAGACCGATCACGTAGCGCGCGGCCTCGTCGGACGGCGTAGGCAGGCCGAGATCGCGGCACGCAGCCTGGATGCTGTGCGCGATGTGCGCGGTCGAATCCATCAGCGTGCCGTCCCAGTCGAAGACGATCAGGTCAAATTGCTGTCGGGCCATGCGGTTCAGGCGGTATCGCGCAATGCGCGCAGTTGATCGAGAAAGCGCCGGCAGTCGTCCGGCAGCGGCGCGTCGAACTGCAGCGCTTCGCCGGTCAGCGGATGCGCGACCCGCAGCCGGTGTGCGTGCAGGAACATCCGTTTCAACGATGGCTGCGCGTTCGCGCGCGCCAGCGCCTTGTTCAGTGCGAAATCGCCGTACTTCGCGTCGCCGGCGATCGGCAGGCCGAGATGGGCGAGATGCACGCGGATCTGATGGGTACGTCCCGTTTTGAGTTCCGCTTCGACGAGCGCATAGTCCGGCCAGCGCTCGACGAGGTTGAACACCGTGTGCGACGGCAGCCCGTCTTCCTGCACGCGCACGCGGCGCTCGCCTTCCGGCGTCGTGTACTTGAACAGCGGCGCCTTCACCGCGCGGCGCCGGCCCCATTCGGCCTGCCAGTCGCCGTGCACGCAAGCGAAATAGCGCTTGTCGATCCGGTTTTCGCGGATCTGTTCATGCAGACCGACGAGCGCCGCGCGCTTTTTCGCGAGCATCAGCACGCCGGAGGTTTCGCGGTCGAGCCGATGCACCAGTTCGAGGAATTTCGCGCGCGGACGCGCCTGGCGCAACTGCTCGATCACGCCGAACGACACGCCGCTGCCGCCATGCACGGCCACGCCGGCCGGCTTGTCGATCACGAGCATCGCGTCGTCTTCGTACAGCACGTCGAAATGCGCGGGCGGCACGACCGGCGCATCGGCGCGCGCGAGGTCGGCGGCGGCCACCCGCACGGGCGGCACGCGCACGAGGTCGCCGTACGCGAGCCGGTACTGCGCGTCGACCCGGCCCTTGTTCACCCGCACTTCCCCGCTGCGCAGGATCCGGTAAATGTGACTTTTGGGCACGCCTTTACAGACGCGCAACAGGAAGTTGTCGATCCGTTGACCGGCGGCGCTTTCGTCGATCTGGATCATCGAGACCTGGCCGCTTGCGACTGAATTCTGGGATATTTTGCCTAACTCATTCATACTGAATATAATTTTGCCCACCCTGACGTTGCGGTCGGCCCGACAGGCCGATCCCGACCCATTTGGGCAAGGCGCAAGCGCAAACCGCTATTTTACTTGCGCCGGGGGTCCGCTGCTCGCCCTTTATCCAAGAGAAGCAGCAAGTTGCACGCACGGCGCCGTCCGTCGGCAAGGATCGCGCCCACAGGCGGATTCGGTCGACCAGGCGCCGCGGTAACGGAAAGTTGGTTGAAAAGAATTTGATCGGCAGCCGGGCGACGCGAAGTGCGTCCGCGCAGGCTGCCGTTTGCGAAAATTACGGCGTTGCGCCCGATTCGGCCCCGCGAAGCGTGCGGGGTCTGGCGACGTCAAACCAAGGAAGTACACCCCAGGCGGGAAAGTCGGGCTGGATTCGATACTCCCCGCTGCGGCCCAAGCCGCAGCATCTGCCGCCAGTCGGCGCGCGCGACGCATTGCGCGCGCCCGTGGCAATGCCGGTCTCAGGCTTAGCGCGCTTTCGCAGCGTGCGGTGTGTGGACGCCGTGCTTTGAAGCCGTGTTCGCAGGTGCCCTATGGCCGCCGGCCCCGTCTTTCGGGCCCAAGCGCCTCTTCAGGCAATTCTCCCCGCCATCGTTCCCGCTCCAGCGTGCTTGTGACAACACAACAAGGTGCGGCCTGCCGCCGTTCCCGCCTCCGCGACTGACAACCGCGAGGCGCCGGCAGCCGAGCCGCCTGGAGTCGTTCATGAAACGCATGCTGTTCAACGCGACGCAGCAGGAGGAGCTGCGCGTCGCCATCGTCGATGGGCAGAAGCTCATCGACATCGACATCGAAACAGCCGGGCGCGAACAGCGCAAAGGCAATATCTACAAAGGTGTCGTCACCCGCATCGAGCCGTCGCTCGAAGCGTGCTTCGTCAACTACGGCGAAGACCGCCACGGCTTCCTGCCGTTCAAGGAAGTCGCCCGCCAGTACTTCAAGGAAGGCGTCGACATGCGCTCCGCGCGCATCCAGGACGCGCTGCGCGAAGGCCAGGAGCTGATCGTCCAGGTCGAAAAGGAAGAGCGCGGCAACAAGGGTGCCGCCCTCACCACGTTCATCTCGCTCGCCGGCCGCTACCTCGTGCTGATGCCGAACAATCCGCGCGGCGGCGGCGTGTCGCGCCGGATCGAAGGCGACGAGCGCCAGGAACTGCGCGAAACGATGGCGCAGCTGCAGATTCCCGACGGCATGAGCATGATCGCCCGCACCGCGGGGATCGGCCGCAGCGCCGAGGAACTGCAGTGGGACCTGAACTACCTGCTGCAGCTGTGGCGCGCGATCGAAGCGGCGTCGCAGAGCGGCAACCCCGGCCAGCCGATGCTGATCTACCTGGAATCGAGCCTCGTGATCCGCGCGATCCGCGACTACTTCCAGCCGGATATCGGCGAAATCCTGATCGACACGACCGAAATCTACGATCAGGCCCGCGCATTCATGGACATCGTGATGCCGGACAACGTGTCGAAGGTGAAGCGCTACCACGACGACGTGCCGCTCTTCTCGCGCTTCCAGATCGAGCACCAGATCGAGACGGCCTACTCGCGTACGGTGCCGCTGCCGTCGGGCGGCGCGATCGTGATCGACCACACCGAAGCGCTCGTCGCGATCGACGTGAACTCCGCGCGCGCGACCAAGGGCGCGGACATCGAGGAAACGGCGACCCGCACGAACCTCGAAGCGGCCGACGAAGTCGCCCGCCAGTTGCGCCTGCGCGATCTCGGCGGCCTGATCGTGATCGATTTCATCGACATGGAATCGGCGAAGAGCCAGCGCGAGGTCGAGCAGCGCCTGAAGGACGCGCTCAAGCACGACCGCGCGCGCGTCCAGATGGGCAAGATCTCCCGCTTCGGGCTGATGGAGCTGTCGCGCCAGCGTCTGCGTCCGGCGCTGTCGGAAGGCAGCCACGTGACGTGCCCGCGCTGCAACGGCACGGGCCACATCCGCGACACCGAATCGTCCGCGCTGCAGGTGCTGCGGATCATTCAGGAAGAAGCGATGAAGGAAAACACCGCGGCGATCCATTGCCAGGTGCCGGTCGAGGTGACCGCCTTCCTGCTCAACGAAAAGCGCCAGGAAATCAACAAGATCGAGTCGCGCTTCAAGGTCGGCATCGTGCTGATTCCGAACAAGCACCTCGACACGCCGCACTACAAGCTCGAGCGTCTGCGTCACGACGACGCGCGTCTCGACGATCCGCGCGCGTCCTGGAAGATGGCCGAGGAAGCCGCTCGCGAACTGGAGTCGGAAACCGGCTACAGCAAGCGCGCGGCCGACGTGAAGCCGAAGCAGGAAGCCGCGGTCAAGGGCATCACGCCGGAGCGTCCGGCGCCGAGCGCCGCACCGCAGCGCCCGGTCGAGCCGGTCGCGGCGCCGGCGCCGGCGCCCGTCGCGGCCGCAAGCGGCGGCTTCATCGGCTGGCTGAAGGGTCTGTTCGGCATGTCGCCGGCGCCGGCCCCCGCACCGGCTGCGCCGGCACCCGCGAAGGAGCAGGCTTCCCGCCCGGCGCGCGAGCGTGCGGAGAAGGCCGAGCAGCGCGGCGAACGCGGCGGCGATCGCAACCGCAATCGCCGCGGCGGCGCCCAGCAGGCACAAGGCGGCCGCGACCAGGCCGCGAACGGCCGCGGGCAGCCGCAACGCCAGGAACGCGAAGGCAAGGAAGCGCGCGAGCCGCGTGACGGACGCGAAGGTCGTGAAAGCCGCGAAGGTCGCGGTCAGCGCGACGGACGCGAACCGCGCGAGCCGCGTGAAGGCCGTGACCCGCGCGAACCGCGCGAGAGCCGCGAGCCGCGTGAACCGCGCGAGCGTACCGAGCAGCCGGAAGCCGTCGACGCGGCCGGCCGCGGCGAGCGCCCGGATCGCGGCGAACGTCGCGAACGAGGCGAACGCCGCAAGCCGACCCAGCATGCGGCCACGCTCGAAACCGTGACCCGCGGCGAAAGCCACGCAGAAACGGAAGCCGACAAGGCAGCGGCAACCGCGCTGCCGGGCGCCGACGCAGCCGCGGACGCCGAAGCCGGCGCGCGTGACGGCGAGGAACGTCGTCGCCGCCGTCGCGGCCGCCGCGGCGGTCGTCGCGAGCGCGAGGACGAAGGCGCGGTCGTCGAGCAAGCCGCGCATGGCGAGTCCGCCGTGCAGGCCGTGACGTCCGACGCCGCGATCGCGGCCGAACCGGCCCGCACGGAGGCGCCGGCCGCCGTGGTTGCCGTCGCTGCAGCAGGCGCCGTCGTCGCCGAAGCGGCGCTCGAGCAGCACGCGGAACCGGTCGCATCGGCCGCAGCCGACGCACAGTCGACGGCTGCCGTCGAAGTCGCCGCGGCTCGTGCCGAGGCGGCTCCGGCCGCGCCGGTCGAGCAGCCGGCCGCCGTGCAGGCCGCCGAATCCGTATCGGTACCGGTCGCGCCGGCCGCAGCGGTCGACTCCGGCCCGGTTCCGGTCGCCGTTTCGCCGACCGACGCGTTCGAAGTGCCGGTCGCTGTCGAAGCGCCGCAGCCGGCACCCGTCGCGCAAATCGCTCCGGCCGTGACGACGGAAGCTGCTCCGGCAGCCGCCGAACCGGCTCCGGTCGCCGCTGCACCGATCGAATCCGCGCCGGCCGACGCCGCGCCGGTTCAGGCCACAGCACCGGCACCGGCTCCCGCCCAGCCGATCGCGGCGCCCGCTTCGGCGAGCCTCGACGTCGTGCTGCAGCAAGCCGGCCTCGTGTGGGTGAACACCGACGCAGACAAGCTGCGCGCCGCGCAGGAAGCGGCAGCGCGGCTGCCGCGCCCGGTGCGCACGCCGCGTGAGCGCAAGCCGCTGCCGCCGGTCGACACGACGCCGATGCAGCAGGTCGAAACGATCCAGCGCTAAGCGACGCAACGCCCGCTCAGGAAAAGCCCGCCTCCGGCGGGCTTTTTCGCATCCCGCCGCGGGTTTCGTCACCAGGCCCCTTCGACGGCTTGCGGCTAGAATACAGGTCTGGTCCGCCCTTCTTTCACCATGTCCCGACGCATCATTCCTCTCGCCGACGTCAGCGGCATGCCGGACGTCTCCGGCATCGCGCACGTCCCGGACGGCGCCTTGACCGATACGTTCGCGCGCCCGCTGCGCGACCTGCGCATCTCGGTGACGGATCGCTGCAACTTCCGCTGCGTGTACTGCATGCCGCGCGAAGTCTTCGACAAGGACTATCCGTTCCTGCCGCATAGCGCGCTGCTCGCGCACGAGGAAATCGAGCGCGTCGCGCGGCTCTTCGTCGCACACGGCGTCGAGAAGATCCGCATCACCGGCGGCGAGCCGCTGCTGCGCAAGAACCTCGAATTCCTGATCGAGCGCCTTGCGCGCCTGACGACTCACGACGGCCGCCCGCTCGATCTGACGCTCACGACCAACGGTTCGCTGCTCGCCCGCAAGGCGCGCGCACTGAAGGACGCCGGGCTCACGCGCGTGACCGTCAGCCTCGATGCGCTCGACGACGCGCTGTTCAAGCGAATGAACGATGCCGACTTCGCGAGCGCCGACGTGCTCGACGGCATCTTCGCCGCGCAGGCCGCGGGCCTCGCGCCGGTGAAGGTCAACATGGTCGTGAAGCGCGGCACGAACGACGGCGAGATCCTGCCGATGGCGGAGCGCTTCCGCGGCACCGGCGTGATCCTGCGCTTCATCGAATACATGGACGTCGGCACGTCGAACGGCTGGAACATGGCGGAGGTGCTGCCGTCGGCGGACGTCGTCGCACGAATCGCCGAACGTTTCCCGCTGGTGCCGCTCGAGCCGCATACGGCATCCGAAACCGCACAGCGCTGGGGATACGCGGACGGCCGCGGCGAGATCGGCGTGATCTCGAGCGTCACGCGCGCGTTCTGCGGCGACTGCACGCGCGCGCGGCTGTCGACCGAAGGCAAGCTTTACCTGTGCCTGTTCGCGTCGACGGGCCACGATCTGCGCGCGCTCGTGCGCGGCGGCGCGAGCGACGCGGAAATCGCGACCGCGATCGCCCGGATCTGGCAGGCGCGCACCGACCGCTACTCGCAACTGCGCGGCAGTGCGGCAGCCGAAGCCGCGCGCGACGCCGGCAAGCGCGTCGAAATGTCGTATATCGGCGGCTGACGCGCTGCCGCCCCCGCGTTCGCCGATGTCCGCCTCCCGCTCCCCTTCGATTGCCGGCCTGCTGCTCGCGGGCGGCCGCGCGACACGCATGGACGGCGTCGACAAAGGCCTGCAACTGCTCGACGGCACGCCGCTCGCGCTGCACGTGTTGCGGCGGCTCGCGCCGCAGGTCGACGAAACGCTGATCAGCGCGAATCGCCACCTCGATCGCTATGCCGAACTCGGCGCACCGTTCGATGCACGCGTCGTGCCGGACGATATGCCGGACTTCCCCGGCCCGCTCGCCGGGCTGCTCGCCGGCATGCGCGCCACGCGCGCGCCGCTCGTCGTGTGTGCGCCGTGCGACACGCCGTATCTGCCGGTCGATCTGGTCGCACGGCTGCATGCGGCGCTCGCCGCGCAGCATGCGGACATCGCGATGGCGGTGACCGTCGACGCGCAGCACGCGCGTGCGCCGCAGCCGACCGTCGCGCTGCTGCGCACGTCCGTCGCCGACGATCTGGCCGCCCGGCTCGCAGCGGGCGACCGCAAGGTTCGTGCGTGGTACGCACGCCACAAGACGGTCGAAGTCGAGTTTCGCGACGAGCGTGCGTTTTACAATGCCAACTCCTGGCAGGAACTGGCCGCGCTTGCCCGCCGCTGACGGCACCGGCACCGTTCCCGCGCGCCGCCCGCCGCACGCGATCCCGCGCTCAAGCGCCCTTCTCGCACTCCACGCCACGAACCCGATACGCCTTGCGGCGCAGTCCGACCGATGATTACGCAATCCTCGCCCGCCTCCCGAACCGCATCCGAGTCCGCCGCACCGCTGTCGCTCGCCGACGCGCAGGCGCTCGCGTGCCGGTTCGCGGTGCCGGTCGATGCATCCGACACGGTGCCGCTACGCGATGCGCTCGACCGCGTGCTTGCGGCGGACGTGAACGCGCCGTTCGACATTCCCGCTTACGACAACTCGGCGATGGACGGCTATGCGTTCGACGGCAGCGCGAGCACGCTCGCGCAGTCGGCCGACGTCGCGCTGACGGTGGCCGGCGCCGCGTTCGCCGGCCATCCATTCGACGGCGTCGTCGCGCCGGGCACCTGCGTGCGGATCATGACCGGCGCGCCGATGCCGGCCGGATGCGACACGGTGATCCCGCAGGAACGCGTGCGCGTCGACGGCGACACGGTGCGCTTCGCCGCGCACGACGTCGCGCGCGGCGCGAACTGCCGCAAGGCCGGCGAGGATCTCGCACGCGGCGCGTGCGCGCTCGCCGCGGGCCGCGTGCTGCGCGCGGCAGACCTCGGCCTGCTCGCGTCGTTCGGTGTTTCCGACGTCACGGTGCGCCGCCGCGTGCGCGTCGCGGTGTTCTCGACCGGCGACGAACTGCGCGAGCCGGGCGAGCCGCTCGATCGCGGCACGCTGTACGACAGCAACCGCGCGATGCTGATCGCGATGCTCGAACGGATGCACGTCGACGCGCTCGACCTCGGGATCGTCCGCGACGATCCGGCGGCGCTCGAACGCGCGCTGCGCGATGCCGTCGCCGCACAGGCCGATGCCGTGATCACGTCGGGCGGCGTGTCGGTCGGCGAAGCGGACTTCACGCGCGACGTGATGGCAAAGCTCGGCGACGTGACGTTCGCGAGCCTCGCGCTGCGTCCGGGCCGGCCGCTCGCGTGCGGCACGCTGCGCGCGGCCGGCGGCGCACGCGACGCGCTGTTCTTCGGGCTGCCGGGCAATCCGGTCGCGTCCGCGGTGACGTTTTACGCGATCGTGCGCCCCGCGCTGCTGACGCTCGCCGGCGCACATGCGACGCCGCCCGCAATGTACACGGCGCTCAGCACGCACGCACTGAAGAAGCGGCCCGGTCGCACCGAATATCTGCGCGGCATCGCGACGCGCGCCGCCGACGGCCGCTGGCACGTCGCGCCGGCCGGCTCGCAGAGCTCCGCGTCGCTGAGCGGCCTCGCGGCCGCGAACTGTTTCATCGTCCTGGGCCACGATACCGCGGCAGTCGACGCGGGCGCCCCGGTCGACATCCTGCCGCTCGACGGCCTGATCTGAATTCCACCATCGGTATATCTCTACGGGGGCAATCCGCACATGAAGAAACAAATCTCGTCGATCGCCGCGGGGCAGACCGCGAAGGCGCTGATCCTCGTCTATCTGACGTTCAGCGTGCCGATCGTGCTGCTCGGCATTCTGGTCGCGTACGTGCGCTACGGGATGGTCGAGCTCAGCACGATCCTGAGCGCGCTGCTGCTGAACGCGATCCTCGGCTTCGTGCTGCTGTGGATCGCGTGCCATGCGTACAACTGGGTCGCTTCGCGCTTCGGCGGCATCGAGATCGTGCTGTCCGATCCGCCGGAGGAAGCGTGAGCAGCGTGCCGCTGATCCGCTCGGCCGAAGCCCGCGACGTCGGTGCGGTCCTCGCGCTGATGCGCGAGCTCGCCGAGTTCGAGAAGCTCACGCATCTGTTCGTCGCGACCGATGCCGATCTCGCCGATGCATTGTTCGGCGCGCGGCCGGCCGCCGAGGCGCTGGTTGCCGAGCGCGACGGCGCGATCGTCGCGTATGCGCTGTTCTTTCACAACTACTCGACGTTCCTCGGCCGCCGCGGACTCTATCTCGAGGACTTGTACGTGCAGCCGTCGCAGCGCGGCACGGGGCTCGGCACCGCGATGCTGCGTCATCTCGCGGCACTCGCGGTCGAGCGCCGTTGCGGGCGTTTCGAATGGTCGGTACTCGACTGGAACCGGCGTGCGATCGATTTCTACGAAAAGATGGGCGCGACCGTGCTGCCGGACTGGCGCATCGTGCGCGTGACCGGCGACGCGCTGGACGCGCTCGCCGCGCGCTGAACACCGGCGGCCGCGCACGCAGGCCGTCGCGGCAATGGAAAACGGGCGCCGCGGTGAACTGAACCCCAAGAGTTGGACATAGATCCGACCCTTGGGGTTTTTTCATGACGAAATACGACGAGCGGTTCAAGCTTGAAGTGGTGCAGCGGTATCTGTCTGGCGACAAAGGGTACAAAGCGCTTGCGAGAGAGTTTGGGGTGGGCAGCACACAGGTGGAGCAATGGGTTGCCAGCTACAAGCGCCATGGTGCCGATGGATTACGGCGCAAAGGGCACGTGAAGTACAGCGCACAGTTCAAGCTGGAGGCGCTGGAACGCATGCAGCGGGAGAATCTATCCCGCACGCACATGCAGGCGCTGCTGGACATTCGTGATGCAGGAGCCATCGCCCGTTGGGAACGCCAGTATCATGAGGGTGGTTTCGCCGCCCTCCTACCACGTCCGAAGAACCTGTCCGCATTTTTGTGGGCGAGGCGGTTGAACAGCACGTTATCCACGCGCCTGCATAAATCGCTCGCCGAAC
>NZ_CABVPR010000055.1 GCF_902499135.1 Burkholderia dolosa
CCCGCCGCGGCGAGGGCAGCCGCCGCGCGTGCGAGCCGCACGCCGAGCGCGGCCGCGAGCGCCTTCTCGTCGGCGGACAGTCCGGCGGACGCGTCGCGCTCGTGCTGCGCGACGTGCGACGCGCCGTACGGCGTGCCGCCGGTGCGCGTCGTGCTGAGCGCGGATTCGGTATACGGAATCCCGACGATCATCATGCCGTGATGGAGCAGCGGCAGCATCATCGACAGCAGCGTCGATTCCTGGCCGCCGTGCAGGCTGCCCGTCGACGTGAATACGCATGCCGGCTTGCCGCTCAGCGCGCCCGACAGCCATTGCGGCGTCGTGCCGTCGAGGAAATACTTCAGCGCGGCGGCCATGTTGCCGAAGCGGGTCGGGGAGCCGAGCGCGAGGCCCGCGCATTCTTCGAGGTCGCGCAGTTCCGCGTACGGCGGGCCGTCGGCGGGGATGTCGGGTGCCGTCGCTTCGCAGACGGTCGACACGGGCGGCACGGTGCGGATGCGTGCCTGCATGCCCGGCACGCTGTCGATGCCGTTCGCGATCGCGAGCGCGAGATCGCGCGTGGCGCCGTAACGGCTGTAGTAGAGGACGAGGATGTCTTTCATGGGCGACGGAGCCGCATGCGGCCGCGCGCGTGCCCGGTGCAGTCGGCCCCTGCTGGATCGAGCGGCTATTATAGGGGCTGAAGCCGGCGCGCCGTGCGGCGCGTCGCATCGATCGACAAGGAGAAACCGTTTGCCGAAGCCGAGCGTCGATCTCGACACCATCAAGCGTCTCGCGCAGTTCGCGGCGCGGCGCAGCGCCGAGGATCGCATCCCGCAAGTCGCGGGCAGCCTCACGTTCACGACGATGCTGGCGCTCGTGCCGCTCGTGACGGTCGCGTTCGCGCTGTTCACCGCGTTCCCGATGTTCGCGTCGTTCCAGATCTCGCTGCAGGGATTCCTCGCGGATCACCTGATGCCCGCGCAGTTCAATACGCAGATCTTCAAGTATCTGAACCAGTTCGCGGCGAAGGCGAAGGGGCTGACGACCGCCGGCCTGATCGTGCTCGTCGTCACGTCGGTGATGACGATGATGACGATCGAATCGGCATTCAACCTGATCTGGCGCGTGCGCAAGCCGCGGCCGCTCGCGCAGCGCGTGCTCGCGTACTGGGCGCTGATCACGCTCGGCCCGCTGCTGTTCGGCGTGAGCCTGTCGATTTCGTCCTACCTGTTTACGCAGTCGCTGGCATTTACCGGCGCCGCGCAATCGACGTCGATCGTCGAATGGCTGCTCACGCTCGCATCGCTGCCGCTGACGGTGCTCGCGTTCACGCTGTTGTACGTCTATCTGCCGAACTGCACGGTCGCATGGCGCGACGCGGTGATCGGCGGACTGTTCGCGGCGATCGCGTTCGAGCTCGCGAAGCGCGGCTTCGGCTACTACGTGCGGCGCATTCCGACCTATACGGCCGTCTACGGCGCGTTCGCCGCGCTGCCGGTGTTCCTGCTGTGGGTGTATCTGAGCTGGTTCATCGCGCTGCTCGGCGCGATGGTCGCGTCCGCGCTGCCGGCGATCCGGGTCGGCCAGTTTCATCGGATCCATTACGCGGGCAGCGACCTGCTCGATGCGCTCGACATGCTCGCGCGGCTCGCCGAAGCGCGCGCGGCCGGCAAGCCCGGCTACACGACGTTGCGGCTCGCGACGATGCTGCGCTGCGACATGGAGACCGCGCAACGGCTGCTGACGACGCTCGAAGAACGCGAGTGGGTCGCGCGGATCGACGGCGGCGACGTCGCGCCGCGCTACATCCTGCTCGCGAACCCGGAGCAACTGACGCTCGCGCAGCTGTTCGACGTGCTGGTGATCGACCGCACCGAGCTGACGTACCAGTTGCAGCGGCGGCGCAGCCACATCGACGGCGCCGCATTGCTCGCGGTGCTGTCGAGCGAGCGGTTCGACGTGTCGCTCGCGTCGCTGATTGCCGCACACCGCGCGGCAGGCGGGCAGCCGGCCGCCGACGAGGCCGGCCAGGCGCCCGGCGGTGTCGCGGATCCGCACGCGCGGCCGCCGCGCACCGCGTGACGCCGCGCCGGGCGGGCGTTACAGCGCGATCTTGCCGATGCAGATGTCCTTGAACATCACCCAGTCGCCCATCAGGCTGTAGATCGGGTGACGGAACGTGGCCGGCCGGTTCTTCTCGAAGAAGAAGTGCCCGATCCACGCGAATCCGTAGCCGCATACGACCGCGGCCGGCAGCCACGGCCAGCGGCCGGTCGCGATCGCCATCGCGACGCAGCCGATCACGCCGAGCGAGCCGATGAAGTGCAGCCGCCGCGACGTGCGGTTCTGGTGTTCGTTCAGGTAATACGGGTAGAAGTCAGCGAAGCTCGCGAATCGTTCCGAATGCGTATGCGCCATGGCCGTCTCCCGGGCCGCCGTCGATGCGGGCATTGTGCGGCGGCGTGCGGGCGTCCGCAAGCGGGGCGGCCGCCGCCCGGCGCCGGCCCGCGCTTTCCTTTTGACAGGCTTTCCGATACGATCGAAAACGGTTTTGCATTCAAGCATGAGGGGACTACGATGCGCGTCAGCGACATTCTGAAAGTGAAGGGCAACACGCTGTTTACGGTGACGCCCGACAAGCCGCTGCGCGAAGCGGTCGATACGATGGCCGAACACGACATCGGCTCGCTCGTCGTGATGGAGTACGGCGATCTGGTCGGGATACTGACGTTCCGCGAGATCATCCTGCGGCTGCGCGAGAACGGCGGCGCGATCGGCGACGTGCAGGTGCGCAAGGTGATGGACGAACCGCTCACGTGCACGCCGGAGACCGACGTCAACGAAGTACGGCGGATGATGCTCGAGCGCCACGCGCGCTACATGCCGGTGCTCGACAAGAAGGTGCTGATGGGCGTCATCTCGTTCTACGACGTCGCGAAGACGGTCGTCGAGGCGCAGAGCTTCGAGAACCGGATGCTGAAGGCGTATATCCGCGACTGGCCCGAATCGGAATCGGAAGCGGAAGCGCACAAGCCGTGAAACGCGCGGCGCCCGTCGTCGCGACGCATGGGCGCTGCGATCCGGCATGCGGCGGTGCAGGCTCGGCCTGCGCCGCCTTTTTTTGGTTCAATCACCACAGAGGCCTGCGCAGCTTCGCCGAGACGAAGCGCGCGAATTCCGCATGAGCGATCACACGCAAGTCTCTTCCGGGCGGCGCGGCGAACGGCGCGCCCACGCATCCCAGTTCGACCTGCTGCGCGAACGGCGTTTCGCGCCGTTCTTCGCGACGCAGTTCCTCGGCGCGCTGAACGACAACGTGTTCAAGATCGGCTTCACGTCGCTCGTCACGTATCACACCGCGCGGTTCTCGGGCGTCGACGCGAAAACGGCCGCCTTCCTGATTTCCGCGATCTTCATCCTGCCGTTCGTGCTGTTTTCGGCGACGTCCGGCCAGATCGCCGACAAGTACGACAAGGCGACGCTCACGCGCTTCGTGAAAACGTTCGAGATCGTGCTGATGCTGGTCGGCGCGGCCGGCTTCGTCACGCACAGCGCGCCGCTGCTGTATCTGTGCACGTTCATGATGGGCATGCATTCGACGCTGTTCGGTCCCGTCAAGTATTCATACCTGCCGCAGCATCTCGGCGAGCATGAGCTGGTGGGCGGCAACGGGCTCGTCGAGATGGGCACGTTCATCGCGATCCTGATCGGCACGATCGTCGGCGGCGCGGCCGCGGGCATCGAAGGCATCGGCGAGCGCGTGCTCGCGGTGAGCGTCGTCGCGATCGCGCTGGCCGGCCGGCTCGTCGCGCAGCGCGTGCCGGCCACGCCGGCGCCGCAGCCCGGCCTGTCGATCAACTGGAACCCGGTCAGCGAAACCTGGCGCAACCTCGTGCTCGCCCGGCAGAACCGCACGGTGTTCCTGAGCCTGCTCGGCATCTCGTGGCTGTGGTTCGTCGGCGCGACGTTCCTCACGTCGTTCTTCAACTTCGCGAAGGACGTGCTGTCGGCGAGCCCGGACGTCGTCACCGTGCTGCTCGCGACGTTCTCCGTCGGCATCGGCCTCGGCTCGCTGCTGTGCGAGCGGCTGTCGCAGCGGCGCGTCGAGATCGGCCTCGTGCCGCTCGGCTCGATCGGCATCAGCGTGTTCGCGATCGAACTGTATTTCGCGAGCCGCGCGCTGCCGTTGCCCGGGCATCTGCTGTCGGTCGGCGAGTTCCTGGCTAGTGCGCGCCATTGGCGGATTCTCGCGGACCTGTTCCTGCTCGCGATGTTCGGCGGCTTCTACAGCGTGCCGCTGTATGCGCTGATCCAGAGCCGCAGCGCGCCGACGCACCGCGCGCGGATCATCGCCGCGAACAACATCCTGAACGCGCTGTTCATGATTCTGTCGGCCGTGATGGCGATGGGACTGACCAGCGCGGGCGTCGACATCCCCGGGCTGTTCCTGGTCACCGCGCTGCTGAACGTCGCCGTCGCGACGTATATCTACCTGCTCGTGCCCGAATTCCTGCTGCGCTTCGTCGCGTGGGTGCTCGTGCACACGTTCTACCGGATCCGCATCGTTCACGCGGAGCGGATTCCGGCGGAAGGCGCCGCCGTGCTCGTGTGCAATCACGTCAGCTACGTCGACGCGCTCGTGCTCGCGGCCGCGAGCCCGCGGCCGATCCGCTTCGTGATGGATCACCGGATCTTCAACACGCGGTTCGCGAGCTGGGTGTTCCGGCATGCGAAGGCGATCCCGATCGCGCCGCGCCACGAGAATCCGGACATGCTCGCGCGGGCGTACGACGCGTGCGAAGCCGCGCTGAAGGACGGGGAGCTGGTGTGCATCTTCCCCGAAGGCAAGCTGACGAAGACGGGCGACATCAACACGTTCCATCACGGGATCACCGAAATCCTGCGCCGCACGCCCGCACCGGTGATTCCGATGGCGCTGCGCGGATTGTGGGGCAGCGTGTTCTCGCGTCATGCGGATGCACGTCTGCCGCGCCCGGTCACGCGCGGCGTGATGAGCCGGCTGACGCTCGCGATCGGCGAGCCGGTCCCGGCGGCGCTCGCGACGCCCGACGTGCTGCAGGCGGCGGTCGCGGAGCTGCGCGGCGCGCGCAAGTAGGCGCGGCCGCGGTCAGCGGAGCGGCACACGGCATCACGGCGAGCCGGTGCGACGCGTGCGTACGGCCGGCAGCGCCGCCACGCGCCGGGCGCCGTTGCCGTCTCGCCCGCATGCGCGGCGCCTGCTTCGCCCGCCGCTGAACGCGTCGCCGGGCCCGCTGGCGCGACACGGCTGGCATAATAGCGGTTTACTTTTTCCCGACCGGCAAACGATCGGCCTGCCTGCGGTTTCGGCAGCGCATCGGTTTGGCCATTTCTCTTTCGGCGGTTCCATCATGTCCGGCAATACCCTCGGCACGCTTTTCACTGTCACGACCTTCGGCGAATCGCACGGTCCCGCGATCGGCTGCGTGATCGACGGCTGTCCGCCGGGGATGGCGCTGACCGAAGCCGACATCCAGGTCGAGCTCGACCGCCGCAAGCCGGGCACGTCGCGGCACGTGACGCAGCGCCAGGAGGCCGACGAGGTCGAGATCCTGTCCGGCGTGTTCGAGGGCGTGACGACCGGTACGCCGATCGCGCTGCTGATCCGCAACACCGACCAGCGCAGCAAGGACTACGGCAACATCGTCGAGACGTTCCGCCCCGGCCACGCCGACTACACGTACTGGCAGAAGTACGGCGTGCGCGACTATCGCGGCGGCGGCCGCTCGTCCGCGCGGCTCACCGCGCCGATCGTCGGCGCGGGTGCGGTCGCGAAGAAGTGGCTGCGCGAGCGCTTCGGCGTCGAGGTGCGCGGCTGCATGAGCGCGCTCGGCGAGATCGACGTGCCGTTCGTCGACTGGTCGCACGTGCGCGAGAACCCGTTCTTCGCGCCGAATGCGGCGATCGTTCCGGAACTGGAGGCGTACATGGATGCGCTGCGCAAGGACGGCGATTCGATCGGCGCGCGGATCGACGTCGTTGCAGCGGGCGTGCCGGTCGGCTGGGGCGAACCGGTGTTCGACCGCCTCGACGCCGACATCGCGAAGGCGATGATGAGCATCAACGCGGTGAAGGGCGTCGAGATCGGCGCCGGGTTCGACAGCGTCGCTCAGCGCGGCTCCGTGCACGGCGACGAGCTGACGCCCGCCGGCTTCGTCGGCAATCACGCGGGCGGCGTGCTCGGCGGGATTTCGACCGGGCAGGACATTACCGTTTCGATCGCGATCAAGCCGACGTCGAGCATTCGCACGCCGCGCCGCTCGATCACGAAAACCGGCGAGGAGGCGGTCGTCGAAACCTTCGGCCGCCACGATCCGTGCGTCGGCATTCGCGCGACGCCGATCGCGGAATCGATGCTTGCGCTCGTGCTGATCGACCACGCGCTGCGCCACCGCGCGCAATGCGGCGACGTCGACACGCCGACGCCGAAAATCTCCGGCAGCGCGACCTGACCCGACTTCACCTGGCACGACCGGCGCCGCGCCGTCGTTCTGCGCGCGGCGTCGAATGACGCGCGCGCGGCGCTCCCGTTCAGCGCGCGGGCGGCGGCGCGGCCGATTCTCTTACGCGCAATTCGGGCAGCACCGCGCAGCCCGGCGCCGACGCGCCGCGCTCGAGCGCATCGAGCAGCGCGAGCGCGGCCTTGCGGCCGATCGCATCGGTATCCACCCACATCGTCGTCAACGACGGCCGGATCTCGCGCGCGAGCGCGATATCGTCGAAGCCGGTGATCGACAGTTGCGACGGTACGTCGACGCCGAGCGTCTGCGCTTCGAGCAGCGCGCCCACCGCGAGTGCGTCGTTGCCGCAGATCACGGCTGTCGGCCGCGTCGTTCCGCTGTCGGTGATCGCGCGCAGGCTTGCCCTTCCGAATGCGATGGTCGCCGCGCCTTCATGCTGATGGGCCGGACGTACCGCGAGCCCGTGCGCGGCCAGCGTGTCGTGAATGCCGCGCAGGCGCGCCTGCACGCGATCGTTGTTCGCCGACGGCTGCATGATGACCGCGAAGTCGCGATGTCGGAGCTCGAGCAAATGCGTGGTGAGCCGGGCGAACGCCGCACGGTTGTCGAAACCGACGCAGCAGTGCGGGCTGTCGTCGCGATACGCGTACGTGACGACGTAGGGCACGCGGTGCAGCGCCAGCAGTTCGAACAGTTCCGGCGGATACGCTTCGCCGACCAGCGACACGGCTTCGACGCCGCGCGACAGCATCGCGCGCACTTGCGCGAGCGCCTGCGCCGGATCGTAGTTCGAGCAGCCGAGAAACAGCGTGATCCCATGCTCCGCCATGATCGCCTGCATGCCGGCGACTTGCGACGCGAACACCTGGTCGTCGAGCGTCGGGATGATTGCACCGGTGATGTGCGTGCGGGTCGATGCGAGCGCGCGGCCGGCGGCGTTCGGAATCCAGTTCAGCGCGCGCGCCGCGTCGCGCACGCGCTGCTGGACGTCGGCGGATACCTTGCCGGGATCGTTGTACACGCGCGAAACGGTCGCGGTCGACACGCCGGCGAGTTTCGCGACGTCGCCGAGCACCGAGCGGCCGCTGCCGCGGCGCGCGCGCGTCGTCGTGCCGCCGCGGGACGGGGACATGGTCATCGCCGCTCTCCCGGCTCGGCCGGACCGGCGCTGCCGGACGCTGTCGTAGACGTCATCGTTTACCCTCGATTCGTGATGGTCGCACTTGCATCGTCGTTTGAGGCTGTGCGAATGTAAGCGCTATCTCGATGCGAGTCGCCATTATGTCAGATTCAAACGCGCCCCATATTGCCAATTTTTCATCGATGAAAGTGTTTGTGGAATTTTTCATCGTCTCGAATGTAAGCGATTACATCGAATCATGAACGCGCACCGTTCCGATCGAATCGCCGTCGTCGGCAGCGTGAACATCGACCTCGTGATCCGCGCGCCGCGCATGCCGCTGCCGGGCGAGACGCTGCTGGGCAGCGGATTTCAGACGGTGCACGGCGGCAAGGGTGCGAACCAGGCCATTGCGGCCGCGCGCCTCGGCGCACCGGTCGCGATGATCGGCTGCGTCGGCGACGACGCGTTCGGCGCGCGTCTGTACGACGCGATCGCGGCCGAATGCATCGACGTCGCGCATCTGCATCGCGTCGCCGGCGCAGCGAGCGGCGTCGCGGCGATCACCGTCGACGACGGCGGCGCGAACAGCATCGTCGTCGTACCGGGCGCGAATGCCTGCGTCGACGTCGCGCGAATCGATGCGGCGCGCGACACGATCGCGACCGCCGCGCTGCTCGTGTGCCAGCTCGAGGTACCGATCGCCGCCGTCGCGCATGCGATCGCTTGCGCGAGCGCACATCGCACGCCGGTGCTGCTCAATCCGGCACCGGCGCAGCCGCTGTCCGATGCGTTGCTGGCGCGCGTCGACTATCTGGTCGTCAACGAAACCGAAGCGGAGTCGCTGACCGGCATCGCGGTCCACGACGATGCGTCGGCGGAGCGCGCGGCCGATGCGCTGTGCGCGAAGGGCGCCGGCAACGCGCTCGTCACGCTCGGCGCGCGCGGCGTCTGCTGGCGCGGTCGCGCCGGCAACGGCCGCCGCCGCGCGCTGGCCGTGACCGCAGTCGATACCACGGCGGCCGGCGACACGTTCGTCGGCGGCTTCGCGGCCGCGCGGGCCGGCGGCGCATCGATGGACGATGCGATCGCCTTCGGTCAGCGGGCGGCCGCGATCAGCGTCACGCGTCACGGCGCGCAGACGTCGATCCCGACACGCGACGAAGTCGCGTGCATCGCCGAATAGATTCCGCGCACGACGGAAGGGCCGGTCCGGCCGCTACTCATGACATGGAGACAATCGTAATGAGCGAAAACCACTCTGTTCCGAACGCGCCGCCGCGGATCCGGCGCGGGCAACGTATTGCGCTTGCGCTGCTGATGGTCAGCGGGATCGTCAACTATCTCGACCGCGGCACGCTCGCCGTCGCGAGTTCGGCGATCCGCGGCGATCTCGGGCTGTCGCTCGGCCAGATGGGGCTGCTGCTGTCGGCGTTCTCGTGGAGCTACGCGCTGTGCCAGTTTCCGGTCGGCGGCCTCGTCGATCGCGTCGGCCCGCGCCGGCTGCTCGGAATCGGGCTGATCGTGTGGTCGCTCGCGCAGGCGGCGGGCGGCCTCGTTTCCACGTTCGGCTGGTTCATCGTCGCGCGCATCGTGCTCGGGATCGGCGAAGCACCGCAATTTCCGTCGGCTGCGCGGGTCGTGAGCAACTGGTTTCCGTTGCGCGCACGCGGTACGCCGACCGGCATCTTCAACGCCGCATCGCCGCTCGGCACCGCGCTGGCGCCGTTGCTGCTGTCGGTGCTCGTCGCAACGCTCGACTGGCGCTGGGCGTTCATCGCGACGGGCGCGGCCGGTCTCGTCGTCGCGGCCGTGTGGTTCGCGCTGTACCGCGATCCGGTGCGTGCGCAACTGACTGCGACGGAGCGCGCCTATCTCGATGCCGACGCGGACAACGCGGTCGCCGCACCGAAGCTGACGTTCGCGGACTGGCGCGGCCTGTTCTCGCACGGCACGACGTGGGGAATGCTGATCGGCTTTTTCGGCTCCGTGTATCTGAACTGGGTCTACCTGACCTGGCTGCCCGGCTATCTGACGATGGAGCGGCACATGAGCCTGATCCGAACCGGCTTTGCGGCGTCGGTGCCGTTCCTGTGCGGATTCGTCGGCTCGCTGCTGGCCGGCTGGCTGTCCGATCTGGTCACGCGCCGCAGCCGTTCGCCGGTGGTGAGCCGGCGCAACGCGGTGGTCGTCGCGATGCTCGGAATGGTCGCGTTCACGGTGCCCGCCGCGCTCGTGCAGAGCAACACGGTTGCGCTCGCATGCATTTCGGTCGTGATCTTTCTCGCGAACGCGGCGTCGGCGTGCTCGTGGGCGCTGGCGACCGCCGCTGCACCGCCGAGCCGCGTCGCATCGCTCGGCGCGATCCAGAATTTCGGCGGCTTCATCGGCGGCGCGCTCGCACCGGTGCTGACGGGCGTCATCGCGCAGAGGTGGTCGTTCGTGCCGGCACTGCTGACGGCGGCCGCGATCGCGTTCGCCGGCGCGATGGCCTACCTGCTGCTGGTCCGCAAGCCGATTCCCGAACAATCGGCAAGCGCGGCGCCCGGTGCGCTGCCGGCGTAACGGCGCTGCGCATTCATTGAAATCGAACAAGGAGAAACCGATGCAACTACAGCAGTCATCGACCGTGACGATCGACGGAATCGTGCCGGTGATGCTGACACCGTTCGACGACGCGGGCGCGATCGACTACGCGGGGCTCGAACGGCTCATCGAATGGTATCTCGCGCATGGGTCGGATGCGCTGTTCGCGGTCGCGCAGTCGAGCGAGATGCAGTTTCTGAGTCTCGCCGAGCGCGCGGAGCTGGCGCGCTTCGTCGTCGAACGGGTAGGCGGGCGTGTGCCGGTCGTCGCGTCCGGACACATCAGCGACGATCTCGACGCGCAGGTCGCCGAGCTGCGCGCGGCGGCGGAATCGGGCGCGCAAGCCGTGGTGCTCGTGACCAATCATCTCGATCCGCAACGCGAGGGCACCGCCGTGTTTCTCGATCGACTTCGCCGGTTGCTGGCTCGATTGCCGTCCGATCTGCCGCTGGGCCTGTACGAATGTCCGGCGCCTTACCGACGGCTGCTCACCGACGACGAACTGCATGCGTGTATCGACACCGGCCGTTTCGTGATGCTGAAGGACGTGAGCTGCGATCTGGACACGGTGAAGCGGCGCGTCGCGCTCGCCGCCGGATCGCCGCTGAAGATCCTGAATGCGAACGCCGCGATCGCGTGGGATGCGATGAAGGCGGGCTCCGCCGGCTTCAACGGCGTGTTCACCAACTTCCATCCCGATCTCTATCGATGGTTGCGCTTGCACGGCGATTCGGATCCGGCGTTGGCCGACGAATTGTCGACGTTTCTCGTGGTGTCGGCGGTGTCCGAGGCGCTCGGCTATCCGGCGCTCGCGAAGCTCTATCACCAGCGAATCGGCACGTTCGGCTCGATTCGCTGTCGTGCGATCGACTACGACGTTCGCGAACGATTCTGGGCGCTCGATGCGGTGCTCGACAAGATCGTGGCGGGGACCGAGCACTTCCGGCGGCGGATCGCTGCGCGATAGCGCACGCGGGTAGGGCGGTCGGGTCTGTCCCGGCGGTTGCGAAGGCGGACGAAAAAAACGCCGCATGATGCGGCGTTTTCCGGCAGCTTACATGTTCGGATAATTCGGCCCGCCGCCGCCTTCGGGCGTGACCCACACGATGTTCTGCGTCGGGTCCTTGATGTCGCAGGTCTTGCAGTGCACGCAGTTCTGCGCGTTGATCACCAGCCGGTCGCTGCCGTCGTCGTTCTTCACGAACTCGTACACCGCCGCCGGGCAGAACCGCGCCTCCGGCCCCGCATAGGTACGCAGGTTCACGTTCACCGGCACGCTCGCATCCTTCAGCGTCAGATGCGCCGGCTGGTTCTCCTCGTGGTTCGTGTTCGAGATGAACACCGACGACAGCCGGTCGAACGTCAGCTTGCCGTCCGGCTTCGGATACGCGATCGGCTCGCACTGCGACGCCGGCTTCAGCATCTCGTGGTCCGCATGCTTGTGGTGCAGCGTCCACGGCACGTTGCCGCCCATCACCTTCTGCTCGAGCCCGACCATCAGCGTGCCGAGGTACAGGCCCTTCGCCATCCACTGCTTGAAGTTGCGCGCGCGGTACAGCTCCGTATAGAGCCACGAGTGTCTGAACGCGTCCGGGTATGCGTTCAACTCGTCCGACTGGCGGCCGGCCTGTACCGCGTCGAACGCCGCATCGGCCGCGAGCATCCCGGTCTTGATCGCCGCGTGGCTGCCCTTGATCCGCGATGCGTTCAAGAAGCCCGCATCGTCGCCGATCAGCGCGCCGCCCGGAAACACGGTCTTCGGCAGCGACATCAGCCCGCCCGCGGTGATCGCGCGCGCGCCGTACGACACGCGCTTGCCGCCTTCGAGGAATGCGCGGATCGACGGATGCGTCTTGTAGCGCTGGAACTCCTCGAACGGCGACAGGTACGGATTCGTATAGCCGAGACCGACGACGAAGCCGACCACGACCTGATTGTTGTCCATGTGATACAGGAACGAGCCGCCGTACGTGTCCGACTTCAGCGGCCAGCCGGCCGTATGGATCACGAGGCCCGGCTTGTGCTTGGCCGGATCGATTTCCCACAGCTCCTTGATGCCGATCCCGTACGCCTGCGGATCGGCGTTCGCATCGAGCTTGAACTTCGCGATCAGCTGACGGCCGAGATGGCCGCGGCAGCCTTCGGCGAACAGCGTGTACTTCGCGTGCAGTTCCATGCCGAGCTGGAAGTTCTCGGTCGGCTCGCCGTTCTTGCCGACGCCCATGTTGCCGGTCGCGACGCCCTTCACGGAACCGTCGTCGTGATACAGAATCTCCGCGGCCGGAAAGCCAGGAAAGATCTCGACGCCGAGCGCTTCGGCCTGCTGGCCCAGCCAGCGCGTCACGTTACCCAGCGAAATCACGTAGTTGCCGTGATTCTTGAAGTTGTCGGGCAGCGCCCAGTTCGGCGTCGCAACCGCGCTCTTCTCGGACAGGAACAGGAAGCGGTCTTCGGTCACCTCGACGGTGAGCGGCGCGCCGCGCTCCTTCCAGTCCGGAAACAGCTCGGTGATGGCACGCGGGTCCATCACCGCGCCCGACAGGATGTGCGCGCCGATCTCGGAACCCTTCTCGAGCACGCACACGCCGATCTCGGTGCCTTTCTCGGCAGCCAGCTGCTTGAGCCGGATCGCCGCCGACAGCCCGGCGGGGCCGCCGCCGACGATCACGACGTCGTATTCCATCGATTCGCGCGGGCCGTATTGCTCGATGAGGCTTGCGGGGGTCATTGGCGTTCCTCTAACCGTTAGAATGCTTTTATTCGGGAGCGTATTGTCTGCGAAACGAAACGCTTGCCGCAACAGCACGCGGCTAGATTAGCACGATCGTTCTATTTTTGTGATAGGGTTAGGGCCGCGCCGCACGGGCTGCGCGACGCGGCGAAGCGACTTCGAAAGGGGATTGTGCAATGGGTCGATCGATCAATCTGGAAGGCAAGGTCGCGCTCGTCACGGGCGCGTCGAGCGGCCTCGGCCAACGCTTCGCGCAAGTGCTGTCGCAGGCCGGCGCGAAGGTCGTGCTCGCGAGCCGCCGCGTCGAGCGCCTGAAGGAATTGCGCGCGGAAATCGAGGCGGAGGGCGGTGCCGCGCACGTCGTGTCGCTCGACGTCACCGACGTGCAGAGCATCAAGGCGGCGGTCGCGCACGCGGAGACGGAGGCCGGCACGATCGATATCCTGGTGAACAACTCGGGCGTGTCGACGATGCAGAAGCTCGTCGACGTGACGCCGGCCGACTTCGAGTTCGTGTTCGACACCAACACGCGCGGCGCGTTTTTCGTCGCGCAGGAAGTCGCGAAGCGGATGATGATGCGCGCGAACGGCAACGGCAAGCCGCCGTACCGGATCATCAACATCGCGTCGGTGGCCGGCCTGCGCGCGTTTTCGCAGATCGGGCTGTATGCGATGAGCAAGGCGGCCGTCGTGCAGATGACGCGCGCGATGGCGCTCGAATGGGGGCGTCACGGGATCAACGTGAACGCGATCTGTCCGGGCTACATCGATACCGAAATCAACCATTACCTGTGGGAAACCGAGCAGGGCCAGAAGCTGCAGTCGATGCTGCCGCGCCGGCGCGTCGGCAAGCCGCAGGATCTCGACGGGCTGTTGTTGCTGCTCGCGGCGGACGAGTCGCAGTTCATCAACGGCTCGATCATCTCCGCCGACGACGGCTTCGGCCTCGCATGAGCGGATGACTTTCCGCAACGAAGAAGACTGCAATGAGCGATTACTCCCCCGTTTTTGAAATGTCGATGCCGATCCGCTGGGGCGACATGGACGCGTTCGGCCACGTGAACAACACGGTCTATTTCCGTTACATGGAGCAGGTGCGGATCTCGTGGTTCGAGCAGCTCGGCATTGCGGGCGGCAACGGCGAGGGGCAGGGCCCCGTCATCGTCACCGCGTCGATGGAGTTCCTCAAGCAACTGCACTATCCGGGCGACGTGATCGCGAAGATGTCGGTCGCGAAGCCCGGCCGCAGCAGCTTCGACACGGGTTTCGAGCTGACCCGCGCGGACGGCCCGGAGCACGTGTACGCGCGCGGCAACGCGTGCTGCGTATGGGTCGACTATGCGCTCGGCAAGTCGGTGCCGCTGCCGCAACTGCTGCGCGACACGATCGAGCGCGCGCTCGCGGCGAAGGTCGAGTAAGCGGCGGGCGCGAAACCGGCGCGCCCGCTGTTCGCTCTTTCCGGTGGATGCCGTATCGGCCGCGGTGCGCGGCCGATTATCGTTCGGCAGACCGCATTCAATGCCCGAGCAGGCGCTGCAGCAGCTCCGGCGTATTGTTCGTACCGTATTTGCGCATCAGCCGCGCGCGGTAGATGTCCACGGTGCGCGAGCTGATGTCGAGCACGCGTCCGATCTGCTTGCTGGTCTTGCCGGTCGCGAGCTGCGCGGCGATCTCGCGCTCGCGCGGCGTCAGTTCGACGGCGACGCGTCGCGTCGCGCTCAGATCCTCGAACGTCCACACGCCGGCCGCGAGCGGCGCCGTCCGGTCGAGCGCGCGGCCGGTTACGTGGCACCAGAACAGCTCGCCGTCCGCCCGTTTCATGATTCTGTCGTCGGAGTAGATGCCGTTTGCGGCCATCACCCGCGAGATACGCTCGCCGATCCGCTGGAACTCGTCGGGCGACGGGTAGAGCACCTCGTACGATTTGCCGATCAGTTCGGCGCGCGCGCAGCGAAAGATCGACGCGAGTGCGTCGTTGCAGTCCTCGATCACGCGGTCGCGCGACAGCACGAGGCCGAGCGGCGCGAGGTGGAAGGCAGTCTGGTAATCGAGAGCGGGCATGGCGCGGCAAGCGGAGGCAAACGCTTATGTATTTTTGCGTATTGTGCCGCATCCGCGCCGCATCGTACCCTTTCAGGCATCTCGCGGCAGCTTCCCGCGATACAAAAACAGCGCGCCGACGCAGGCAGCGCCGCGCATGCATAGAATGATGCGGCAGGCTTGCGGGCACGGCGGCGCGCGAACCGGTTTCGCTGGTTTCCATAGAGGAAGGGACAGACAGATGAACAAAATCTATCCAAGCGCGGCGGCCGCGCTGGAAGGGATCGTCCGTGACGGACAGACCTTCGCGGTGGGCGGCTTCGGCCTGTGCGGGATTCCCGAGGCGCTCATCGCCGCGTTGCGCGATTCGGGCGTCAAGGGCATCACGTGCATCAGCAACAACGCGGGCGTCGACGGCTTCGGCCTGGGCCTTCTGCTGGAAACGCGCCAGATCAGGAAGATGATCTCGTCGTACGTCGGCGAGAACAAGGAGTTCGAACGCCAATACCTAGCCGGCGAACTCGAACTCGAATTCACGCCGCAGGGCACGCTCGCCGAGAAGCTGCGCGCGGGCGGCGCGGGCATCCCGGCTTTCTTCACGAACACGGGCTACGGCACCGTCATCGCCGAAGGCAAGGAAACGCGTCAGTTCGGCGATCGTCACTACGTGCTCGAACAGTCGCTGACGGCCGACGTCGCGCTCGTCAAGGCGTGGAAGGCCGACAAATCGGGCAACCTGATCTATCGCCGCACCGCGCGCAACTTCAACCCGATGTGCGCGATGGCCGGCAAGATCACCGTGGCCGAGGTCGAGGAGATCGTCGAGAACGGTGAGCTCGATCCGGACCATATCCATACGCCGGGGATTTTCGTGCAGCGCATCGTACTCAACGCGTCGCCCGAAAAACGCATCGAACAACGCGTCGTACGCGCGAAAGGAGACTGACATGGCCTGGAATCGTGACCAGATGGCCGCGCGCGCGGCAAAGGAACTGCAGGACGGCTTCTACGTGAACCTCGGCATCGGGCTGCCGACGCTGGTGGCCAACCACGTGCCGGAAGGCGTCGAAGTGTGGCTGCAGTCGGAAAACGGACTGCTCGGCATCGGTCCGTCGCCGACCGAAGACGAAGTCGATCCCGATCTGATCAACGCCGGCAAGCAGACCGTCACGACGCTGCCCGGCTCGTCGATCTTCTCGTCGGCCGATTCGTTCGCGATGATTCGCGGCGGCCACATCAATCTCGCGATCCTCGGTGCGATGCAGGTCAGCAAGAAGGGCGACCTCGCGAACTGGATGATCCCCGGCAAGATGATCAAGGGAATGGGCGGCGCGATGGATCTCGTCGCGGGCGTGAAGCGCGTGGTCGTGCTGATGGAGCATGTCGCGAAGGGCGACCAGCACAAGATTCTCGAAGAGTGCACGCTGCCGCTGACGGGCGTCGGCGTGGTCAATCTGATCATCACCGATCTCGGCGTGATCGAAGTGACGCCGGATGGCCTGAAGGTGATCGAGCTTGCCGACGGCGTCACCGTCGACGAGATTCGGGCGAAGACCGGTGCGCCGCTCGACGTGAGCGCGGTCGTCTGAGTTTTTGTGGCGTCGATTCGCCCCGCATGCCGGCAGGTATGCGGGGCGTTTGCGTTTTGGCGCCGAGCGGCCGCGTCAGCGCGCGGACGCGCGTTCGTCGGCGTGCAGCCGGCCGACGATCTGCAGCGTGCGCAGCACGATCCCGATGCCGCGACGCGTGTCCGGATCGCGCGCGGTCGCCCACAGCGCGCGCAGCGACGGTGCATCGGGCTGCCGCCGCGCTTCCGCACTCGCGATGCGCAGCGCGCCGCCGGCCGTCGCCGATGCGGCGACGATTTCCTCGAACGTCTTGCTCAGCTTCTCGACCAGCGCCGGATCGGCGAAATCGACGAGGTCGGAAACGACGGACAGCAGATCGACGATGTTGTCGAACCGGCCGCCGTCGACGAGCGGCTGCAGCTTCGCATGAAGCGGCGACCAGTCGGGCGCGGCGGCTTCGACGGCTTGCGTGCCGGACAGTGCATCGGGATCGGATAAAGGCGAAGCGGACATGCACACCTCTGGCTGGAAGGACGGGATGCGGTTCACGCGAGACCGCGCGCGACGGCCCAATAGAGGCCGCGATTGAAGCCCTGGCGCAGCAGGCCGCCGAGCTTGGTCGGCGGGGTGGGCTGCACGTCGCGCCGGTAGTCGTACCAGAGCGGCATGCCGGCATCGAGCCCCATCTGCGCGACGGCTTGCACCTTGCCGTCGTAAGTCGCGACGCTTTCGCCGAGACGAATCCGCGCGGCGAGATTGCTGGCGATCACGGGCGCCTGGTTGTGACACGCGCCGCCCGCTTTGCTGACCGGCAAGTCGACCGTATCGCCGAGCACGTAGACGTTGTCGATGCCGCGCACCTGCAGCGTTTCGTGATCGGTCGGCAGCCAGCCTTCGCCGTCCGCGGCCTCCGATACGCCCGTGGCCTGCACGGCATCGACCGCGCGGATCGGCGGCGTCGCCATCAGAATGTCGAACGGCTGCTCGACGCCTTCTTCCGAGTACGCGATTTTTTGGTCGGGGTCGACGCGCGCTAGCGTGAAGCCGCGCTGATAGCGGATGTCGCGCTGCGCGAAGATCGCCGGCAGCACGTCGCAGGTCGGCTTTTGCAGAAACAGGCAATTGCGCAGCAGCTGCGCGACGGTCGGATACGTGTACACGATCTCGACACGCTCGCGCACGCCGCGACGGCGCAGATAGTCGTCGACCATCAGCGTCGTCTCGATCGGCGCGATCCCGCATTGATGCGGCACGTTGTGCGTTTTCGGGAACGTCACGGTGACGAAGATCCGGCCGCGTTCGATCGTCGCGAGACGCTGCGCGAGCTGCCGCGCGGGTTCGTACTGGTAGAAGTGATCGCCGGCCTCGCGCAGGCCTTCGATGCGCTCGGGCGCGGGCACGCAGCCGGTTGCGATCACCAGATAATCGTAGCCGTGGCGGCGTCCGCTGCGCGTATGAACGTGCTGAGCGGCGAAATCGAAGCGTTCGGCCCCGTCGACAACAAAGTCGATTTCGGGACGCAGCAGCGACCGTTCGGCGCGGACGAGGTCCTCGCGCATCATCGCGCCGAACGCGACGTACATGAATGCGGGCTTGTAGAAGTGATCGGGCGAATCGGACAGCACGGTCAGCGACACGCGCTTGTCGATCAGTTCGTCGAACAGCTTGGCGGCGAGCTGATTCGCGAGCATCGTGCCGCCGAGCCCGCCGCCGACGATCAGGATCCGGATCGGCTTCATCGGCTCTGCTCCTTGCGGCCGGATGGCGGCACGCGAAAGACTTGCGGTAACTCGACGACGGATACGGCCTGGTATGCGACTCGCTCGATAAGCATGTCGGCTCCTCGTGACGGACGGCGCAAGCCGTCCGAGTGCGCAAGCATCGCGCGGCAGTGGTGTATTTGCATCGACGCTGAAACGGAAAATATGAGACAAAAGCAGCGAAGTCAAATTTCGATAATCCGTTGCGCGTTTATCCGGCGAATTGCTGAATAATCGCGATCATTATTCGGTTTAAAGACGTTGAAATGAGATCGGCGTAAAACGATTCGATGCGCGCGCAACGGATCGATCAACAATCTTTTTTCGAACGCGACTGTGCTCGACGCGCCGGCCGTGTACCGGTCGGGCCGCGACGCGGTATTCGTGCACACGCGGCACGATTGCCGAGCGGCGGACGATTCACTTGAAAATAAAAAGCGGAAAGCCGGCCGGAGCGCGGGCGACCGTATTGCCATTCGGCGGCGCGCGGCGCTCGCGCGGATTTCGCCGCAGACGGAGCCGGCTCGATCATGCGCGATCGGCTATCGGGAGTCGGCGCAGCGAAGCGTCTCTTGTTTCGGAACGGGTTTACAATCGACCGCATCTTCGCCCACTGTCCGCGGGCGACCCGCGCATGCGGCTGCACCGCGCCGCAACGTTCGACAGGATGCCCCCGATGCCGACTCCGTCAGCGAATTCCGCCGATTTCCGCCAGCGCCGCGTGCAATGTGCGAGCGCCGCCGGGCTGCACCATGTTGCCTATACCGAATGGGGCGATCCGGCCAACCCGCGCGTGCTGGTCTGCGTGCATGGGCTCACGCGTTCGGGCCGCGATTTCGACCGGCTCGCCGCTGCGCTGTCCGACACGTATCGCGTCGTCTGCCCCGACGTCGTCGGCCGCGGCCGGTCCGACTGGCTCGCCGATCCGCGCCTCTACGGGATTCCGCAATACGTCGCCGATATCGTGACGCTGATCGCGCGGCTCGATGTCGAATCGGTCGACTGGTTCGGCACGTCGATGGGCGGGCTGATCGGCATCGCGCTCGCGGGGCTGCCGGGCTCGCCGGTGCGCCGAATGATCGTGAACGACGTGGGCCCGCGCATCGAGCCCGAATCGCTGACGCGCATCGGCGAATATCTGGGCGTGCAGCCGCGCTTCGCGACCGAGCAGGAGGGCATCGATTACCTGACGTCGCTGTCGCTGCCGTTCGGGCCGCTGAGCGGCGACAAGTGGCGCGAGATCAACGCGCCGCTGCTGCGCGAGCTTCCCGAAGGCGGCTGGACGATGCGCTACGATCCGCGCATTGCCGAACCGTTCAAGGCGACCACGCCCGAGCTGGCGGCGCTCGGCGAGGCCGCGCTGTGGCGCGCGATCGAGACGACCGACGCGTCGCTGCTGGTCGTGCGCGGCGAAACGTCGGACCTGCTGTCGCGCGACACGGTGGCCGAAATGATGCGGCGCGGCCGGCACGTGACGCAGGCCGAAATTGCGGGCGCGGGCCACGCGCCGGCATTCGTCAGCGCCGATCAGATTGCGCTCGCTCGCCGGTTTTTCGTCGAAGGCGGCGTATAAACGCGTCATAATATGCGGTTCGGCGGGCGCGGGCCGCGTCGCGCCGGATTCTTCCCTCATTCATACGACCGGAACCTTTCATGGCAGTCATTCGTCACCACGTCGGGCCGCGCCTGTCCGAAACCGCGATCCACAACGGTACCGTCTACCTGTCCGGCCAGATCGCCGAAGACACCACGCAGGACATCAAGGGGCAGACGCGCGAAGTGCTCGGCCACATCGACCGGCTGCTCGCCGAAGCGAACAGCGACAAGGCGCACTTGCTGTCGGTGCAGATCTACCTGTCGGACCTCGCGAACTTCGAAGGGATGAACGAAGTGTGGGACGCGTGGGTCGCGCCGGGCAACACGCCGCCGCGTGCGACGGTCGAGGCGAAGCTCGCGGATCCGGCGCTGCTCGTCGAAATCGTCGTCGTCGCCGCGCAGCGGAGCTGAACGCCGCACCGCGATGATCGTTTTCCGTCGGGCCGTACGATGACCGAATCCGTTTCCGCTTCTTCCGGCGCGGCGCCGTCGTTCGACGACGTGCTCGCGTTCGTGCGCGAGCGGGCCGGCGACGCGCGCCTGGTGTCGGGCGAACTGCTTGCCGATCACGCGGCAGGCACCGCGTCGATCATGCGCACGATGAACGTCGATCTGCCCGCGATGCAGGCGGCCGCGCTGTTTGCGCTGACCCCGCATCTGAGCGATCCCGAGCGCGAGCTGACCGAGCATTTCGGCGACGAGGTCGCGCGCCTCGTGTCCGACGTGCGCAAGCTGCTGCGGCTCGGCACCGTCAGCCTGCGCGTCGCGCAGAACGCGATGCCCGGCGTCGGCCGCGACGCGGCCGCGGAGCGGCGCGCGCAGATCGAGGCGCTGCGCAAGATGCTGCTCGCGTTCGCGCAGGACATTCGCGTCGTGCTGATCCGGCTCGCATCGCGGCTGCAGTCGCTGCGCTACTACGCGGCCGCGAAGCTCGATCCGCCGCCGGAGGTCGCGCGCGAGACGCTCGAAATCTACGCGCCGCTCGCGAACCGTCTCGGCATCTGGCAACTGAAGTGGGAGCTCGAGGATCTCGCGTTCCGCTTCGAAGATCCCGTCACCTACAAGCGGATCGCGAAGCTGCTCGACGAGAAGCGCGCGGAACGCGAGGCATACGTCGCGCAGGCGATCGAGCGGCTTCAGCGCGAACTCGCGGACGCGAACATCCACGCCGACGTCAGCGGCCGGCCGAAGCACATCTACAGCATCTGGCGCAAGATGCGCGGCAAGGAGCTCGATTTCTCCGAGCTGTACGACGTTCGCGCATTTCGCGTGATCGTGCCGGACATCAAGGATTGCTACGCGGTGCTCGGCATCGTGCACCACCTGTGGCAGCCGGTGCCGAAGGAATTCGACGACTACATTTCGCGACCGAAGCCGAACGGCTACAAGTCTCTGCATACGGTCGTGATCGGCGACGACGGCCGCGCGTTCGAAGTGCAGATCCGCACGCAGGACATGCACCGCTTCGCCGAGTACGGCGTGGCCGCGCACTGGCGCTACAAGGAAGCGGGCACGCGCGGCTACGGCGGCCAGTTCTCGGCGAGCGACAAGTACGACGAGAAGATCGCGTGGCTGCGGCAACTGCTCGCGTGGAAGGACGACGTCGAGGACGGCGCCGAGGCGTCGGGCGACAAGGCATGGGCGCAGCTGCGCGAAACGTCGCTCGACGACGATCACATTTACGTGCTGACGCCGCAGGCGCGCGTCATCGCGCTGCCGCAGGGCGCGACGCCGGTCGATTTCGCGTATCACCTGCACAGCGAGCTCGGCCATCGCTGCCGCGGCGCGCGCGTCGACGGCGCGATGGTGCCGCTGAACACGCCGCTCGCGAACGGCCAGACGGTCGAGATCGTCGCGGTGAAGGAGGGCGGCCCGTCGCGCGACTGGCTGAATCTGCAGCTCGGCTATCTGAAGAGTCCGCGTGCGCGACAGAAGGTGCGTGCGTGGTTCAACGCGATCGAGCAGGAAGAGAACATCGCGCATGGGCGTGCGCTCGTCGAAAAGACGCTGCAGCGCGAAGGCAAGACGTCGGTCAGCCTCGACAGCCTCGCGGCGAAGCTCGGCTTCAAGTCGCCCGAGGAACTGTTCTCGGTCGTCGGGAAGGAAGAATTCAGCCTGCGCAACATCGAGCACGCGCTGTCCGATGCGCCGCCGGCCGAGCCGGCGCCCGAGGCGCCTGCCGACTTCGAGAAGCGCAGCAGCGGCTCGAGCGTCGCGCACGGCGCGTCGGCCGGCGTGCTGGTGGTCGGCGTCGACGCGCTGCTCACGCAGCTGGCGCGCTGCTGCCGGCCGGCGCCGCCCGATCCGATCAGCGGTTTCGTCACGCGCGGCAAGGGCATGTCGATCCATCGCAGCGACTGCCCGACGTTCCGCCGGATGGCCGAACGCGCGCCCGAGCGCGTGCTGCAGACGACCTGGTCGGCCGACGTGCTGGGCGGGCGCGGCGCGTCCGTGTATCCGGTCGACCTGATGATCGAGGCGAGCGATCGACAGGGATTGCTGCGCGACATCTCCGAAGTGTTCGCGCGCGAGAAGATGAACGTGGTCGGCGTAAAGACGCAGAGCCGCCGCAACGCCGCGTTCATGCAATTCACGGTCGAGGTATCGAACTCGGCGCAGGTGCAGCGCGCGTGCACGCTGCTCGGCGAAGTGCAGGGCGTCGTGCGTGCCGCCCGCAAGGCCTGACGACGCCGAAAAAGGGCTGGAACCTGGCCGCTTTGCTGCGCCTGCATAAAAATGCTTGCCAAGTGCATGGCAAGTCCATATAATTTCAGCTTCTCTAGGCTCGTAGCTCAGCTGGTTAGAGCACCACCTTGACATGGTGGGGGTCGTTGGTTCGAGTCCAATCGAGCCTACCAACGAATCGAGAATGCCCGGTTTTCCGGGTGTTCGGTGCAGTAAATAGCTCAACGCACACAAGGCGAATACGGTTATGACACCGCGAACGTTGACCGAAACCTTTTCGGAGCGACGCTAGTCGAGGAACGTTTTCGCCCTTGCGGTTTGAGTGAAGTATCGAATGCGGCCCCTCGAAAGCGGGGCCGCATTTTTTTTGTCGCGAAAATTTCGCGCGTGACTTTACATCGCGTGCTTGGTCTGCCGCCCACGGTCGGCATCACGGAGATTGCTATGGTTTCGATACGCTTGCCCGACGGCTCAGTTCGACAGTACGAGCATCCGGTGACGGTCGCCGAGGTCGCGGCCTCGATCGGTCCCGGCCTTGCGAAGGCGGCGCTTGGCGGCAAGCTGGACGGTGAGCTCGTCGATACGTCCACCGTGATCGACCATGACGCGTCGCTCGCGATCGTGACGGACAAGGATGCCGACGGCCTCGACATCATTCGTCACTCGACTGCGCACTTGCTCGCATATGCGGTGAAGGAACTGTATCCGGATGCGCAGGTGACGATCGGCCCGGTGATCGACAACGGGTTCTACTACGACTTCGCGTATCACCGGCCGTTTACGCCGGAAGATCTGGAAAAGATCGAAAAGCGGATGCAGGAGCTCGCGAAGAAGGACGAGCCGGTCGCCCGCCGCGTCGTGTCGCGCGACGAAGCGGCCGGTTATTTCCGCAGCATCGGCGAGAAGTACAAGGCCGAGATCATCGAATCGATTCCTGAGAGCGACGAAATCAAGCTGTACTCGCACGGCGGCTTCACGGATCTCTGTCGCGGCCCGCACGTGCCGTCCACCGGCAAGCTGAAGGTGTTCAAGCTGATGAAGGTCGCCGGCGCGTACTGGCGCGGCGACTCGAAGAACGAACAGCTGCAGCGCATCTACGGGACGGCCTGGACGAAGAAGGAAGACCAGGACCAGTACCTGCACATGCTCGAGGAAGCGGAAAAGCGCGACCACCGCAAGCTCGGCAAGCAGCTCGACCTGTTTCACATGCAGGAAGAATCGCCCGGCATGGTGTTCTGGCACCCGAAGGGCTGGGCGCTGTGGCAGCAGGTCGAGCAGTACATGCGCCGCCGCGTGAACGACGCCGGCTATCTCGAGATCAAGACGCCGATGATCATGGACCGCTCGCTGTGGGAAGCGTCGGGCCACTGGCAGAACTATCGCGAGAACATGTTTACGACGGAGTCGGAGAAGCGCGACTACGCGATCAAGCCGATGAACTGTCCGGGGCACGTGCAGGTGTTCAAGCACGGACTGCGCTCGTATCGCGATCTGCCGCTCCGTTATGCGGAATTCGGCTCGTGCCACCGCAACGAGGCGTCGGGTGCGCTGCACGGACTGATGCGCGTGCGCGGCTTCGTGCAGGACGATGCGCACATCTTCTGTACGGAAGAGCAGTTCATTGCCGAGTCGATCGCGTTCAATACGCTGGCGATGAGCGTGTACAAGGATTTCGGCTTCGAACACATCGACATCAAGCTGTCGCTGCGCCCGGAGCAGCGCGCGGGTACGGACGAAACCTGGGATCGCGCCGAGCAGGGGCTGCGCGATGCGCTGACCGCGTGCGGGCTGTCGTGGGAAGAGCTGCCGGGCGAAGGCGCGTTCTACGGCCCGAAGATCGAGTACCACATCAAGGATGCGCTGGGCCGCTCGTGGCAATGCGGCACGCTTCAGCTCGACATGGTGCTGCCGGAGCGTCTCGGCGCCGAGTACGTGGCGGAAGACAACAGCCGCCGTCGGCCCGTGATGCTGCACCGCGCGATCGTCGGTTCGATGGAGCGCTTCCTCGGGATCCTGATCGAGCACCATGCCGGTGCAATGCCGGTCTGGCTGGCGCCGATCCAGGCGGTTGTGCTCAATATCGCCGAAAGTCAGGCGGAATATGCGCAGTCTCTGGCCCAAACGTTGCAAAAACAAGGGGTTAGAGTGACGGCCGATTTGCGCAACGAGAAGATTAGCTATAAAATACGCGAGCACACGCTGGAAAAGGTGCCTTATCTGCTCGTCGTGGGCGACAAGGAGCGTGATGCGCAAACGGTAGCCGTGCGTGCCCGTGGCGGCGTCGATCTTGGCGTGATGCCGGTCGATGCCTTTGTTGAGCGGTTGCAGGAAGACCTGCGCTCGTTCAAGTAACCGCCCTGGCAGCGCGGCTCGTTTTTTTAATTTTTAGAGGAAACGTAACATCGCTACTGATAAGTCGTCGCATCGCATCAACGGTGAAATCACTGCGCCGGAAGTGCGTCTGGTCGGGATCGAGAACGAACCGCTCGGTATCGTAAAACTCGCTGATGCTTTCCGTAAATCGGAAGAGCTGGATGTTGACCTGGTGGAAATCGCGCCGCAGGCCGTTCCGCCGGTATGCCGTCTGATGGACTACGGCAAGTTCAAGTATCAGGAGTCCAAGAAGCAGCATGAGGCGAAGCTGAAGCAGAAGGTCATCCAGGTCAAGGAAGTCAAGTTCCGGCCGGGTACCGATGACGGTGACTACAACGTCAAGCTTCGCAATCTCGTGCGCTTCCTCGAAGAGGGCGACAAGACGAAGATCACGTTGCGTTTTCGCGGCCGCGAAATGGCTCACCAGGAAATCGGCATGCGGATGCTCGAGCGTCTTCGTACGGATCTGGAGGAAGTCGGCCAGGTCGAACAGATGCCGAAGATGGAAGGGCGCCAGATGATCATGGTGCTTTCGCCGAAGAAAAAGAAGTAACGGGCCGGCGCGTGCGCGCGGGTTCGACAGTGGTTCGGCGCGTCGCCCGGTCGGGCGGCGCGCCAACGACGACGGCGGCTGCGCAAGCGGCTCGTCGTACACAAGTGGACTGGGTTTCGAAGGGCGGGTCAGGGGCGCAAGCCGACCGCACACCCATCGCCATCAAATAAACTGGAGTTGTTCGTCATGCCTAAGATGAAGACCAAGAAGAGCGCTGCAAAGCGCTTCGTGGTGCGTCCGGGCGGCACCGTCAAGCGCGGTCAAGCCTTCAAGCGCCACATCCTGACCAAGAAAACCACGAAGAACAAGCGTCACCTGCGCGGCGCCACGGCAGTTCATGATTCCGATCTGAACTCCGTTCGCGCGATGCTCCCGTTCGCGTAACCCCTCAATCGATACTCAAAGGAGAGAAACATGCCTCGAGTCAAACGTGGGGTAACCGCACGGGCCCGTCACAAGAAGATCATCAATCTGGCCAAGGGTTATCGCGGCCGCCGCAACAACGTCTACCGCATCGCCAAGCAGGCGGTGATGCGCGCAGGCCAGTATGCGTACCGCGATCGCCGCAACAAGAAGCGCGTGTTCCGTGCACTGTGGATCACGCGTATCAACGCGGCAGTCCGCCAGCACGACATGACCTACAGCGTGTTCATCAGCGGCCTGAAGAAGGCGTCGATCGAACTCGACCGTAAGGTGCTGGCCGACATGGCGGTGTTCGACAAGGCTGCTTTTGCTGCGATCGTCAAGCAGGTGAAAGCCGCCGTTGCAGCCTAATTGCGAAATTAGCACTGCGTGGTCAGTTGCAGCGATGTTCCGGTAGTCTCGGCCGCTGCAGCGAAAACGGGGCTCTTCCGAGCCCCTTTTTTATCGGCCCTCGTCGGGCCGTCCCAAGCGGGCCGATCGCCCGTCGGGGGGCAGCGAACGAACAGAGCGCGGGGCCGTTTTTTGTTGGCCGGGCGATTCCGCTCGCCAAGACCGAATGACGTTGGAAATGATGGGATCTATGGATCTGGACCAGATTGTCGCCGACGCGCAGCAGTCCTTCGAACGGGCTGCCGACATCACCACGCTCGAAAACGAGAAAGCGCGCTTTCTCGGTAAGTCGGGCGCGCTGACCGAGTTGCTGAAGGGCCTCGGCAAGCTCGATCCCGAAGCACGCAAGACCGAAGGCGCGCGGATCAACGTCGCGAAGCAGCAGGTCGAAGCCGCACTGAATTCGCGTCGTCAGGCACTGGCCGACGCGTTGCTGAACCAGCGCCTCGCCGCCGAGGCGATCGACGTCACGCTGCCCGGCCGCGGCGCCGGTACCGGCAGCCTGCACCCGGTGATGCGCACGTGGGAGCGCGTCGAACAGATTTTCCGCTCGATCGGCTTCGACGTGGCCGACGGTCCCGAAATCGAGACCGACTGGTACAACTTCACGTCGCTGAACAGTCCGGAGAATCATCCGGCGCGTTCGATGCAGGACACCTTCTACGTCGAAGGCAAGGATGCCGACGGCCGCCAGCTGCTGCTGCGCACCCATACGAGCCCGATGCAGGTGCGTTATGCGCGGATGAACCGTCCGCCGATCAAGGTGATCGCGCCGGGCCGCACGTATCGCGTCGACAGCGACGCGACGCACTCGCCGATGTTCAACCAGGTCGAGGGGCTGTGGATCGACGAGAACATCAGCTTCGCCGACCTCAAAGGCGTCTATACCGACTTCCTGAAGAAATTCTTCGAGCGCGACGACATCCTCGTCCGCTTCCGTCCGTCGTATTTCCCGTTTACGGAACCGTCGGCCGAGATCGACATGATGTTCGAGCACGGCAAGAACGCCGGCAAATGGCTCGAGATCTCCGGCTCGGGGCAGGTGCATCCGACCGTGATCCGCAACATGGGCCTCGATCCCGAGCGCTACATCGGCTTCGCATTCGGCAGCGGCCTCGAGCGCCTGACGATGCTGCGCTACGGCGTGCAGGATCTCCGGCTGTTCTTCGAGAACGATCTGCGCTTCCTGCGCCAGTTCGCGTGACCTGCACGCTGCGCCGACATCTGCCCGCGCTTGCCGACGCGGCCCGGGCGCCGATCTAACCTGTTTCGAACGTAGACATCCATGCAATTCCCTGAATCCTGGTTGAGAACCTTCGTCGACCCGCAGCTGACGACCGACGAACTGTCGCACGCGCTGACGATGGCGGGGCTCGAAGTCGAATCGCTGAGCAAGGCTGCGCCGCCGACGTCGAAGATCGTCGTCGGCCGCGTGCTCGAAGTCGTCAAGCATCCGGATGCCGACAAGCTCAATGTCTGCCAGGTCGACGCCGGCACGGGCGCGACGCTGAACATCGTGTGCGGCGCGCCGAACGTGGCGCCCGGCATCAAGGTGCCGGTTGCGCTCGTCGGCGCCGAGCTGCCGCCGGCCGAAGAGGGCGGCAAGCCGTTCGCGATCAAGCTGTCGAAGCTGCGCGGCGTCGAGAGTCAGGGGATGCTGTGCTCGGCGCGCGAGCTGAAGCTGTCCGACGATCACCGCGGTCTGCTGATCCTGCCGGAAGACACGCCGGTCGGCCAGGATATCCGCGAGACGCTCAATCTCGACGACACGATCTTCGAAATCAAGCTGACGCCGAACAAGGCCGATTGCCTGTCGGTATTCGGGATCGCGCGCGAGACGGCCGCGATCACCGGCGCGCCGCTGACGCCGGTCGACATCCGTCCGGTGCGCGTCGAACTCGACGACACGCTGCCGGTGCGCATCGCCGCGCCCGATCTTTGCGGCCGCTTCTCGGGCCGCGTGATCCGCGGCGTGAATGCGCGCGCAAAGACGCCGCAATGGATGGTCGAGCGCCTCGAGCGAGCGGGCCAGCGCAGCGTGTCGGCGCTCGTCGATATCTCGAACTACGTGATGTTCGAGCTCGGCCGCCCGTCGCACGTGTTCGATCTCGACAAGATCCACGGTGGCATCGAAGTGCGCTGGGCGAAGCGCGGCGAGTCGCTGAAGCTGCTGAACGGCAATACGGTCGAGCTCGACGAGACGGTCGGCGTGATTGCCGACGACCGGCAAGTCGAGAGCCTCGCCGGCATCATGGGCGGCGACAGCACGGCCGTCACGCTCGACACGACGAACATCTACCTGGAAGCCGCGTTCTGGTGGCCGGACAGCATCCGCGGCCGCGCGCGCAAGTACAACTTCTCGACCGACGCCGCTCATCGCTTCGAGCGCGGCGTCGATTATGCGACGACGGTCGAGCATGTCGAACGCATCACGCAGCTGATTCTCGACATCTGCGGCGGCAAGGCCGGCCCCGTCGACGATCAGGCGGTGAACCTGCCGCAGCGCGCGCCGGTGAAGATGCGCGTGTCGCGCGCGAACCGCATCATCGGCGTGAAGATCGACGCGGACGAGATCGCGAGCATCTTCACGCGTCTCGGCCTGCCGTTCGAGCAGGACGGCGACGTGTTCTCGGTCACGCCGCCGTCGCATCGCTTCGACATCGAGATCGAAGAGGATCTGATCGAAGAAGTCGCGCGCATCTACGGCTTCGAGAAGATTCCGGCGCGTCCGCCGGTCGCGACGAGCGAGATGCGCGCGACCAACGAAACGCAGCGCTCGATTCACGACATCCGCCATGCGCTCGCCGCGCGCGACTACGCGGAAACGGTGAACTTCAGCTTCGTCGATGCGGAATGGGAGCACGATTTCGCCGGCAACGACGCTCCGATCCGCTTGCTGAACCCGATCGCGAGCCAGCTGTCGGTGATGCGCACCACGCTGTTCGGCAGCCTGATCGCGGTGCTGCGCCACAACCTGAATCGCCGCGCGGAGCGTGTACGCGTGTTCGAGACCGGCCGCGTGTTTCTCGCCGATCCGTCGGCGAAGGCCGGCGAACTGACCGTCGAAGGCTACGCGCAGCCGAAGCGGGTCGGCGCGCTCGCGTACGGCCCGGCCGTCGAAGAGCAGTGGGGCGTCGCGACCCGCGCGGTCGACTTTTTCGACGTGAAGGGCGATCTCGAGGCGCTGCTCGCGCCGGCCGTCGCGCGCTTCGTGAAGGCCGAGCATCCGGCCCTCCATCCGGGGCGCAGCGCGCGCATCGAAGTCGACGGTCGCGCGGTCGGCTGGATCGGCGAGCTGCACCCGCGTCTGATGCAGAAGTACGAGCTGCCGCACGCGCCGGTGATGTTCGAGATCGACGCGGACGCGCTGATCGCGCGCGCGCTGCCGGCGCCGACCGACGTGTCGAAATTCCCGCCGGTGCGGCGCGACATCGCCGTCGTCGTCGACCAGGCGGTCGAGGTTCAGGCACTTTTCGACGAAATGAAGAAGGCGCTTGCAGACGACGCATGCCGATTCGTTCAGAAGGTTGTACTCTTCGACGAATTTCGTGCAAAATCAAATACTTCCGGCGGTCTTGGCGCGCACGAGAAAAGCCTTGCTTTCCGCGTGACGCTGCAGGACACGGCTGGCACGCTACAGGACGAGGTCGTCGATCGAGCGATCCAGACGCTGGTCGAGCGGATGGCTCGCGCCGGTGCGCGCCTGCGAGGCTGAGGAGAGAAGCCGCCCGGTTCGCGGGCGGCTTTTCCCCATCGTAAGTTTTGGTTTAACGCGCTGTATGGCAGATATGAACGACATGACCTCGAGTGAATTCGAAGCCCTCCTGACGGCGCAGCGCAGCGCCATGAACCGCGACGCTTCGGCGCCGGCGTCCACCGAGACGCCCACGCTGACGAAGGCGGAACTGGCGGAGCTGCTGTTCGACAGCGTCGGGCTGAACAAGCGTGAAGCGAAGGACATGGTCGAGGCGTTTTTCGAAGTGATCCGCGACGCGCTCGAAAACGGCGAAAGCGTCAAGCTGTCGGGCTTCGGCAACTTCCAGTTGCGCGACAAGCCACAGCGGCCCGGCCGCAATCCGAAGACGGGCGAGGCGATTCCGATCGCGGCCCGCCGGGTGGTAACCTTCCACGCGAGCCAGAAGCTGAAGGCGCTGGTCGAGAACGGCGCCGAGTAACGCCGCTCGATTGCCGCCGCAGCGCGGTCGCTGTGCACCCTTTACCGACGGTTAACCGACGATGACCACTACGGTTGAGAAAGTCGTCTTGCCTCCGATTCCCGCGAAGCGCTACTTCACGATCGGTGAAGTCAGCGAGCTGTGCGGGGTCAAACCGCATGTACTGCGATACTGGGAACAAGAGTTCACGCAGTTGCGACCGGTGAAGCGGCGCGGCAATCGCCGGTATTACCAGCATCACGAAGTGCTGCTGATCCGGCGGATTCGCGAGTTGCTGTACGAGCAGGGATTCACGATCAACGGCGCGCGCAACCGGCTCGATTCGCCGGGCGGCGAGCGCGGCGCGGCGGCGCCGGCCGGCAGCGAGACGCCGGCCACCGACGTGCGCGCATCGGGCAAGCCGGGCGCGGCCGTCGACGTCGTTGCGTTGCGTCAGGCACTGCTCGACGTGATCGAAGGACTGAAGCACGATTGAGCGCGAAGCGCCTGCCTATGAGAGCCCGATCGACGTGCGCGATCGGGCTTTTTTTCGGGTGCATCGGCTTTGTGCGCATCAGCGCGACGCGAGCGGATTCTTTTGCCCGATGTCGACGACGAGCGTGCCGTCCGGCAGCATCCGCACCGAGCCCTGTGCGACCTGGCGCCGGTAGTCGTACAGGTCGAAGCGCATCGGGCCTGCATCGGCCGAATTCCGGATCAGCGCGCGCACGTTCAGTTCGAGCACGTTGAACATCTTCATGTCGCCGCCTTCCATCCACATGTAGCTCGGCGCGTCGATCTGCGGTCGTTTCGGCACGGGTGCGTCGGCGACGCGCCGGAACGTGAGGCGCAATCCGTCGCGTTCGACCGTCGCGTGCGCGAGCTTGCCGTTCAGCACCGGCGGCGGGAACACGGTGTACTGGTCGAGCACGAGCGTGTCGCCGCGCAGCTCCGCGCCGCGCCGCTGCAGCGGCGTCAGCGACGAAAGCTCGATGCCGAGCGAACGCAGCAGCTTCGCCTGCGGGATGCCGAGCACCGATACCTCGGACGGCTTGAACGCGAGATGTCGATCGTCGAGCACCGATAGCGAGCCCTTCATGTCCGTCGGCAGCCATACGCCGGGCACGTGGTTCCACAGCTTGATGCCGCCGCGCACGCGCAAGTCGTCGCCGTCCGCAGTCAACTGCAGGCCGTTCAACGAGCGCGGCGAGTAGTCGAGCAGATAGTCGTTGAAGAGCGCCGACATCGCTTTCCACGACTCGACGACCGTACCGCCGAGAATGCGGATGTCGTACTGGTTCGGATCGTCGAGGTCGACGGGTTCTCCGGGCTGTTTCGCGACGAGCTGCACATCGAGATCCTCGACATGGAAGCCGATGTCGCCGGACAGGTTGAAGTCGACGTTGCGCAGATGAATCGTCGGGTTGCGGTTCGACACATGGCGTTCGTCGAACGGCGTAGCCGACGAGCGGCGCAGCGCGACCTTCTGCATGCCGGGGCGGGCCGCGTCGGCGGCGGGCGCGTACGCTTCCCAGTGCTGCCGTACGTCGCGTAGCGCATTCTGCTGCGCGGCGAGGAAGCTGTCGTTCAGGCGCGCGGCCGCGTTGCCCAGCGGCGCGCCGCTCGACGGGCCCGCATACGACGGGATCCGGATCGTCATCGCGCCGCTTTCGTCGAAATTGAAATAGCCGGCCGACACCTGGTCGCGGTAGTGGTACAGGTCGAATACGAAACGCTCGTCACGTTTCGTCGAATCGACGGGGCCGATCAGGATGTCCGCGTTCATCGGCATCGATCGCATGAACTTCACGTCGCCGCCGCGGATGTACATCGCCTGCTGCGGCGCGTTCGCGGGCATCGCGAAGCCGGCGCGCGTGCCGTCGTCGAGCGTCAGGTCGAGGCCGGCCGGCGTCACGCGCAGCGCGGCGATCGCGATCTTCAGGCGCGGCGGCGGCATCAGCTTGTCGACCGACATCATGAGATCGTCGCCGACGAGCCGCGCGATCGGCGTCTCGATCCGCAGCAGATCGGCCATCTTCACATTGGCCGCGCGCATCACGGGCTGTGCGTCGAGGCCCGATACGCGCACGCCGGTCGGGTGGAAAACCAGCTGGTTGCCGTCGCGGATCGCGAGCGTGCCGGTCAGCGAGAACGGCACCCAGCCGTCGCGCTGCATTTCTCCTCGCAGATGGATCACGCCGTCGCCGGCCGACACGGCAAGCCGGCGCAGCGGCGCGTTGCGGTACCCGAAGATGTAGGTGTTGAAGAGGGCGGTCAGCTTCGCGTCGTCGAGCGTGACCGTCCCTTCGTGCACGTCGATCTCGAAGCTCGTCGGATCGTCGAAGACGATCGGTGCGCCCGGCTGGCTCGGCACGAGCGTCGCGGACAGTTGATGAATGAAGAAGCCGAGGTTGTTGACGATGCGGAAATCGACGTCGCGCAGGAAGGTCATCGCGCCGTTTTGCCCCGAGTCGCGCAACGTGAACGGACGCGGCTGAGTGAGACGGATCGACGCGAGCGACGGCACGGTGCGCGCAATTTGCCGTTCGCGAGCGAGGCGCTCCGCTTTCGCGCGTTCGATTTTCGTCGTCGCGACCGATGCGTTGCCGTCGCGTTGCGTGGACGGTTCCGCGCAGCCGGCACAGGAAAGCGCGACTGCGAGCGCACCGCAGCCGAGCGCGCCGGATGCCGCGTGCGATAGCGAGGCGGCCGCGCGCCGCAGGCTGCGAATCGAGTGGAAAAACGCCAAAGGCGAGCGGTGGCCGCGCCGGACCGCATGTCGCATCGTCTGTCTCCCTGTCTTGTCATGATCGACGGCCGCGCGAGTGCACAGCGCGGGCGTCGATGCCGTGCAGTGTGTCATAGCGCGCTAGAGCGGCGTCACCAAACAGCGGGGGCGGGCGCGACGCGGCTGGAAGAATGGCGGGACAACGGATTCGCAGCGGCAGGATGCTCGGATCAAACGGTTGTTTGGTTTCGCGTCCGTGCCCGGGATCGTACTTCGTGCGCTCAGCGTGGCGCAGCGAAGAGCGTCGCTGCGGCGACGTCGAGTGCGTTGGAAACGTCGCCGCCTCGCCAAAATATTTCACAAGAATGCGCACAAAGCGCATGCGACCCGTTCTAAATCGAAGAACTGTCTGTTATACTTTTTTTCTTTCGGGGCGTAGCGCAGCCTGGTAGCGTACCTGCATGGGGTGCAGGTGGTCGGAGGTTCAAATCCTCTCGCCCCGACCAGACAAGAACCCGCGTCGGCGTAGGCTGGCGCGGGTTTTTTCTTGCCCGTCGCTTTTTTGCACATCGCGGCGCGGCCCCGGTAAAATGCACGGTTGATCCACGGAAAGCGCCGTGATTTAGCGGAAGAGGATTCCCCGAACATGACTGATCTTCGTCTTACCATGCGGTTCGCTGCAGTGCTTGCAACCGGCGCGCTGGTCGCCGGCTGCGGTACGTCGTCGCCCACGAAAGTGGACTACAAGAGCGACTCGAAATCGAAGGAAGCGTCGCTCGCAGTGCCGCCCAACATGCTCGACGAGACGGCCGATCAGCGTTCGCTGCCGCCGCAGGGCGGCGCGACTTCCCTGTCTGCGCTTCAACAGGTCCAGCAGGCCGCGCCTGCAGCGGACACCGTCACGCCGGCCGTGCCCGGCATGCACATCCAGCGTGACGGCACCGAAAGCTGGCTCGTGATCGACGGCAAGAAGCCGGCCGAGATCTGGCCGCAGGTGCGCCGGTTCTGGCAGGAGCAGGGCTTCCTGCTCGTCGTCGACCAGCGCGACAAGGGCGTGATGGAAACCGACTGGAACGAAACCCATCCGCAGATCAACGACGGCCTGATCCGCAGCGTCATCTCGAAGGCGATGGGCAATTCGTATGTGACGGCGGAGCGCAACAAGTACCGCACGCGTCTCGACGCAGCGCCGAACGGCGGCACCTACGTATTCATCAGCCAGAAGGGCATGCGTGAAGCGCTCACCGGCGCGAACAACGATTCGAGCAAGTGGGAGCCGAAGCCGAACGATCCGGGGCTCGAGACCGAGTACCTGAAGCGGCTGATGGCCGTGCTCGCACAGAACGAGCAGCGTGCGAAGAACGGCGAGCCGCCGATCGCCAACATTAACGACAACGCCGTGCCGAAGGACAAAAAAACCGACAAGGACGCGTCGTCGAAAGCGGCTGCGGCGATCGCTGCGCAGAACGTTGCGCGCACGTCGTCGCAAGGGAGCGACGCAGCGGACTCGGGCTCAGTGCCGTCCGAAGTCACGCTCGCCGAACCGTACGACCGCTCGTGGCTGCACGTCGGCCTTGCGCTCGATCGCGCGAACTTCACCGTCGACGATCGCGATCGCACGAAGGGTCTGTATTTCGTCCGCTACGTCGATCCGAAGGATCTGAGCTCGGCCGAGCAGGGCTTCTGGAGCCAGCTGTTCCACGGCAAGAAGGAGAAGCAGGCGAAGCAGTACCGCGTCAACGTGAAGGCGCTGACGCCCGACGAGACGCGCGTCGCGGTCGTCGACGAGTCCGGTGCGATCGACACGTCGTCGCCGGCGCGACAGATCATGGGGCTGCTCGTGAATCAGCTGCGCTGAGCCTCCGACGTTTTCGAGCCCGCGAAAAGCCCGCCTTCCGGCGGGCTTTTTTCATTTCCGGCGCCGGCGTCGGCATGTGTCGTCGGCGCTTCGATGCACGTCGTGACGTTACGTAACGTCCGCGTGTTACGGCGGTAGAACCCGTGTTACAGCGGCGTGACCGAAAAAAATCTCTTTGCAAATCAATGCGATGTCGTTTTTCTTTCGACTGGCACGCAAACTGCTTTATAGGTGGGAATCGTTGAACAGGGAGGTGACGTCAGATAACGGGTGCGCGACGAGCGCGCAATCAACGGTATCGACGTATTCAAATGCCGGTGCGGCGAGCGCCGGGACAACCGATGACGATCCGCGCCAGCGCGCGGATCCCGATGGCCCCGTCGCCTATCCTCGTAGGGCGACGGTTTTGCCCGCGCTTCTCTGAAGCGCGGGCTATTTTTTTGCGGGACGGCGTGCGGCGGCGCATCGTTACCGCGTATCCGGGATTCGCGTATTCTCGTGACTTTTCGGATCAAGGAGTACGGAATGGCGGAAATCGCGGTCGTTGCACTGATCGTCGCGAAGCCGGGCGCGGAGGAGAAGCTGCGCACGGTGCTGGAAGGCATCGTGGAGCCGACTCGCAACGAGCAAGGCGCGCTGCAGTACGACCTGCATCGCGACTTGAAGGAGCCGGAGCGGTTCGTATTCATCGAGCGATGGGAGAGCGAGGAGGCGCTGGCCGCGCATGCGCGCTCCGCCCATATCGTCGCTTATCGTGAGGCGGCGGCGGACTGGATCGAGCGTTCCGAGGTCCGCGTGTTGTCGAAGCTCGTCTGAGCATGCGGCCGGATGTCTATCCGGCCGCGACGTCGCGTCAGTGCGACGCGTTCGGCACGTCGAGGATCAGGATGATCGTCCAGTCGGCGTCGCCGTCGTGATGATACTGACGTTCGGCGACGATGAACGGCTGCTGCTTGCCTTGCGGACCGAGAAAAAGCACGTCGCCCTCCATCGGCAGGCACTCGATCGGCGGCAGCGCGAGAAAGGCGTCGTCCGAGCCGCGCGGCATCAGTTGCTTGATCTTGCGAGTGGCGGCTTCGGTCCACTCGATATCGAGTTGAATGTTGCTCATGCTGTCCTCCGCACCGGGGTGCGCACGGGTGGAAAATTTCGGTGCGCGACTTTAGCACAGCGTCGGCACCGCAATCAAAAAAGCCGAACCCGGTTGCCCGGATTCGGCTTTTTGCTTATGCGGTGCCGCCGAACTTACTGGCTGGCTGCTTCCGCCGGCGCGGCCTTGGCGGCCTTCTTGCCTGCCTTCTTCGCTGCCTTGTGGTGAGCCTTCTTGCCGTGGTGCTCTTCATGCGCCGCCGGCTGCGCAGCTTCCGCTGCTTGCTGCTGTTGCAGCGCCTGTGCACGCTGTTCGATCTCGGCAATCTTGGCCGGATCGGTGATGGTCTTGATCTCCGTGCTCTCTTGCGCATACGCTGCGCCAGTCAGCGCCGACATCGCAACCAGGATAGCCAGGGACGTCTTCTTCATTGCTTTACCTCCGCTAAGTGGTGATGAACCCGAGTTTGCCGTTGTGTCTGGCGACTGCAATCGAGTGCGTGTCGAGTGTAACAAAAGTGACGGATCAATGTGCACCGGATCGCCGCGCAGCGCAAGCCCGCGTTGAAGTCGCGCAACACTTGCTGCATTTCGTCATGCGCGTGCCATTTGCAGCGGCGCAGCGCGCCGATCGCGGTTTTCGCGGAGCGGTCAGAACCACCCCAGCCGCCGGTACACATGAAATTGCGCAATGCCGATCAATTCATGAAGCGCCTGGTCGGCATTGACCAGGTTGCGCCAGCGCGGCAGCCAACCTGTTCGCGGGGTCCGGCGGTTCGCGTAGACAGGCTGCGGATCGATGCCGAAACGGCGGAAATCGAGCAGCGCGCGACGCATCTGGTAGGAGGACGTAACGAGAATGCGCGCGTCGTCATGTCGAGAGCGTAGTATAGACGCCGTGAACTTCGCGTTTTCGTAGGTCGTACGGCTGTTCGGCTCGAGAACGAGGTCGGCGGGCGCGATGCCTTCGGCGACGAGCTGGCGACCGTACACGGCTGCCTCGGTTTCGCCGTGATGCTGAGGGTCGCCGCCCGACATCACGACGGTGCAGTGTGCGGCTCGTTGCCGGCAAGCTCGATAGAGCGCGGCGATTTTGACGATGCGTGCGTTGCCGTCGGGCGGCGGCTGCAGCCCGGTGCCGGTCCGATGTGTGCCGGCGCCGATCAGGATCAGCGTGGTCTGCCCGCGCATCTCCGGACGTTCGACCGGCGTGACGCCAGCCTCGGCCCACGCAATCAGCGGCGCCGCGAGCCAGCCGGCCGACAGCAGCCAGAACAGCGCGACGGCGGCAATCGCGATGAAGCGCCGTTGCTTGCGGCAGAGCATGAAACAGATGAAGAGAAGTACAAATGAATCGAACAGAATCAATTTGATTGGGGTATGGTGTCTTTTTATGGACGGCTGACGATCCGACCCTCGTGCGACGTCCGGACGTCGGCCTCCAGAACCGGTGGCGGTATCGGCGGGCGGAGACCCCGTCCGGCACACCGCTTCGCATTGTCGCTGCACTTTAAGAAAGAATCGAGATGGCCACGTATTCCAACGAAGCGGTGCTCGACGCATTGAGACGAGTGCAGTACCGCCAGGTACCGTGGGCACGTCGCCCAGGCGTGTTCGAGTATCTCCGGTCGCTCGGGCTGATGGACACGGTCAGGCAGAAGACCGTTGCTCCCGCACCGGGCTTTCATGCTCCGGTCGACATCGCCGTGCTGACCGACAGCGGTCGAGCGGAATTTGCGCGCCTCGAGCGCGACGAAAAACTACCCTCCTGGACCGATCGCCGCATGAACGACTACGCGTTGAGCGAAGCGAGCGCCGTCGCGATCCTCGAAAGCCGTCTGTAGCGTCGCGGCGAACGCGCGTCCCTGTCGCCGAGCCGCGCAGGCAACGGCACAAAAAAAGCCCGTATCGCGAGGATACGGGCGTACCGGATACTTTTTGCTGCTGCCACGCTGTGCTCATGGCAACGATGTGACTCGCCGTATATCCATCAGTTCCCCGTTCGGGGAATTTTCGTGGGAAATGCGCGCGGCGCGCCGATCATGGATGGCGCGGCATATAGGACGGCTGCGAGCCGATGCGTGCGCGCGCATTGCTCGCGATGTCGCCTCGCAGGTCGCCGCGAGGCACGGTTTGTCGATTGGGCGGCGCGGAGGGCGGCGGCTGGCGTAGCGTATTGCGGTGATCCTGCTGCCGGTGCGGCGGCTTCGCGCGTTCGTCTGCGTGCGCAGGGCCGGTGAGCGCCAACGAAACGACAATGCCGCATGCGACGAGCAGTGACATTGGTCTCATGGCGGGACTCCCTTCAAGCCGTCGATGCGGCCCGTTGATATGTCGCTAAGGTAAGCGGGGGAGTCAGGACTTGCTGTAAATATTGGTAAATAGATGTATCGCTGCCCAACCACGGCGATTCGACGAAGGAAATCGACGGCAATGCCGCTGCCGATGCAGCCGACGCGTAGAAACGAATCGGGCGGCCGAAGCCGCCCGATCGAGCATGCGTTACGCCATCTTGACGGGCGCGCGCCAGGATTCCGGATTGGTCCAGAACGCGCCGCGCAGCCGGTCGCGGCTCGGCGGCGCGGGCGGCTTGGCCGCACTTGCGCCGATGCGTCCGCGCAGCGAAATCTGCCGGCCGCTGGTGCCGAGTCGCTTGACGATTTCGGCGAGCGTGCCGTCAGCCTGCCATTCGTCGAACCGGCGACGGCAGGTCGGCGGCGACGGATAGCGTCCCGGCAGCTTCGACCAGCCCTCGCCGGTCGACAACACCCACAGAACGGCATTCACCACCGAGCGGGCTTCCACGCGGGGACGGCCGCGTCGTTCACTGCGTGCGGGCCTATCCGTGATTTCGTGGGCGGGGCATATCATGAGGTGTAAAAGTCATGGATATGCCAATGAAGAAGAAAA
>NZ_CABVPR010000056.1 GCF_902499135.1 Burkholderia dolosa
GGCGCTCAGGCCGCGGCGGCCGACAGCTCGGCGCGCGCGGCGGCGGCCTTGCGCGTCTTGCCCGCGCGCGACGGCGGCTGGCACAGCCCGCAGACGAAACCTTGATGCGGGTCATGCGCATGCGCGACGAAGTGGCCGCCGCAGCGCGTGCACGCGGTCGTCTGCAGCATCCCCGAGTCGAAGAAGCGCACCAGCGTCCATGCGCGCGTGAGGCTCAGCACGGCCTCGTCGCCCGACAGGTGCACGTGTTCCAGATACAGCCGGTACGCCTTCACGATCGACTGGATCGGCTCGCAGCGGCCGTGGTCCTGCATGAACCGGTAGATGTTGTAGAACAGCGACGAGTGGATGTTCGGCTGCCAGGTCATGAACCAGTCGGTCGAGAACGGCAGCATCCCCTTCGGCGGCGACACGCCCTTCAGCTCCTTGTACAGCTTGATCAGACGATCCCGCGACAGGCTCGTCTCCGCCTCGAGCAGCTGCAGCCGGGCGCCCAGTTCGATCAGTTCGATGGCGAGGGTGATTTCCTTCACCTCGATCACGACGCTTTTGCTTGCCATGGTGATAACGGTCCGCGTGACGTTGTTCGTGCGTGGCCATACGTCGCCCGCCGGCGCGACGCGCCGGGACGAACGCAAGGCGGATGGATCAGCGGACGCTTTCGACCGGCTGGCCGGCCATCAGGATGGCCGAGTGTGCGTGCGTGACGACGTCGCTGCGGCCTTTGTCGGCGAGCGACGACAGCAACGCGTGATCGTCGAAGCGGAAACGGCACAGGATCTGGTTCGATGCGGCGAGCTTCACGGTCTGCGCGAGCGTGAGGTTCGCCAGCACGTCGGCCAGTTCCTGGGAAATTCCCATGCGGAACATGCCCATCGCTTTGTCTTCCCGCAGCAGGCGCTGCGCGAGGAGGAGGTACGACAGGTTGACCTCTTTGATCTCACTGAGCATTTCGCTGGTGGCGCTCATGATTCCCCCGTAAAGAGCTTTGCTTTGGCCATTCGTTATGAAAACGTTTGCTCGATCAGGTCGCAATTGGCGCGCAGTCGGCACGTTTATAGTCTTACAGGGCGAATTTTGGCCAAACGGCATTTATGCCGGTATCAGCGAAGTGGCGTATGCCGTGCAGGATTTGTCTGTAAACCGTGTAGGAATTTTTCCGACAAGGCGGTTTGAAAGGGAGCAATCGAAAAGCGACGCGACGGGCGCGTTGGCCTTGATGCGCGCGGACGGACGGGAATTGCGGGAAAGGGCCAGCCGACAAGGCTGCGGGCGTGCGGATCGGCAAAAATTATAGTGGTTTTTCACGATAGCGCAACAATAGTCGGCGCTATCTCGCTTCGTGTTTCCGCACCCTTTTTATCCGGGTTTTCTCGTATTTCAGCCTGTAACAAGCCTTAAGTGTTTGAAAAAACACTCGAACCCCGCAGGGCGATATCGATAATGAACTCCAATGGGCGGTGCCGTGAGGCCGCATCGGCCCGCCCCGCTCTTGCCGTTCCGGCGCCCGCGCATTCCGCCCGAGGCCCGGCTACGCACCGCCGACAGCATGCGTCGGCGATCCCGCAACCTCGTATCGATCGGAACCGCCGCTGATCCGCCCCCGATCGATTGCTTGACCCGGCACCGGCCGCGCCGCGGCGCCATCCGGGGTCGATACAGGAGAACGCCCATGCGCATTGCCCAGATCGCGCCGCTTTACGAAGCCGTCCCGCCGAAACTTTACGGCGGCACCGAGCGCGTCGTGTCCTATCTGACGGAAGCGCTCGTCGAACTCGGCCACGACGTGACGCTCTTTGCCAGCGGCGACTCCGTCACGTCGGCCCGCCTCGAAGCGGCGTGGCCGCGCGCGCTGCGGCTCGACCCGTCGATCCGCGATTCGATGGCGCCCCATATGCGGCTGCTCGAGCAGGTTGCGCGGGTCGCGCACGAGTTCGACGTGCTGCACTTTCATCTCGACTATCTGCCGTTCCCGCTGATGTCGCGCCTGGACACGCCGTACGTGACGACGCTGCACGGTCGCCTCGACCTGCCCGAGCTGCAGCCGGTATTCGACGCGTTCCCGGACGCGCCGGTCGTGTCGATCTCGAATTCGCAGCGCAAGCCGCTGCCGCTGGCCGCGTGGGCCGGCACCGTCTATCACGGGCTGCCCGAAACGCTGCTGACGCCGCAGCCGGACGTGAAGCCCGAATATCTGGCGTTCCTCGGCCGGATCTGCCCGGAAAAGCGCGTCGACACGGCGATCCGGATCGCCGCGCAAAGCGGGTTGCCGCTGAAGATCGCCGCGAAAGTCGACAAGGCCGACGCCGACTACTTCAAGGAAGTGATCGAGCCGCTGCTCGGCGAAGCGCACGTCGAGTTCATCGGCGAGATCAACGAGGCGCAGAAGCCGGCGTTCCTGTCGGGCGCGAAGGCGCTGCTGTTCCCGATCGACTGGCCGGAGCCGTTCGGCCTCGTGATGATCGAGGCGATGGCGTGCGGCACGCCGGTCGTCGCATTCAATCGCGGCTCCGTGCCGGAAGTGATCGAGGACGGCGTGACGGGCTTCATCGTCGAGGACGTGCAAGGCGCCGTCGGCGCGCTGCACCGGATCGACAGCCTGTCGCGCGATGCGATTCGCGCGCGCTTCGACTCGCGTTTCAGTGCGAAGGCGATGGCGCGGCGCTACGTCGAGACTTACGAGTCGCTTTGCGCGACGGCCCGGCGGCCGGCATTGCGCCGCGTCGCGGGCGCGTGACGACGAAACCGCGCAGAAAATACCGCTTGAAATTCGCGCCGAAATCGGCGTCAAAAAACGGAGAGCCGCATCGACGATGCGGCTCTTTCTTTTTGGCTTTCGGTCATTCGATCAGGAAACGATCGCGGTTTTTGCCGACGATCCAGTTCGGCGGTTTGCCGCGGCCGCTCCAGGTTGCACCCGACTTCGGATCGCGGTATTTCGGCGGCAGCGGCGCCTTTTTCGGCGGACGGCCGCGCCGCGCGCGCTCCGCAAAGCCGAGATCCTGGGCCGTGAGCCCGTATTCCGCGATCATCCGCTGAACTTCGGCAATGACCGTTGCCACTTCCTGGCGGCGGACTTCGTCCGCCTGGGCCTGCAGATCGGCGATCTGGGCCTTGAGTTTCGCGTATTGAGACATTTTTCGACTCCCCTTTTCCGTGATGCGGCCCCGGCGGCTCAGGCCGGGACACCAACCCCCGTTACGTTATCCGCACTGCCACCGTGCCCTTCGAAATAAATGATGCCATCTTTAACCGATTCGGCTAAATCGAGAATGCGGACTTATTCTAATAAAAGCGATTGCCGGCCATTCAAATTTAACAATCGTTGACCCTCCCTGCAGCGATTCATTTCCTATAATGCAGACCAATTCAGCGGTCAATAAATCGGTTGCGCCGCCGGAATGTCTTCAACCCACTTGAACGAGGTCCTCACATGAATCTTTCTCAGCGGCTCGCTGCAGAGGCATTCGGCACGTTCTGGCTGGTGCTCGGCGGGTGCGGCAGCGCCGTGCTGGCCGCCGCCTTTCCGGGCCTCGGCATCGGCTTTGCCGGCGTGGCGCTCGCATTTGGCCTCACCGTGCTCACGATGGCGTTCGCGATCGGCCATATCTCCGGCTGCCACCTGAACCCGGCGGTGACCGTCGGCCTCACCGTCGCCGGCCGCTTCCCGGCGCGCGATCTCGCACCGTACGTCGTCGCGCAGGTGGTCGGCGCCACGCTCGGCGCATTCGTGCTGTATCTGATCGCGACCGGCAAGCCGGGCTTCGACGTCGTCGGCAGCGGCTTCGCGACGAACGGCTTCGGCGAGCGCTCGCCCGGCCACTACTCGCTCGGCGCGGCGTTCATCTGCGAAGTGGTGATGACCGGCTTCTTCCTGTTCGTGATCCTCGGCGCGACCGACAAGCGCGCGCCGGCCGGCTTCGCGCCGATCGCGATCGGCCTGTGCCTGACGCTGATTCACCTGATTTCGATCCCGGTCACCAACACGTCGGTGAACCCGGCCCGTTCGACCGGCCCGGCGCTGTTCGTCGGCGGCGAAGCGATCGGCCAGCTGTGGCTGTTCTGGGTCGCGCCGGTGATCGGCGCCGCCATCGCCGGAATCGTCTATCCGCTGGTTGCGGGGCGCGACGATGCGCTCCGCCTGGCGCCCGCATCCGCTCGCACAAGCGAATAATCACTACGGGGTCACGCGAGCAGAACAGCGAGCCTCACGCTGTCCAAAGAACATCGAGGCAGGCAATTTCGACGGGCGCCGCTGGCGCCCGTTTTTCATTGCCGTCAGGACGCGGCGACGTCGTCGACGCTGTCCTCGAGCGAGAACAGCCTGCGCAGATGGCGCGCGACGCCGGCTTCGAAGTTGTTGCCGATCCGCGGGATATGCGGGAGCCGCGCGATCAGGTCGGGGTTCGCGTTGTTCATCATGAATGCGTGGCCGGCCGTCTCGAGCAGGTCGATGTCGTTCATGTTGTCGCCGAACGCGATGCAGTGGCCCGCGTCGACGCCGAGCCGAGCGAGCACCGCACGCAGCGCGCGGCCCTTCGACACGTTCGCGGTCATCACCTCGAGGCAGTCCGGCAGCGAGTACGTGACGTACAGCGCGTCGCCGAACTGCACGCGCATCCGCTCGGCGACGACCGCCAGATCGGCCGGCTCGCCGATATACAGCACCTTCGCGATATCGGCGCCGTCGTGCGACGCGACGTCGATCACTTCGTAGCGAAAACCCGAATCCTGGTGGAACGCGAGCAGGTGCGGTGCGTCGCGGTCGATCAGCCAGCCGTCGTCGGTAAACAGGTTGACGATCACGCGACCGTGCGTGCCGGCGACCGCCGGCTGCACGAGCGCACGGACGATCGCCGGATCGATGTTCTGCGCGTGGATCGTCGTGTCGTCCGGCGCGTGCACGCGTGCGCCGTTCGACGTGATCAGATACGGCCGGATACCGAGCACGTTGCGGATGCCCGCGACGTCCGCATAGTGGCGCCCGGTCGCGATCACGAACTGCAGGCCTTCGCGATCGAGCCGGCGAAACGTCTCGATCGTATACGGATCGAGCTGATGCTCGCCGTTCAGCAGCGTGCCGTCGAGATCGGTGGCGATGACTTTGTACATGGGACGGAAGAAAGGCGAGCAGCATGCTGCGGAGTCGCCATTCTAACGTCGCGCCCCGGCGTGCGTCCGGCGGTTCCGGCCGACGCGCGCGTGCGACCGACTTCATTCGCCGCCAGCGGCCTGCAGCACCTGCAGCGCGAGCCGCAGCGCGCCGTGTGCGGAATCGGCGAGCGGCGCACGCAGCCGCGCCGCATGACGCGCAGGCACCGCGGGCGCGAGCGCGTCGGCAAGCCCGCCGCACAGCGCGACGGGAAGCGCATGCTGCGGATCGAGCGCGTCGATCATCTTGCCGACCTCTTCGCCGGCCTGCGCGATCAGCGCATCGGCAACCGGATGCGAGCGGTGCGCGAACACGAGCGGTGCGAGGCGCGCATACGCGGTCTGGTTCGCGTCGCACGACCATTGGACGAGCGCGTCGCGGTCCTGCGCGCCCGTTTCCGCGAGCAGCGCGTCAGCGAACGCGTCGCGTGGCACGCGGCCGTCGAGCGCCTGCTGCGCATACGCGAGCGCACGCAGCCCGAGCCACGCGCCGCTCGCCTCGTCGCCGGACGGAAAGCCGAAGCCGCCCGCGATGCGGCAAGCGCCCGTCGCGTCGAGCGCGGCCGCAATGCTTCCGGTGCCGAGCGCGACGATCAGCCCCGGCGCGCCGCCGTGCGCGCCGACGACGGTCGTATACGCATCGCTTTCGACGGCCAGCGCTTCGACCGGCGCCTGCGCACGAAACGCGGCGAGCCACGCCGCATTGTTGACGCCCGCGAGCCCGCAGCCGAGCGCGCACTGCGCCCAGTCGAACGCGAACCCGGCGCGCGTGAATGCGTCGGCGCAGGCCGCGCCGATCGACGCCCACGCGCGCTCGATGCCGAGCCCGAGACCCGACGGACCGCCGCGCCCCTGCGCGAGCTCCCGCCCGTGCCGATCGGCGAGCACCGCACGCGTGCCGGTGCCGCCGCCGTCGATGCCGATCGCAAAAAGTAATGCCGTCATGCGCTGATCCCGCTGATTCGAACAGGCGCCAAGCTTAACCGGATCGGCGCCGCGCGCCCATCTGCCGTTCGGCCGGCTATCCCGCGCCACGGGCATCCGCTATGCTGGCGCGATCGAATCGACACTGGAAACGAGGCACACGATGTCGCAGCGGTGCAACTGGGTGAAGACGGAAGCGGATGCTCACTATCACGACACCGAATGGGGCGTGCCGTCGCACGACGACCGCCATCTGTTCGAAATGCTGATTCTGGAAGGCGCGCAGGCCGGGTTGTCGTGGTCGACGATCCTGAACAAGCGCGCCGGCTATCGCGCAGCGTTCGCCGATTTCGACGTCGACGCCGTCGCGCGCTTCACGCCGAAACGGATCGAGAAACTGCTGGAGAACCCGGGCATCGTGCGCAACCGCGCGAAGGTGGAAGCGGCGGTCGTCAACGCGCGCGCGGTGCAGCGGATCCGCGACGAGCACGGGTCGCTCGCGCAGTTCCTGTGGTCTTTCGTCGATCACACGCCGATCCAAAATGCATGGCAGTCGTATCGCGACGCACCGGCGTCGACGGCCGAATCCGACGCGCTCAGCAAGGCGCTGAAAGCGTACGGCTGCAAGTTCGTCGGCTCGACGATCTGCTATGCGCTGATGCAGGCAACCGGGATGGTGAACGACCACGAGGTCGGCTGCCCTTGCCGCGCGCGATGCGCGGCGCTCGGCGGCAAGCAGCAGCCGGCACGTCGGCGCAGCGCTGGCTGACGGCGGGCGCGCCGCTTCACCGGCCACGTTTGTGCGGCGTCGTCACCGCGCAGCACGGGACGATGCCGGCACGACCGTCCGCGCATGGCGCGCAGCACGCACGCGCGCACTGCGCTTCTTCACCCAGATGCACACGCCGGTCACGCTCAGCATCGCGATCACGACGCCGAGCACGCTGACCGCGATGCGGCCCGCGATCCCGGCGATCCGCCCCGAGTGCAGCGGAAATTGCGCCTGCATGAACAGGTCGCCGGCCGAACCGCGTCCCGGCACCTGCGCGGCGACGGGCTTGCCGGTCACCGCGTCCCAGTAGAGCCACGCGTTGCCGAGTCCGACGTCGCCGTGATCGTTGCCGGGCTCGAAGAACCCGACCGCATAGACGTTCATCGCCGGCACGAACAGCAGCGCGCCGGGCGGCGCCGCGATTCCGGCCTCGCGTCCGGCCGATCGCGCGAGCTCGACGATCCTCGCGCGCGACAGCATCTTGCTGCCCGGCGGCGCCGGCGGGAAATGCTCGGGATTCGTATACGGCGTCTCGGCGAGCGGCGAAAACAGCGACACGAGCGGCCGCACGACCGGATTGCCCAGATTCATCGAGATCGACGTGACGGCCACGACGAGCAGCAGCCCCCACACCCAGACGCCGCCCGAGCGGTGCAGGTCGAACACGAGCGGATAGCCGCCGCGCCGCACGCGGAACGCGAACGACTTGCGCCAGCTTTTCAGGTTCGGAAACGCGAGCACGAGTGCGATGAGGCTGTCGACGGCCCATACGATGCCGACCACGCCCATCACCCAGAACCCGAAATTGATGCCGCCGTACACCGGCAGGAACAGCGAGTAGTGCAGCCGGTAGAGGAACGGCATCAGGTCGAGCCGCGCGAGCGACAACGCGCCCCATTCGCGGCGTCCCTGGACGGCGCCCGTCGCGGGATCGACCGCGATCTGGTTGAAGTCGAGCGCAGCCGGTTGGCCGGTCGCCGAATCGGCACGAGGCATCACGCCGATCTGCAGCGTATGCGCCGGCTCGACCGCGAGCGGCAGATAGGTCACCTGCACGCGCGGATCGGCCGCTTCGATGCGATCCGCGAGCGCCAGCGGCTCGAGCGGCGGCGCATCGCTGCGCGCGACGTAGAAGTCCGGGTTCAACGCGGCATCGAGCTCGTGGTCCCACGCGATCAGCGCGCCGGTCGTGCCGGCGACGAACAGGAACAGCGCGATGGCGAGCCCGAACCAGCGGTGCAGGCGCACGAGAAGCGGTCGCAGCCATGCATTCATCGCGCGCGCCGCAACAGGACAACGGAACCGCGCGGGCCGCGGGCCGGGAAGGACGGGGTATGGATCATCGAGTTTCATACGCCGCGCAGCAACGCTGCACGCCGGTTCGGCACGGGCGGAAGCCCTTGCGCGCGGCATGGAATTGTTGCGCGTTCAACGAGTTTTGGTACGATGCGCGGCATTTTAACTCAATGCGAATGATTCTTACTCGCATTTTTAACTGCCGCTCATGATCGTCCGTCCCGTTCTCCGTCCCGTCCGCCCGCGCCGCGTCGCGGCCCTTCTCGCGTGCTTCGCCGCCTCCGTCGCCCAAGCGGACGACACGCCGGCCGACGCGGCGATGCTGCCCGCGCTCAACATCACCGCCGCGCACGATTCGCCGCAGCACCTGACCGACGAGATTTCGGCCGGCGCGCTCGGCACGCGTCGTCAGCTCGATACACCGTTCTCGACCACGATCGTCACGTCGGAAGAACTGGAAGCGCGCCGGCCGTACAAGCTCGGCGACGTGTTCGCCAACGACGCGTCGGTGTCCGACAACAGCGGCGCGTACGGTGCGTGGGCCAGCTACATGACCGTGCGCGGCATGCAGCTCGACTGGCAGAACGGCTACAAGATCGACGGGCTGCCGTTCGTCGCATACGGCATCACGATGCCGTACGAACAGCTCGAGCGCGTCGAGCTGCTGAAGGGGCTCGGCGGCTTTCTGTACGGCTTCGTGACGCCCGGCGGCGTCGTCAACTACGTGACCAAGCAGCCGGGTGCCGAACCCGTGCGCAGCGTCGACGTCGGCTATCGCAGCACCAACATCTGGACCGAGCACTTCGATCTGAGCCAGCGCTTCGGGCCGAACAAGATGTTCGGCGCGCGCGTGAATGCGACGCACGAGGAAGGCACCGCGTACAACGACGGCAACATCCGCCGCGACAGCGTATCGCTCGCGCTGCAGGCGAACCTGACGCGCGATCTGTCGGTGACGTTCGGCGCGCTGTATCAGGAGCGCCGCACGACCGGCCAGACGCCGTCGATCTTCACCGGCGGCTACGCAGGCGGCGTGCTGCCGGCGACGATCAGCGGCGGCACGACCGATCTCGGCGGCAAGGACCAGTACCTGAACACGAATCTGCAGCTGTACACCGCGGGGCTGCAGTACGAACTCGCGCCCGACTGGCGCGTCGACGTCGCGTACAGCTACAGCAAGGCGGCGCGACGCCGCAACGAAAGCACGCTGTCGCTGCTGAACCAGGCCGGCGACTACACGGATAGCCGCTACGTCGGGATGGAGGATCACCGCTTCAGCCAGTGGCGCGCGATGGTCGAGGGCAAGGTGCGCACCGGCCCGTTCAGTCACCAGATCGTGCTCGGCGCGTCGTGGCAGAAACAGGCGAACGACTACTCGGCGAACAGCGAGTTCGTGCCGCTCGGCTCGGGCAACCTCTATTCGCCGAACCCGTATCGCTACGAAAGCCCGCACGGCTTCGTCCAGTACCGGACGAGCGAGATCGTGCAGAAGTCGCTGTTCGCGAGCGATACCGTGCAGCTGACCGAACGCTGGTCCGCGCTCGCCGGCGTGCGCTACATGAACTACGAGCAGCGGTCGTTCCAGCCGAGCGGCGCCGAGGATCCCGGCTACCGGCAAAACGGCGTCGTGACGCCGACGTTCGCGGTGATGTACAAGCTCGCGCCGACCACGACCGCATACGCGAGCTATGCGGAATCGCTGGAGCCCGGCAGCCGCGTCAACGACATCTACGCGAACGGCGGCCAGTTGCTCAAGCCGCTGCGCAGCAAGCAGTACGAGGTCGGGATCAAGAGCGAGCACGCGCGCTGGAGCGGCACGGCCGCGCTGTTCCGTATCGAGCGCAGCGCCGAGTATGCGAACGCGGCGAACGTCTACGTGCAGGACGGCAAATCGGTGATTCAGGGGCTGGAGTTCGGTGCGCGCGCGAAATTCGGCGCACGCTGGAACGCCGGCGTCGACGCGATGCTGCTCGACGCGTGGTATGCGAACGGGGTCGGCAACAACGGCAATCGCGTCGCGGGCGCGCCGCGCTTCGTGCTCGCGGGCGAGCTCGGCTATGCGGTGCCCGGCGTGCCGGGGCTGACGCTCGGCGTCGACGCCAAGTTCACCGGCGCGACGCCGCTGCGTGCGGCCGGCGGCATCGACGCGCCGGGTTTCCTCGTCGTCAACGCCGGCGCGCGCTACCTGACGCGCATCGGCCGTCACGACGTGACGCTGCGCGCGTCGATCGACAACGTGCTGAACCGCCGCTACTGGGAGTTCCAGTACGCCGACTACGTGAAGCCGGGCGACCCGCGCACGGTCAGCGTCAGCGCGAAGTTCGACTTCTGAGCGAGCGGCGCCGGGCCCGCGCGGCCCGGCTGCCGCGCCGGCCGTGCGTTTCCGGCGCCCCAAAGCAAAACGGCGGAGCGGCTTCTTTCGAAGCACACTCCGCCGTTTGGCGGCGAACCGGAGAAGCGCTTAGTGGAGCTTCTTCGGCAGCATCTGGCTGCGCAGACGCTTGTGCAGGCGCTTGACGGCTGCTGCCTTCTTGCGCTTGCGCACTGCGGTCGGCTTTTCGTAGGACTGGCGCTCGCGCAGTTCAGCGATCAGGCCGTTTTTCTCGATAGCGCGACGAAAGCGGCGAATCGCCACTTCGAACGGCTCGTTTTCCTTCAGAAGAATCGTCGTCATGTCGTTCCTAAATTGCTTATACGGTCAAAAACGTAGCGGCCAAGCGCCACGCACCGGCCATCCGGGCGTTCCCACAACAGGCGAAACGAGCGGAAATACGGCCTCGGAGGCCGGAAAAGAGAGGCGGAAAGCACCGCGAGTACGCTTCACAAGCCGCGTGCAGCGCCGCGTTTGACTGCCAGCAGACATGCCGAAAACGGCAAAGGCGTGACAGAAATCTCAATTCAGCCCGCCATCATATCAGCAAATCACAGACAAAACTACCCTTTTGTCGATCCCGGCGCCCCGGCCAGCGCGGGAAGTCCGGCTTTCGTCCCGATTCTCGGCAACGTCGCGCGAGCCGCAATCGAGGCCCGGCGCGGGTTCGGCGCGATCGCCACCAGTCCGGCCCGAATTTCTTCTCACATTCCTCTCAAGTTTTCGCCGGGTGCCGCCGTCAACCAGGAAAGGCGGGCAGCGCCACTCGCGATAAAGCGCAACGCCGAAATCAGACCTGTCTCTACTCAGGCATTTTCCACAACGAGGAAGCAAATGCTGAACATCAACACCAACATCCTGTCGCTGACCACGCAGACGAACCTGTCGGGCTCGCAAAACGCGCTGTCGCAAGCGATCAACCGCCTGTCCTCCGGCAAGCGCGTGAACACGGCAGCGGACGACGCAGCCGGCCTCGCGATCGCGACGTCGCAAACGGCCGCGATCAACGCGCTGACGCAAGGCGTTTCGAACGCGAACAACGGCATCTCGATGATCCAGACCGCAGCCGGCGCGCTGCAGTCGACCGTCGACAACCTGCAGCGTATCCGTACGCTGGCAGTCGAAGCAGGCGACGGCTCGCTGGACTCGAACGCACGTGCGAACCTGCAGTCGGAAGTGACGACGCGTCTCGGCGAAATCGACCGTGTCGCAACGCAGACGTCGTTCAACGGCCAGACCATCCTGAGCGCAGCCGGCAACGTCACGTTCCAGGTCGGCGCAGCGGCGAACCAGACCGTTTCCGTGGACTTCGGCGCGACGGTGTGGACGAGCACGGGCACGGGCCTGAGCCTGACCGGCCTGTCGGTCAGCGACCAGACGAGCGCACAGTCGGCGATCACGGCGATCGACGCGGCACTGAAGAACGTCAACACGTTCCAGGCAACGCTGGGTGCAGCACAGAACACGTTCCAGGCTGCGATCACGACGACGCAGACGCAGGCAACGAACATGAGCGCAGCCCGCGCGCAGATCACCGACGCGGACTTCGCGACGGAAACGGCGAACCTGAGCAAGGCGCAAGTGCTGCAGCAAGCCGGCATCTCGGTGCTCGCGCAAGCGAACTCGCTGCCGCAGCAAGTTCTGAAGCTCCTGCAGTAATCGGGAAGCACGCGCGGCGGGCGCCCTGCCCGCGCGCACACGGCGTCGTCCGCGTTGCGGCGCGCGACGACGCCGGTTCGATACCCGAACCCGATACACCAGGGAGGCTTGCCTCCCTGCTTGCATTGAAGGACGGCGTCCCGCCGGATCGCGCGCGATCGCGCACACGACTGGAGCAAACGCATGAGCACGACGGATGTCGGCAGCATTCTGGCGCAGGCTGGACAATCGATCATCAGCGGCGCGACCAATTCGACGCTCGACGTCAACTCGCTCGTGACCGCGCTGGTCCAGGCCAAGACGGCCGGTCAGACCCAGACGCTCACGAACAAGCAAACGGCCGACAACACCGAGCTTTCGGCGGTCGGCAAGCTGAAATCGGCGCTGTCCGCGCTGCAGACCGCGCTCGCCGGTCTCGCGAACGGGACGACGCTGAGCGGCCTCGCAGCGACCGCGAGCGGCAACGGCATCACCGCGTCGGTCAAGAGCGGCGGCGGTGCGGTGGCCGGCGCGTATTCGGTCAACGTCACGCAGCTCGCTACCGCGAACAAGCTGTCGTCCGCCGGCATCACGTCGTCGGACACGATCTCCGCCGGCTCGCTGAGCATCACGCTCGGCAGCAATACGCCGTTCAACGTGAACGTGTCGGCCGGCGCGTCGCTGTCCGACATCGCGAACTCGATCAACTCCGCGAGCGGCAATCCGGGCGTCACCGCGTCGGTGATCACCGGCTCGGACGGCCAGCATCTGGTGATCCAGTCGAATTCGACCGGCGCGGCCAACACGGTGTCGGTGAGCGGCACCGGCGTCAATTCGAAGCTGACTTCCGGCTACACGACCGTGACCGCGGCCGCCGACGCGCAACTGACGATCGACGGCACGCCGGTGACGAGCGCGTCGAACAGCGTGTCGGGCGCGCTGACGGGCGTCACGCTGAACCTGACGCCGGCCGCGCTGAACACGACGCAGACGGTCACGCTGTCGCCGGACACGACCGCGACGACGGCCGCGATCAACGCTTTCGTGAACGCGTACAACAGCTACGTGACGACCGCGCAGTCGCTGTCGTCGTACGATCCGAACACGTCGACGGCCGGCCCGCTGCTCGGCGATTCGATGCTGAACACGATCTCGAACGGCCTCGCGACCGCGCTGAGCGGCGGCGTCAAGACGGGCAGCACGACCTATTCGCTGTCGGCGATCGGCATCAACCTGCAGGCGGACGGCACGCTGCAGGTCGATGCGACCGCGCTGAACACCGCGCTCACGTCGAACAGCCCGGCGGTCGCCGGCCTGTTCAACACGACGAACGGCGTCGGCCAGACGCTGAACAAGCTGATCAACGGCTACACACAGACCAACGGCCTGATCGACCAGCGGACGACGGCGCTCAACGCGGATCTGAAGAACCTGTCCGATCAGGCGACGCAGCTGAAGAACTATTCGGACCAGCTGACCGCGCAGTACAACGCGCAGTTCACCGCGCTGAACAACCTGATGGCGACGATGGCGAACAACACGAAGTACCTGACGCAGCTGTTCGGCGGTTCGAACAGCGCAGGCACGCTCGCCACCAACAAGTAAGCCGTCTCTTCACGCGACGATTCCGGACGACCACCATGACGACCGATACGCTGAACCGGGCCTGGCAGCTGACGCAGGCGATGCAGTCCGCCACCGCGCTGCGCGACTGGGAGCGCGTCGCGGCGCTCGCCGATGAGCGCTCGCCGCTGCTGACGGGATTGTCGGCGGAGCAGCCGCCCGACGCACTCGACACGATCCGCCGGATCATGGACGTCGACGCGTCGATCGCGCAGCACGCGCAGGCCGCGCGCGACCGGCTCGCGCACGAGTTCACCGAATCGCGCGACCGGATCCAGGCCGCGAGCCTCTATCAGGCGACCGGCATGCTGTGACCGAACGAACAACAACGCGCGCCGCGATCGAGCGGCTGCCGCTGTCGTAACGTCAGGCCGCCTTCGGGCGGCCGTTTTTTTGTATCGGGGACGGGAGTCGGAACGGGAACCACGACGGTGCGGCCGGGCGCGGGCATCGCGCCGTCGGCCGCGGTGTGGTGTGGTGTGGCGCGACCCGGCGCCGCAACGGCGCGCCGCGCCGCGGCTATCGTTCGGCAGCAGTGCGTGACGCGCACGGCATCGGCAGCGGTATCGGCACCGGTGTCGGTATCGGTATCGGTATCGGTATCGGTATCGGTATCGGTATCGGTATCGGTATCGGTATCGGTATCGGTGTCGGTGTCGGTGTCGGTGTCGGTGTCGGTGTCGGTGTCGGTGTCGGTGTCGGTGTCGGTGTCGGTGTCGGTGTCGGCGGTGGCGGCGGCATCGATGTCGACGTCCACCCCGCCGCCGCCAACAACCTAGACCGCCGCCGCCTCGAACATCTGCACGAACGCCGCCTCGAGATGGCGCGCAAAGCGTCGCGCGTCGCACAGCGGCGAGCGCAGCAGCCGCTCGCGCAGTCCGGCCCTTACGGCCGCCAGCTTCGGCAGATCGCGCGCGAACGCGGCCGCCTTCGCGACGTACTCGGCGTCGTCGTGCGCGATCCATTCGGGCATCCCGAGCGTGTGCAGGATGCTTTCGCCGATATGCGACAGGAAGCGGTCGCCGCGCCGCGTGACGAACGGCGCGCCCATCCACAGCCCTTCCATGCTCGTCGTGCCGCCCGGATACGGAAACGGATCGAGCACGATGTCGATGTCGTTGAACGTGCCGATGTGCGCGAGCCGCTTCGAGCCGCCGCGCAGCATCAGCCGTTCCGCGCCGATGCCGTGCGCGGCGAACCGTGCGCTCAGGCCGTCGCGCAGCGCCGCCTCGTCGAGCTGCGCGGATTTCAGCAGCAGCCGCGCGCCCGGCACCGCGTGCAGCACGCGCGCCCACAGCGCGACGACCGGCGCGCCGATCTTGTTCGCGTTGTTCAGGCAGCCGAACGTCACGAAGCCGTTGCGCTCGGCCGGCAGAGGCCCGACTTCGAGCGGCTGGTCGGGCGGCGTGAAGCACAGATAGCTGTCCGGCAGCCGCCACGGCCGCTCGACGAAGTGCGATGCCTCGTCGTCCGGCAGCACGTGGCGGTCGCCGATCACATAGTCGATCTCCGCGATGCCGGTGGTCGCGAAGTAGCCGAGCCACGTCGCCTGCACCGGCGCCGGCTTCCACGCGAACAGCGGCAGACGGTTCAACGCGGTGTGGCCGCTCAGGTCGACCAGCACGTCGATGCGGTCGTCGGCAATCAGCGCGGCGGCCGCACGATCGTCGAGTGCGGTGATGTCGCGCCACAGCGCGAAGTGGCGCTTGAGCGCGGCGGTCGTATCGTCCTCGGCCGATTGCGTCGCATACGCGGCCAGTTCGATCCGCGCCGGGTCGATCGCCGCGACGATGCTGCGCAGGAACACCGCGACCGGATGCGAGCGCAGGTCGCCGGACACGAAGCCGACGCGCAGCGGTCGCCCGCGCGCCGCACGCGGCGCGTGCCGCAGCGGCGACGCCTGCGCGGCCATCTGCACGCCAAACGCGCGCGCTTGCTCGAGCAACTGCGCGGGCGACAGCCGGTCGGTGCCGGCGCCATGGAACATGCGGCCCGAATGCGCGTTGCGGAACGCGGGATCGAGTTCGAGCGCACGATCGTAGCTCGCGAGGCCGGCATCGATGTGCCACAGCGCGCACAGGATGTCGCCCATCACCGCATGCATCTGCGCGGTCGGATTCGGCAGCGACAGCGCGATCCGGCAGCTGTCCAGCGCTTCGCGCCGCTTGCCTTGCCGCACGAGCGTCTGCGCGAGATGGTGATGGAGATCCGCGCGATCCGGCGCGGCGGCGAGCGCGCGCCGCAGGCTCGCGACCGCGCCTTCGAGATCGCCCGCGCGATCGAGCGCGGCGGCGAGATTGAACAGGCTGTCGACTTCACCCGATTGCGCCGCGCAGCGCAGGCTCGCGATCGCCGCGTCGAGTTCGCCGCGCTCGAACAGCAGCACGCCGAGCGCATGATGGGCCGCGTGCAGTTGCGGCTGCAGCCCGATCGCGCGGCGATAGCGTGCGATCGCATCGTCGAGCCGGCCTTGCGCGCGGAACACGTTGCCCTGGTTGAAGCACGCGTCCGCATACGCGGGGTCGAGCGCGATCGCCTTGTCGTACGCGCGCGCCGCCGCATCGAGCTCACCCTTGTCCTGCAGCGCGTTGCCGAGGTTGTTGTACGCCGGCGCGTAGTCGGGACGCAGCGCGAGCGCGTGTGCGCAGCTCAGCATCGCCGCGTCCGGGTCGCGCGCGTCGCGCAGCGCGTTGCCGAGATTGCTGTGCGCTTCCGCGTAGCCGGGCGCGAGCGCGGTCGCGCGCCGATACGCGGCGATCGCATCGTCGAGCCGGCCGTGCGCACGCAGCATGTTGCCGAAGTTGTTCAGATAGACGGGGTCGGCGCGCAGTGCGATCGCGCGCTCCATCAGCGCGAGGCCGGCCGGAAACTGGCCGAGCTGGCATGCGAGCAGTCCGAGAAAATGCGTCGCGTCCGGATGATCGGGCGCGTCGCGGCGGATCGCCTCGTACAGCACGCGCGCATCGTCGAGCCGCCCGGCCTGATGATGCGCGAGCGCCGTGTTCAGCCGTTCGGCGATATCGGCCGTCATGCGGGCTGCCCGGGCGGGTCGCCTGCCGCGTAGCGCGCCCACATCCCGTGGAACGCATCCTCGAGATGGCGCGCGAAGCGTGCCGCATCGCATAGCGGCGACGCGAGCGTGCGCTCGCGCAGCGTCGCGCGCAAGCGGGCGAGCGCGTCGCGGTCCTGCGCGAACGCGGTCGCCTTCGCGAGATATGCGCGTTCGTCCGCGGCGATCCAGTCGCTCATCCCGGCCGCATGCAGCAGGCTCTCGCAGATGTGCGTGACGAACCGCGAGCCCTTCATTCCGATCACCGGCACGCCCATCCACAGCGCTTCGGCCGTCGTCGTGCCGCCCGGATACGGAAACGGACTCAACGCGATGTCGATCCGGTTGTACGCGCCGAAATACTCGGCGCGCGGCGAGCCGGCCTCGAGGATCAGCCGCTGCGCGTCGATCCCGTGCCGCGCGAAGCGTTCGAGCGTCGCACGGTTCAGGTCGCCGGTGCCGAGCTCGTGCGCCTTCAGCATCAGCCGCGCACCCGGCAGCGCATGCAGCAGCTGCGACCACAGCGCGACGACGTCGTCGCTGATTTTCGTCAGCTTGCCGAAGCAGCCGAACGTCACGTGGCCGTTCGCGTCCATCGGCAGCGGGCCGACCGCGACGTCGTGCGCCGGCGGCGTGAAGCACAGGTAGCTGTCCGGCAGCCGCCACGGCTGCTCGACGAAGTGATGCGCTTCGTCGGCGGGCAGCGTGTGCGCGTCGCCGATGAAGTAGTCGATCTCGCGGCAGCCGGTCGTCGCGAAAAAGCCGAGCCAGCTCGCCTGCACGGGCGCCGGCCGGTGCGCGAACACCGGCAGCCCGCTCCAGTTCGTATGACCGGCCAGATCGACGAGCACGTCGATGCCGTCGTCGCGGATCATCTGCGCGGCCTGGTCGCGGCTCATGCACGTGAGCTTCTGCCAGCTCGCGAAACGCGGCTTCAGCCGCGCGGTCACGCCGTCCTCGATCGCGAACGTCACGTACGCGTGCGGTTCGATCCGCGTGCGGTCGAGATGCGCGAGCACGCTTTCGAGGAAGATGCCGACCGGATGCTGACGCAGATCGCCGGACACGAAGCCGACGCGCAGCGGACGGCCGCGTGCGTCGCGCGCGCGCTGCTCGCGATCGTGCTCGAAACGGCGCGCGTCGCGCGCCAGATAGTCGCCGTAGCGGCGCGCTTCGGCGATCCAGTCGTCCGGCGCGAACAGCGGCGAAATCGACATGTTGAACATCAGGCGCGCATATGCACGGTGCGGATCGTGATCGACCGCGTCGCGGAACGCGGCGATCGCGCCCGCGAAATCGCGCTTCGCCCACAGGATGTCGCCGAGCGTCAGCCGGATCTTCATCGGATCGACGCCGAGTTCCTGCGCCTTCCGGTATTCGTCCATCGCGTCGTCGAGCTTGTCGAGGCGAAACAGCGCGGCCGCGAGATTGTGGTGCGCGTCCGCGTCGTCCGGGTTCAGGTCGATCGCATGGCGATGACTGAGTTCGGCTGCCGCCATCCGGTCGAGGTTGTGATACGCGAGACCGAGGAAGTTGTACGCGTCCGCGAGCTCCGGATCGAGTTCGATCGCATGCCGGCACAGCCGCACCGATTCCTCGTATTCGCCCTGCTGGCAGCGCAGCTCGCCGAGCCGCGCCCATGCGGGCGCGTAGCCGGGATCGATCTCGCACGCGCGTTCGAACAGCCGCGCGGCGCCGTCGAAATCCTGGATGCCGCGCAGCGACAGTCCGAGCGCGTAGTGCGCGGGCGCGTCGTCGGGTTCGAGGCCCGCGCGTGCATGCGCGAGCGCGCCGTCGAAATCGCCGGTCGCGCGCAGCGCGGCGGCCAGCCCGCGATGCGCGGCGCGCAGTTCCGTATTCAGTTCGAGCGCGCGGCGGTAGTGGACGATCGCGTCCGCAAGCCTGTCCTGCGCGCGCAGGACGTTGCCGAGATTGCTATGCGCGTCCGCGTACGTCGGCTGAAACGCGATCGCCTTTCCGTAGCTCGCGGCGGCCGCATCGAGTTCGCCGACGTCCTGCAGCACGTTGCCGAGGTTGTTGTACGCCTCCGCGTAGCCGGGCCGCAACTCGATCGCGCGCGAGCAGCTCGCCATCGCTTGCGCCGGCTCGCGTGCGTCGCGCAGCGCGTTGCCGAGATTGTTGTGCGCTTCCGGATAGTCGGGGCGCAGCGCGATCGCGCGCCGGTAATGCGCGATCGCGTCCGCGAGCCGCCCGCATTCGCGCAGCATGTTGCCGACGTTGTTGAAGTACGACGCGTCGGGGCGCGCAACGAGCGAACGCGTCATCAGCGCGAGGCCCGCGTCGTATTGCTTCAGCTGGCATGCGAGCAGCCCGAGAAAATGCATCGCGTCCGGCTGCTCCGGCTCGGCCGACAGGATCGCGTCGTACAGCGTCTTCGCTTCGCCCAGACGCCCGGCCTGATGATGCGCGAGCGCGTGCTGCAACGTGTCGTGGAGATCGTTCATGATGCGTGTGCGGTTTCCGTATAGCGTTCCCACATGCCGACGAAAGCGTGTTCGAGATGCCGCGCGAAGCGCGCCGCGTCACATAGCGGCGACGCGAGCAATTGCGCACGCAGCCCGGCGCGCAGCGCGGCCAGCCGCGCGCGATCCTGCGCGGCCGACACGGCCTTCGCGACGTAGTCGTCCTCGTCGGCCGCGATCCAGTCGCTCATCCCGGCCGCATGCAGCAGGCTCTCGCAGATGTGCGTGACGAAGCGCGCACCCTTCATCCCGATCACCGGCACGCCCATCCACAGCGCTTCGGCCGTCGTCGTGCCGCCTGGATACGGGAACGGGCTCAGCGCGACGTCGATCCGGTTGTACGCGGCGAAGTATTCCGCGCGCGGCGATGCGCCGTCGAACGCGAGCCGGCCTGCGTCGATCCCGTGCTGCGCGAAGCGCGCGGCGGTCGCATCGCGCACGGCCGCCTGCTCGAGTTCGCGCGCCTTCAGCAGCAGCCGCGCGGTCGGCAGCGCGTGCAGCACGCGCGCCCACACGCGCACGACGTCGTCGCCGAGCTTCACGAGCTTGCCGAAGCAGCCGAACGTCACGTGCCCGTTCGCGGCCATCGGCAGCGGGCCGACCGCGACGTCGTCGGACGGCGGCGTGAAGCACAGATAGCTGTCCGGCAGCCGCCACGGCTGCTCGACGAAGTGATGCGCTTCGTCGGCGGGCAGCGTGTGCGCATCGCCGATGAAGTAGTCGATCGCGTCGCACCCGGTCGACGCGAAGAAGCCGAGCCAGCTCGCCTGCACGGGCGCCGGCTTCCAGCCGAACACCGCGAGCCCGCTCGCCTGCGTGTGGCCGGCGAGATCGACGAGCACGTCGATCTCGTCGTCGCGGATCGTGCGCGCCGCCGCGTGCGGCTCGACGCGCGCGATCGAACGCCACACGGCCGCATGCGGCTTCAGGCGCGCGGTGATCGCGTCCTCTTCGTCCGACGTCGCATACACGTGCAGCGCGATGCGCGTGCGATCGAGATGCGCGAGCACGCTTTCGAGAAAGATGCCGACCGGATGCTGGCGCAGGTCGCCGGACACGAAGCCCACGCGCAGCGGCCTCTGCCGCGCGCGCGCCGCGCGTTCGCGCGGGTCGTGCGCGTAGCGCGTCGAACGGGCCGCGACGTGGCGGCCGTAGCGGCGCGCATCGTGCAGATACGTGTCGGGCGGCACGCTCGCGGACGCGGCCGACGCGAACAGCAGCCGGCTCAGCACTTCAGCCGCGCCGTCGTCCGCGTCGTCATGCACGTACGACAGCGCGTCGCGGTAGGCGCTCGCCGCCGCATCGACGTTGCCCTGCGCGCGCAGGATGTCGCCGAGATTCACATACATCGACGCGGTCGGACGGCCGGCATCCAGCGCGCGACGGCAGAAGACGAGCGCATCGTCGGGCCGCTCGCGCTTGAGCAGCACGACCGACAGGTTGTGGCACACGCCGGCGTCCGCCGGATTCAGCGCGAGCGCGGTGCGATAGCTCGCTTCGGCTGCGGCGAGGTCGCCGAGTCCGTGATACGCGTTGCCCGCGTGGTTGTGCGCGTCGGCCAGGCCGGGCGCGAGACCGATCGCGTGCTGCGCATGCGCGAGCGCCTCCGCGTAGCGTGCCTGGCGGCGACGCACGCCGCTCAGGTTCGCGTGCGCGACGGCCAGCGACGGATCCAGTGCGATCGCGCGCGCATAGTGCGCGGCCGCGCGTTCGAGGTCGCCGGCGTCGCGCAGCACGCCGGCCAGGTTGTTGTGCACGCTCGCATCGCCGGATTCGGCCGCGGCCGCGCCCAGCACCTGCGCGGCTTCGGCGAGTTCGCCGCGCGCCCACAGCGACAGCCCGAGCCCGTGCCGGGCGGCCGGCAGCGCAGGAAGCAGTTCGAGCGCGCGGCGGTAATGCGCGATCGCGTCCGCGTGCCTGTCCTGCGCGCGCAGGACGTTGCCGAGATTGCTATGCGCTTGCGCGTACGTCGGCTGAAACGCGATCGCCTTTCCGTAGCTCGCGGCGGCCGCATCGAGTTCGCCGACGTCCTGCAGCACGTTGCCGAGATTGTTGTACGCCTCCGCGTAGCCGGGCCGCAGCTCGATCGCACGCGAGCAGCTCGCCATCGCTTGCGCCGGCTCGCGTGCGTCGCGCAGCGCGTTGCCGAGGTTGTTGTGCGCTTCCGGATAGTCCGGGCGCAGCGCGATTGCGCGCCGGTAATGTGCGATCGCGTCCGCGAGCCGCCCGCATTCGCGCAGCATGTTGCCGACGTTGTTGAAGTACGACGCGTCCGGGCGTGCAACGAGCGAGCGCGTCATCAGCGCGAGGCCCGCGTCGTACTGCTTCAACTGGCATGCGAGCAGCCCGAGAAAATGCATCGCGTCCGGCTGCTCCGGCTCGGCCGACAGGATCGCGTCGTACAGCGTCTTCGCTTCGCCCAGACGCCCGGCCTGATGATGCGCAAGCGCGGCCTGCAGCCGCGTTTCGATCGACTCCATCGCGCGCGACGCTCAGTACGGATGCGGTTCGCGGCCGAAGTCGATCAGCCGGCCTTCGTGCTCGATCATCACCGCGTTCGCCGCGATCCCTTCGCGCGACATCTCCGCGACGATGTCGCGCGCGCGCCATTGCGTCGGGATGATGATCACGTCGGCCGGCGCCGCCTTCAGCGCGTCGCGGAACTCGATCTTCTGCCCGGTGCCCGGCACGTACGTGCCGACCTTGTCCGGATCGGAATCGACGACGAGCGGAAAGCGCGCGGCATCGGCATCGAAGTGATGGATGAACGCGGCCGCCTTGCCGGTGCCGCCCCAGATCGCGACGCGCCGCCCCGATTCGGCGAGCGCTGCGAGCTGCGCGGCGATCGCCGCGCGGTGCTCGACCGACCGCGCGGCGAAGCGCATCGACGCATCGGCGCGGTCGCGCGCTTGCGCGGACACACCGAGCCGCACGAGCGCATAGACGACTTCGCCGTCGTAGCCGTGCGCGAGCGTCGCGATCTCGCCCGCGCGCGCCATCAGCGTGCGGAACGATTCGGTCGTGAACTGCGACACGTGCTCGTAGAAGAAATCCGCGAGACGCTCGGTGTCGAACACGCGATCGATGCACGGCACCTCGGCGAACAGCCAGCACGCGTTCGGCTGGCGCGACGCGGCCCATGCGAGCTGCTCGACGAGCTTCGCGGGCTCGGTCAGGTGTTCGAGCACGTGGCGGATCACGATCGCGTCGGGGCGGAATGCAGGCATGTCCGCGAGCGGCGCGAACAGCCGCGCATGGAATTCGATCCCGTGGCCGGTGCCGGCGCTCGCGTTCGGGTCGAAGCCCGCGAAGCGGCCGCCGCGGCTCGCCTGCGCGAGCCCACGCACGAAATGCCCTTCGCCGCAGCCGATCTCGACGACCGTCGGTTCGGCCGGCAGCGCGCCGAGCAGCAGATCGCGCGTGGCGGCGAGATGGCCTTTCCAGATTCCGCCACTGTTGAACATCCGGTTCGGATTGCTTTGATATGGAATCGCGTCGTAGCTGAACCGGTGATTCCACACGTGCGAACACTGCGGACACTGGACGAACTCCAGCGCATGGCGCGGCAGCGCGCGCGCCGCTTCAGCGGACGCGGGCCATGCGAGCGTCGCGAGCGTGCGCTCGCCGGCGCAGAAGAACGGCGCGGCGACCGTGTGGGCACAGACGGGACACGTGGCGTCGATCAGGTCGGAACTCATGCATTCACCAGTTTGCGGAAATAGGCGATCGTCTCCTTCAGGCCGTCCTCGAGCGCGATGCCCGGCTGCCAGTCGAGACGCTGGCGCGCGCGGCCGATGTCGGGGCGGCGCTGCAGCGGATCGTCGACCGGCAGCGGCCGGTATTCGATGCGGCTTTTCGAGCCGGTGAGGCGCAGCACGCATTCGGCGAGCTCGCGGATCGTGATTTCGGTCGGGTTGCCGAGGTTCACGGGGCCCGTGTCGTCGTCCTGGTCCATCATCCGCAGCAGCCCTTCGACGAGATCGTCGACGTAGCAGAACGAACGCGTCTGGCTGCCGTCGCCGTACAGCGTGATCGGCTCGCCGCGCAGCGCCTGCATGATGAAGTTCGACACGACGCGCCCGTCGTCGGCGCGCATGCGCGGCCCGTACGTGTTGAAGATCCGCACCACGCGGATGTCGACGCCGTGCTGACGGTGGTAGTCGAAGAACAGCGTCTCCGCGCAGCGCTTGCCTTCGTCGTAGCACGCGCGCGGCCCGTTCGGATTCACGTTGCCCCAGTAGCTTTCCTGCTGCGGATGCTGCTGCGCGTCGCCGTACACCTCGCTCGTCGACGCCTGCAGGATCCGCGCGCCGCAGCGCTTCGCGAGACCGAGCATGTTGATCGCGCCGAGCACGGCGGTCTTCACCGTCGACACCGGATCGCTCTGGTAATGCACGGGGCTCGCCGGGCACGCCATGTTGAACACGCGGTCGGCTTCGACGTACAGCGGCAGCCACACGTCGTGACGGATCACCTCGAAATTGACGCGACCGATCAGGTGCGCGATGTTGCGCTTGCTGCCGGTGTGGAAGTTGTCGACGCACATCACGTCGTGGCCCGCGTCGACCAGCCGTTCGCACAGGTGCGAGCCGAGAAAGCCCGCGCCGCCGGTCACGAGCACCGACGTGCCGCTCACGACGACGCTCCGGGCGCGGCTTCGACGTGGCGAGCCCACATCGCGTGCAGCGCGTCCTCGAAGTGGCGGGCGAAGCGGCGCGCGTCGCACAGCGGCGACGCGAGCACCTGCGCGCGCAGCGTCGTGCGCAGCACCGCGAGCTCCGCCGGATTGCCGGCGAACGCGACGGCCTTCGCGACGTACGCGTCGTCGTCGGCGGCGATCCAGTCCGGCAGGCGCGCCGCATGCAGCAGGCTTTCGCAGATGTGCGACAGAAAGCGCTCGCCGCGCCGGCCGAGCACCGGCACGCCCATCCACAGCGCTTCGGCGGTCGTCGTGCCGCCCGGATACGGGAACGGGCTCAGCATCAGGTCGACGCGCCGATACGCGGCCAGATAGTCGGCGCGCGGCGAGCGGCCTTCGAACTGCAGCCGCTCGCCGCCGATGCCGTGCGCGGCGAAGCGGGCGGCGAGCGCCGTCTGCTCGTTCGCGTCGTCCAGATGCGGCGCCTTCACGAACAGCTTCGCGTTCGGCACGTCGCGCAGCACGCGCGACCACACCGCGACGACGCGATCGGTGATCTTCGCGAGCTTGCCGAAATAGCCGAACGTCGGATGGCCGTTCGCGAGCATCGGCAGCGGGCCGCCGTCGATCGCGACGTCCGCCGGTGTGAAGCACAGGTAGCTGTCCGGCAGGTGCCACGCGCGTTCGACGAAATGCGACGCCTCTTCGGGCGGCATCACGTGGCGGTCGCCGAGCACGTAGTCGATCGCGCGCATCCCCGTGCTCGCGAAATAGCCGGGCCAGCTCACCTGCAGCGGCGCGGGCTTCCATGCGAACAGCGGCAGCCGATTGTGGATCGTGTGGCCGGATGCGTCGATCAGCACGTCGATGCGGTCGTCGCGGATCCGCGCGGCGGCGGCCTCGTCGCCGATGCCGGCGAGCGACGTCCACGCCGCGCAGCGCGGCTTGATGCGCGCGGTCACGTCGTCCTCGACGTCGCGCGTCGGATACGCGTACAGCTCGATGCGCGCGCGGTCCAGATGCGCGAGCATCCCTTCGATGAAGTAGCCGACCGGGTGCGACTTCAGGTCGCCCGACACGATGCCGACGCGCAGCGGCCGGCCGATGCGCGCGGTCAGATCGACGTGCCACGTCGACCACGGGCGCGCGCGCTGCGTGACGAGCGCGTCGAAGCGCGCGGCTTCGTCGAGATACGCGCGCACGTCGTACGCGTCGCTGTAGTGATACGCGAACAGCAGGTTGCTGCGCGGCTCCGGCAGCTCCGGGCGCAGCGCGACCGCATGCTGGTATGCCTCGAGCGCGGCCGGAATCTCGTTCAGGTCGAGCAGCGCGTTGCCGAGATTGTTGTACGCCTGCCCGTTGTCCGGCTGCAGCGCGATCGCGCGGCAGAACGCGTCGACGGCCGCGCGCGCATTGCCCGCGAGCCGCTGCGCGTTGCCGAGGTTGTTGTACGCGTCGACGTAGTCGGGCTTCAGCTCGAGCGCGAGGCGAAAGCACTCGGCCGCCGCCGCGGGCCGGTTGTGCGCCTGCATCACGTTGCCGAGGTTGTAGTAGTAGATCGCGTCGGGCCGGATCTCGATCGCCGCCATGATCAGCTCGGACGCTTCGTGATAGCGCCCGTACTGATGACCGATCAGGCCGAGCAGGTGAAGCGCGTCCGCGTGCCGCGGCTCGACCTCGAGGATCCGGCGATACAGCGTTTCCGCCTCTTCGAGGCGGTCGGCCTGATGAAGCGCCAGCGCCGCTTCGATCGTCGCGGCGGGGGAGTCGGGCATCGTGAGTTCAGTCATCGTGGTAAGCCAACCTGGGTTCGATACGGCGCCGAGCGCGTGCGCGAAGCGGCCGGCACGCGATGGAGACGACACACATCGGAATGCGGCGCGGCGCCCGCGCGGACAGCCTTCGACATGCGAGCATTCTCGGCGCGAGCCGGCCGTTCCAATCGACGGAGCAGGTGGCGGATTTGGTCGCTTTTCGGGTGACTGCGGACACCGCCCGACGGTCGCCCGCCGGGCGGCGCACACGATCCGGATCGGGCGTGCGAGCCGAGCGCGTGCACGCGCGGCCGGCATTCGCGGAAATGCGGGGTGAAACGGCCCGCTAATCCGGCCTTTAGACGCGGCCAACCGCCGATAGACTCGCATCCAGACTGGGAGGCGTCCATTGCGCAGACGGTTGTGCCGCGCGCGAGCCGCTGCCGGCCCACGGCTGGGGATGTCCCCGAATCCACCCTCAGCGCCTGGAGCCAAGTGCATGCACGAGTCCTCGATCATCTCCAACTCGAACGCCGATCAGCTCGCCGCGCGACGCGAACTGTTCGACCTGATGCAAAGCTATCCCGCGACGCAGGAAGAATTCGAGCGCTCGCTCGGCCTGTTCGTGCGCGGCTCGCTGCTCGCGCGGATCCTCGCGACGTTCGAGGTCTATCAGCGGATCGTGCCGCTGCCCGGCTCGATCGTCGATCTCGGCACGTGGCGCGGCCAGACGGCCGTGCTGTGCGAGAACTTCCGCGCGATCCTCGAGCCGCTGAACTTCCAGCGCCGCATCCACGCGTTCGATACGTTCACCGGCTATGCGGGCTTCTCCGACAACGATCCGCGCGACCGCAAGCTGTTCTCCGACGGCACGTACTCGCTCGCCGGCGACTATGCGGACCTGCTGCGCAAGCTGCTGTCGCTGCACGAGCGCAACAACGCGATGGGCCACGTGAACGGCAAGCATCACGTATGGGAAGGCGATTGCCGCGACACGCTCGCCGCGTTCGAGGAAGCGCATCCGGGCGAGTCCATCGCGCTCGCGTGGTTCGACCTGAACGTGCCGGGGCCGACGCGTCTCGCGTTCGACACCGTGATGAAGCGGCTCGTGCCGGGCGGCGTCGTCGCGTTCTGGCAGCTCACGCGCGGCGGCCAGACGCCGGCCGAAGGCATCCACTACGTGCGCGAGCTGCTCGGCAAATATCCGCACACCATCCACAAGGCGCAGTCGTATCCGTCGCTCTGCTATCTGACGTTCCCGGAAGGCGGCGGAGTGCGCGCATGAAGATCGCGATCCTCGGCAACGGCATTCTCGGGCTGATGACGGCCCGCGCGTGGCAACGCGCGGAGCCCGGCGTCGAGCTCGTCGTCGTCGGCCCCGAGCATCGCCCCGGCTCCGCGACGCGCGCCGCCGCCGCGATGCTGAACTCGTTCACCGAACTCGAAGGCGATTCGCTCGGCACGCCGCTCGACCGCTTCAAGTTCGAATTGAGCCGCGCGGCGACCGCCGCCTGGCCGGACGTGTTCGCCGACGTGTGCACACCCGAGCGCGCCGTCGCGCATGGCTTCGGCACGTACGTGCTGAACAACGCGGCCACCGACGCGCTCGACGACGAGAACTTCGCGGCGATGCGGCGCTTTTGCGAAGAATTCGAAGAGCCGTGCGAGGCCGTCGATCCGGCCGCCATCCCGAACTACCATCCGCTGCCGCAGTTTCGCGCGCTGAACGCGGTGTATCTGAAGCGCGAAGGCTGGGTGAATCCGAAGCAGTTCCTCGATGCGCTGCAGGCGAACGTCGCCGCGGCCGGCAACGTCGCGTTCGTGTCCGCCGAAGTCGAACGCATCGACGTCGCGAACGGGCGCGTCGTCGCCGCACGGCTCGCGGACGGCAGCACGGTCGAAGCCGACCGGTTCGTGCTGTGCAACGGCGCGAACCTCACGCGCGTGCTGCACGCGAGCGTGCCGTCGCTGCCGGTGCAGCGCGTGTTCTACGGGATCGGAATGTCGATCGAGCTGCAGAGCAGCGAGAACGTGCATACGCACTGCGTGCGCACCACCAATCGCGGGCTCGCATGCGGCGTCTATTCGGCGCCGTACGGCCCCGATCGCACGCTCGTCGGCGCGAGCAACTACATCAGCCCGGTGCCGCACGATCACGGGCACGCCGGCAGCGCGTATACGCTGCTCAAGTCCGCGATGGACCAGATCAACTCGCGCTTCTCGCGCGCGAACCTGGTCGGCATCAACGTCGGCTGGCGGCCGACCACGTCGGACCTCTATCCGCTGTTCGGCGAAACCAGCGTGCGCGACCTGTGGATTCTCGGCGGCACGAAGCGCGACGGCTTCCATCTGTCGCCGGTGCTGTCGCGCGATCTCGTCGCCGCGATGCGCGGGCAGCCGATCGACGCGCGCTATGCGCAGCTCGCGCCGGAGCGGCCGCTGATCCGCAACCTGTCCCGCGACGCGGCGATCGCGAAGACCGTTCGTCACCAGATCAACGCCGCGTACCAGCACGACTTCGTTCCCGCGCGCAACCGGATGGTCGAACAGCTCGAACGCGCGATCCGCGCGGATCTCGACGCGCTGCACGACCGCATCGGCGCGACGGACTGGGGCATTCCGCCGGAGCTCGTCGACATGTACCGGTACGGCCACGTCCCCGCGTGACGCAGATGACTTCGCATTCCAGGCGCGTCGCGATCGTGCAGTCCAACTACATTCCGTGGAAGGGCTACTTCGACCTGATCGCGGCAACCGACGAGTTCATCCTGTACGACGACGTGCAGTACACGCGGCGCGACTGGCGCAACCGCAACCAGATCAAGACGCCGCAAGGCGTGCAGTGGCTGACCGTGCCGGTGAAGGTGAAAGGACGCTATCACCAGAGCATTCGCGAAACCGAGATCGACGGCACCGACTGGGCGCAGCAGCACTGGACGCGTCTGCGGCAGAACTACGCGCGCGCGCCGTATTTCGCGCAATACGCGGACGAGCTCGCGGCGCTGTATCTCGATCGCACGCACGACACGCTGAGCGAGCTGAACCGCACGATGCTCACGTGGATCAACCGGCAGCTCGGCATCGACACGCGCATCACGTCGTCGTCCGACTACGTGCTCGAAGGCGATCGCACGGACCGGCTGCTGAACCTGTGCGTGCAGGCCGGCGCGACCGAGTACGTGTCCGGCCCGGCCGCACGCGACTATCTCGACGAGCGCCGGTTCGAAGCCGCACGGATCGCGGTGCGCTGGTTCGACTACCCCGACTATCCGCGATACGCGCAGCTGTGGGGCGACTTCGTGCACGGCGTGACCGTGCTCGACGTGCTGTTTCACTGCGGCCCGGACGCGCGCCGCCACGTCGTGACCGACCGGCGCTGAGGACCACGGCAATGCACGATTCACGACACTCGAACCTGCTGGCCGACGTCGCCGCGTATTACAGCGCGCGTCTCGCCGAGCACGGGCAGACCGCGCGCGGCGTGGACTGGAACGGCGAGGACGGCCAGCGGCTGCGCTTCGCGCAGCTGACGAAGATCGTCGCGCCGGGCGCCGACGGCTTCTCGGTCAACGACGTCGGATGCGGCTACGGCGCGCTCGTCGATTTTCTCGACGAGCACGCGGGCGGCCGCCGCCATACGTATGCGGGCAACGACATCTCGGCGGAAATGATCGATGCGGCGCGGCAGCGCTATCGCGACCGCGCGAACGTGTCGTTCGACGTCGGCGACACGCCGCGCACGATATCGGACTACACGATCGCGTCGGGCATCTTCAACGTCCATCGCGGCCACGACGCCGACGCGTGGCTCGACTACATCCACGCGACGCTCGACGTGCTGCACGACACGAGCCGCGCCGGCTTCGCGTTCAACTGCCTGACGTCCTATTCCGATCCGCCGCACATGCGCCCCGAGCGCCTGTACTACGCGGATCCGTGCGCGCTGTTCGACCGCTGCAAGCGCCGCTACTCGCGCCACGTCGCGCTGCTGCACGACTACGGGCTGTACGAATTCACGATTCTCGTCAGGAAGGACGGCTGAGCGGCCGGCAGCCCGTCATCCCTTTCACGCATCCGCGGAGTTCCGCCATGTTCGCTCCTCCCAATCTCGACTGCATTCCGTTCGGCCGGCCGTTCATCGTCGGCAAGGAGCTGTACTACATCGCGAAGGCCGTCGAGCAGGGCGGCCTCGCCGGCGACCAGGCGTTCACGAAGCTGTGCCATCAGTGGCTCGAGTCGCGCATCGGCTGCCACCGTGCGCTGCTCACGCATTCGTGCACCGCCGCGCTCGAAATGGCCGCGATCCTGACCGACGTCGGGCCCGGCGACGAAGTGATCATGCCGTCCTACACGTTCGTGTCGACCGCGAATGCGTTCGCGCTGCGCGGTGCGACGCCCGTGTTCGTCGACATCCGCGCCGATACGCTGAACCTCGACGAGAAGCTCGTCGCCGCCGCGATCACCGATCGCACGCGCGCGATCGTGCCGGTTCACTACGCGGGCGTGTCGTGCGACATGGATACGATCTCGCACGTCGCGGCCGATTATCGGTTGTGGGTCGTCGAAGACGCCGCGCAGGCGCTGCAGTCCACATGGAACGGCAAGCCGCTCGGCAGCATCGGCCACCTCGCGTGCCTGAGCTTCCACGAAACCAAGAACGTGATCGCCGGCGAAGGCGGCGCGCTGCTCGTAAACGACGCGCGCCTCGTCGAGCGCGCCGAGATCGTCCGCGAGAAGGGGACGAACCGCAGCCAGTTCTTCCGCGGCCAGGTCGACAAGTACACGTGGGTCGACGTCGGCTCGTCATATCTGCCCGGCGAGCTGATCGCCGCATTCCTGTATGCGCAGTTCGAGCATGCGGACGTGATCACCGCGCAGCGGCGCGCGACCGTCAAGCGCTACGAGGACGCGCTGCGGCCGCTGCACGACGCCGGGCACATCACGCTGCCCGCGATGCCGCTGAGCGAGCACGGCAACGGCCATCTGTTCTACTTCCTCGCGCGCGACCTCGAACAGCGCTCGGCGCTGCTCGAGCAGATCCGCGCGGCCGGCGTGTTCGCCGTGTTCCACTACGTCCCGCTGCACAGCTCGCCGGCCGGCCGACGCTACGGCCGCTGCGGCTCCGCGATGACCGTCACCGACGACGTCGCCGACCGCCTCGTGCGCCTGCCGCTGTACCACGCGATGATCGACGCCGAGCAGGACCGCGTGCTCGACGTCGTGTTCGATTTCTACCGTACGCGCAGGTAGGTGCGGCGCTCGTCGCCGCCCGCCGCGCCTTCCGCCATTCGCTCCATGAACGACTCGCCCAGCCTCTACGCGCCGCTCGACCACCCTTACTACGTGGCCGCGCCGGCATTCCTGCAGACGTCCGGCGGCACGCGCGCGATGCATTACCTGTGCCACGCGCTGAACCTGCTCGGCCGCGAAGCCTACATCCATGCGCCGAGCGTGCACGGCGAACTGCGCACGCCGCTGCTGACGCCGGCGATCGTGCAGCAGCACGTCGACGCGCGGCGCAGCCCGATCGCCGTGTATCCGGAGATCGTCGAAGGCAATCCGTTCGATGCGCGCTGCGTCGCGCGCTATCTGCTCGCGGAGCCCGGCCGCATCAACGGCAATCCGATCGACCTCGCGCCGAGCGATCTCGTGTTCACGTTCGGCCCGACGCTCGTGCCTGACGGATGGCACGCCGAACTGCTGCGGATGCCGCTCGTCGATACGCGCATCTTTCACTGCGACGGCGTCGACGACGCAACGCGCCGCGGCACCGCCGTGTTCATCAATCGGCACCTGACCCGCGGCGGCAGCCTGCATCCGGTCACCGCCGACTCGATCGAGATCTCGCGCCGCGTGCCCGAACGCTCGCCGCACGAACTGGCCGAGCTGTTTCGCCGCGTCGAATGCGTGTACCTGTACGAATGGTCGACGGCGGTGTTCGAGGCGCTGATGTGCGGATGTCCGGCCGTCTGCATTTTGAACGACACGTCGATGCCGAAGGCCGAGCGCTGGGTGATGGACGGCAAGGGCATCGCGTGGGGGCTCGATCCCGACGAAATCGCGCGTGCGAAGGCGACCGTGCATGAGGCGCGCGACGTCTATCGCGAAGAAGAAGCCGCGTTCTGGCGACAACTGCGGCATTTCATCGACCGCACGCAGGCGCGCGCCGACGAACGCGACGCCGAGCTCGACCCGCATGGCGCGCCGCGTACGCAGCGCAAGCCGCTCGCGAAACGACGGATGGCCGTCGTCGGCACCGATCCGCGCGTCGCGCGGCGCTTCGGCGAATCGTTCGCGCGGCTCGATCGCGAGTGGACGGTCGATTTTCCGGTGAGCGCGGCCGGCATCGATCCCGCCGCGCTGCAGCGCGCGGACCTGATCGTGCTCGACGGCGCGGCGGCCGGCCAGTTGTCGAGCGCCGCGCTCGAGCAGCTGTTCGCGCTCGGCAAGCCCGTCGTCTGCGACGTCGACCGGCCGCTCGACGCATTCTCGATCGGCTGCGCGGAAATCGCCGGCAGCGCGCGCCGGCTCGCTGCCGTGCGGGACGCGCTGCGGCGCGCCGCTGCGGTGATCGTGCGCTCGGACGCGCTCGCGCGCGACTATCGCCACGTCAACGCGGCGGTGCACGTGCTGGCCGACGACGCCGATTTCACGCGTCACGGCGCGCTGTACGCGCGGCTTGTCGAACAGGGGCGGCGGCCTGCGGCGGCTCCCGCACCGGCGTCCGGTGCGCCTGCCGCGCAGAAGAAGCGCATCGCCGTGTACGCGGTCGATCCGCTCGACCGGGCATCGTCGCAACGTCGGTTCGCGCTGCCGTTCGCGCGGCTCGGCGACGCATGGGAACTCGTCTGGGGCATCGACGGCGCGAACATCAACGGCGGCGCGATCGCGACCGCCGATGCGGTGCTGCTCGACCGCCGCACGCCGGGGCTGCTGGCGCGCAAAGGACTCGACGCAATCTTGGAGTTCGGCAAGCCCGTGATCTATGCGACCGATACGGCGCCTGCCGACGCCGGTTCTGCGCACGACGACCCGGCATGGGCCGGCATCGCGCACACGGTCGCCAATGCGCACGCGATCGTCGTGCCGACACCGTATCTGGCGGGCCTGTATCGTCAGTGGAATCCGCGCGTGTTCGTGCTGCCCGACGCGGTCGAGTTCGAGCTGTTCCATCGTCCGGTGCCGGTGCGCGCGGATGCGCGCGTGACCGTCGGCGTCGCGGGCGCTTCGCTGCTGCCGGAGAACTTCGCCGTCGTGGACGCCGCGCTGCGTACGCTGTGCGCGCGTCACGCCGGCCGCATTGCGGTGCAGTTCTTCGGCTCCGCCGTTCCCGCCGGCTGGGACGATCATCCGGCAGCGCAATTCGTGCCGGCGTCCGATACGTATCGCGCGTATGCGGAGCAGTTGCGCGCGCTCGACTGGGACATCGCGCTGATGCCGCTCGCCGACACCGAACGCAATGCCGGCGCGAGCCCGATCCAGCGGCTCGAGCTCGCGGCGGCCGGCATCGCGATCGTGACCAGCGACCGGCCGGCCGCGCGCGCGGAGCTGGATGACGGCGACGATGCGCTGCTCGCCGGCGATACGGCCGATGCGTGGGTCGCCGCGATCGACACGCTGATCGCCGAGCCGGCGCTGCGCCGGCGCATCGCGCGTACCGCGCAGGCGCGCGTGCGCAAGCGCGACGCGCTGCACACGCGGCTGCCGCTTCTTCGCGACATCTATCGCGCGTGCGTCGATGGGCAGCGCGGCCCGGCGCAGTTGCCGGCACGGGACGCGCCGATTCCCGGCGCGCTGATTCTCGATGCCGACGGCGATTCCGCGCGCGTGAATGCGGCGCTGCGAGCCGTGGCGGCGCGCCCCGAGCAGGATCTGCTCGCCGTCGTGCTGACGACCGCGCAAGGCCCGCTGCCCGAGTGGACGGACAAGCTGCGCTATCTGCGCACGTCGGCCGACGAATATGCGGCGACCGCCGAACAGCTGTGCGCGATGCCGGCGTTCGACTGGTTCGCGATCGTCGATACGGCGGATGGGGAATCGCTAGGTGCGGCGCGCCAGACGGCCGCGGAGGACGAGGCGGTTCGCTGACCGCAGCGTCGTGGTTGTGCGCGTCGTACGGGGTGGAAGGGGGCTGTCGTTCGTTGGTGGCGCGGTGGCGCGGTGGCAGGCGGCAGGTGGCGGTGATCGTGGCCGGAGCCAGGGCCGTGTCCGTGTCCGTGTCCGTGTCCGTGTCCGTGTCCGTGTCCGTGGCCGTGGCCGTGGCCGTGGCCGTGGCCGTGGCCGTGGCCGTGGCCGTGGCCGTGGCCGTGGCCGCGGCCCTGCCGTGTCCGGGGCCCTGCCGTGTCCGTGTCCGTGGCCGTGCCGTGCCGTGCCGTGTCCGTGTCCGTGTCGTGTCGTGTCGTGTCGTGTCCGTGGCCGTGTCGTGTCCGTGGCCGGGGCCGCGACGGTGGCGGCCGCGGCCCACTGGTCGCGGGTAGCTCGTAGCGCGTAGCTCGTAGCTCGTAGCTCGTAGCTCGTAGCTCGTAGCTCGTAGCTCGTAGCTCGTAGCTCGTAGCTCGTAGCTCGTAGCCGATGCTGCAACCACGGCCGTCGCGACGGCAAGCGTGGCCGGGCGTCCGGGTACGTGCGGCCGTGCGTACGATAGTGTCGAACTGTCGTCGCGTGCCGCTGTCCAGATCGGCGATAATCTTGCCCGCCCTCGCACGGCCGGATATCGACGATCGTGCGGGTGGCCGGCATTTGAATCTGGAGGCAACCATGCGCGACATCATCGACGGCTTTCTGCGCTTTCAGCGCGAGGTCTATCCGCAACGTATCGAGCTTTTCAAGCAGCTCGCGACGCAGCAGAACCCGAAGGCGCTGTTCGTCACATGTTCGGACAGCCGCGTCGTGCCCGAGCTGCTCACGCAACGCGAGCCGGGCGAACTTTTCGTGATCCGCAACGCGGGCAACATCGTGCCGTCGTACGGCCCGGAGCCGGGCGGCGTATCGGCGACCGTCGAATATGCGGTCGCGGTGCTCGGCGTGCGCGACATCGTGATCTGCGGCCACTCGGACTGCGGCGCGATGGGCGCGATTGCCCGCTGCACGTGTCTCGACCATCTGCCGGCCGTCGCGAACTGGCTGCGCCATTCCGACGCGGCGAAGGTGATCAACGCATCGCATCAATTTGATACGCCGCGCGCGAAACTGGACGGGCTCGTGCGCGAGAACGTCATCGCGCAGCTCGCGAACCTGCGTACGCATCCGTCGGTCGCGCTCGCGCTGGAACAGGGGCGGATGAACCTGCACGGCTGGGTGTACGACATCGAGCGCGGCAGCATCGACGCGCTCGACGGCGCGACGCAACGCTTCGTGCCGCTCGCCGAATCGCCGACAACCGTTGCGGTGACGTCGCGCAAGAGCGCGCAGGGGTAAGGTGGCGCGGCGCGTTTCCGGGACGCGGTTTTTGCTGCCGTGAACGCGTGCCGGCCGACGTGGCCGGCACCGTGGCGACCGTTTCCGGGCGCGCTGCGCGTCGTGTCGCGATGTGTCGCGATGTGTCGGCAGTCGCCGTTGCGACGCAGCCTCCGCAATTTCGCAGCGGAAAAAAACGGCCACACGGGGGAAGAGTGGCCGAAAAAATCGTCGATCCCGGGCACGAGGGGACGTAATCGAAGTGTAGGAACATCGGCACTATTTACTCAATAGTGGCAAACGCGCATTTGAGACGGTAATTGTTGCCTTCGTCTGGATCGGCGGTTCGCGCAACGTGCGCCGACCGACTCGATGGAACGAGAAATCGAACCGTGAGCGCTGCACGACGCTACGCTTTCGATCGGGGCTCAGGGGTCGTTGCGCGAGGTGTTCGCTCGGAAGCAACCGCGATGAGGGGTTGCGCGTGTCTGTCCGCATTTGGCTTCCACAGAACGCTTGCCTGGCGCAAAGCCAAGCCGTCGGTTCCCGGTATGCCGACCATCTACACCGCCATCAACGTTTGCTATGCTTCGCGGTTGAAATTGAATCGGCCTCGCCTTTCAATTTCCATTCAACAAATACCGTATGCGCGCGTCCGATTGTCTGAGAGCAATGAGGCGCGTGCTTCCCTAAACGGGGTTCTCGCATGGCCGGGGAAGTCTTGCTAAAAGTGCTGCGCGGCGGCTACGCGCAGTTCGATCGCATCGTCAAACTCGACACGCCGCTCGGCAACGACGCGCTCGTGCCGTTGTACGTCAGGATCGGCGCGCGGCTGGGGCGCAATTTCGACGTGATCGTCGACGCCTGCTCGGTTGCCGGCGACGCGATCAAGCTCAACGCGTTGCTGCTGCAGCCCGTCACGCTGTGGATTCGCCAGACCGACGGCGGCTACCTGCCGATTCACGGCTACGTGCAGCGTGCGCGCCGTCTGGGAAGCGACGGATCGCTGTCGTATTTTCAGCTGCACTTCTCGTCGTGGCTCAGCTTCCTCAAACTGAGCAGCGACCGCCGCGACTGGCAGGAAGCCGGCGGCCTGCAGATCCTGACCGACGTGTTCGACAAGCATCCGCAGGCGAGCGGCCACTACGGATTCGAGCTGCGCACCGCGCTGCGCTCGTACTCGCACCGCGTTCAATGGGAGACCGACTGGAACTTCGTGCATCGGAGCATGGAAGAGGCCGGCGTGTTTGCCCGCTTCGATTTCGCGAAGGACGGCAAGTCGCACAAGGTCGTCGTGATGGACGACCTGTATTTCGGGCCGTCGCTGCCGAAGCCGGAGATGAAGTTCAGCCGCGCCGGCTCGGACGACGGGTTCGACGGCCTCACGCAGTTGAGCGAGCAACAGGACGCACAAAGCGCGATGCTCACGCTCGGCACGGCCGACTACAAGCAGCCGGACTTCGACAAGCGGGTCAGCACGCCGGCGGCCGATCTGGACGAACTGCCCGGCCAGGGCGAAGAGTACCTGTATACCGGCTCGCAAACGTGGCCGGTCGCGGACGCCGGATACGAACAAGCGCGTATCCGCACCGAGGAATGGGCGTCGCGCGCCAAGCGCTATTTCGCGGTCGGCAGCCCACGCTACGCGTTGCCCGGCTACTGGTTCAAGGTGACGGGACATCCGCTGCTCGACACGCTGCCGGAAGAAGACCGCGAGCTGTCGATCATCGCGAGCGACTGGCTGATCCAGAACAACCTGCCCGGGCTCGACACCGTCGCGCAATTTCCGCGCAGCCTGCGCGGCTCGATCGAGCAGGCACGAGCCGCCGGCGTCGGCGCCGCGACGACTCACCGCGACGGCGGCATCGGCTTCATCCAGGTCGAGATCGAGGCGCAGCGCCGCCGCACGCCGTTTCGCAGCCCGTTCGAGCACCGCAAGCCCGAGATGCACTTGCAGACCGCGATCGTGGTCACGGGCAACGATGAAGAAATTCATACGGACGACGGCAACCGCGTACGCGTGAGGACGACGGACAGCCGGAAAGACCGCAATACCGCGTCGACGCCGTGGATCCGCGCCGCCATGCCGGACGCCGGCGCGAAGCGGGGCGGCTACTTCCCGCTGCGCAAGGGCGATCAGGTGCTGCTCGGATTCGTGAACGGCGATTGCGACCGGCCGGTCATCGTCTCCCGCCTGCACGGCGGCGCAACGATGCCCGTATGGCATACGCACGGGCTGCTGTCCGGTCTGCGCTCACGCGAATACGGCGGCGACGGATTCAACCAGCTCGTCATGGACGACGCCACCGGTCAGAACCGCGTCCACCTTTACTCGTCGAGCTACAGCTCTCATCTGCATTTGGGCTATCTGATCGAGCAGAGCGAGAACACCCGCGGTGCGTTCCTCGGCAGCGGGTTCGACCTGAAGTCCAACGCGTACGGCGCCGTGCGCGCCGAGCAGGGGCTGTACGTGTCGACGCAGCCGGCGGCCGCGCAGCCGCTCAACGTGACGGCTGCCACCGAGCCGTTGGCCGGTGCGGAAGCCGTATTCGAAACGGTGTCGAAGGCCAGTGAAACGAACCGCGCCGAAAGCCTCCAGGACGGCCAGGCCGCGCTGAAGGCGTTCACCGACGCGACGCAGCGCACGGTCGCGGGCTCGACGAGCGGCGGCCGCACGGCCGGCGGGGGCACGGGCAACGCGAACGGTTTCGCGAAGCCCGTGATGCTGCTGTCGAGCCCCGAAGGCATCGCCGCGTCGACCCAGCAGTCGGCGCACATCGCGGCGAACCAGCATGCGAACGTGGTGGCCGGCAAGAATGTGAACCTGGCAGCGGGCAAATCGTTGCTGGCCAGCGTGCTCGACAAGATGAGCCTGTTCGCTCAGAACCTCGGCATCAAGATCTTCGCGGCGAAGGGGCCGATCGACATCCAGGCGCAAAGCGGTCCGGCTTCGCTGGTCGGGCTGCAGGACGTGAAGATCGAGAGCGCAGACGGCAGACTGATTCTGACCGCTGCGAAGGAGGTCTGGATCGGTGCGGGCGGTTCGTATATCCGGATCAAGGGCGGTCTGATCGAGAACGTGACGACCGGGCAGATCCTGGAGAAATGCGCGAGCTGGGACAAGCCCGGCGGCGCGAGCGGAACGATTCGCGATCCGTTGCAGGCCACGCCCGTGTCGACGGATGGCGGGCGCGGTTCGCTGTTCTCCGGCTGACGTGCGGCAACGGTCAGCCGCGTAGCAAGAAAAACGACAAACGAGAGATTCCGAGCAACATGAGCAAGAGCCATCCCAGCCCGAAGCCGGCCGGCCCGGATAGGCAGGCGCCTGCTGCGCCGGGCAGCCCTGCAACGCCCCCTTATCGGCCGCTGAACTGGGCGTTCCCGTTCACCCCGGGCGACAGCGCGGATGCGGCCGACCCGATGACGTACATGAAAGCGCTGGCAGCAGCCGAAGACGGGTTCTATCCGCTCGGCGCGAACGGCATGTGGCATGGCGGCATCCACTTCGACCAGAACACCGGCGCTCGCCTGAAGCAAGGCGACGGCGTTCGCGCGATCGCCGATGGAGAAGTCGTCGCATACCGGCTCGACAGCAAGTATCCGGAGCAGGAATACCAGGACGGACGGCACGCGCTGTATTCGACCGGTTTCGTGCTGATCCGCCATCGGCTGCAACTGCCGCCGGCACCGCCGCCAGCGAAGCCTGATCCAGCGAAGGATTCGGCAGCGCCGCCGTCTACGCCGGCCACTGCGAGCACGACGGCGAGCAAGCCGGCACCCGACGAAACGCTGACGTTCTTCAGTCTGTACATGCACGTGATGGACTGGAACAGCTATCAGCTGGCGGCCGAACAGGCC
>NZ_CABVPR010000057.1 GCF_902499135.1 Burkholderia dolosa
GCCGCAACGACGACGACGCACGGCCGCGCCGCGCAGCCGCCGGCAGCGAACGCGACGGCGCGAAGCGCGCGCCTTATCGTGACAAGGCAGCCGCAGAAGGCACAAAACGCAGCTTCGGCGACCGACGCACGTCGTCCGACCGGCCCGCGCGTCGCAGCGACGACGACGCACGGCCGCGCCGCGCAGCCGCCGGCAGCGAACGCGACGGCGCGAAGCGCGCGCCTTATCGCGACAAGGCAGACGCAGAAGGCGCAAAACGCAGCTTCGGCGACCAACGCACGTCGTCCGACCGGCCCCCGCGTCGCGCCGACGACGACGCGCGACCGCGCCGCACAAGCGCTGCCGCCGAAAGCGCAAAACGCGCGCCTTACCGCGACACGACGTCCGCAGAACGCACGAAACGCAGCGCCGGCGAACGCCGCTCGCCCGGCACCGCGCTGAAAGCCGGACAACCGGTCAAGCGCCGCGCGACCGACGTCGATCGCGGCGACGAATCGGGCCTGATGCGGCTGTCGAAACGGATGTCCGAACTCGGCCTGTGCTCGCGCCGCGAAGCCGACGAATGGATCGAAAAGGGCTGGGTGCTCGTCGACGGCGAACGAATCGATACGCTCGGCACCAAGGTACGCGCCGACCAGCGCATCGAGATCGACGAACGCGCGCAGGCGGCGCAGGCCGCGCAGGTGACGATCCTGCTGCACAAGCCGGTCGGCTACGTATCGGGTCAGGCCGAAGACGGCTACGAGCCGGCAACGGTGCTGATCACGCGCGAGAACCACTGGAGCGGCGACCGCTCGCCGCTGCGCTTCTCGCCGCAGCATCTGCGCACGCTCGCGCCGGCCGGGCGGCTCGACATCGATTCGACCGGGCTGCTGGTGCTCACGCAAAACGGCCGGATCGCGAAGCAGCTGATCGGCGAGCAGTCGGACGTCGACAAGGAGTACCTCGTGCGCGTGCGCTACGGCGACATGCTGACCGACATCGACCGGCATTTCCCGGCCGAATCGCTCGCGAAACTTCGACACGGCCTCGAACTCGACGGCGTCGCGCTGAAGCCCGCGATGGTCAGCTGGCAGAACGGCGAGCAGCTGCGCTTCGTGCTGCGCGAAGGCCGCAAGCGACAGATTCGCCGCATGTGCGAGCTGGTCGGCCTCGACGTGATCGGACTGAAGCGCGTGCGCATGGGCCGCGTGATGCTCGGCGCGCTGCCGCAGGGGCAATGGCGCTATCTGTCCGCCGACGAAACGTTCTGACGGCACGCACGGCGCACACCGCGCAACGAGAAACGACGATAAAAAGCCCGCGCGAAGCGGGCTTTTTGTTATGCGGCGACACGCGCGCCGGTCAATCGTCGTCGGTCGAATCGAGCCCCGGGAACAGCACCTCGGTGAAGCCGAAGCGCGTGAAGTCGGTGATCCGCATCGGATACAGCTTGCCGATCAGATGGTCGTACTCGTGCTGCACGACCCGCGCGTGAAACCCTTCCGCGACGCGGTCGATCTTCGCGCCGAACTGGTCGAAGCCCACGTACCGCACCTTCGCATAGCGGCTGACGACGCCGCGCATCCCCGGCACCGACAGGCAGCCTTCCCAGCCCTCTTCCATGTCCGGCGGCATGTACTCGATCTTCGGGTTGATCAGCACCGTCTCGGGCACCGGCGGCGCGTCCGGATAACGGTTGTTGCTGCCGAACCCGAAGATGATGATCTGCAGTCCGATACCGATCTGCGGCGCGGCGAGGCCGGCGCCGTTCGCATGGTGCATCGTGTCGAACATGTCCGCGACGATCTCGTGCAGCTCGGGCGTGTCGAACTGTCGGACCGGTTCGGCCACTTCGAGCAGGCGCGGATCGCCCATCTTCAGAATCTCGCGAATCATGGCGTGTTGCCCTCCAGGAGTTGATGCAGTCCGTCTTCGTCCAGTACCGGGATGCCGAGTTCCTCGGCCTTCGCGAGCTTGCTGCCCGCTTCGGCACCCGCGATCACGTAATCGGTCTTCTTCGACACGGAGCCGGCGACCTTCGCGCCCGCGGCTTCGAGCATTTCCTTCGCCGCGTCGCGCGTGAGGTTCGGCAGCGTGCCGGTCAGCACGATGGTCTTGCCGGCCAGCACGCCCTGAGGCGCCTTCGGCGCGGGCGGCCCTTCGGGCCACGTGACCTTGCCCGGCGCGCGCAGCTGCTCGATCACGGTCCGGTTGTGCTCTTCCGCGAAGAACTGGTGGATCGATTCGGCGACGATCGGGCCGACGTCGTTGACTTCGAGCAGCTCGTCGATCGACGCGTCCATGATCGGGGTCAGCGACCCGAAATGCTTCGCGAGGTCCTTCGCGGTCGACTCGCCGACATGGCGGATGCCGAGCCCGTAGATGAAGCGTGCGAGCGTCGTGTGCTTCGCCTTCTCGAGCGAGTCGAGCAGGTTTTGCGCGGATTTCTCGGCGAACCGGTCGAGTTCGGCAAGCGTCGAGAAACCGAGATTGAACAGATCGGCCGGCGTGCGCACGAGGTTCAGCTCGACGAGCTGGTCGATGATCTTCTCGCCGAGCCCGTCGATGTCGAGCGCGCGGCGCTGCGCGAAATGCCACAGCGCCTGCTTGCGCTGCGCGGGACACACGAGCCCGCCCGTGCAGCGTGCGATCGCCTCGTCCGGTAGCCGCTCGATCTTCGATCCGCATACCGGGCACTCGGTCGGCATCACGAATTCGGCCGCATCGGCCGGACGCCGGTCGAGCACCGCGCCGACGACTTCCGGAATCACGTCGCCCGCGCGGCGCACGATCACGGTGTCGCCGATCCGGATGTCCTTGCGGCGCACTTCGTCCTCGTTGTGCAGCGTCGCATTCGTCACGGTCGCGCCGCCGACGAACACCGGCTCGAGCCGGGCGACCGGCGTGATCGCGCCGGTCCGGCCGACCTGCACGTCGATCGCGACGAGCTTCGTCAGCGCTTCCTGCGCGGGGAATTTGTGCGCGAGCGCGAAGCGCGGTGCGCGCGACACGAAGCCAAGACGATCCTGCTCGTCGCGCCGGTTCACCTTGTAGACGACGCCGTCGATGTCGTACGGCAGCGCGTCGCGTTTCTCGCCGACCCGGCGGAAGAACGCGAGCAGGCCGTCCGCGCCGTGCACGACCGCGCGCTCGCGGTTGACCGGCAGTCCGAGCGCCTCGTACCAGTCGAGCAGCGCGCTGTGCGTATCGGGCATCGGCATCCCGTCGAGCACGCCGATCCCGTACGCGAAGAACGACAGCGGACGTTGCGCGGTGATCTTCGGATCGAGCTGGCGCAGGCTGCCAGCCGCCGCGTTGCGCGGATTCGCGAACTCGCGCTGCCCGGCCGCGCGCTGACGCTCGTTCAGCCGTGCGAAATCGCGCTTGAACATCAGCACTTCGCCGCGCACGTCGAGCACGGCCGGCACCGTCCTGCCCTTCAGCTTCAGCGGGATCGAGCGGATCGTGCGCACGTTCTCGGTCACGTCCTCGCCGGTCGTGCCGTCGCCGCGCGTCGCGGCCTGCACGAACACGCCGTTCTCGTAGCGCAGTGAAATCGCGAGCCCGTCGAACTTCAGCTCGCATGCATATTCGACGGGGTCCGTCACCGAGCCGGCAAGGTCCGTGGTTTTCGCGAGCGCGTCGGCGACGCGCTTGTCGAACGCGACGATGTCGTCGTCGGCGAAGCCGTTGTTCAGCGACAGCATCGGCGCGTCGTGAACCACCGGCGTGAAGCCGCTCGCGACGGCACCGCCGACACGTTGCGTCGGCGAGTCGGGCGTCACGAGCTCGGGATGGTCGGCCTCGAGCTGTTGCAGCTCGAGAAACAGCCGGTCGTATTCGGCGTCGGGAAGGTCCGGCTGATCGAGCACGTAATAGGCGTGATTCGCCCGCTCGAGTTGATCGCGCAGCCACGCGGCGCGCGCGTCGGGCTGGCTGGCTGGCGGTTCGGCTTGGGTTCGGGCCATGCTGGCGGCAGTTTCGTTCTGAAAATCGAATGCCCGATTATCTCAGTTTGACGCCGCGGCGGGGGTGCGCGATATGTGCGCGACAGGCCCGTTCGCACGCACATCGAAGTGCGTGCGATGCAACGACGGCCAGCGGCGCACGAACGTGCCGCCGGCCGCTCGGTCATTGGCTGAACAGACGACGCGTGACCGGCGAGCCAGCCGGAATCCCCGCTTCCTCGAGCTTCGCGTACAGCTTCATCAGCTGCTGCTCGATCGCGAGCAGCGTCGATTCCGGCAGCGGCCGGCGCGAATCGTCGACGACGCGTGCGCCGATCCGCTCGGACAGCGACTTCGCGTAGTCGCACATCAGCCGGAACGGCAGGATGTCCTCTTCGGCGACCGGCACGTCGAGCACCAGCGTGATCATGTTGCCGCCCTTGTACGTGAGGTCGTCGCGCAGGAAGTTCGTGTCGCCGAACTGCAGCATGAACACCGGGTTCTGCTTCGCGTCGAGCTTCACGAACCGCGTGCCGTCGCGCGACAGCAGCAGCCCGTCCTGCGACGCGACCGCCTGCACGTAGTTCGCCGACCACGGCGCGCCGTCCGACATCACGTTGATCGACAGCTGCGCGTCGCACTGCGCGGCGAAGCCGTCGAGCTCGCGCGCCATCGACACCGTTTCCATCATGTCCGGGAATTCCGGCGCGCCGTCGATCGCGTCCGCGAACTGCTGGACGCCGGTCACGAACTCGGAGAATTCGAGCTCGTTCAGCGCACCGCTGCGGTTCGCGAGTTGCGCAGCCGCGCGCAGCTCCTCGTAACGCACGCCGTTCTGCAGCAGCTCCCACTGGCCGCCTTCCGGCTTGCCTTCGATGTGCACGGGCTTGCTGCCCGCACGGCGCAGCCGCTGCGCGGCCGGCAGGATCTTGTCGCCGGGCAGCGGCGCGCCGAGCCGGATCGGCACGATGCAGTCGATCCGACGGTCGACGACGGCCGGTGGCGCGGACGAGATCGTCGTCGCGGCCGGCAGCACCGGTTCGGCCGGTTCGTCCGCCGCGACGCCGTCCGCTTCGGGCGCGGCGCTCGCCGTGCCGGCGGCGACCGCTTCATCCGACGACGCCGAGCGCGTATCGGCACCGGTTGCCTCGGCCTGCAGATCGGCGGGCGTGTCGGCCGGCGCGGCTGCACCGAACGTCGGCTCGACGCGCGCGGCTTCCGCCGATGCGCCGGCCGCACCGACCGATGCGGGCGCCGCGGGCTCGCGCCGCACCGGCTGACGCACCGGCTCGATGAACGGCAGCTCGTCGTCACGCTCCGGGCGATTCATCGCCTCGGCCGCTTCCTCCGGCATCGGGCGCGGCATCCTGCGCCGCACCTTCGCGCCCTGCCACGCGTTGTACACCACGACGCCGCCCACCACGACGGCGCCTGCGCCGATCAAACCGAGTGTCAACTCGTCCATGCATGCTCCATCAGCAATTCTTTTTCGTCGGAACCGCGAACGGGCGCACACGCGCCGCCCGCACGCGGTCCGGTTTCGTCACACGTCAATTCTGGGCAAAGCCGGCGGCGGTTTCCATGTCCACCGCGACGATCCGCGACACGCCCTGCTCCTGCATCGTCACGCCGATCAGCTGCTGCGCCATCTCCATCGCGATCTTGTTGTGCGAGATGAACAGGAACTGCGTCTTGTCGGACATCGCGCGCACGAGATTCGCGAAGCGCTCGGTGTTCGCGTCGTCGAGCGGTGCGTCGACCTCGTCGAGCAGACAGAACGGCGCCGGATTCAGCTGGAACATCGCGAACACCAGCGCGGTCGCGGTCAGCGCCTTCTCGCCGCCGGACAGCAGGTGAATCGTCGCGTTCTTCTTGCCGGGCGGCTGCGCCATCACCTGCACGCCGGCATCGAGGATTTCGTCGCCGGTCATGATCAGCTTCGCCTGGCCACCGCCGAACAGGCGCGGGAACAGGTCGCTGAAATGACGATTGACCTCGTCGAACGTGCCCTGCAGCAGCGTGCGGGTTTCCTGGTCGATCTTGTGGATCGCGTCCTCGAGCGTCGTGATCGCGTCGGTCAGGTCGGCCGACTGCGCGTCGAGGAACACCTTGCGCTCGCTCGCCGCCTTCAGCTCGTCGAGTGCGGCCATGTTCACCGGGCCGAGCGCGTTGATCGCGTTGTTCAGCCGCGTGACCTCGCCTTGCAGGTACGACGGCTTCAGGTCGGGCGTGAGCTTTTCGCGCAGCGCGTCCTCGTCGACCTCGGCCGCCGCGAGCTGCTCGGCGAACTGCTCGACGGCCAGGCGCGCGGCCTGCTCCTTCAGCTGCAGCTCGGTGATCCGATCGCGCAGCGGCTGCAGCGAACGCTCGGCGACGAGACGCTGCTCGTCCGACGCGCGCAGCTTCGCGGTGAGATCGTCGAGTTCGATGCGCGCAGCCTGCAGCGCCGCCTCCTTCACCGCGCGGATCTCGAGCGCGTCCTGCAGGCCCGTGTGCGCGGTCTGCTCGTTGATCGTCTCGAGCTCGGCGCGCGCATCCTCGAGCGACGCGGCGACGCGCTCGCTCTGCTCGTGCGCGACCTGGATGCTGCGCTTGAGCTCGTCGATCCGCGTCACGGCGTTGCGCGCGGCGAAGCGCGCGTCGTTCGCCGCGCGCTCCAGATCGCGCGCTTCCTGACGCGCTTGCGTGAGCGACTCGTCGAGCGCCTCGAATGCGAGCTGGTTGTCCTCGAAGCGCGCCTGGAGTTCCGCGAGTTCGCCGTCGAAGCGCTCGAAATTCGCTTCCGATTCCGCGCGCAGCGCGCGCTGCTCGTCGATCTGCGCGCCGATTTCCTCGAGCTCCTCGCGAATCTGCGTGCTGCGCTGCGTGTAGCGCTCGTGCGCCTGCGCGAGTTTCAGCACGTCCATCTGCAGTGCATGCACGCGCTGCGTCGCGCGCTCGGCCTGCGCCCGCACGTCGCCGAGCGCCTGCGTCGCCTGCGTGTGCGCGGCTTCCGCCCGCACGGCGGCCGTGCGCGCTTCGTCGGCGAGCAGCGCCTGCGCGCGCACCTGGCGCGTCAGATTCTCGATTTCCTGCTGACGCGCGAGCATCCCGGCCTGCTCGGAATCGGCCGCATACAGTTGCACGCCGACGCGCGTGACGACATGGCCGGCCTTGACGACGAACGCGCCGCCTGCGGGCAGCTGCGTGCGCGTCGCGAGCGCCTGCGCGATGTCGTCGGCCACGTACACGTTGCCGAGCCAGTCGTTCAGCACCGCGCGAATGCCGGCATCGTCGATGCGTACCAGCGACAGCAGCGGGCGCAGCCCGGCCGGCGCCGCGGGCGGCTCGCCGGCCGGCGGCGGCGCGTAGAACGCGAGCTTCGCAGGCGGCGCGTCGGACGCAAACGCCTTCACCCAGTCGAGATTCGATACTTCGAGCGCGGCGACACGCTCGCGCAGCACGGCCTCGAGCGCCGCTTCCCAGCCCGGCTCGACGTGCAGCTTCTTCCACAGTCGCGGCAGCGCGCCGAGCTCGTGGCGGTCGAGCCACGGCTGCACCTTGCCTTCGGTCTGCACGTTTTCCTGCAGCTGCTTGAGCGCGGCAAGCCGCGCTTCGAGCTGATGGATCTGCGCGCTTTCGGCCTGCACGCGCTCCTGTGCGGCGCGGCGCTCGGCATCGAGGCGCGGCACCGTCTCCTCCGCATCGGCAAGACGCGCCTGCGCTTCGGACAGGATCTCCTCCTGCTCGGCAAGCTGCATGCGCAGTTCCTCGAGTTGCGCCTCGTCCGGCGCGTCGAGCCCGCCCGCCTCGGCCTTCAGCCGCTCCTCGCGCTGCTGAAGCTGCTGGAGCAGCTGATCGGCATTGCGCTGGTGTGCGGCTTCGAGCTTCAGCGACTGCTCGGTTTGCGCGATCCGCGCGCGCTCGTCGTTGAGCTGCGCCTGCGCGTCGCGCCACTTCGCTTCGAGCGCGGGCAGCGCATCGTGCTTCGCGGCCGCCGCATCCTCGGCGAGCGCGGCCTTCTCGTCGGCCATCGCGCGCGCCTCTTCGGCTTCCTCGAGTTCGTCCTGCGCCTTCTCGGCCTGCGCGCGCCATTGCTCGCGCTGCGCGTTCAGCGCGGCGATCTGCGCCTGTACGCGGTTGCGCGACTCGACGATGAACTTGATCTCGGCTTCGAGGCGGCTCACTTCGGCATTCGCCTCGTACAGCGCGCCCTGCGCGCCCTGCATCGCGTCGCTCGCCGCGTAGTGGGCGACGCGCAGCGTCTCGAGCTGCGACTCGACCTCGCGCAGCTTCGCGGTCTGCGCTTCGAGATCGATCTGCGCCTGCTCGATCGCACGCTGTTGCTTCTGCTGCTCGGCTGCCGCCTCGCTCTTGCGCAGCAGCCACAGCAGGCGCTGCTTCTCCTCGCCTTCGGCGACGAGCTCCTTGTACTTCGTCGCGACGACCGCCTGCGCCTCGAGCTTTTCGAGGTTCGCGGCGAGCTCGCGGATGATGTCCTCGACGCGCGTCAGATTCTCGCGCGTGTCGTGCAGCCGGTTCTCGGTCTCGCGGCGGCGCTCCTTGTACTTCGACACGCCCGCGGCTTCCTCGAGGAACACGCGCAGCTCCTCCGGCTTCGCCTCGATGATCCGCGCGATCATCCCCTGCCCGATGATCGCGTACGCGCGCGGGCCGAGGCCGGTGCCGAGGAAGATGTCCTGGATGTCGCGGCGCCGCGCCGGCAGGTTGTTGATGTAGTAGCTCGACGTGCCGTCGCGCGTGAGCACGCGCTTCACGGCGATCTCGCCGTACTGGCCCCACTGCCCGGCCGCGCGGCCGTCGGAGTTGTCGAAGATCAGCTCCACGCTTGCCCGGCTGCCCGGCTTGCGCGTGGTCGACCCGTTGAAGATCACGTCCTGCATCGATTCGCCGCGCAGCTCGGACGCGCGCGACTCGCCGAGCACCCAGCGCACGGCGTCGATGATGTTGGACTTGCCGCATCCGTTCGGGCCCACCACGCCGACGAGCTGGCCCGGAACCTGAAAATGCGTGGGATCGACGAAGGATTTGAAGCCAGCGAGTTTGATCGAGCTCAGACGCACGGCGGTATCGGATGTGAAGAAGGTGTGAAACGGACGGCGCCGCGACGCGCGGGGCCGCACGGCCCGTATGCGCGATGCGCGCCGGAATTCAAAAGCGGGGCCGCGCGCATACAGCGTTGGGCCCCGCAAACGGCTCCCATCATACCATCGCGCGTGCGCCGTCCCGCCCGCCCGGTTCGTCGTGCGCGGGCGCCGCGCGGTGGACGCGGCTCGACAGCAGCGTCGCGAGCACGATGCACGCGCCGCCCGCCCATTCGCGCGCGCTCGGCAGCTCGTTCGCGAACACCCACGCGGACAGCGCGGTGATCACGATCTCGAACAGCATGATGATCGACGCACGGTTCGCCGGCACGCGCGCGAGCCCGTACTGCACGAGCAGGTTGTTCGCCGCCATCGTCACGCCGATCGCGACGACGATCAGCGCGGCCACGCCGGGCTGAGCGCCGGCCGGCGCGGCCGGCCACCCTTCGACGAGCGACGCCAGCGCGCCGAACACCGCGGCGCCGCCGAACAGCGTCGCGGTACGCATCTCCGCGCGCATCTGCGGCAGTTCGCGGCTCGCCTTGATCACGAGCACGTTGCTCATCGCGAAGCTGAGCCCCGCCGCGAGGCCCGCCCACTCGGCCGGGTTGGCCGGCAGCGGCGCACCGAGCTGCGGCGACCACAGCATCAGCATCGCGCCGCCGATCGACAGCGCCGCGAGCGCGGCGCCGGCCCAGGTGAGCCGCTCGCGCAGCAGGAAGTGCGCGTAGATCGCGGTCCATGCGGGCGTCAGATAGAACAGCAGCATCACGCGCAGCACCTCGCCGTGGATCGTGCCCCACACGAAGCCCAGGTTCGTCACGCCGGCCGTCACCGCGATGCCCGGCAGCACCCAGTGCCAGCGCAGCGTCGCGATCGTCCGGTGCCGCGCGACGATCACGAACAGGAACGCGACGGTGCTCGTCAGCGCGCTCGCCAGCGTACCCGTCACGCCGAGCGACGCGAGGATGCGCAGCGGATACCAGATCAGGCCCCATACCGACGCGCCGATCAGAATCGCCAGCGTCGGCAGGCTGCCGCGTACCGCATTGTTCATTTGCTTCGATACCCTTTGTTCGTCCGGTCCGGCCGCCATTGCGGCGGGCCGCGACCGCATTGCGTCACGCTATAATCGCCCGTTGCGGGCCGCACGCCGCCGTGCGCCGCCCGCAGCCGCGCGGCGCGAGCGCCGCTCCTTTCGCCTTCAACCGGCCGCGACGGCCGCTTCGCCCGTGAATCCTCGACTCGACTCGCTCCAGCCCTATCCCTTCGAAAAGCTGCGCGCCCTGTTCAAGGACGTGACGCCCGCTGCTGCGCTGAAACCGATCAGCTTCGGCATCGGCGAGCCCAAGCATGCGACGCCCGCGTTGATCCGCGACGCCGCGGTGGCCGCGCTCGACGGCCTCGCGTCGTATCCGGCCACGGCCGGCTCGGACGCGCTGCGCACGTCGATCGCGCGCTGGCTCGAGCGCCGCTACGGGCTGCCGGCGATCGATCCGGCCACGCAGGTGCTGCCCGTATCGGGGTCGCGCGAGGCGCTGTTCTCGCTCGCGCAAACGGTGATCGATGCGCGCGCGTCCGACAGCGGCGAAAAGGCGATCGTACTCTGTCCGAATCCGTTCTATCAAATTTACGAAGGCGCGGCGCTGTTGGCCGGCGCCGAACCGTATTTCGCGAACAGCGATCCGGCCCGCAACTTCGCATGCGACTACGCGGCCGTGCCGGATCACGTGTGGGCGCGCACGCAGCTGCTGTACGTGTGCTCGCCGGGCAACCCGACCGGCGCCGTGCTGACGCTCGACGACTGGCGCGAGCTGTTCGCGCTGTCGGACCGCCACGGTTTCGTGATCGCGTCCGACGAGTGCTATTCGGAAATCTACTTCGACGAAGCCGCGCCGCCGCTCGGCGGTCTCGAGGCCGCGCAGCGTCTCGGCCGCGGCTTCGAGCGGCTCGTGATGCTGTCGAGCCTGTCGAAGCGCTCGAACGTGCCGGGCATGCGCTCGGGGTTCGTCGCCGGCGACCCGGCGCTGCTGAAGAAATTCCTGCTGTACCGCACGTACCACGGCGCCGCGCTGTCGCCGGTCTGGCAGCACGCGAGCATCGCCGCGTGGAACGACGAGGCGCACGTGCGCGAGAACCGCGCGCTGTACGTGGCGAAATTCGACACCGTGACGCCGATGCTCGCGGACGTGCTCGACGTGAAGCTGCCCGACGCCGCGTTCTACCTGTGGGCCAACGTCGCACGCACCGGCCTGTCGGACACCGAGTTCGCCCGCCGTCTGTACGCCGACTATAATGTGACGGTTCTGCCCGGCTCGTACCTCGCGCGCGACGCGCACGGCACGAACCCGGGCCGCGATTTCATCCGGATCGCGCTCGTCGCGGGCACCCCCGAATGCGTCGAGGGCGCGCAACGCATCGTCGATTTCTGCCGCGGCATCGCGCGGTAAGACGTCCATCCCGATCAATTCCTTCCATCTCCTGCGAAAACGAACATGTCGCAACAACTTCAGCAAATCATCGATAACGCCTGGGAAAACCGCGCCGAGCTGTCGCCGAAGGCCGCGCCCGCCGAAGTCCGCGAAGCCGTCGCTCACGCGATCGAGCAGCTCGACCGCGGCGCGCTGCGCGTCGCCGAGAAGATCGACGGCAACTGGACCGTGCACCAGTGGCTGAAGAAGGCCGTGCTGCTGTCGTTCCGTCTGGAGGACAACGCGCCGATGCCGGCCGGCGGCTATTCGCAGTTCTACGACAAGGTGCCGTCGAAGTTCGCAAACTACACGGCCGAGGATTTCGCTGCGGGCGGCTTTCGCGTCGTGCCGCCGGCCATCGCGCGCCGCGGCTCGTTCATCGCGAAGAACGTCGTGCTGATGCCGTCGTACACGAACATCGGCGCGTACGTCGACGAAGGCACGATGGTCGACACGTGGGCGACGGTCGGCTCGTGCGCGCAGATCGGCAAGAACGTGCACCTGTCGGGCGGCGTCGGCATCGGCGGCGTGCTCGAGCCGCTGCAGGCGAACCCGGTGATCATCGAGGACAACTGCTTCATCGGCGCGCGCTCGGAAGTCGTCGAAGGCGTGATCGTCGAGGAGAACTCGGTGATCTCGATGGGCGTGTATCTCGGCCAGAGCACGAAGATCTACGATCGCGAGACGGGCGAAGTGAGCTACGGCCGCATCCCGGCCGGCTCGGTCGTCGTCGCGGGCAACCTGCCGTCGAAGGACGGCTCGCACAGCCTGTACTGCGCGGTGATCGTGAAGAAGGTCGACGCGAAGACGCGCGCGAAGGTCGGCCTGAACGAGCTGCTGCGAGGCGACTGATGGCGAAGCCGCGCACCGTGGTCGTCTACGGCATCCCGAACTGCGACACCGTGAAAAAGGCCCGCGTGTGGCTCGACGAGCACGGCGTCGAGTTCGAGTTCCACGACTTCAAGAAGGCCGGCGTCAGCGCGCCGCTGATCGAGGACTGGCTGAAGGACGTGCCGCTCGACGCGCTCGTGAACAAGCGCGGCACCACGTGGCGCGGGCTGGATGACGCGATGAAGGCCGCCGCGGACACGCCGGCGGGCGCGATCGCGCTGATGATCCACAAGCCGTCGGTCATCAAGCGCCCCGTGCTCGTCGTGAACGGCCGCGTGAAATCGCTCGGCTTCGCGGCCGACCAGTACGCGGCGCTGTTCGCCGCATAACGCGCCCGCATCGGGCGCGCCCGACGGCGCGGCCGACGTCCCGCCGCTGCCGGCCACCGCGCCGGCATTTTTTATCGAAAGTGGTTCGAACATGTCCGCCACCCTAGCCCTTACCGAACAGCTGATCGCACGCGCGTCCGTCACGCCCGACGACCAGCATTGCCAGCAGATCATGACCGAGCGGCTCGCCGCGCTCGGCTTCGAATGCGAGACCATCGCGTCGCACGGCGTGACCAACCTGTGGGCCGTCAAGCGCGGCACCGACGGCCGCGACGGCAAGCTGCTCGCGTTCGCGGGCCACACCGACGTCGTGCCGACCGGCCCGCTCGAACAGTGGACGTCGCCGCCGTTCATTCCCGCCCATCGCGACGGCAAGCTGTACGGGCGCGGCGCGGCCGACATGAAGACGTCGCTCGCGGCGTTCGTCGTCGCCGCCGAGGAATTCGTCGCCGCTCATCCCGGCCACCGCGGCGCAATCGCGTTCCTGATCACGAGCGACGAGGAAGGCCCGGCGACCGACGGCACCGTGAAGGTCGTCGAACTGCTCGAAGCGCGCGGCGAGCGCCTCGACTACTGCATCGTCGGCGAGCCGACGTCGACGACCGAACTCGGCGACGTCGTGAAGAACGGCCGCCGCGGCTCGATGTCGGGCGAGCTGATCGTCAAGGGCGTGCAAGGCCACATCGCATATCCGCATCTCGCGAAGAACCCGATCCACCTGCTCGCGCCGGCGCTCGCGGAGCTCGCCGCCGAACGGTGGGACGACGGCAACGAATACTTCCCGCCGACCACGTGGCAGGTATCGAATCTGCGCGCCGGCACCGGCGCGACCAACGTGATCCCCGGCCACGCCGATCTGCTGTTCAACTTCCGCTTCTCGACGGCCAGCACGGTCGAGGGGCTGCAGGCGCGCGTGCATGCGATCCTCGACAAGCACCAGCTCGACTACACGCTGAAGTGGACGGTGAGCGGCCTGCCGTTCCTCACGCCGCGCGGCGAGCTGTCGAACGCGCTCGAGCACGCGATCCGCGCGGAGACGGGCATCACGACCGAACTGTCGACGACCGGCGGCACGTCGGACGGCCGCTTCATCGCGCGCATCTGCCCGCAGGTGATCGAGTTCGGTCCGCCGAACGGCAGCATCCACAAGATCGACGAACACATCGAGCTGCGCTTCGTCGACCCGCTGAAGAACGTGTACCGCCGCGTGCTCGAACAACTGATCGCCTGATGGAGCTACGGATGACGACACCTTTTGCCACCGTTCGCGACCTGTTGCGCTATGCGGTCACGCGCTTCTCGAAGGCGAAGCTCGCGTTCGGCCACGGCTCCGACAACGCGTACGACGAAGCCGCGTACCTCGTGCTGCATACGCTCGATCTGCCGCTCGACACGCTCGAGCCGTTCCTCGACGCGCGCCTGCTGCCCGACGAGATCGCGGCCGTGCTCGCCGTGATCGAGCGGCGCGCGACCGAACGCGTGCCGGCCGCGTACCTCACGCATGAGGCGTGGATGCACGGCCACCGCTTCTACGTCGACGAACGCGTGATCGTGCCGCGCTCGTTCATCGGCGAACTGCTCGACGACGGGCTGCAGCCGTATGTCGCCGATCCCGAGCAGGTCGGCGCGGTGCTCGAGCTGTGCACGGGCTCCGGCTGCCTCGCGATCCTCGCGGCGAGCGCATTCCCGAACGCCGAGATCGATGCGGTCGATCTCTCCGCCGACGCACTGCAGGTCGCTGAAATCAACGTGCGCGACTACGGCCTCGAAGACCGCATCTCGCTGCATCGCGGCGACCTGTACGCGCCGCTGCCCGCATTGCGCACGCAACCGGGCGCGCGCTACGACGTGATCCTGTCGAATCCGCCGTACGTCAATGCCGCGTCGATGGCCGCGCTGCCGCCCGAATACCGGCACGAGCCGGAGATGGCGCTCGCCGGCGGCGACGACGGGATGGACATCGTGCGACGCATCGTCGCCGAAGCGCACAACTGGCTGCACGACGACGGCGTGCTCGTCGTCGAGATCGGCAACGAGCGCGAGCACGTCGAAGCCGCGTTCGGCGGCCTCGCGCTCACGTGGCTGCCGACCAGCGCCGGCGATGACGCCGTGTTCCTGATCCAGGCGTCGGACCTGCCGCGCAAGGGCTGACGGCGCGCCGCATGCCGGCCGTGCGGCGCCCCGCTGCGCCGCACGGTTCGGTAAGATGCGCGTACGCGGCCGCCGCGCCGCACGACTTCAGGAGTCCGTCACGCGCCTATGACCCTCGACTGGCTACATCTCGGCACGCTGATCCTGGCCGTCCACGTGCTCGGGATCGCCGCGGCATGCCACGCGATCATGAACACGCGCACGTCGCAAGGCGCGATCGCGTGGGCCGTGTCGCTCACCGCGATGCCGTACCTGACGCTCGTCCCGTACCTGTTCCTCGGCCGCAGCAAGTTCTCCGGCTACGTCGACGCGCGACGCCACGAGACGGAAGCATTGCGCACGCATACGCCGCGTGCGCGATGGCGCGACGCCGACGCCACCGACGGGCCGGCCGCCGAAGCGCTCGGCCAGGCCGCGGTGCTCGCGCTGACGCGGCTCGGCGGCATGCCGTTCGTCGGCGGCAACGCGGTGCGCACGCTCGTGAACGGCGAAGCGACGTTCGCGGCGATTCTCGCCGCAATCGACGACGCACGCGATTACGTGGTCGTGCAGTTCTTCATCGTGCGCGACGATGCGCTCGGCCGCATGCTGCGCGATTCGCTGCTCGCGCGCGCAGCCGCCGGCGTGCGCTGCTATCTGCTGTACGACAGCATCGGCAGCTTCGATCTGCCGTCCAGCTATGTCGACGCGCTGCGCAAAGGCGGCGTCGACGTTCATCCGTTCGCGACGCACCGCAAGTTCGTGAACCGCTTCCAGCTCAACTTCCGCAACCACCGGAAGATCGTCGTGGTCGACGGCAAACGTGCGTTCGTCGGCGGACACAACGTCGGCGTCGAATATCTGGGCGCGAATGCGCGGCTCGCGCCGTGGCGCGACACGCACATCGAGATATGCGGGCCGGTCGTCGCCAGCATCCAGTACGTGTTCGCGGAAGACTGGCACTGGGCGACGCAGACGCTGCCGCCGATGGCGCCCGCGCTGCCGGCACCGCCCGACGCCGGCGACTGCTCGATGCATTGCCTCGCGGTGCCGATGGGCCCGGCCGACAAACAGGAAACCGGCTCGCTGTTCTTCGTCGAGGCGATCAACGCCGCGCGCGAGCGCGTGTGGATCACGACGCCGTATCTGATACCCGACGAAGCGGTGATCGCCGCGTTGAAGCTCGCGGTGATGCGTGGCGTCGACGTGCGCATCCTGATCCCGAGCCGGCGCGATCACTACGTCGTGTTCGAGGCGTCGAAGCTCTATGCGCGCGATCTCGTCGACGCCGGCGTCCGGGTGTTCCGCTATCGGCCGGGCTTTCTGCACCAGAAGGTCGTGCTGATCGATCGCGTCGCCGCCGCGGTCGGCAGCGCGAATCTGGACAACCGCTCGTTCCGGCTCAATTTCGAGATCATGGTGCTGACCGTCGATCGCACGTTCGCCGCCGAAGTCGCTGCGATGCTCGACGCCGACTTCGCGCAAGCGTACGAAGTCGATTCGAACGAGTACCGGCGCTCGCCGGCATGGCGGCGGATCGCGATGCACGTCGCACGGCTGTTCGCGCCGATTCTGTAGCGGCCGCGCCGCCGCTACAGCAGCTTTTCGATATCGGCGGCGATCTCCTCCGGCTTCGTCGACGGCGCGTAGCGCTTGACGATCCGCCCTTCGCGGTCGATCAGGAACTTCGTGAAATTCCACTTGATCGCCTTCAGGCCGAGAATGCCGGGCGCCTCGTCGGTCAGGTAGCGATACAGCGGATGCGCATGCTCGCCCTTCACGTCGATCTTCGCGAACATCGGAAACGTGACGCCGTAGTTGCGCTCGCAGAACGCGCCGATCTGCGCGGCATCGCCCGGCTCCTGCTTGCCGAACTGATTGCACGGAAACCCGAGCACGAAGAAGCCGCGCGCCGCGTACTGGTCGTACAGCTTCTGCAGGCCCGCGTACTGCGGCGTGAACCCGCACTCGCTCGCGGTATTGACGATCAGCAGCACCTTGCCGCGATACGCGTCGAGCGATGTCGGCGCGCCGGCAAGCGTCTGTACGTCGAACGAATACAGCTTGGACATCGGGCACTCCTTCAATGAGACGTGATGAACCGGATCGACGTGGAGTCTAGGCGAAATCGACGCGTCGCGACATTGGCCGAACGGCCGACGCCCGGCGCGAGCGGCACGCAGTCTAGAATAGCGGTTTTGCCCAGCCATTTCCGCCGTGATCCGTTTCAACCAGTTCAGCCTCGCGCGCGGCACCAAGCCGCTGTTCGACTCGGCGTCGTTCGTGCTCAATCCCGGCGAGAAAGCCGGCCTGATCGGCGCGAACGGTGCCGGCAAGTCGACGCTGTTCGCCGTGCTGCGCGGCGAGCTGCATCCCGACGCCGGCGATTTCTCGATGCCGCCGTCTTGGCGGATTGCCCACGTCTCGCAGGAAACGCCGGCCGTCGATCGGTCGGCGCTCGACTACACGCTCGACGGCGACGCCGCGCTTCGCGACATCGAAGCGCGCATCGCCGCCGCTTCGGCCGCCCACGACGGCGCGGCCGAAGCCGACGCGCATGCGGCGTTCGCGGACGCCGACGGCTATACCGCGCCCGCGCGCGCGCAGGCGCTGCTGCTCGGCCTCGGCTTCACGCTCGCGCAGACGCGCGAGCCGGTCGCGAGCTTCTCGGGCGGCTGGCGCATGCGCCTGAACCTCGCGCAGGCGCTGATGTGCCGCTCCGATCTGCTGCTGCTCGACGAGCCGACGAACCACCTCGATCTCGACGCGATCGTCTGGCTCGAAGACTGGCTGCACCGCTACGCCGGCACGCTGGTCGTGATCTCGCACGACCGCGAATTCCTCGACTCGATCTGCAACGTCACGCTGCATCTGGAAAACCGTCAGGTGAAGCGGTACGGCGGCAACTACTCGCAGTTCGAAGTGCTGCGTGCGCAGCAGCTCGCGCTGCAGCAGAGCGCGTACGAAAAGCAGCGCAAGACGATCGAGCATCTGCAGAGCTTCGTCGATCGCTTCAAGGCCAAGGCCACCAAGGCACGGCAGGCGCAAAGCCGGATGAAGGCGCTGGAGAAGATGGAGCGGATCGCGCCTGCGCATATTGCGTCGCCGTTCACGTTCGAGTTCCGCACGCCCGACGCGGCGCCCAATCCGATGATGGTGATGGAAGACGTCCGCTGCGGCTATCGCGCCGACGACGGCACGGAAATCCCGATCGTCGAGCGCGTCGCGCTGTCGATCCAGAACGGGCAGCGCATCGGCCTGCTCGGTGCGAACGGCCAGGGCAAGTCGACGCTGATCAAGACGCTGGCCGGCACGCTCGCGCCGCTGTCCGGCCACGTGCGCGAGGGCAAGGGGCTGACGATCGGCTATTTCGCGCAGCACCAGCTGGAGACGCTGCGAGAGGACGATTCGCCGCTCGCGCATCTGGCGCGGCTCGCGCCCGACACGCGTGAACAGGAGCTGCGCGACTTTCTCGGCGGCTTCAACTTCTCGGGCGACATGGCGACGAGCGCGACCGGTCCGTTCTCGGGCGGCGAGAAAGCACGTCTCGCGCTTGCGCTGATCATCTGGCAGAAGCCGAACCTGCTGCTGCTCGACGAACCGACGAACCACCTCGATCTCGAAACGCGCCACGCGCTGACGATGGCGCTCGCGCAGTTCGACGGCACGCTGATACTCGTGTCGCACGATCGCCACCTGCTGCGCGCGACGACCGATCAGTTCATGCTCGTCGCGAACCATCGGCTGCAGCCGTTCGACGGCGACCTCGACGATTACCGCGACTGGCTGCTGCAGCACGCGGCCGAGCAGCGCGCAGCCGCGAAGGCCGACGGCGCGACGGCGGCGACGGCTGGCACGGGCGCGGCGAGCGCAAACCGCAAGGATCAGAAGCGTCAGTCAGGCCGCGGAAGAGCGCCAGCGGCTGTCGCAGTTGAAGAAGCCGCTGCAGACACGAATCGCGAAGCTGGAAAAGGAAATGGAGACGCTGCACGCCGAGAAGACGCGCCTCGACGCATTCGTCGCCGATCCGGCGAGCTACGACGCAGCGCGTAAGGCCGAGCTGACCGATGCGATCCGCAAGCTCGCGGACGTCAACGCGCGGCTCGAAACGGTCGAAGCCGACTGGCTCGTCGCGCAGGAGGCGCTCGAGCAGATCGGCTGAGCGGCGCAATTCGAAGCGCGCCGCCGACACGCGGCGTAGGCGTCGTCGGCGGCGGACGGATCGCCTGCTTCGTGCGTCGGCCCTATTCAACCCGTTCCACCCGTCCGAGGGCGGTTCCGGCGCCGATCACGCCCGCCGACTCAACGCCGCGGTAACGTGTCGCGCGGCATCTGCTCATCGTCGTCCATCAGATGGCGGCGTCCTTCGGTCGGCCGGCGGATCGCCGCGACGACTTCCGCTTCCGTCACGTGTTCCGACACCACACGGCGTGCGAGCCGCCCTTCGCCGTCGATCCATTCGACGATCCGGCATCCGCCGCCCCATGGCTGGCGAATCGGCTCCGACACGCGGCAGCCGCGCAGGTTGTAAAGGCGTCCGCTCGGCGCTTCCCCATACTGTTTCAACATAGGTTCCCTTCGCATTGCACGCTTCGACAATCCGGCAAAGGATAGGGAAAAGCGATGTCCGGCGGGTTACAGACGCCTACATGTCGTTTACAGCGGTTTACCGCGCAGATCGTCGCGGCCGATGCACGCGCGGGCCGCGCCGGCTCACTCGAGATCGCGCACGCGATCGATCGCCTGCTCGATCCGTTCGACGGCCATCACGTTCAGGCCGTCGATCGGCTGCTTCGGCGCGTTCGCCTTCGGAATCAGCGCGGCCGTGAAGCCGAGCTTCGCGGCTTCGCGCAGCCGCTCCTGGCCGCGCGGAGACGGCCGGATCTCGCCCGCCAGGCCGACTTCGCCGAACACGATCAGCCCCTTCGGCAGCGCCTTGTTGCGCATCGACGAGTGGATCGCGAGCAGCACCGCGAGATCGGCGGCCGGCTCGGTAATCTTCACGCCGCCGACCGCATTCAGGAACACGTCCTGATCGAAGCACGCGATGCCCGCATGCCGGTGCAGCACGGCGAGCAGCATCGCGAGCCGGTTCTGCTCGAGGCCGACTGCGAGCCGACGCGGATTCGGCACGTGCGCCGTATCGACGAGCGCCTGGATTTCGACGAGCAGCGGCCGCGTGCCTTCCTGCGTGACGAGCACGCACGAACCCGGCACGACCTGTTCGTGCTGCGACAGGAACAGCGCGGACGGATTCGCGACGCCGCGCAGCCCGCGCTCGGTCATCGCGAACACGCCGAGCTCGTTGACCGCGCCGAAACGGTTCTTGAACGCGCGCACGAGCCGGAACGACGAATGCGTGTCGCCTTCGAAATACAGCACGGTGTCGACGATGTGCTCGAGCACGCGCGGGCCGGCGAGATTGCCCTCCTTCGTCACGTGCCCGACCATGATGATCGCGGTGCCCGACTGCTTCGCGATGCGCGTGAGCTGCGCCGCGCATTCGCGCACCTGCGCGACCGAGCCGGGCGCCGACGTGAGCGCCTCCGAATAGACGGTCTGGATCGAGTCGACGACGGCCACGTCCGGCCGCTCCGCGTCGATCGCGGCCTGGATCTTCTCGAGCTGGATCTCGGCGAGCAGCTTCAATTCGGCGGCCGGCGCGCCGCCTTCGAGCAGCGCGAGCCGTTGCGCGCGCAACGCGATCTGCGCGGCCGATTCCTCGCCGCTGATGTAGAGTGCGCGCCGTTCGTTCGCGATGTCCGCGAGCGACTGCAGCAGCAGCGTCGACTTGCCGATGCCCGGGTCGCCGCCGATCAGCACGACGCCGCCCGCGACGAGGCCGCCGCCGAGCACGCGGTCGAATTCGCCGATGCCGGTGGAAAAGCGCGGCACGTCGGCCGCTTCGATGTCGACGAGGCGCTGCACGGGCGCGCGCTTCGCGAGCGACTGGAACCGATGGGCGGACGGCGACTCGGCGACCGACTCGACCAGCGTATTCCACGCGTGACAGGACGGACACTGTCCCTGCCATTTCGGCGTCTGCCCGCCGCATTCGGTGCAGACGTAGACGGTTTTCTGTTTGGCCACGCGCGACGCCCTTACTCAGCGCGCACCGGCACGCGGGCGGCGACCGCGCACATGAGCTCGTATCCGATCGTGCCGCAATGGCGCGCGACGTCGTCGATCGGCAGCGCGTTGCCCCACAGCTCGACACGCGCGCCGACGCCGGCCTGCGGGCACGGGGTCAGGTCGACGGTGATCATGTCCATCGACACGCGCCCGACGATCCGCGTCCGAATTCCGTCGACGATCACCGGCGTGCCTTCCGGCGCGACACGCGGATAGCCGTCCGCATAGCCGCACGCGACGACGCCGATGCGCATCGGCGCCTGCGCGGAAAACGTCGAGCCGTAGCCGATCGACTGCCCCTTCGCGATCGACTGCACGGCGATCAGCTCGGACGCGAGCGTCATCGCGGGCTTCAGCCCCGTGTCGGCGATATCCGACGACAACCCGGACGGCGACGCGCCGTACAGCACGATCCCCGGCCGCACCCAGTCGAAATGCGTGTCCGGATGCCACAGCACGGCGGCCGAATTCGCGAGGCAGCGCGTGCCGGCAATGTTTTCCGCACCACGCTCGAACGTCGCGAGCTGCTCGGCGACGCCGCGCTCGTTGTCGGCATCCGAAAAATGGGTCATCAACGTGATCTGGCCGATGCCGGGGCACGCACGCGCGCGCTCCCACGCGGCGCGGTACTTCTCGGGCGAGTAGCCGAGCCGGTTCATTCCGCTGTTCATCTTCAGCTGCACGTTGACCGGCTTCGACAGCCGCGCGGTTTCCAGCATCCGCATCTGCTCGTCGTTGTGGACGGTCGTCGTCAGGCTGTAGCGGTCGATCACGTCGATGTCGGTCGACCGGAAAAAGCCTTCGAGCAGCAGGATCGGGCCGGCCCAGCCGAGCTCGCGCAGCTTCACGGCCTCGTCGAGATCGAGCAGCCCGAAGCCGTCGGTGCCGCGCAGGCCGGGGAACACGCGCGCGAGCCCGTGTCCGTACGCATTCGCCTTGACGACCGCCCAGACCTTGGACGGGCCGGCAAATCGGCGGACGACGGAGAGATTGTTCGCGAGAGCGGCGGTATGGATGGTGGCGGAGATCGGGCGCGGCATGGGAAATTTACGTAAAGACGCTTGCGAATCATCAGCTTACTGCGCCTTTTGAGCACCGAAGCCGACAATTGGCGGAGCGATCGGGGAATCTTGCTAGTCCGAACTGCCGTATTTTCGTGTTATAAAGCCGTGCGCACAACCCATTTCGAACGGAATAAGCCGATCGCATACCTGGCGGCCTACGCGGCCCTGCCGCAGCGACGAAAGCATCGCATCAGATGAAAAAAGGTTTTTACACCATCATGGCCGCGCAGTTTTTCTCGTCGCTGGCCGACAATGCGCTTCTCATCGCCGCCATCGCCCTGCTGAAAGACCTTCACGCTCCCAACTGGATGACACCGCTGCTCAAGCTGTTCTTCGTGTTGTCCTATGTGGTGCTGGCCGCCTATGTCGGTGCGTTCGCCGATTCGCGGCCGAAGGGCCGCGTGATGTTCATCACGAACTCGATCAAGGTCGTCGGCTGCCTGATCATGCTCGTCGGCGCGCATCCGCTGATCGCATACGGAATCGTCGGGTTCGGCGCCGCCGCCTATTCGCCCGCGAAATACGGGATTCTGACCGAGCTGTTGCCCGCCGACCGGCTCGTCGCCGCGAACGGCTGGATCGAAGGCACGACCGTCAGCTCGATCATTCTCGGCACCGTGCTCGGCGGCGCGCTGATCAGCCCGCACATCGCCGCGCACGTGATCGCGCACACGCCGTCGTGGGTCAATACGCCGGCGGAATCGGCGATGGCGATCATCATGGCGATCTACGTGGTCGCCGCGCTGTTCAATCTGCGCATTCCCGATACCGGTGCGCGCTATCCGAAGCAGGAGCGCGGCCCCGTCAAGCTCGTCACCGATTTCGCCGACTGCTTCATGGTGCTGTGGCGCGACAAGCTCGGCCAGATCTCGCTCGCGGGCACGACGCTGTTCTGGGGGGCGGGCGCGACGCTGCAGTTCATCGTGCTGAAGTGGGCCGAGGTGTCGCTCGGCATGACGCTGTCCGAAGGCGCGATCCTGCAGGCCGTGGTCGCGGTCGGCGTCGCGGGCGGCGCGATCGCCGCCGCAGGCCGGATCCCGCTGAAGAAGTCGCTGACCGTGCTGCCCGTCGGCATCGTGATGAGCATCGCGGTGATGCTGATGGCGTTCTACACGCGCGACCTGTTCCCCGCCCATTGGGCGCTGCACGTCGGACACGTGCGGCTGCCGGTGTACCTGATCGTCGCGTACATCTTCCTGATCGGCGTCGGCGCGCTGTCCGGCTATTTCGTCGTTCCGATGAATGCGCTGCTGCAGCATCGCGGGCACGTGCTGCTGTCGGCCGGACACTCGATCGCCGTGCAGAACTTCAACGAGAACCTGTCGGTGCTCGTGATGCTGTGCCTGTATGCGATGCTCGTGTGGCTCGACGTGCCGGTCGGCGTCGTGATCGTGCTGTTCGGCACGTTCGTGTGCCTGACCATGTGGCTCGTGATGCGCCGCCATCAGGCGAACCAGCGCCAGTTCGACTCGGTCGCGCTGATCGGCGAGTCGAGGCACTGACGCTGCCCTTTTCGTTTCCGTCCGTCGGCGCCGGCTTTCGAGGCGGCGCCTCGCCATCATGACGCACGCCATTCCCAACGTCCTGACGATCGCCGGCTCCGATTCGGGCGGCGGCGCGGGCATCCAGGCCGACCTGAAGACGTTCTCCGCGCTGGGCGCCTACGGCGCGAGCGCGATCACCGCGCTGACCGCGCAGAACACGCGCGGCGTGACGGGCGTGCACGCGCCGGACGCCGCGTTCGTGACCGCGCAACTCGACGCCGTGTTCGACGACATCCGCATCGACGCAGTGAAGATCGGCATGCTCGCGAATGCGGCGATCGTCCGCGCGGTCGCCGACGCGCTGCAGCGCTACGCGCCGCGCTTCGTCGTGCTGGACACGGTGATGATCTCGAAAAGTTCGCACGCGCTGCTCGCGCCGGATGCGGTCGACGCGCTGCGCGACGTGCTGATGCCGCTCGCGACGATCGTCACGCCGAACCTGCCCGAAGCGGCCGCGCTGCTCGGCGACGCGCCGGCCGCGACCGAAGACGACATGGTCCGGCAAGGCCGCACGTTGCTGCAGACCGGCGCGCGTGCGGTGCTGATGAAAGGCGGCCATCTGCCCGACACGGCTGCGAGCCCCGACTGGCTCGTCGACGCCGCGCATGCCGTGCGGCTCGACGGTGCGCGCGTGCCGGTCACGAACACGCACGGCACCGGCTGCACACTATCGTCGGCCATCGCGGCGCTGCTGCCGCAACGGCCCGATCTCGAAAGCGCGGTGCGCGACGCGAAGGCGTACCTGAGCGGCGCGATCGCCGCGAGCGGCCGGCTCGACGTCGGCCACGGCGTCGGGCCCGTCCATCACTTCCATCGCTGGTGGTGAGTGCCGGCTGACGCCGCGTCAGTCGACCTGCGCGGCGAACGTCTGCGCGCGCATCGGCCAGTCGTCGGGTACGACGAAGCCGCGCGCGGTCTCGTGCCAGCTGCCGTCGCCTTCCTGGTCATAGATGCCGATCAGCGCGGGCGTGTCGCGCGTCGTCAATACGGGCGGCAGCGACGGCGCAGCCGCGAGCGGCTCGGGAGCGGCATCGGCCGCGAGGCGCCGCGGCGCGAGCCACGCGAGCCGCGGCACGATGCTCCACGCTCGGCCGGCCGGCTGCGCGGCGGCCCACGCCGGCCACTGCGCATGCGTGAGCCAGAAGCCGCGCGGATGATCGGCCGCGATTTCGGCAGCCACCGCGGGCAAGCGCGCGCCGAGCGGATAGAACAGCCATCCTTTGACGAACATCTGCGCGGCGGACGGCGCACCGTAACCGAGCAGCGCAAATCCGCCGCGATCGCTGAGCCGCAGCTGATGATCGAGCAGCCGGCTGCGCTTGCGGTCGAGTCGATCGACCAGATTCGGGCCGACGAAGTCCGCCAGCGACGCGGCGCCGCGCACCGGCGCGCACAGATAGCACTTCACTGCGAGTTCCCAGTGCAGCCGCTGCCCGCCCGGCGCATCGACGAGGAAGTCGACTTCGCCGAGCGTGCGGCCGTGGCTGCGCAGCGGCAGGTTCGCGGCGACGAGCCGCAGCGACGGCCCGTGCGTGAGGAAATACTCGAGCAGGCATTCGGCATAGCGACCGAGCCGCACGGGACGCAGCCCGTCGAGCATCCGGTGCAGCGGCTCCGGTGCCGCGTCGAGCGCGACGAGCCAAGCATCGACGGCCACGCGTTCGACCGCGTCCGACCACGGCTGCGCGAGCGGCGCACCCGGCGCCGCGGTGAGCAGGCTCGGGCTTGCGAGCAGCCAGCCGAGATCGCGGACGACGGCGTCGCGCAGCGTATCGACGAACGCGAACGCCGCGCCGGTCGTCATTGGCCGGCCGGCTCGCTTGCGTCGGCGTTCGCCGTGTTACGGAACGTATCGCGCGCGAGGCACAGATCGGCCCACGCCTTCGCCTTGTCCGGCAGACTGCGCAGCAGGTACGCGGGATGGTAGGTGACGATCACCGGCACGCCTTCGTACGCGTGCACGCGGCCGCGCAGCGACGCGATGCTCGCGTCGGTCTTCAGCAACGTCTGCGCGGCAAATCGCCCGAGCGCGACGATCAGCTTCGGCTTCACGAGCGCGACCTGGCGCTGCAGATACGGCTCGCAGCGCGCGACTTCGTCCGGTTCGGGATTGCGGTTGCCGGGCGGACGGCACTTGATCACGTTCGCGATAAACACGTTGTCGCCGCGCCGGAGCGACAGCGACTGCAGCATGTTGTCGAGCAGCTTGCCGGCCTGGCCGACGAACGGCTCGCCCTGCTTGTCCTCGTTTTCGCCGGGCGCTTCGCCGATCAGCATCCAGTCCGCGTCGCGATCGCCGACGCCGAACACGGTGTTGGTCCGCTTTTCGCACAGGCGGCAGCGCGTGCAGTCGGCGACGCGTGCGGCGAGCGCATCCCAGTCGAGCGCGGCAACCGGCGTTTCGGCGCTGCGCGGCGCGGCGGCCGGCACGGCGGCGCTCGGCGGCGCGGCGTCGAACCATGCGAAATCGTCGTCGGGCGTCGGCGGCGTCTGTGGCGTGGAAGCCGGCGGATCGCGCAGAACGGGCGCGCGGTCGCTGTCCGCCGGATCGTTTGCGGCAACGCGCGGCGCGTCGGTCGGCCGAGCGTCGGATGCGCGCTCGACAGGCGCGCGCGCATCGTCGACTGCTGCGACCGTGCGAGCCGCGCGCGTATCGCGCGGCGGTCCGTCCAGCGGCTCGCGTGGCTCCGCGACCGTTGCATCCGCAACCGCGGATACGCGTTCGGCCGCGCCGTCCGACGCGGCATCGGTCACGCCGGCCGCCGCGCCGCCTTGCGTGCGCTGACCGCGCCGCACCCAGATCTGCGCGAGTCCCATTTCCTCGAGCGCCGCTTCAGCCCACGCCATGCGCGTTCCCCTTGTCCTTGTTCAGCGTCAGACGCATCACGATTGCATCCTCCCGGCTGCGATGCCGCGCCGGATAGTAGTTCTTGCGCCGGCCGATCGTCACGAAGCCGAAGCGCTCGTACAGATGGATCGCGCGCGGATTGGACGGCCGCACCTCGAGCAGCACGCCGTCGAGCCGCTCCGCGCGCGCGATGCGCACCGCCTCGCGCAGCAGCGCGAGGCCCGCCCCCGAGCGCTGCGCGGCCGGCGCGACGCACAGGTTCAGCAGATGCATCTCGTCGATCACCGGCATCAGCACGCAGTAGCCGACGAGCGCGCCGGTCACGTGGCGCAGGCATACGCCGAAATAGCCGTTGCGCAGCGAATCCTCGAAGTTGCCGCGGCTCCACGGGAATTCGTACGCGGCCTGCTCGACCGCGACGACTTCGTCGAGATCGGCATCCGTCATCGGCGACAGATAGCGATCGCTCAACAGCACGCCGGTCATCCGTACGCTCCACCCGTCTGCGCGGCGCGCGCGGCGACACGCTCGGCGGTCGTCTGCGCGACCTTGTCGCGCACGTATTCGGGCGCGGCCAGCTCGGCCGGCACCGCGCGCCCGGCGCGAAACGCGCGCAGCGCGGCATGCGCGACCGCGAGCGCATGCGGCAGCGCGTCGCCGTCGATCGACGCCGCGCGCGTCGTCGCCGGCAGCAGCGCGCCGAACGCGGCGGCCGCATTGCCCGCCAGCGTAAACGGCACGTCGGGCACGCCGACGGCGCCCGGCGCGTCGAGCGACGCGGGCTGCAGCGTGCGCCAGTCGCCCGCGTCGTCGTCCCACGCGAAGTCCGCCCAGTACGCTTCGTCCATCCGCGCATCGAGCGCGGCCAGCACGCGCGTCGTGCCGGGTGCGCGCAGCCGTGCATGCTCGGCACACGCGAGCAGCGTACCGATCGGCACGACCGGCAGCCCGCGCCCGAACGCGAGGCCCTGCGCGATGCCGGTCGCGGTGCGCAGCCCGGTGAACGAGCCGGGACCCGCGCCGAACGCGACCGCATCGCAGTCGGCGAGCGTCAGCCCGGATTCGGCAAAGAGTTCCTGGATCGCCGGCAGCACGCGCGTGCTCGACACGGCGCCCGTCAGCTCGTGACGGAACCAGGTTTGCGGGGTGGAAACGGCGTCGTCCGCGTGGGCCGAGCGCAGCAGCGCGACCGAGCAGTATTCGGTCGACGTATCGATGGCGAGGAGCACTGTTTGCGTCATGGCCGACATTGTAATGCGGCGCCCCGCTCCGACGGGCGATCGCGGTCGATCGGCACGCAAGCGCGGCCGCGCCGGCGGTTTGGAAGGATCGCTCGACCCTGCGCGGCGGTGCGCTTGCTAAGATCGCCCGACTTGAAACCTTTACGGAGACACCCGATGAGCGACCTCAGCGCCCGCTTCGAGCAGGCCCAGATCGACGTCAAGCAACTGTCCGAACGGCCGGGCAACCTGACCCTGCTGCGCCTGTATGCGCTGTTCAAGCAGGCGACCGACGGCGACGCGCACGGCGACAAGCCGGGCTTCACCGACATCGTCGGCAAGTACAAGTACGACGCGTGGGAAGCGCTGAAAGGCACGCCGCAGGACACGGCGAAGGAGCAATACATCGAGCTCGTCGAATCGCTGAAGAACGGCACGGCGTCCTGAGCCTGCAAGTCCCGCGCAACCGATTGCGGCACGTCCGCCGCGATCGACGATCAAACCGGTGGCGCAGCGCAGCAAATTTCTTTATAATGCCGGCTGCGTCACTTCCGCGTTCGGCTCGAAAGCCGCTCCGGCCGACGCCTCGTAGCGTTAAGCTCCAATCCGGTTTAGAACCTGTCCCCTCCTGCCTCGGCCCTTGCGGTCGTCACTTATCAGGCTGGCGGCCCCGCTCCAGAAGCGCGCCGCACCCAAAACAGCTTCTAATGCCTCGTCTGCCGACTGTTCGGCAGATTGCACCCGTTTCCCGATTTGCTCGCTGAATCCGACGACTTGGGTATGCGCGATTGGCGCCGACGTTTCACCCACTGTGTTTCAAGGATTGTTATGACTTCGAGCATCAACTCCAGCCCGCTCAACGCGATCGCCGATCAGGCGCTCGGTCTCGACGCCGCCGCACCGGCCGCGGACGAACCGACTTTCGCGTCGCTCGGGCTGTCGCCGGAGATCGTCTCCGCGCTGCAAGCCGCCGGTTACGTGAAGCCGACGCCGGTTCAGCAGCGCGCGATTCCGGCCGGCATCGCCGGCCGCGACCTGCTGGTATCGAGCCCGACCGGCTCGGGCAAGACGGCCGCCTTCATGCTGCCCGCGATCGAACGTTTCGCGCAGCTGCAAAAAGCCCACGCACAACAACCGCGCGCGCCGCGCGAAGCCGGTCAGGGCGAGCGCCGCGCGCGTCGTCCGCAACCGGTCGCGCGCCCGGGCCTGCTCGTGCTGACGCCGACGCGCGAACTCGCGATGCAGGTCACCACGGCCGCGTCGACGTACGGCAAGCATCTGAAGCGCCTGCGCACCGTCAGCATCCTCGGCGGCGTCGCGTACGGCCAGCAGCTGATGCTGCTCGCGAAGAATCCCGAGATCCTGGTCGCCACGCCGGGGCGCCTGCTCGACCATCTCGAGCGCGGCCGCATCGACCTGTCCGAACTGAAGATGCTGGTGCTCGACGAAGCCGACCGCATGCTCGACATGGGCTTCATCGACGACATCGAGACGATCGTCGCCGCGACGCCCGCGTCGCGCCAGACGATGCTGTTCTCGGCCACGCTCGACGGCAAGATCGGTTCGCTGACGAGCCGGCTGCTGAAGGATCCGGAGCGTATCGAGATCCAGCAGCGTCTGGAATCGCGCGCGAACATCGCGCAGACCGTCCATTACGTCGACGACCGCGATCACAAGGACCGTCTGCTCGATCATCTGCTGCGCGACACGGCGCTCGATCAGGCGATCATCTTCACGGCGACCAAGATCGACGCCGACCAGCTCGCCGGCCGCCTCGCCGACGCCGGCTTCGAATCGGCCGCGCTGCACGGCGATCTGCCGCAGGGCGCGCGCAATCGCACGATCCGTGCGCTGCGCGAGCGCCGCGTGCGCGTGCTGGTCGCGACGGACGTCGCCGCGCGCGGGATCGACATCCCGGGCATCACGCACGTGTTCAACTACGATCTGCCGAAGTTCGCGGAAGACTACGTGCACCGTATCGGCCGCACGGGTCGCGCGGGCCGCTCGGGCATCGCGGTGAGCCTCGTGCACCACGCCGAACAGGGCGCGCTCAAGCGCATCGAGCGTTTCGTGCGTGCGCCGCTGCCGGTCAACGTGATCGAGGGCTTCGAGCCGCGCAAGGCACCGCCGCGCAACGACCGCGGTAACGGCGGCCGTGGCCGTCCGGGTGCCGGCAACGGCGGCCGGCGTTTCGGCGGCAAGCCGGGCGGCGGTCACGGCGGCAACGGTGGGCGCAGCTTCGGCAGCGGCAACGGCGGCGGCTGGAGCGGCAAGCCGGGCGGCAGCCGCGACGGCGGTCACCGGCGCGACGGTCAGCGCGGCGGCCCGCGACGCGGCAACTCGGCGTCCTAACCGTTGGATGGGCGGCCGGCGAGCCGCCCCGCTTTCCGGACAACCGGCGCGCTGCGCCGGTTTTTTTTTGCCCCGCCCGACATTTCACGATACGAAAAATTTTTTTGCGTCGTAAAAAATCATGCTGCGTGGCACAACGCGTGCGATTGCAGGATGGGAAAATACGTTTCTCATTGCAAAACCGAAGCCGCAAATCGTTGATTAACAAGAAATAAAAATTTCTTCGCTTCACGATGAAGCCGCTGTTTCACGCCGGTCGATTTGCCTAGACTCTTATACAAGACTTCACGAAACGGAACCTGCGTGTCGCCGCTTCGAGAACAGCCTCATCACCGTTCGATTCAACCGTCTAGGCAACACACCACTTCAAGGAGCTCATCATGTCGCGTCAGCAACAGGCACAGGAACTGCAAAAGCAATGGGAAACCGATCCGCGCTGGAAGGGCATCAAGCGCGGCTACACGGCTGAGGACGTGGTCCGTCTGCGCGGCTCGATTCCGGTCGAGCACACGCTCGCGAAGCGCGGCGCCGAAAAGCTGTGGAACCTGATCAACAACGAGCCGTTCGTCAACGCGCTCGGCGCGCTGACCGGCAACCAGGCGATGCAGCAGGTCAAGGCCGGCCTGAAGGCGATCTATCTGTCCGGCTGGCAGGTGGCCGGCGACGCGAACGTCGCGGGCGAAATGTACCCGGACCAGTCGCTGTACCCGGCGAACTCGGTGCCGCTCGTCGTGAAGCGCATCAACAATACGCTCACGCGTGCCGATCAGATCCAGTGGTCGGAAGGCAAGAATCCGGGCGACGAAGGCTACGTCGACTTCTTCGCGCCGATCGTCGCGGACGCGGAAGCCGGCTTCGGCGGCGTGCTGAACGCGTTCGAACTGATGAAGGCGATGATCGAGGCCGGCGCGGCGGGCGTGCACTTCGAAGACCAGCTCGCTTCGGTCAAGAAGTGCGGCCACATGGGCGGCAAGGTGCTCGTGCCGACGCGCGAGGCGGTCGCGAAGCTGTCGGCCGCGCGTCTCGCCGCCGACGTGATGGGTACGCCGACGGTGCTGGTCGCCCGCACCGACGCGGAAGCCGCCGATCTGATCACGTCCGACATCGACGACAACGACAAGCCGTTCCTGACCGGCGAGCGCACGGTCGAAGGCTTCTTCCGCACGAAGCCGGGCCTCGAGCAGGCGGTCTCGCGCGGCCTCGCGTATGCGCCGTACGCGGACCTGATCTGGTGCGAAACCGGCAAGCCGGATCTCGAATACGCGAAGAAGTTCGCGGAGGCGATCCACAAGCAGTTCCCCGGCAAGCTGCTGTCGTACAACTGCTCGCCGTCGTTCAACTGGAAGAAGAACCTCGACGACGCGACGATCGCGAAGTTCCAGAAGGAGCTCGGCGCGATGGGCTACAAGTTCCAGTTCATCACGCTGGCCGGCTTCCACGCGCTGAACTACTCGATGTTCAACCTCGCGCACGGCTATGCCCGTACGCAGATGAGCGCGTTCGTCGAACTGCAGCAGGCCGAGTTCGCGGCTGCCGACAAGGGCTTCACCGCCGTCAAGCACCAGCGCGAAGTCGGCACCGGTTACTTCGACGCGGTCACGCAGACCGTCGAGCGCGAAGCATCGACGACCGCGCTGCACGGCTCGACCGAGGACGAACAGTTCTTCGACGGCAAGAAGGTCGCGTAAGCCGCGCACGCGCGGCGCCGACCCCCGCCCGTCGCATCGCGGAGCGGGCGCGGCAACCAGAACGCGCATCAGGGAGGAGACGGCAGGCGCGCGACGACGATCGCGCGACCGGCCGCGCGGCCTGCGGCCGCCAGCAACGACGCGCGCCGGGCTTGCCCGGCGCGCCCTTTTCACGGTGCCGAACGCTGCCGCGCACGCGGCAATGCGCGGCGCACGCTACCGATAGACGATCACCGGAATTTTCGTATGGGTCAGCACACGCTGCGTCTCGCTGCCGATCAGCAGGCTGCCGAGCCCGCGGCGTCCGTGCGATGCCATGAAGATCACGTCGCAGCCGCCGCGCTCGGCCGCCTCGATGATGCCGAGATACGGCGACGGATGCACGCTGGTCCATGTGTCGCATGCGACGCCGGCCGCCTTCGCGGCCGCTTCGACCTCGTCGAGATGTGCACGCGCCTCGCGCTCGCTGCGCGCGCGGAAGTCCGCCGGCGGCTCGATGATCACTTCGGAAAACGGCGAATACGGGTACTGCGGCAGGCACGCGTACGCCGTCACGTGCGCACCGACCGCGCGAGCGAGATCGATCGCGCCGTCGATCGCTTTCTTCGACAGGTCGGAGCCGTCGGTTGGAACGAGGATGTGCCGGAACATCGCGCCCTCCTTCGTCAGTCGCATCCCGTGCGCGGCGATCCGCTGCGTGCGGGCCGCGGCGCGGCAGGTATGCGTGTTTCGATTGTAGTGCGCGAAATCGTCGGGTCGATGCCGGCAGCGGGTTCGTCCTCATATCGGAAACGCGCGACCGCGCTAGTCGCCCCAGTAGCCGGGTCGCTCGTACGTATGCTTCAGGTAATCGAGAAAGAGCCGCACACGCAACGGCAGATGCCTGCGTTGCGGAAACACCGCGTGGATGCCGATCGGCGGCGCGGCGAACGCGTCGAGCACGCTGACCAGCCGGCCGGCCGCGATGTCCGCGCCGACTTCCCACCACGAGCGCCACGCCAGACCGTGACCGGCCAGGCACCATTCGTGCAGCACCGCGCCGTCCGAGCACTCCATCGTGCCGTTCACGCGGATCGACACGACCTTGCCGTCCTCCTGGAACGTCCAGCCGCGCTGCTGGTTCGCGTTCGCGGCGAGCGCGAGGCAATTGTGACGCGCGAGCTCGGCGAGCGTCGCCGGCGTGCCGCGCCGCGCGAGATACGCGGGCGATGCGACGCACACGCGCCGGTTCTCGCCGAGCTTCAGCGACACGAGCGACGAGTCCGGCAGCTCGCCGAGCCGTACCGCGCAATCGAACCCCTCGTTGACGAGATCGACCATCCGGTCGGACAGATCGAGCGTGACCGATACGTCCGGATGCGCGCCGCTGAACTCGGGCACGAGCGGCGCGACGTGCCGTCTGCCGAAGCCGGCCGGCGCCGAGATCCGCAGATGCCCGCTCGCCTTCACGCCGCCGGCCGACACGCTTGCCTCCGCGTTCTGCATGTCGTTGATGATCCGCTGGCAGTCCTCGAGGAATGCCGAACCCTCGAACGTCAGCGTGAGCTTGCGCGTCGTGCGCACCAGCAGCTTCACGCCGAGCCGCTCCTCGAGCGCATCGAGGCGGCGGCCGATGATCGCCGGCGCGACGCCCTCCGCATGCGCGGCCGCCGACAGGCTGCCCTTCGCCGCGACCGCGGCGAACGTTTCGATCTGTTTGAACCGGTCCATGACTCCGACGAGCGGCGTTTCCCGCCCTCACATGACTGAAGCCGGTCAAGATTAGGTATATGAAAGTAAAAGATCAAGTGATGATTAGCGTCTTTTTTAGCATCTGCGATCACGAATAGAATCGATCCCGACCTCTGACACTGGAGCGCAAGGCTATGTCGGCCACAACGACACTCTCCTCTCCCGACGCCATCCTCTTCGACGCATTCGGCACGCTGTTCGACGTGCATGCGGTCGTGGCCGCGGCAGAGCAGATGTTTCCCGGTCACGGGGAACGGTTGTCGCAGCTGTGGCGACGCAAGCAAATCGAATATTCGCAGCTGCGCACGCTCGCCGATCCGGCCGGCGCCCGCTATCGTCCGTTTCGCGACATCACGCTCGACGCACTGCGCTTCGCTGCGCGCGCGCTCGGCGTCGCGCTGAACAGCGCGGCCGAGAAACGGCTGATGGACGAATACGCGTGCCTGTCCACCTATCCCGATACGGTGCCCGCGCTGCGTGCGTTGCGCGCGCTGGAGCCGCGCCCGCCGCTCGCGATCCTGTCGAACGGCAATCCGCAGATGCTAGACATCGCGATCAAGAGCGCCGGCATGAACGGGCTGTTCGATCGCGTGCTGTCGGCCGACGCGGTGCGCGCGTACAAGCCGAGTCCGGCCGCGTACGCGCTCGGCACCGCCGCGTTCGGGGCGAACCCGCGCGGCATCGTGTTCGTGTCGTCGAACGCGTGGGACGTCGCGGGCGCCGCGTGGTTCGGCTACACGACGTTCTGGCTCAATCGCACCGGCGCGCCTGCCGAGGAACTCGGCACGCCGCCCGACGGCACCGGCACCGGCATGGCCGACCTGCTCGCTTTCCTCGCCACCCCGGCTTCATCCGGCAGACCGGCAAACCGCACGCGCCCCGGCCCGGGCGCATGAGGTTCGCGTCGCTGCCGCCTTCCCCCTTCACCGAAACCGCAACTGACCGACCAAGGAGATGAGACTCATGAGCACCCCGATCACGCTGCCGCAAGGCATGGCGATCACCGGCGAAATCAAGCCCGGCTACGAAGCGATCCTGACGCCCGACGCGCTCGCGCTCGTCGCGGCGCTGCACCGCACGTTCGAACCGCGCCGCCAGGCGCTGCTGCAGGCGCGCGTCGAGCGGACGAAGCGGCTGGACGCCGGCGAGCGTCCCGACTTCCTGGCCGACACGAAGGCGATTCGCGAAGGCGACTGGAAGGTCGCGCCGCTGCCGGCCGACCTGCAATGCCGCCGGGTCGAGATCACCGGCCCCGTCGAGCGCAAGATGATCATCAACGCGCTGAACTCGGGCGCCGACTCGTACATGACCGACTTCGAAGATTCGAACGCGCCGAGCTGGACGAACCAGATCGACGGTCAGATCAATCTGAAGGACGCGGTGCGCCGTACGATCTCGCTCGAGCAGAACGGCAAGTCGTACAAGCTGAACGACAAGGTCGCGACGCTGATCGTGCGGCCGCGCGGCTGGCATCTCGACGAGAAGCACGTGACGGTCGACGGCCAGCGCGTGTCCGGCGGCATCTTCGACTTCGCGCTGTACCTGTTCCACAACGCGAAGGAACTGATCGCGCGCGGCTCGGGCCCGTACTTCTATCTGCCGAAGATGGAGAGCCATCTCGAGGCGCGGCTGTGGAACGATATCTTCGTCGCCGCGCAGGAAGCGGTCGGCATCCCGCGCGGGACGATCCGCGCGACCGTACTGATCGAGACGATCCTCGCCGCGTTCGAGATGGACGAGATCCTGTACGAGCTGCGCGAACACAGCTCGGGTCTCAACGCCGGCCGCTGGGACTACATCTTCTCGGCGATCAAGAAGTTCAAGAACGACCGCGACTTCTGCCTCGCCGACCGTTCGAAGATCACGATGACGGTGCCGTTCATGCGCGCCTACGCACTGCTGCTGCTGAAGACCTGCCACAAGCGCAACGCGCCGGCGATCGGCGGGATGAGCGCGCTGATTCCGATCAAGAACGATCCGGAAGCGAACGAGAAGGCGATGGGCGGCGTGCGCGCGGACAAGCAGCGCGACGCGACCGACGGCTACGACGGCGGCTGGGTCGCGCACCCGGGCCTCGTGCCGATCGCGATGGAAGAGTTCGTGAAGGTGCTCGGCGACAAGCCGAATCAAATCGACAAGCAGCGTGACGACGTGCAGGTCGAAGGCCGCAACCTGCTCGACTTCCAGCCCGAAGCGCCGATCACCGAGGCCGGCCTGCGCAACAACATCAACGTCGGTATCCACTACCTCGGCGCGTGGCTCGACGGCAACGGCTGCGTGCCGATCCACAACCTGATGGAAGACGCGGCGACCGCCGAAATCTCGCGCTCGCAGGTGTGGCAGTGGATCCGCTCGCCGAAGGGCGTGCTCGACGACGGCCGCAAGGTCACCGCGGAACTCGTTCGCGAATATACGAAGATCGAACTCGAGAACGTGAAGCGTTCGGTCGGCGGCAACACGCAGCCGTACGAACGCGCGGCGGCGATCTTCGAACGGATGTCGACGTCGGAAGGCTTTACCGAATTCCTGACGCTGCCGCTGTACGAAGAGATCTGATCGGGCCGCACGCGGCGTGCCGATCGTTCGTCGGCACGCCGCCAGCCGCCGGTTGAGCGGCGACATGAAAAAAGCGCCCCGCGGGGCGCTTTTTGTTTATACGCGCGCTCGACGCGCGATCGCTCACGCGGCTTCGCGTTCGCGCCGATGCTGGACCCAGTCGCCCGACGCAATGCGCGGAAGGCCCGCGACGGCATGCGCGGCGACCGGATAGTACAGACATGCGTACTGGCGGCCGCCGAGCTCGACGGTCACGTTCTCCTGCTTGAACAGTGTGTCGACGCCCGGATACACGCGCTCGATCTCGTCGAGTACCGAAACGAGCCGTTCGTCGATCTCGTACACGTCGCCCCAGACGAGCGACTTGCCAGCCGCGCCGGCCACCATGCCCGGATAGTTGCCGAAATCGTACAGTTCGCCCGGCAGCGCGACCGCACCGAGCAGCGTCGGCGCGGCGATGCCGTGCCGCGCGGCCGCATGGCCGATGTCGTTGGCCTCCCCCGCTCTCAACGTGCCGTAGACGAATACGTGGCGCATCGTGGTTCTCCTGTTCGATTCGTGGTTACCGTGTCGGGCCGTTCGCTGAATCGCCTATCGCGCCGAACGGCAACGCCGACGCGACGCGAGTTACGTCGCCGCGATGCACGCTTGCGCGTGCAACGGCACGAATCCGCGCGGCCCCACACAAAGTTCATTTGAACGTCGCATTATCGGCGGAAAAACCGCTGCATGCGTTTGCGCGGCGACTCTTAAAATACGGCATCGCCGCCGCGCCGCCCCAACATCCATGAAACCGCTCGCCCCTGCCGACGCATCGAATCCGTACGATGTCATCGACATTCCGCCCGAATTCGCGCCGACCCGCGCGCACCCGATGCGCGTGCGCGCGCGGCAGGTCGATGCCGGGCGCCGCATCCCGCTGCATACGCACGCGTGGGCGCAGCTTGCCTATGCGTCGCGCGGCGTGCTGCGCGTCGCGACGACCGGCACGACGTGGATGGTGCCGCCGTCGCGCGCGATCTGGGTGCCGCCGCACGTGACGCACGAGGTCGTGATCGTCGAAGAGGCCTATCTGCGTACGCTGTATATCGACGAGTCGATCGTGCCGGACGGGCTCGATGCGTGCCGGGTCGTCGAAGTGACGGGATTGCTGCGCGAGCTGATCGTCGCGCTCGACGCACGCGACTTGAGCACCGCGCGCGAGCGGCTGCTGTGCGAGCTCGTGCTCGACGAGCTGAGCCGGGCCGAACCGCTGCCGCTTGCGGTGCCGATGCCCGACGAGAAGCGGCTGCGCACGTTGTGCGAATCGGTGCTCGCACAGCCCGCGCATGCCGAATCGCTCGAGCACTGGGCGAGCGAGGTCGGCGCCAGCACGCGCACGATCTCGCGGCTCTTCAAGCAGGAACTCGGCGTGAGCTTTTCACAGTGGCGCCAGCAGGCGCTGCTTGCGCGCGCGATCCCGCTGCTGAACCAGGGACGCCCGCTGTCGCATATCGCGCGCGAACTCGGCTACCAAAGCCAGAGCGCGTTCTCCGCGATGTTCCGCCGTGCATTCGGAGAAAGTCCGCGCGCGTTCATGCTGCGCGGCCACGAGCACCGCGGCACGGAAGACGTAGCCACGGTCGACGATCGACCGTCGGACGACGAAACGACCGGTACCGCCGGCTGACGATGCCGTGCGCGACCGTGCGGCTTCAGACCGGACGCACCATGTGACGGATCGATCCGAGCTGCGCGAGCGTCGGCCCGGCGACCCGATAACCCATACGCTGATAGAGGCGTGCGGCCGGATTGTCGACGAACACGCGCAGCTGCAGTTCGTGCAGCCCGCGGGCCCGCGCCCATCGATGCGACATGTCGAGCATGTAGGTACCGGCGCCCTGCCCGCGATGGCCTGCCGCGATCTGCACGTCGCGGATGTGCAGCGAATCGCCTTCCTCGGTCACGCGCAACACGCCGATACGCTCGCCGTCGGCCTCGAGGATGAAGTTCTCGGATTCACTCCAGCTTGCATAGAACAGGTCGCTGCGCCACACGAGCCCGTGGCGCTTGTAATAGCCGCCCATGTTGCCGTGCGTCAGCGCCTCGGCGAACGGGAAATCGCCGGGCTCTGCAGGCCGGAGCTGATACAGGAGTCGCAGATCGGTCGGATCGAGCATCGCGCAGAGGTCATGAACGCATGCCGCCACGATAGCGCAGTCGCGTGCGGATGCAATCGCGAATTTCTCGTAGCGGCACGTTGCGTGTGCCCGCTCGCCGAAGACGACGAGGCCCGTGCGACGCAGGCATTTCGTTTGTTTACGAACGACGCCCTCGCGGCTCGGCGCAGGTGAAGCCGCGGATGAAGCCCAAATGAAAAAGCCCGCCGAGGCGGGCTTTTTCATTGTTTGGCGGACTCGCCTACGTGGCGCAGGCTGCGGCTGCGCTTGCACGCGCCGCTCTTCGAGCGCGCTGGCAGCCATGCAGACGGCTTCCTCCGCTCCACAGCCACGCGCCCGCACGCGAGCGCGCCCATCGACGACCAACAAAAATGCCCGCACGAGGCGGGCATTTATTGTCTGGCGGAGCGGACGGGACTCGAACCCGCGACCCCCGGCGTGACAGGCCGGTATTCTAACCGACTGAACTACCGCT
>NZ_CABVPR010000058.1 GCF_902499135.1 Burkholderia dolosa
TTGAACCGCTCGTCGTATTTCGTCATGAAAAAACCCCAAGGGTCGGATCTATGTCCAACTCTTGGGGTTCAGTTCACTGAGGGTGCCCGTTTTGCATTCGGAGGTGCGGGCTCCGATCGTGCCCGCGCCGCGGCGGTTACGCAGGCTGCTGCAGGTCGCGGCGGCCGAACCACGACGGCACGAGCGCGACCGCGTCGTCGAGCGATGCGAGCACGTGCAGGCTCAGCGCGACGATCTCGGGCGTCGGCGCCTTCAGGTCGGGCACGGTGACGACCGACGCGCCGGCGCCGGCGGCCGACTGCGCACCGAAGTCGCTGTCCTCGAACGCGACGCACGCGTGCGGCGGCACGCCGAGCCGCTCGGCCGCGAGCCGGTAGACGGCCGGGTCGGGCTTGCCGCGCGCGACTTCGTCGCCGCCCGCGATCGCGCGGAAGAACGGCAGCACGCCGACCGCATCGAGGCGCGCGCGGATCACGTCGCACGCGGACGACGACGCGACCGCGCACGGAATGCCGGCCTGCGCGAGCGCGTCGAGCAGCGCGAGTGCGCCGGGCTTCAGCGGAAACTTCGGATGCGGGTCCGGCGCGGCAAGCCGTTCGCGCACGCGCATGCGGACCGCGTCGAACGTGTCGGCGTCGCCGATCAGCCGCGCGAGGATCACCTGACCTTCGGCGAACGAGCGGCCGACGATCTGCAGATAGTCGACGGCGGTCAGCGCGACGCCGTGCGCGTTCGACACGTCGATCCACGTGTTCATGATGGTCCGCTCGGAATCGACGAGCAGGCCGTCCATGTCGAAGAGCGCGGCGGAGAAGGTCATCGGCGGAAATCGGGAAGGCAGAAAGGGCGCGGGCGGCGCGACGGCCGCCCGGCACGGACAGCGGACGCCGCGGCGTCCGGCGGCGACGCCGCGCTCAGCGGCCGAGTGCCGCGCGCGCGGCCTTGGCCGCCGCACGCACCTGGTCGGGCGCGGTACCACCCGGATGGTTGCGGCTCGCGACCGAGCCTTCGAGCGTCAGATAGTCGAACACGTCGTCGCCGATCAGATGCGCGACGTTCGGCAGCTCGCGCTTCATCTCGTCGAGCGTCAGGTCCGCGAGGTCGATCGCGCGTTCGTCGCAGATCCGCACCGCATGCGCGACGGCTTCGTGCGCGTCGCGGAACGGCAGTCCGCGCTTGACCAGGTAGTCGGCGAGATCGGTCGCCGTCGAGAAGCCCTGCAGCGCGGCCGCGCGCATCGCGTCCGGCTTCACCGTGATGCCGGCGACCATCTCCGCGAAGATGCGCAGCGTGTCCGCGACGGTGTCGACCGTGTCGAACAGCGGCTCCTTGTCTTCCTGGTTGTCCTTGTTGTACGCGAGCGGCTGGCCCTTCATCAGCGTGAGCAGCGCGATCAGGTGGCCGTTCACGCGGCCGGTCTTGCCGCGCGCGAGTTCGGGCACGTCCGGGTTCTTCTTCTGCGGCATGATCGAGCTGCCGGTGCAGAAGCGGTCCGCGATGTCGATGAAGCCGACGCGCGGGCTCATCCACAGCACGAGTTCTTCCGACAAGCGCGACACGTGCGTCATCACGAGCGCGGCCGCGGCGGTGAATTCGATCGCGAAGTCGCGGTCCGACACCGCGTCGAGCGAGTTCGCGCAGATGCCGTCGAAGCCGAGCGTCTTCGCGACCGCGTGGCGATCGATCGGATAGCTCGTGCCCGCGAGCGCGGCCGCGCCGAGCGGCAGGCGGTTCACGCGCGTGCGGCAGTCGCGCATGCGCTCGGCGTCGCGCGAGAACATCTCGACGTACGCGAGCAGGTGGTGGCCGAACGTGACCGGCTGCGCGACCTGCAGATGCGTGAAGCCCGGCATGATCGTGTCCGCGTTCTTTTCCGCGAGGTCGATCAGCGCGCCGCGCAGATCGTTCAGCAGCCCGCCGATGCGGTCGATCTCGCCGCGCAGCCACAGGCGGATGTCGGTCGCGACCTGGTCGTTGCGCGAGCGGCCCGTGTGCAGCCGCTTGCCGGCGTCGCCGATCAGCGCGGTCAGGCGTGCCTCGATGTTCAGGTGGACGTCCTCGAGATCGAGCTGCCATTCGAATTCGCCGCGCTCGATCTCGCCCTTGATCTGCGCCATCCCGCGTTCGATCGCCGCGAGATCGTCGGCGCTGATGATCTTTTGCGCGGCGAGCATGCTCGCGTGCGCGAGCGAGCCGGCGATGTCGACGAGCGCGAGACGCTTGTCGAAAAACACCGACGACGTGTAGCGCTTGACCAGCTCCGACATCGGTTCGGAGAAGCGGGCCGACCAGGCCTCGCCCTTTTTGTGCAGTTGGGACGTCATGGCGATTCTTCGAAGGGGAGTTGGGCGGCGTGCGCCGCCGAGGGAATCTTGCAATTCTAGCATTCGCGCGCAGCGCCGCCGCCCGGCGCGGCCGTTCGGGGCCTGTGCGACGACCCGCGCGGCGGCCTTTCGCGGCGGTGCGCGAAGCCGGTGCGCACACACCGGGCGCGGCACGCTCAATCGCGCACGAGCACGACGAGCTTGAGATCTTCCCGATGCGCAGGTTTTAACGTGATCTGCTGGTAGACGAGACGGCCGTCGGCCGGATGATCGAATTCGCGTCGGCCGCCCTCGCGCTCGAATACGTCCTGCGATGCCCGGTACTGCGCGAACGCGTCACTGCCGGCCGTCAGCGCGCGTCTCCCAGTCGACCACCTGCGTGCGCAGGGTCGGCGCGTTCCATTGCCGGTCGAGCACGTAGGCCGGTGTCGCGATTGCGGCGGCGGAACCGTTGCGTGTGGCGTTCACGTTCGACTTCCGTGACCGCGAAGCGACGATTTGGGCGACTACGACGGCGGGCCACGGCGGCGACATCGCGCGCGACGTTGACGCTTGCGGCAGTGGAAAATGGGTTTGGCAACGAACTGCATGCCCCGTCCGAAATCGTGCGGCTGAACGACAACGCGGCGGACTACACCGCCGACGACACGCGCAGGTTCCAGTGGCCATCGGCCTGAAGTCATTGAACACGCCGGTGTGCAGCCCCCAATGTATAACGGGATGGCCGCGACCTTCGTGACGACAATGAAACGCGATTACGTCGTCTTCATGCCGAAGTGCGACGCAGCGACTGCAGCACGCAACTTGGCCATCGCGTTCGAGCATTACAACGAGAGGCATCCTCATAGCGTGCTGAAATACCGCTCTCCTCGCGAGTCCCGGCGTTCAATGACTTAGGCAACCTTGGTGTGACGTTGTGTCCGGGATTAAAGAATCGACTCCACCGGCATCTGCGGCATACGTAATTTCCAAACTGGTTCCGCGAAGATTGAATTCTGAAAGTCAGTGAACGAATGTTCTGATATGGTCGCATCATTTGGATCGATAGATTTTTCGCTGGACTATCTCATGCCGTTATGCATATTGCAGCGCGGGAGAGTGAGCATTGCAAGCCACTTGCATTCAACGATTTAAAAGAAGTGATTGATCCGCGGTCGCAAGGGCGATGGCGAGGCGGGCGTCAAGACTATTTTGCACGACTTCGATCTAATACGTGCTGTCGCCGACCCACTACGATAGGACATGGGTCATGCATAAAGCTATGACTCCTGGTGCTGGTTTTTCCGAGAACTGCCGATTCGGCGTGTGTTGCATTGCAGTGCCAGACTATTTCGGCTTAAAGACGATGCACGTTTTTCTGTTCATCTATCCGATACTCTCAACAATAGTGAATTTCTGCCAACGTTAGCATCAGGCTATGGTTTTTATCGATCAGATCGCGCGATCCGCACTCTTAACTTACAGAAAATCCGTCTCTTCGGGGTTCGGCTGCGTGCGACAAGTTTTTTGTGGAGTTGGTGGGGCAGGGGTGCGTTTGCATATTCGGGAAGGTATAAAAATTAGCCATGAGGAGGAAGGCTTGAATTTACGACAAACAGGAAAAATAACTGTGTCGTATGCGTGAAACCGGACAGTAATTGATCGATGATTTTCTAGCGTGTTTTCTAGTGTCAGGATCAACGATTTTCGGATATTTCTGGGTATGAGGGGTAAATAGTCGCTCAGGGGGGGGTGAGTGGGCGAGTCTATTGTTTCTTGTTAATATTTTGTGGGGGTAAAATATGCCGATATCGCCATGTCAGTACAGGTCGTCAATTGGAAGTCATCAAAATAATATTTATTCGAGGCATGAGGGAGGGGCGTCTGGATCAGCAAGAATTAAAAAAGGCTCGAGCATCTCGGAAATCTTGGAGGTTCGGAATGGGGGGCGTAATATTATGTTTGAGGCTGATCGGGTTCTAAACACCTCAAAAAGACTGAACGGGACGAACGCTTTCCGGCGAAATCCAGTTTCCACTGCCTTGCAGATAATGTGTCTTTGCTCCCAGGCCCGCATAGAAGGGCCAATACCACCTTCAGCCGAGGAGGGATCATTGTCCAGGAGCGGCAACAACCCACTTTATGCTATCTCGGATTTTGTCTCTGCTGTTAGCCAGTCTGCTGTTGCAGCGACAGCCTCTTTTATCGCACATGATCCCTTGCCCCTGATACCGGGTGCTTACGCCGCGCCGTCGTCTCGTAGTGACAGTGGTATCGTCAGGCATATGGACAGCGATAGTTATATTGTTTCAGGTGTGCAAGCGAAGGAGGAGCTGATTTCCAGTCTGGTAAAATATCTGGTGTCCGATGGGCAATTGACCGAAGCCGAAGGAGAAGCCCTTAAATCCAAAATGCGGGTCGAGGCTGCTGAGATGCCAATGCTCGTCGCTCGTCTGGATAATGAAGCTCAGCCTATCAAACGGACGTCGGAATCTGCTCGCAATAAAGCGATCGAAGATCATATAACAAAACACTGCGCATTTGAAGAGGAGGTGCTGAATGCCCAAGGTGAGAATCAAGGGAAGGTGCTTTTGTTTCAGGCGCAGCGCGCGGACCATCCGTTCAGATTTATTTACGATAATACGGACGGAGGTCCTTCGCCCGAGGCTCGTGGCGTTGCCGATGGACTATGGTGGGTTGCTGCGATTATAACATTCGGGCTGACTCCGGCAATCGGAGGAATGGTTGCCTCCAGCAAGCGTCATGAATATTATAAAAATAAAGGCGATGGAATATGTGCTGAAAGATATAGCAGGTTGCTTGTTGCGCAAGTGGTGACCGCGGCTGATATCGATGGGCTACCGTACACCTCACGCGGGGCCTCGGGAAAGCCAAGGTTTACCGAGTTCCGTAATGTTTTGCCAACACGGAAAGATGCGGCTTTTTATACTCGCGACCCGCACTCTGGTATAAGAAGGGAGCTTCTGCTGAAGCTGAAGCAGGGGGAAGGTTCAATAGATGATGGCGGTCGTGAAGTTTATATTAGGCCTACGGAAAGAGCAGGTGAATTCGTTACGTATCATCCTGATGCTGTGAATCCGAAATTGCTGGAAAGGAGGGTCATTGTCGATGAGAATGATCTTACCTGGCGTTATGCTGACAGTTTGGATTCAACGGGGCTCAATGTTCGAATTGAGGCAGGGAAAAGGCAAATAGAGCTGTATGGTGAGTACTATGAGCTTAATCAGAATGGTGCGGGGAAGTATGAAATCGTTCTGCCGAAGAAGTCTGGTATTACGGAATACGTTCCTGTTTATATGGAGCCCTTGTCTAGGGTGTGGCATATGAGTACTCGTAATGAGCGTCGGGTGTTTAGTGATGAGCAGCAAAAAATCATAGATAAAATAAAAGTTAATGGAGATGTACGATTGGATGCTTACTACATTCTGCCGAATAATAATCCGTCTTATTATGGGTCCGGAGAGCTGATTGATGTTCAGGCTGGAAGCATTCAGGGGAAATTTATCGAAATGGGGGGGGAGTATATTCCGGTAAGAAACACTCAGCATAAAGTTCGCGGGGCCTTGTACGAGGCGTACGATGTAAAAAATCCAGATGCGCAAGGCTATCCGATCGAGTGGGACGGGGAGCGTTGGTTGTTTGAGAGTGAAACATCGATTCATGTTTCCGAATTTCTCGAGCAGCAGGTTGCTGCAGATATGCTTGCTGAGAATGTAAATGCGGAGATGTTGTCTGCTCCTGATCATATGGGATTAAGAGTTGACGAGGGCGGGGGTAAATATATTAAAGTGAAGGGTAAATATTTGAAGGTTGATGGGTCGGAGGATCTCCCGTTTATTACAATGGGCGATGGTAGTAAAAAATATATTGAGTTTAAGGGTGGTGAGTTTCATTCGGTTGGAGAGTCTGGCGGTGTGCGAGGTGAAGCAGATGTTAGATATATGAATCCTCAAGGTGCGCAATCTTCCCGTATGGATGCCGGTGGAAGTGCTGGTGTGCGGAAATTAAATAAAATTAATGAATTTATTGACCCTGAAATTCTCGAAAGTAACTTGAGTGAAAATCGTGTGAATGAGGTTGTGGATGGTTTGTTGGGAGAATATTTGGAAGGGCATGAATACCAAACTTATCGAGGATTGAGCGTTGACGCGGTGCGGGATCCGACGTATGTAGTTAATATGAAAAGGGAATATGAACTTCATGCCCAGGGGGCGTTGAATCATGCTGAGGAGGCGCTGAGGAGATTGGGGGGGGAGGAGTATGAGGGGGAGGTTCAGTGGGTGCAGGATTATTTGGCTGGCGCTTTAGGAGTGCGGGATCCTAATGTTGTTAGTGCTGCGTATCGGGAGTTGCATACGGCAACTGTGGCGATTAGGGATTATATGCGTGACGCTGCGAGTGATGGATATAATAATTTTGTCATTGCTTGTGCGCCGCAGATTAAAGTTGATGCGCTTGCATATAAGAGTCCATTGAGTGATGTTCAATTGAAGAAGGTGCCGACGGCGTTTACCATAGTAAGGGATCCGGAGCATCGTATATATTTGATCGGCGATCGTTTGCAGCCAGCTCCTCCTCTCGGTTCACCTCATGAATCGGTAGCGCCTGTGGGGCAAGTCATACTTCACGAGGCATCACATACATCGATTCAGACGGAGGATTTCTATTATGCGAACTGGACACCGCCAAGAGGAATGGCTGGCCCTCGTCGTCCTAACGCGTTGGAAATGAAGAATAAATTCGATGCGGCTGTAGAAAGTGGTGAAATTATGAATAATGAATTTGTTCGCGAATTCATGGTGAAAATCGGTGAAGTGCAGGGCATCGATTCGGTGTCGCGTGATATGGCGCTGAATTCCATTAAGGCGGATAATATGTTGAGGGCTAATATTATGATGCGTAATGCGGATAACGTTGCGATTTACATAACGGATGTTGCCACAAGTAGGGGATATGCATCGGATAATCGAGTTAGGAGGCGGGCGGAGGTTGAGGGGGCTGAAATCCACAGCGCTAAATCAACTGCCGCAGAAGTTGGCGACGCCGAAGTTGGGATTTTGAGATTGGCGCTTGCCGCGCTGGAATCGTCCCCAGAAAAGCTCGGTCGGAAGCATAAAGCACAACCAGTCGGCTCTGAATAATTCGCCAACGCTTGTGCAGTAACGCTTGGTGGGAGGAGTGGCGTTGTAGGAATTGCAAGTCGAGGGCCTCCTGACGAGTGATTCCTGCAAATCCTGACGGAGTTCGGGTGGATCCGAAGACGCGGGTGCCAGACGGAGATTTTGTCCGCCAACACTGTACAAGCAGTTCAACTTGAAGCATTCCTTAGTGCAATGGGTGTGAGCGCCGTCTCGCATCTAAGCGGGCGGCGATGTGGGCGCGCGTGATCGCAGGACTGCCGTACTTACCGCGTGCCTTTCACCCGTCGGATGAAAGCATGATGTGGCAAGACCCGGAGAACCCGTACCGGGTGCGCCAGGAGAGTCGACAAGGTGCGGTGGTGAAAGTCCACTGCGATGAAGGACATAGCGAGTCACATCAGCCTCGAGCCGCGCGTGGACAACCGTGAGCAGGTTAGCAAAGCGTTGACACGGGAGCCATGGAGCCAATGACGAGCGGAGCGTTCGATGCCGGAAATACGAGGTTGAAGGTTCAGCGCGAGTTTTTCAGGGTAGAAGGAAGCGGACAAAGAGAGCGAAGTGCGGGAGCCGAAGCAAGCTGAAGCAGCGGAGGCGTTCATCCCCGCACGAGCACGACGAGCTTGAGATCTTCCCGATGCGCAGGCTTCAAAGTGATCTGCTGATACACGAGGCGGCCGTCGGCCGGATGGTCGAATTCGCGCAGGCCGCCTTCGCGCTCGAACACGTCCTGCGATGCCCAATACTGCGCGAAGGCATCGCTGCCGGCCATCAGCGCGTCGATCAGCGCGCGGGTCGGCGCGTCGGCGAGGTGGCGGATCGAGTCGGCGCGGAATTCGGCCGCGAGCCGGCGCGCGCGGGTTTCCCAGTCGACGATCAGCGTGCGCGCGGCCGGTGCCATGAACGTGAAGCGCAGCAGGTTGCGGTCGTGCTCGCCGTCGAGCCAGCCCGTGAACAGCGCGGCGGCCGGCGCGTTCCATGCGAGCGCGTTCCATTGCCGGTCGAGCACGTACGCGGGCATGGCGATCGTGGCGACGGTCGCCGCGAGCGTCGGCGGCAGGTCGCCGGCAGCGACGTCGGGCTCGGCCGGATCGCGCTGCGCGGCCAGTTCGAACAGATAAGCGCGTTCGGCCTTCGACAACTGCAGCGCGACGGCGATCCGGGCGAGCGCATCGGCCGACGCCGACACCGGGCGGCCCTGTTCGATCCACGTGTACCAGGTTGGGCTGACGCCGCACAGCTGCGCGACTTCCTCGCGCCGCAGCCCCGGCGTGCGGCGGCGCGGGCCGGGCGGCAGGCCGACGGCCTGCGGCGACAGCCGTTCGCGGTGCGCCCGGATGAATTCGCCGAGTGCGCGGGCGGGCGTCGCATCGAGGGGCGGGGTAGGGGCGGAGGACGGCTGGTTCATGCGGAAACGGCTGAAAAGGGGCACCGGAGGCGCGACAAGGATCAGGCAGGTGTAACAAATACCAGAATAACTGCTTAACTTGTACTGGTACAAGCGCGGCCCTATTGTAGCGATTCGCGCGCTGGCAGGCAGCGAGCGCCCCACCCAGGGAAGGAGCCAACGATGAAACATCACGACCAGGTCGCCGACGCATTCGGCACGACAGCCGCCGCCTACCTGACGAGCACGGTCCACGCGACGGGTGCCGATCTGCAGGCGCTGGCCGACGCCGTGCACGCGACGCCCGCCGCCGCCGTGCTCGATCTCGGCTGCGGCGCCGGTCATGCGAGCTTCGCGGTCGCGCCGCACGTGCGCGATGTGGTCGCGTACGATCTGGCCGCGCCGATGCTCGCGACCGTCGACGCCGCCGCGCGCGAGCGCGGGCTCGCGAACGTCCGCACGCAGCAGGGTCCGGCCGAGCGGCTGCCGTTCGATGCGGCGACGTTCGACTACGTGATCAGCCGGATGAGCGCGCATCACTGGCACGACGTGCGCGCGGCGCTGGCCGAAGTGCGCCGCGTGCTGAAGCCGGGCGGACGCGTGCTGATGATCGACATCGCCGGCAACGACCATCCGTTGCTCGACACGTATCTTCAAGCGGCCGAGGTGCTGCGCGACGCATCGCACGTGCGCAACTATCGCGCCGACGAATGGCTCGCGATGTTCCGCGACGCCGGTTTCGATGCGCACGTGCAGCGCCGCTGGCGGCTGCAGATCGACTTCGACACGTGGGTCGCGCGGATCCGGACGCCGGCCGACAGCGTCGCCGGCATCCGCGCGCTGTGGGCGCACGCGCCCGACGAGGTGCGCAGCTACTACGCGGTGCAGCCGGACGGTTCGTTCGAACACGATGCGCTGCTGATCGATGCGCATTGAGCGCGGCCGGCGCCATCGGATCGCGCCGGCTTCGCCCGTCGTACACCGCGCGTAAAAAAGCCGCGATACGCACGAACGCGTATCGCGGCGGATGCGACGTCGGCAAACGCGCGGCGAAGCGGGCCGCGCGTTTGCGCGGATCAGCCGGTGTTGCGCAGGCCGGCCGCGATCCCGTTGATCGTCAGATGGATCCCGCGGCGCAGTCGCGCGTTCGTGTCGCCCGCGCGGTGACGCTTGATCAGCTCGACCTGCAGATGGTTCAGCGGATCGAGATACGGGAAGCGGTTCTTGATCGAGCGCGCGAGCAGCGGGTTCGTCGCGAGCCGCGTGTCGTGCCCGGTGATTTCGGCGAGCGCGCGCGACGTGCGCTCCCATTCGGCGACGATCCGCTCGAACACGTGCTTGCGCAGCTTGCGATCGGCGACGAGCTGCGCATAGCGCGATGCGACCGCGAGATCGGTCTTCGCGAGCACCATGTCCATGTTCGACAGCAGGTTCGAGAAGAACGGCCAGGTCTTGTTCATCTTCTTCAGCAGCGCGAGGCGCTTGGTGCGCTCGGCCTCGTCATGCGCGCCGTCGAGATACGCGCTGACCGCACTGCCGAAACCGTACCAGCCGGTCAGCAGCAGCCGGCACTGGCCCCACGAGAAGCCCCACGGAATCGCGCGCAGGTCTTCGATGCGCCGGTTCTTCGGATCCTGCAGCTTGCGCGACGCAGGGCGGCTGCCGATGTTCAGCTCGGCGATCTCGGTGATCGGCGTCGACGAGAAGAAGTAGTCGGTGAAGCCCGGCGTCTCGTAGACGAGCGCACGATACGCGGCCATCGCCGCGTCGGACAGCGTCTGCATCGCGGCTTCGAACGCGGGCAGCTGCGCGGGCGCGTTCGACTGCAGCAGCAGCGACGCTTCGAGCGTCGCGGCGACCACCGTTTCGAGGTTGCGCCGGCCGATCTCCGGGTTCGCGAACTTGCTCGCGATCACTTCGCCCTGTTCGGTCAGCCGGATCTGGCCGTTCACGGTGCCCGGCGGCTGCGACAGGATCGCCTGATAGGTCGGGCCGCCGCCGCGGCCGACCGTGCCGCCCCGGCCGTGGAACAGCCGCAGCGTGATCTTGCGCTCGCGGAACAGGTCGACGAGCGCGAGCTCCGCGCGGTACAGCTCCCAGTTCGACGTGAGGAAGCCGCCGTCCTTGTTGCTGTCCGAATAGCCGAGCATCACTTCCTGTTCGGCGCCCTGGTGCGCGATCAGCGTGTCGACGCCCGGCAGCGCGAAGTATTCGCGCATGATCCGCGACGCGTCGCGCAGATCGGGGATCGTCTCGAACAGCGGGATCACCATCAGCGCGTTCTTCGCGTGGCTGCCCGGCGTGCCGAGCGTGCCTTCGAGCAGCCCCGTCTCCTTCTGCAGCAGCAGCACTTCGACGAGGTCGCTGACGGTTTCCGTATGCGAAATGATGTAGTTGCGCACCGCGCGCGCGCCGAATTGCGCACGCACGTCGCGCGCTTTCTCGAACACGCCGAGCTCGCTTTGGGCGAGCGCCGAATACTCGAGATACGGCGAACGCAGCGGGCGCGGATCGGCGAGCGCCGCGAGCAGCACGCGCAGCTTGTCTTCCTCGGCGAGCGCCGCGTAATTCGCTTCGACGCCCGCGCGCGCGAACAGCTCCGCGACGACGGCTTCGTGGACGTCCGAGCTCTGGCGCAGGTCGATGCTCGCGAGATGGAAGCCGAATACTTCGGCCGCGCGCACGAGCGGCGCGAGGCGCGGCGCGGCGAGCGACGCGCCGTGGTGTTCGTCGAGCGACGCGGTCAGCACCTTCAGGTCGGCGACGAACTCGTCGGCATCCGCATACGGCGTCGCGCGCACGGGCGGCGCGCCGCGCCCCGCGCTGCGCACCGGCACCGTGCCTTCGCCGAGCCGCACGCGCGCGCTTGCCGCGAGCCGCGTGTAGATGCCGATCAGCGCGCGGCGGTACGGCTCGTCGACGCGATGCGGCGACTGGTCGGGCGACGCCGCCGCGAGCGCCTTCACCGCGTCGCTTGCGCCGACCAGCAGGTTCGACACCGACAGTTCGGCGCCGAGCTTGTGCACCTGTTCCAGATAGTGCTCGAGGATCACGGCGGCCTGGCGGTTGATCGCTTCGTCGAGCGTCGCGGCCGTCACGTTCGGGTTGCCGTCGCGATCGCCGCCGATCCAGCTGCCCATCTGGAAGAACGCGGGCACGCGCGCGGGCAGCCCGTGCTCGGCGAGCGCGGCTTCGATGTCGCCGTACAGCGCGGGCAGTTCGTCGAGGAACGTCGCGCGGTAGTACGACAGCGCGTTCTCGATCTCGTCGCCGACCGTCAGCCGCGCGTCGCGCAGCATGCGCGTCTGCCACAGCGCGGTCACGCGCGCGCGCAGCATCGCCTCGTTGTGCGCGCGTTCGCGCGCGGTCAGCGGCTGGTCGCGCTCGGCGAGGAGCCGCGCGATGTCGTGCTGCGCGTCGAGGATGCTCTTGCGCTGCACTTCGGTCGGATGCGCGGTCAGCACGGGGACGATCAGCGCATCGTCGAAGAAGCGCTGCAGCAGCCGCTTCGATGCGTTGCCGGTCGTCTTCAGCTGCTCGAGCGCGTACGCGACCGTGCCCGGCTGCGGCGCGGAGCCGGCCAGTGCGTGGATGCGGCGGCGGCGGTTGTGGTGGCGGTCTTCCGCGATGTTCGCGAGGTGCGAGAAATAGCTGAACGCGCGCACGACGCTCACCGTCTGCTCGGGCGTCAGCTTGCGCAGCTTCTTCTCGAGCGTCTGCGCGGCTTCGTTGTCGTCCTCGCGGCGAAACTTCACCGCGGTCTGGCGGATCGTCTCGACGACGTCGAACACCGTGTCGCCTTCCTGCTCGCGCACGACGTCGCCGAGCAGGCGGCCGAGGAAGCGGATGTCCTCGAACAGCGGGCGATCCTTGTCTTCGCGCGTGCGCGCGCCGGACTTCGGCGCGGCGGCCGTGCGGGCGGCGGCGCGCACGGCGGTGCCGGCCGCGGTTGCCGTTCGTTTCGTCGGACGTATCGGGTCTTTCGGTTTCGTTGCCGGTTGGTTTGCCGGTTTCGCACGGCCGTTCGCGGCGGCGGCGACGGTGCCCGTCTGGGCGTCGGAGGGAGGCAGGGCAGCATTGCGGCGCGCCGTACGCGCCGATCCGGAAGACTTCACGATGGGTTTCCTTGGGAAAGCTCGAGTCAAAAGGAACTGCGGGAACTGCGGAAACTGCAGGTACTGCGGTCAAGCAACCAGCTACGTGCGGCACGTCGGCGCATCGGCGCCGCGGGCCGCGCGGGCGCGGCTCGGGCGCAGGCGCCGGGCCCGGGCGGGCCGAAGCCTGCGTGCTACCATTGTTCGATCTTCCATCCCGTCCTTCGATGTTCCTGCAATGAATTCCGAGACCCTTTCGGTCGGGCCGCGACAGACGCAGCCGCCCGCGACGCTGACGATTGCTTCGCGCGAGAGCCGCCTGGCGATGTGGCAAGCCGAACATGTGCGTGATGCGCTGCGCAAATTATATCCAGCTTGCGACGTGAAAATCCTCGGGATGACGACGCGTGGCGACCAGATTCTCGATCGCACGCTGTCGAAGGTCGGCGGCAAGGGTCTGTTCGTGAAGGAACTCGAGAACGCGCTCGCCGACGGCCGCGCCGATCTCGCGGTGCACTCGCTGAAGGACGTGCCGATGGCGCTGCCCGACGGCTTCTCGCTCGCGGCGATCATGACGCGCGAAGACCCGCGCGACGCATTCGTGTCGAACGACTACGCGTCGCTCGACGCGCTGCCGGCCGGTGCGGTCGTCGGCACGTCGAGCCTGCGCCGCGAAGCGATGCTGCGCGCGCGCTATCCGCATCTGAACGTGCTGCCGCTGCGCGGCAATCTCGACACGCGTCTCGCGAAGCTCGACCGCGGCGACTACGCGGCGATCATTCTCGCGGCCGCGGGGCTCAAGCGTCTCGGTCTCGAAGCGCGGATCCGCGCGCTGCTCGCTGTCGACGACAGTCCGCCCGCGGCCGGGCAGGGCGCGCTCGGTATCGAGATCGCATCGCATCGCACCGACGTCGCCGCGTGGCTCGCGCCGCTGCACGATCCGCAGACCGCGCTCGCGGTCGAAGCCGAGCGGATGGTGTCGCGTGCGCTCGGCGGCAGCTGCGAGGTGCCGCTCGCCGCGCATGCGGTGTGGCGCGCGGGCGAGCTGTACCTGACCGGCCGCGTGTCGACGACGGACGGCACGCGCGTGCTCACCGCCGACGCATGTGCGGCGGTGATCAGCGTCGCCGATGCGCTCGCGCTCGGCCGCGCGGTGTCCGACGAACTCGAAGCGCAGGGTGCGCTCGACATCGTGCACGCATTGCTCGCCGGTTCGCAGGCCGGCAAGGGCGACGCCTGATGGCGGGCGGCGCGCGTGCGTTTACCGCCGTCCTGACGCGCCCGGACGGCCAGTCTGCCGGGCTCGCCGCGCAACTGGCCGAAGCCGGCTGCGACGTGCTCGAATTTCCGCTGATCGACATCGCGCCGGTCGACGATCCGGCGCCGCTCGATGCCGCGCTCGCGGCGCTCGCCGATTACGCGCTGGTGATCTTCGTGTCGCCGAACGCGATCGAGCGCGCGCTCGCGCGCTACGACGCGATCTGGCCGAACGCGCTGCCGATCGGCGTCGTCGGCCCCGGCAGCGTCGCGGCGCTCGAGCGGCACGGGATCGCGGCCCCCGCGCATCGCGTGATCGCGCCGCACGCGCCCACCGACGGCGGCGTGCCGCGCTACGACTCGGAAAGCCTGTTCGCGAGCATCGAAGCGGCGTTCGGCGGCGCCGCGGCGCTCGCGGGCAAGCGCGTGCTGATCGTGCGCGGCGACGGCGGGCGCGAATGGCTCGCCGAGCGGCTGCGCGAGGCCGGCGCGGACATCACGCTCGTCGCCGCGTACCGTCGTGTCGTGCCGGAGCCGCGCATCGGCGCGTGGGAGCGCGTGCACGCGCTGCTCGGCGGCGAGCCGCACGCGTGGCTCGTCACGAGCTCGGAAGGCGTGCGCAACCTGCACGAACTCGCGCGGACCCACCTGAACGGCGCGGAGATCGACGCGCTCAAGCATGCGCCGCTCGTCACGCCGCACGCACGGATCGAACAGACCGCGCGCGCATTGGGTTTTGATAGGATTACGCTGACCGGCGCGGGCGATGAGCGCATCGTCCGCGCGTTTCGAACGATGGCCGACGAGGCCGTCCAACCGGCGACAGCCGCACCGGTGACTAAACGCATGACAGATACCAACGATTCCAAAAGCGTCGCTTCGCAGCCGGCCGCTGCATCCGCACCGCCGTCCAGTTCTCCTTATGCCGCGCCCGCGCCGAACGCACGTCGCGGCGGCAGCGCGGTGCTGTGGTTCGTCATCGTCGTGCTCGGCTGCGCGGCGGGCGTCGGCGGCTATGCGCTGAACCGCAAGGTCGACCGGCTCGACGACGCGCTCGTCGCGCGCCAGAAGGCGCTCGACGCGCAGGTTGCCGACACGCGGAGCAAGACCGAGCAGGCGCTCGCGAGCACGCACCAGGTCGACACGCAGCTCGCACAGCTCGACGGCAAGCTCGCCAATGCGCAGAGCGCGCAGCAGGCGCTGCAGCAGCAATATCAGGATCTGTCGCGCAACCGCGACGCGTGGATGCTCGAGGAAGTCGACCAGATGCTGTCGAGCGCGAGCCAGCAGCTGCAGCTGACCGGCAACACGCAGCTCGCGCTGATCGCGCTGCAGAATGCCGATGCGCGGCTCGCGACGTCGCAGAGCGCGCAGGCCGTCACGGTGCGCAAGGCGCTCGCGCAGGACATCGAGAAACTGAAGGCTGCGCCGTCGGCCGACCTCACCGGCCTCGCGATCAAGCTGGACGACGCGATCGGCAAGATCGACGCGCTGCCGCTGTCGGGCGAGACGATCGTGCCGCACGCGGCGCCGAAGGCCGCGCCGGCCGATGCGGCGTCGTCCGCCGCGGCCGGCGAGTCGCGCTGGAAGGTGTGGTGGCACGACTTCTCGGCCGGCCTCGGCCAGCAGCTGAAGAGCCTCGTGCAGGTGCGCCGGATCGATAACGCCGACGCGATGCTCGCCGCTCCCGACCAGGGCTACTTCGTGCGCGAGAACGTGAAGCTGCGGCTGCTCACCGCGCGGCTGTCGCTGCTCGCGCGCAACGAGAGTGCGATGAAGGCCGACCTGCATGCGGCGCAGGCGGCGCTCGGCAAGTATTTCGACCAAGCATCGAAGGACACGCAGACGGTCGAGGATCTGCTCAGGCAGGTCGACGCCGCGTCGCTGACGGTCGCGGTGCCGAACCTGAACACGAGCCTGAACGCCGTTCAGCAGTTCAAGAGCCGGGGGTAACGATGACGCTCCGAGGAATCGTCTGGCTCGCGATCCTGTTTGCGATCGCCGCGGCGCTCGCCACCGTCGGCCGCTTCGACGCAGGGCAGGTGCTGATCGTCTATCCGCCGTACCGCGTCGACGTGTCGCTGAATCTGTTCGTGATCGCGATCGTCGTGCTGTTCATCGTCGTGTATGCGCTGCTGCGCATCGTGCGCAACATCTGGCGCATGCCGCAGCGCGTCGCCGCGTACCGCGCGCGTTCGCGCAACGAGAAGGCGCAGGCGTCGCTGCGCGATGCGATCGCGAATCTGTACGCGGGCCGCTTCTCGCGCGCCGAGAAGGCCGCACGCGATGCGCTCGCGGTCGATGCGAACCAGGGCGCGGCGAGTCTCGTCGCGGCGACGGCCGCGCACCGGATGCACGAGTACGCGCGGCGCGACGACTGGCTGTCGAAGGTCGACGCACCCGGATGGCAGGACGCGCGGCTGCTCGCGACGGCCGACATGCGCGCGGACGCGCGCGATGCGGACGGCGCGCTCGCCGCGCTGGCCGAGATGCAGGCAGGCGGCAAGCGCATCCACGCGCAGCAGGTCGCGCTGCGCGCGCAGCAGCAGTTGAAGAACTGGGCCGAGGTGCTGAAGCTCGCGAAGGCGCTCGAGAAGCGCGAGGCGCTGCATCCGGCTGCGGCCGTGCGGCTGCGCCAGCAGGCCGCGGAGAACCTGCTGCGCGAACGCCGGCACGACGCCGACGCGCTGCTCGAGGTGTGGCAGTCGCTGTCGCCGGCCGAGCGTCAGTCGCCGCGTCTCGCCGATCTCGCGGCGGAACTGCTCGTGCCGCTCGAACGCCGCACCGAAGCGCGCCGCATCGTCGAGGACGCGCTCGCGCACAACTGGGATGCACGGCTGCTGCGCCGCTATCCGGATACGGCCGGCGCCGATGCGTTGCCGCTGATCCAGAAAGCCGAAGGGTGGAAGAACGATCATCCGGAAGACGCGGACCTGCTGTTCGCGCTCGGCCGGCTTTGCCAGCAGCAGCAGCTGTGGGGCAAGGCGCAGTCGTTCCTCGAAGCCGCGCTGAAGCTCGCCGACAACGACGCGTTGAAGGTGCGCACGCACCGCGCGCTCGCGCGGCTGTTCGAGCATCTCGGCGAAACCGACAAGGCGGCGAAGCACTACCGCGAAAGCGCGCTCGCGATCGTCGTGGTGTGAGACGGCGGCGGCTGCCGCTCGCCGCGCGCGTCGCGCAGTAGAAATGCCCCGAACGCCTGACGGCCTTCGGGGCATTTTGTTTGGAGCGACGCGAGCGCCGCGGCGTTTATGCGTCGAGCTGGCGCAGCCGCCTGGCGTCGCTGGCGACGAACTACACCGGCAGCAGTCGATTGGACTCGCGAACCCGCACGCGTGCGGCCGGCGCATGAACGATTCCGTCCCGCACTTCGGCGCGGTCCGTCGTCATCGTTGCCGGCTCCGCATCATTTGTCGACGAGCCGCTTCGGCACCGACAGCGCGAGCAGCCCGCCGAGCACGAGGAACGCCGCGAGCACGTACATGCCCGCGTCGTTCACGCCGGTCGCCTGCTTGAGCCAGCCCATCATGTACGGGCTCAGGAAGCCGGCGAGGTTGCCGATCGAGTTGATCATCGCGATGCCGGCCGCGGCCGCCGCGCCGCCGAGGAACGCGGTCGGCAGGCTCCAGAACAGCGGCAGCGTCGTCAGGATGCCGATCGTCGCGAGCGTGAGGCCGAGCATCGCGAGCGCGGTCTCGTGCGCCCAGACCACCGACAGCACGAGCCCGAGCGCGCCGATCGCCGCAGGGATCGCCAGGTGCCAGCGGCGTTCGCGGCGCTTGTCCGCGCTGCGCGCGATCAGGATCATCGCGATGACCGCGGCCGCATACGGCACCGCCGACAGCAGCCCGATCGCGACCGTGTCCGTCACGCCGGTCGCCTTGATGATCGTCGGCAGCCAGAAGCCGACGCCGTAGAGCCCCATCACGAACGAGAAGTAGATGAGCGCCATCAGCCACACGCGTGGGCTCGCCATCACGGTGCCGAGCGGCAGGTCCTGCTTCGTCGCTTCCTCCGCGTCGACGTTGCGGGCGAGCAGCGCCTTTTCGTCGTCGGTCAGCCACTTCGCATGCGCGATGCGGTCGTCGAGCGCGAAGAACACGAGCACGCCGGCGAGCACCGACGGAATGCCTTCGAGCAGGAACAGCCACTGCCAGCCGTGCCAGCCGCTCACGCCGTCGAACGCCTTCAGGATGAAGCCCGAGATCGGGCCGCCGATCACGCCGGACAGCGCGACGGCGGTCATGAAGAACGTCGTCATCCGGCCGCGCCGATGCGCGGGATACCAGTAGGTCAGGTAAAGGATCACGCCGGGGAAGAAGCCGGCTTCCGCGACACCGAGCAGGAAGCGCATCACGTAGAACATCGCGGGCGTCGTGACGAACATCGTCAGGATCGAGATCACGCCCCACGTCGCCATGATCCGCGCGATCCACACGCGCGCGCCGACCTTGTGCAGGATGATGTTGCTCGGCACCTCGAACAGGAAATAGCCGAAGAAGAAGATCCCCGCGCCGAGCCCGTAGACGGCGTCGCTGAGATTCAGGTCGGCCGCCATCTGCAGCTTCGCGAAGCCGACGTTCACGCGGTCCAGATACGCGACCACATAGCACAGCAGGAGCAGCGGCGTGAGCCGCCACGACACCTTGCGATAGGTTGCTTCCTCGAATGCGCCGGACGAGCCGGGCAGCGACTGCGTCGATGTTGCCATGTTGTCTCCTGTCCTTGTAGTTGGCCGCGGTCCGGCCCGATGCCGGCCGCGGTTTCGTGCGAAGCAGTGCGTGGTGTCGAGCCGCCCCGAGCAATCCGGATGCGGCGCGACAGCGTGGATGCCGCTAGATGCAGCGCCCGCCGTCGACTTCGAGGCAGACGCCGGTGATGAATTCGGCTTCGTCGGATGCGAGGTAGAGCGCGGCGTTCGCGACGTCCTGCGGTGTCGAGAAGCGGCCGAGCGGGATCGTCGCGAGGAAGCGGCGGCGGTTCTCGGGTGTGTCGTCGCACCCCATGAATTCGGTCATCAGCGCCGTTTCGCCAAGCACCGGGTTGATGCAGTTCACGCGGATGCGGTCCGCGCCGAGTTCGGCCGCGAGCGACTTGCTCGCGGTGATCATCGCGCCCTTCGTGCTGTTGTACCAGACGAGGCCCGGCCGCGGCCGCACGCCGGCCGTCGATGCGACGTTCACGAACACGCCGCCGCCCTGTTCGCGGAAGTACGGCACGAACGTCTGCACGCTCCAGAACAGGCTCTTCATGTTCACCGCGTACACGCGGTCGAACTCGGCTTCCGTCACGTCTAGCACCGGCTTGTTGCGATGCGTGGTGCCGGCATTGTTCACGACGATCGCGACCGACCGGAAATCGTCGAGCGCCGCCTGCAGCAGCGCGCGCCAGTCGTCGCCGTTCGATACGTCGCCCGCGACCGCGATCGCCCTGCCGCCCGCGATCGCGATCTCGCTCGCGACGCGCTCGGCCGCCGCGCCGTTCACGTCGTTGACGACGACGTTCGCGCCTTCGCGCGCGTACGTCTTCGCAATCCCTTCGCCGAAGCCCGAGCCGCCGCCCGTGACGACGGCCGTCTTGCCGCTCAGCCGCATGGTGTGTCTCCTGTACTTGACGAGTATCGTCGTGTGCCGATCGGCCGCTGCGCGGCGCGCACGGCCTACCCGTGCCGGATCGCGATCGTTTTCAGTGCGGTGAAGCCGTACAGCGCCTCGAAGCCTTTCTCGCGGCCGTGCCCCGAGTGTCCGACGCCGCCGAACGGCAGTTCGACGCCGCCGCCCGCGCCGTAGTTGTTGATGAATACCTGACCGCCGCGCAGCCGCCGCGCAATGCGCATCTGCCGCGCGCCGTCGCGCGTCCAGATGCCGGCGACGAGCCCGTACGGCGTACCGTTCGCGAGCGCGACCGCCTCTTCTTCGTCGACGAAGCGCATCGCCGCGAGCACCGGACCGAACACTTCTTCCTGCGCGAGCCGGTGCGACGGCGGCACGTCGCGCAGCAGCGCCGGCGCCTGATAGAAGCCGCTTTCCGGCGCATCGGCGACGACCTGCCCGTGCGCGGCCATCGGAATGCCGTCGTGCTGCGCGTCGGACAGGAAATCCCATACGCGCTGCTGCTGCTTCGCGTTGATCAGCGGACCGCAATCGAGATCCGCGCGGCTCGGGCCGACGCGCAGTGCGTTGAACGCGGTCGCGAGCCGGTCGACGAGCGGCTCGTAGACCGCGCGCTCGATCAGCACGCGGCTGCCGGCCGAGCACGTCTGCCCGCCGTTCTGCACGATCGCCGACACGAGCACCGGCAGCGCCGCGTCGAGATCCGCGTCGGCGAACACGATCTGCGGCGACTTGCCGCCGAGCTCGAGCGTGACCGGCACGTGGTTCTCGGCGGCCATCTGCGTGACCAGCTTGCCGGTGGCCGGCGAGCCGGTGAACGAGATGTGGTCGATGCCGGGATGGCGGGCGAGCGCGGCGCCCGCTTCATGGCCGTAGCCGGTCACGATGTTCAGCGCACCGGCCGGCAGCCCGGCTTCGGCGGCGAGCTCGGCGACGCGCAGCAGCGACAGGCACGCGTCCTCGGCCGGCTTCACGACGCATGCGTTGCCGGCTGCGAGCGCGGCGCCGACGCTGCGGCCGAAGATCTGCATCGGATAGTTCCACGGCACGATGTGGCCCGTCACGCCGTGCGGCTCGCGGACCGTCAGCACCGTGTAGCCGGCTTGATACGGGAGCGTCTCGCCGTGCAGCTTGTCAGCCGCGCCCGCGTAGAACTCGAAGTAGCGCGCGAGCGCGGCGGCATCCGCGCGGGCCTGCTTCAGCGGCTTGCCGGTGTCGCGCGCCTCGATCGCCGCGAGTTCTTCGAGACAGTCGGCGACGCGCGCCGACAGCCGCATCAGCACGCGGCCGCGCTCGGCGGCGCTCGCCGCGCCCCACGCACCGGCGAACGCGTCGCGTGCCGCGGCGACCGCGCGCTCGATGTCGGGCGCCGTGCCGCGCGCGATCGTCGCGAACGGCTGGCCGTCGGACGGATCGACGACGGGAATGGTTTCCAGCTGGGCGGGCAACGTCCACTCGCCCGCGATGAAATGCTTTGCCTCTTCCATGCCTGCTCCTGTAGTGGGCGCGCGTGTGGGCGCGGGCCCCGTTCCGTGCGTTGCGGCGGGGCGGCGTCGTGCTTCGATGGCCGACATCCGGAACGATTATCGCGCCGATCGTCATCCGGACGCCACCGGTCGTTTGGCTATAATGGCGCATTCCTTGCGGGGTCGCCCGCGGCGATCCATCGGCCGCGGCGCCCTGTCCCGAATTCCCATCGACCAACAGAGAGCGCTCATGAGCTTCAATCATGTTCCGGCCGGCAAGGACCTGCCGCAAGATTTCAACGTGATCATCGAGATTCCCGCGCAGAGCGATCCGGTGAAGTACGAGGCCGACAAGGAGTTGGGCCTGCTCGTCGTCGACCGCTTCATCGGCACGGGCATGCGCTATCCGGTCAACTACGGCTACATCCCGCAGACGCTGTCGGGCGACGGCGATCCGGTCGACGTGCTGGTGATCACGCCGTTCCCGCTGCTGGCCGGCTCGATCGTGCGCTCGCGCGCACTCGGCATGCTGCAGATGACCGACGAGTCGGGCGTCGATGCAAAGCTGATCGCGGTGCCGCACGACAAGGTGTGCCCGATGACGGCGAACCTGAAGTCGATCGACGACGTGCCGGGCTACCTGAAGGACCAGATCAAGCACTTCTTCGAGCAGTACAAGGCGCTCGAGAAGGGCAAGTGGGTGAAGGTCGAAGGCTGGGCCGGCATCGATGCCGCACACAAGGAAATCACCGAAGGCGCCGCGAACTACAAGAAGTAAGCGGCGCGCCGGCCGACGGCCGGTCGTTCGGAGCGCACAACCGCGCGCGTCTCGTCATGAGGCCGCGCGGTTTTGTTTGGTGCGTGCGATTCGCGCGCCGGACGGTGTTGCGGTGGCTGCGGGCGCGGGCGCGGGCGCGGGTGCGGCATCGGCGGGCTTTGCGCGCGGTGCGGCTTTCGGCGGCTTTGTCGACGCTGGTGCGCGTGCAGTCTCGAGCGGCCGACGCGGTTTCGCCGTTTTCTTCGCGCGGGCCGTCGATTCGGCAGTCGATATGGTCGCCGTTTCGGCCGTCGTTTTCGCCCGGTTGCGCGGCGGGCGCGCGCGAATCGGCGCATCCGGCACCGCTGTCTCGTCGGCACCGTCTGCGCCATCGAGCGCCGCCTGCGGCGGCAGCACCGAGTCGAGCGTCCGGATCCCGGCCGCGAGCTCGCGCTTTTGCGCAGCGGTGAGCCGCTTCACCCAGTATTCGGCGCGCGACGCGGTCGAGCGGTCGGGCAGCGGAAACGACGCGAGCACCGCACGCGGCTTGCGCGAACGCGTGTAGCGCGCGCCCTTGCCGGCCGCGTGATCGTCGAAGCGCGCGGCGACATCGGTCGTGATGCCCGTGTAGACGCTGTCGTCGACGCACTCGATCAGATACAGAAACCAGGACATGGCTGCGTGGCGGGATGCGAAGCCGCCAGTGTCGCAGAAATGGCGCGCTTCATTGCCGCATTCGTCGTGTGTCGGCGGATTTCGCCGCGCACGGCGGCGTGCGCGCACGTAGCACCGAAGCGCAGCGCGGCCCGCGCACGCTACCCGGCCGGCCGCCGGAACGGATCGTGTTCGCGCAGTTCGTCGACGTACGCGTGGATATGCTCGGTTTCGCGGGCGAGAAAGTGCGCGACCGCGTCCGAGAACGCCGGATGCGCGAGCCAGTGCGCGGAATGCGTGACCGTCGGCAGAAAACCGCGCGCGAGCTTGTGCTCGCCCTGTGCGCCGCCTTCGAACGTGTCGAGGCCGGCCTCGATGCAGAACTCGAGCAGCTGGTAGTACGCCGTTTCGAAATGCAGGCAGGGCACGTGCTCGAGCGCGCCCCAGTAGCGGCCGTACAGCGTGCCGCCGCCGTGCTCGCCGCGACGATAGACGGCGAGCGCGCTCGCGATCGGCTGCCCTTCGGCTTCGGCGATCACGAGCAGCAGGTTCTCCGGCATCGTCGCGCCGATCGCGCGGAAGAAGTCGAGGTTCAGGTACGGGCTCGAATAGTGTTCGCGATAGGTCTGCCGATAGCAGCGCGAGAAGAAGCGCCAGTGGCCGTCGTCGATCATGTCGCCGGTGAGCCGCCGGAACGTCACGCCCGCATCGCGCACCTTGCGCCGCTCCGCGCGGATGTTCTTGCGCTTCTTCTGCTCGAGCGTGCCGAGGAAGTCGTCGAAGTCGCGATAGCCGTCGTTGACCCAGTGGAACTGCACGCCCTCGCGCAGCATCATCCCCATCGATTCGAGAAGACGCGCTTCGTCGCCGGTCGGAAACAGCACGTGCAGCGACGACACGTCGCTCTGCTCGGCGAACGCGAGCAGCGTGGCCGCGAGCCGGCGGCGCGCGTCGTCGTCGGCCGCGAGCAGGCGCGTGCCCTGCACGGGCGTGAACGGCACCGCGCACAGCAGCTTCGGGTAGTAGGACAGGCCGTTGCGCTGATACGCGTCGGCCCACGCCCAGTCGAACACGTATTCGCCGTACGAATGCTGCTTCGCGTAGACGGGTGCGGCGGCCGCGAGGCGGCCCGTGTGCGCGTCGGTCAGCGTGACGAAGTGCGGCGACCAGCCGGTTTCGTCGACCGCGCAGCGCGCGACGTGCAGCGCGTCGAGGAATTCGTGGCGCAGGAACGGCGTCGGCTGCGCGTCGCGTTCGAGCAGCGCGTTCCATTCGTCGGCCGGCACCTCCGCGGGGGACGACAGGATGCCCGTGCGATAATCGATGCGTTCGTGTTTCAAGCGTGAACCCGTACCGTTGGATGTCGCCGGATGTGCGTGCCGCGCGGCCGCGTCCGGGACGATTTCGTCAGCCGCTCAGGGCGCGCCGCCGCGCTGCGCCGATCCCGCCATGAAGACCCGACTCGCTCTCGCCCAGATCAACGTCACCGTCGGCGATTTCGCCGGCAACGTCGAGCGCATCGTCGCCGCCGCGCGCGCCGCGCACGACGACGGCGCGCAGTTGATGGTGACGCCCGAACTCGCACTGTCCGGCTATCCGCCCGAAGATCTGCTGCTGCGGCCCGCGTTCTACGCGGCGGCAGCGGCGTCGCTTCACGCGCTCGCCGATGCGCTGAAGGCGTTCGACGGGCTCGCGGTGCTGGTCGGCCATCCGTTGCGCGGCGATGCGCGTGCGCCAGCCGTCGATAGTAATGCAAACGGCCCGATCGAGCGCGGCGTGCCGCCCGTCGACACGTACAACGCGGTGTCGCTGATCGTCGGCGGCGAGATCGTCGGCACCTATCGCAAGCAGGATCTGCCGAACGCCGAGGTGTTCGACGAGAAGCGCTATTTCGCGACGGATGCCGAGCCGCTGGTGTTCGAGCTGAACGGCGTGAAGTTCGGCGTGATCATCTGCGAGGACGCGTGGCATGCGTCGGCCGCGCAGATCGCGAAGGCGGCCGGTGCGCAGGTGCTGCTGATCCCGAACGGGTCGCCGTACCACATGAACAAGGAAGCGGTGCGCATCGACATCCTGCGCGCGCGGATCCGCGAGACGGGGTTGCCGATGGTGTACGTGAATCTCGTCGGCGGCCAGGACGAGCTCGTGTTCGACGGCGGTTCGTTCGTGCTCGATGGGCAGGGCGCGCTCGTCGCGCAGCTGCCGCAGTTCGACGAAGCGCACGCGATCGTCGAATTCGACGGTGCGCAGCCGCTGCGCGGCGCGATCGCGCCCGCGCTGTCGCTCGAAGCGCAGGTGTATCGCGCGCTCGTGCTCGGCGTGCGCGACTACATCGGCAAGAACGGTTTTCCCGGCGCGATCATCGGTCTGTCGGGCGGCGTCGATTCGGCGCTGGTGCTCGCGCTCGCGTGCGATGCGCTCGGCCCCGAGCGCGTGCGCGCGGTGATGATGCCGTCGCGCTTCACGGCCGACATCTCGACCGCCGACGCGGCGGAGATGGCGCGGCGCGTCGGCGTGCGCTACGACGAGATCGCGATCGCGCCGATGTTCGACGCGTTCCGCGCGGCGCTTGCCGACGAATTCGCGGGCCTCGCGGAAGACGCGACCGAGGAGAACATCCAGGCGCGGATCCGCGGCACGCTGCTGATGGCGCTGTCGAACAAGTTCGGCTCGATCGTGCTGACGACCGGCAACAAGAGCGAGATGGCGGTCGGCTACTGCACGCTGTACGGCGACATGGCTGGCGGCTTCGCGGTGCTGAAGGACATCGCGAAAACGCTCGTCTACCGGCTCTGCCGCTACCGCAACGCGACGACCGACTACGCGGTGCGCGACGTGATTCCGGAGCGCATCCTGACGCGCGCGCCGTCGGCCGAGCTGCGCGAGAACCAGACCGATCAGGACAGCCTGCCGCCGTACGACGTGCTCGACGCGATCATGCGGATGTACATGGAAGAAGACCGGCCGCTCGCCGAGATCGTCGCGGCCGGCTACGCGCAGGCCGACGTCGAGCGCGTCACGCGCCTCATCAAGATCAACGAATACAAGCGCCGCCAGGCGCCGGTCGGCATTCGCGTCACGCATCGCGCATTCGGGCGCGACTGGCGCTACCCGATCACGTCGCGCTTTACCGAGCGTCTCGACTGAGCCGCGCGGCTTACAATCGGGATCGCGATTTTTCATCAAACGAGCATTGAGGGACAACCATCATGAAACGCATCACCGCCATCATCAAGCCGTTCAAGCTGGACGAGGTCCGCGAAGCGCTCGCCGAGGTCGGCCTCACCGGGCTGACGGTCACGGAAGTGAAGGGCTTCGGCCGCCAGAAGGGCCACACCGAGCTGTATCGCGGCGCCGAGTACGTGGTCGACTTCCTGCCGAAGATGAAGATCGAGGTGGTCGTCGCCGAAGCGCAGGTCGACCAGGTGATCGACGCGGTGATCGGCGCGGCGCGCACGGGCAAGATCGGCGACGGCAAGATCTTCGTGTCGGACGTCGAGCGCGTGATCCGCATCCGCACCGGCGAGGAGAACGAAGCGGCGGTCTGAGCGCCGTGCCGCGGTGCCGGGCGGGCCGCGCGATTGCGGTTCGCCAATAAAAAACGGTGCGGATACCCGGTTGGGTACCGCACCGATACGCGCCTCTCGCAGCAGCGTGGAAAGCGTTGTCGAATCGTTCTTTGGACGGCGCCTGATCAGAACAGGTGCTGGATGCCCGCGTAGACGCCGGTCTGGCTGCCGCCCGGATGCGGGTTGCCCGTCGACACGGCGGTGCCGGCCGGGTTCGCGTTCAGGCCGAAGTTGGCCGTCGAGCTGTTGCGCACCGTCGCGACCTGCACGTCGAACAGCGTGCGCTTCGAGATGTTGTACGAACCGCCGACCGTGTAGATGTTCGCGTTGCCGCCGCCGTGGTTCGCGTTCACGTGATACACGGCTGCGATCAGCGCTGCTGCCGGCGTTGCCTGCCACGTCACGCCGCCCCAGACCTGCTGGGTGCCCGTCACGCCGGCGTTCGCCGCCGGACCGCCGCTGCCGTCCGCACGCGATGCCTGGTAGGCGGCCTGCACCTTGAACTGGCCGAGGAACACGTTCACGCCCGCGAAGTATTCGCGCGAGTAGTTGAACACGTCGGAGAAGCGGCCGTTGCTGTCGCGCGTTTCGTCGTAGATGCCGCGCAACTGGAACAGCGAGTTCGTATAGGTGATCTGCGCGCCGGCTGCACGGCCCGGCTGACCGGCCGTCGTGTTGCCGTTGAAGCTGGTCGAGTTCGAGAACGAGAACTGGCCGTAGAAGTCGAGGCCGTAGACCGACGGCGACTGGTACGACACGTTGTTGCTGGTCTTGTTCCAGTTGCGGCCGCGCACCAGCGAGGCCGTCGACCACGACGACTGACCGAACGGGTCGAAGTCCCACACGCCGTTCGCGATCGCGAGTTCGCGACCGAGCAGCAGCGTACCGTAGCGTTCGTTCGAAATACCGACGGTCGCGAAACGATCCCAGATCGAGCCGCTCGTGCCGAGGCCGCCGTTCATCGTGTTGAACGCGCCTTCGAGGTGGAACAGGATCTTGTTGCCGCCGCCGATGTCTTCGCTACCCTTCAAGCCCCACAGGCTCGTGCCCCAGTCGCCGCTTTCCGCGCGGAAGCGATGGCCGTCCTGCAGGCCGTTCATATACTCGAGGCCGGCATCCAGGCGGCCATACAGCGTGACGCTGCTCTGCGCGTGCGCCGTCACCACCCCAGCAGCCATCAGCGCGGCCGCGACCAAAGCTTTCTTCATCATCTCCTCCATACCCTGTCAAAAAGTCAACCCAACTGCACGAGATGCCCGGAGCGACGAGGCGCCGGGCAAAAGCGGGATAACCAGGGAGACCTCGTGCAGGGCCGGTAGGCGCGGCACGCGAGCAAGCGGACGGAAATACCGTTGAGCGGTCCCTTGCGGCCGGGTCGGCCTGCGGGGTCTCCTTGTTGTGTCGTGAAGCTAAACTACATTTCACGAACTTCGTTTTGCTACTTTGGTTACTAATTTAGCAAAAATACAATTTTGTGGCGACGGAAATCGTTGTTTGACTAACACGTGTCGCCAAATTGCCATGCAACACGGTGCGCGACACCTGCGCAGCGGCCCGCGTCGCGCGGAAACCCTTGTCCGACAAGGGGCGCCCGATTTTGGTGAATCGGGATCAAGGATTGCCACTATTGACGTCGGCAGGACGCCGGCGTAAACGCCTGTGCGCGAAATTGGTAAGTATTTCGTAATGAATCGGGCGCCTGGCGATGCGCGTCCAGCGTGCCGTTACGCCGACGTGGCAGCAGCGCGTGCCGTGCCGTCCGGCGGTGTGTCCGGCTCAGCCGATGCTCGGCCGCGCATCGAGCAATTGCGCACGAATCCAGCGGTGCGCATCGGTGCGCGCATGCTTCGCGTGCGAATAGACCTTCAACGTGTAGCGCGGAATCTCGAACGGCGCGGGGAAGATGCGGATTGGCGCCGCGTGCCGCAGCGTCTGCGCGGCGCGGTTCGGCACGGTCATCAGCAGCGCCGACTCCGCGATCACGAACGGCGCGGCGAGCACGGTCGGCAACTGCACCGCGACGTCGCGCGCAACGCCGAGCCGGTCGAGCACGTAGTCGATCACGCCGCGCGACTCGTTCCACGGCGTGACGACCACGTGGCGCGCCGCCAGATACTGCTCGAGCGTCAGGCGCCGGCGGATCGTCGGATGCGCGGCGCTCGCGATCACCACGTAGTCGTCGGAGAACCAGTCGAAGTCCTCGATGCCGGGCGCGTCGGCGGCCGATTCCTCGTGATAGCCGAGCGCGAAATCGATGCGGCCGGCCGCGAGTTCGTCGACGGAGATCTTGCGGTCGGAATGGACGACGCGAATCCGCAGCCGCGGCGCGACGTGCTGGATGCGGGCGACGAACGCCGGCAGTACCGCGAATGCCGTGTAGTCGGTCGCCGCGAACACGAAGGTCCGGTCGCTCTGCGTCGGGTCGAAGCGGCGCGCGCGAGCGAGCCCCTTCGACATCGCGTCGAGCGCGTCGCCGGCCCAGGTCGCGATGTCGTCGGCGCGCACGGTGGGCTGCATCTCGTTGCCGAGCCGCACGAACAGCGCATCGCCGATCGCGTCGCGCAGCCGCGCGAGCGCGTGGCTCAGTGCGGACGGGCTCATCGCGAGCTCGTGCGCGGCTGCCGCCACCGAGCGGTGACGGTACAGCGCGTCGAACACGAGCAGCAGGTTCAGGTCGAGACGGCGCAGATCGGGATGCATATCGTTCAGATCGGGATGAAGAAACTGCACTTCCTGCATCGGAGACGCGAACGTAGCATAGAGGTTCGCCGAGCGCCAGCGCGACCCGCGCGGCGTCGCCGTTCCATTCAGTCCGGGCCGAAGGAGGGCTCCCGCCGTGCAAATCGACATCCGTAGCGCGACCGTCGCCGACGTGCCGCTGATCCTGCGTTTCATCACCGAACTGGCCGTCTACGAGAAAGCCGAGCACGAGGTGGTCGCGACGCCCGCGTCGCTGGAGCGCAGCCTGTTCGGCGATGCGTCGCCGGCCCGCGCGTTGATCTGCGAGGTCGACGGCGAACCGGCCGGTTTCGGCGTGTATTTCTTCTCGTACTCGACGTGGCTCGGCCGTCAGGGGCTGTATCTGGAGGATCTGTACGTGTCGCCGCGCTTTCGCGGCGCCGGCGCGGGGCTGCGGCTGCTGAAGACGCTCGCGCGGATCGCCGTCGACTCGGGCTGCGGGCGTTTCGAATGGAGCGTGCTCGACTGGAACGAGCCGGCGATCCGCTTCTACGAGAGCGTCGGTGCGGCGCCGCAGAGCGAATGGGTGCGCTACCGGCTCGCGGGCGACGCGCTGCGCACGTTCGCCGCCGACGCGCCGGTCGACGCCACGTAAACGCAAAACGGGCGCCGCGCGGCGAACCGCGGGCGCCCGTTCACGTGCCGCGATACGCGGCGTGCGTTACTTCAGGCTGCCGGACAGGAATCCGCGCAGGCGCTCGCTTTTCGGATTCGCGAACACTTCGGCCGGCACGCCTTCTTCCTCGACGCGCCCCTGATGCAGGAACATCACGTGATTCGACACGTTGCGCGCGAAGCCCATCTCGTGCGTGACGACGATCATCGTGCGGCCTTCTTCCGCGAGCTTCTGCATCACCTTCAGCACTTCGCCGACGAGTTCCGGATCGAGCGCCGACGTCGGCTCGTCGAACAGCATCACGTCCGGATGCATCGCGAGCGCGCGCGCGATCGCGACGCGCTGCTGCTGACCGCCCGACAGGTGCGACGGATATTGCTTCTCGACGCGCGGCGCGAGTCCGACCTTCTCCAGATACTCGCGCGCGCGCTCCTCCGCTTCCTTCTTCGAAATGCCGAGCACGTGCACGGGCGCTTCCATCACGTTCTCGATCACGTTCATGTGCGACCACAGATTGAAGTGCTGGAACACCATCGCGAGCTTCGTGCGCACGCGCTGCAGCTGCCGGGCGTCGGCCGCGCGCAGCGCGCCGGCCTTGTCGAGCGCGGTGCGCACTTCCTCGCCGTCGACGAAGATGCGGCCCGCATTCGGCTGCTCGAGAAAGTTGATACAGCGTAGCATCGTGCTCTTGCCGGAGCCGGACGAACCGATCACGCTGATCACGTCGCCGGCGTTCGCCTTCAGCGACACGCCCTTGAGCACCTCGTTGCTGCCGTACCGCTTGTGGAGATCGTCGACGAAAAGCTTCTGGGTCTGGGAATTCATCAAAAATCCTGCGAAAACTTACTTGCCTTGCGGGCGCAGATACGCGAGCCAGCGACGCTCGGCCTGACGGAACAGCCACACGAGCGTGAACGAGATCATGAGATAGAGCAGGGCGGCGATGCCGAATGCGTGGAACGACATGTACGTCGCCGAGTTCACGTCGCGGGCGATCTTCAGGATGTCCGGGACGGTGGCGGTGAACGCGACGGTCGTCGCGTGCAGCATCAGAATCACTTCGTTGCTGTAGAGCGGCAGCGAGCGGCGCAGCGCCGACGGCAGGATCACGCGGCGATACATCGTGAACGTCGACATTCCGTATGCGCGCGCCGCTTCGATTTCGCCGTACGTCGTCGCCTTGATCGCGCCCGCGAAGATCTCGGTGGTATACGCGCAGGTGTTCAGCGTGAACGCGAGCAGCGTGCAGTGCATCCCGTCGCGGAAGAACGCGTCGAGCATCGGCGTGCCGCGCACGACCTGCAGGCTGTAGAGGCCCGTGTAGCAGAGCAGCAGCTGCACGTAGAGCGGCGTGCCGCGGAACACGTACGTGTAGAGCCACACGGCGCCCGACAGCCACTTCTTCTTCGATACGCGCGCGACCGCGAGCGGCACCGACAGGCAGAACCCGAGCCCGATCGACACGACGAGCAGCCACAGCGTGATCGCGACGCCGGTGAACCGGTAGCCGTCGGTATAGAGGTAGTTGCGCCAGTATTCTTGGATGAGTTCGATCATAGGTCAGCCTTGCGGACACCGGTCGAGTAGCGCTTTTCCAGCCACATCAGCACGAAGTTCGACACCGTCGTGATGGCGAGGTAGATCGCACCGGCGATCAGCGTGAAGAAGAAGAACCGCAGCGTGCCCTTGCCGGCGTCCTGCGATGCCTTCACGACGTCCGCGAGACCGATGATCGACACGAGCGCGGTCGACTTCACGAGCACCTGCCAGTTGTTGCCGATGCCCGGCAGCGCGAAGCGCATCATCTGCGGAAACATGATCCGCGCGAACACCTGCCAGTTCGTCATCCCGTACGCGCTGCCGGCTTCGAGCTGGCCGCGCGGCACCGAAAGAAACGCGCCGCGGAACGTCTCGGTGAAGTACGCGCCGTAGATGAAGCCGAGCACGAGCACGCCGGCGAGGAACGGGTCGATGTCGATCTGGTCCCAGCCGAGCGCGTCGGTCGCGACGTTCAGCCAGATCTGGATGCTGTAGAACAGCAGCAGCATCAGGACGAGGTCGGGCACACCGCGGATCAGCGTCGTATACACGGTGCCGATGCCGTTCGTGACGCGGTTGCGGGACAGCTTCGCGGCCGCGCCGACGAGACCCAGCAGGAACGACAGCGCAAGCGACAGCACCGCCAGTTTGACGGTTTGCCAGGTGCCTGCGAGGATCAGCGGGCCGTAACCTTGTAGAAACATATCTGGTCCCTGACGGCGCACGCGGTGCGCCGCGAAAGACGCGCCCGCCAAGCTGCGCGGAACGCCCCGTGCGTATCATGCCGTCCGCCCCGGCAGCGAGGCCGGATCCGCCCGTCGCGCGAGCGGCGGGCAAGGGCGGGCGGCGCGTGGTTGACTGCCTGTACTGCGCGGACGCAGGCCGCCCCGCGTCCGTGTTCCGTTTCGTTCGGCTCAGCGGGCCGAGTACACGCTGAACGCGAAATACTTGTGCGACAGCCGGTCGTACGTGCCGTCCTTGTGCATGTCGGCCAGCGCCTTGTTGATCTTGAGCTTCAGGTCCGTATCTTCCTTGCGCAGCCCGATCGCGGTGCCGTCGCCGATCGTCTTCGGATCCTTCACCTCGGGCCCGGCGAACGCGAAACCCTTGCCGCGCGGCGTGCGCAGAAAGCCGTAGTCGGCCTGCAGTTCGTCCTGCAGCGTCGCGTCGAGGCGGCCCGAGCCGAGATCGGTGTAGACCTGGTCCTGGTTCTGGTAAGGAACGATCGTCACGCCGTGCGGTTCCCAGTACGCCTTCGCGTAGGTTTCCTGCGTGGAGCCCTGTTCGACGCCGACGCGCTTGCCCTTCAGCGACGCGACCGTCGGCAGCAGCGGCGAACCGGCCTTCGCGATCATCCGCGCAGGCGCGTCGTACACCTTGTCGGAAAAGTCGATCTGCTCGCGCCGCTTGTCCGTCACAGTGAGCGACGACACGATGATGTCGTACTTCTTCGCCTTCAGCGCCGGGATGATCCCGTCGAGATCCTGCGCGACCCACACGCATTTCACGTTGATCCGCTTGCAGATTTCCTTCGTGAGATCGACGTCGAACCCGACGATCTCGCCGCTCGGCGCGGTCGACTCGAACGGCGGATAGCTGGCGTCGACGCCGATCCGCACGGTCTTCCACTCCTTCGCGAAGGCGCTGCCCGCCACGAGGGCGACGGCGGCGCACAGGGCGGCCTTCTTCATTTCCATCCTTCTGTTGCTGACTTGCCGGGGGCGCTCGCGACCGGTCGATCGGGCGCCGCGGCGTATTCTAGACGGCCAAAATTCGCCGTTCGGCGCTCTGGCGACGGCGGCCGCCGGATGGGCGGACGCCAAAAGGGCGGTATTTTACCCGAACGCGATACGCGCAAGACGGCAATCGGGCGTAACCGATCGATTCTTCGGTCCGGGCGTTGCGGCAATCGTGGCATTCGCAACGAACGCTGCGTCGATTGCGTGTGCAGGTGCAACGATAGGCGAAGTGCCGGAGCGCGGCCGAAACAAAAAAGGGGACGCAGGCGGGCGCCCGCGTCCCCTTCGCGGCCGTCCGAGGACGGCCCGCCGGCTTCGCTTACTGCGCCGGCGTCGACGCCGCTTTCGCCGCGCGGTGCTGCTCCCAGCGTTCCTTCATCTTGTCGTGGCGCTGGTCCATTCGCGCGAACTGTTGCTTCAGCGCGGTGCTGACCGCGGTCTTCTGCTGGTCGTTCAGCCCGTTGTAGAACGCGAGCCACGCAGCCGACGTCTGCTCGCGCAGTTGCGCGTTCTGCTGCTCGGCCTGCTGACGTGCGGCGTCGAGCGCGTTCAGATCCAGAATCGGCTGATTCTGCTGCGCCTTGAACTGCTCGCGCATCTGTTCGTGGCTCCTGCGCATCGCTTCACGGCTCTGCTTCATTGTATTGACGGCCGTCTGCCACTGCTGTTCCTGCGACGCGTCGAGCTTCAGCTGATCGTGCAGCTTCATGATCGCGCCGAAGGGTCCGCCGTCGTGGCCGTGCATCCGATGCATGCCGGGGCCGGCCGGCGGCGGGGCGTCGGCGGGCGGCGCGGCGTGCGCGGTGCCGAATGCGAGAGCGAGCACGGCGGCGGCCGCCGTGGCGACGCGGGAAGTCTTCTTATACATTTCAGAAACTCCTGATATTCAAAGGGTCCGGCGATGCGGCCGCAGCGCGGCGCGCATCCGGTAAGGCGCAGGTTAGCGGCGCGTGTCCGGCCCGGTGTTACGCGCGGCCGCTGCCGGGTTACGACCCATTACATTTGCCTTGCGCGGTAATCCGCAGTAACCCTTTCGTCCCTTTGTTTCGTTCTTCGACGCCGCCCCCGCGCGGTAAACTTCGAGCCATGACTACCCAGATCCTCATCGTCGACGACGACCAAGAACTCCGAGACCTGCTGCGCGACTACCTCGTGCGCCAGGGGATGGAAGTGTCCGTGCTGCACGACGCGGCGACGCTCGAGAAGCGCCTCGAGCGCGAGCGCCCCGACCTGATCGTGCTGGACCTGATGATGCCGGGCGTCGACGGCCTCACCGCGCTGCGGCAGCTGCGCGCGGCCGGCGACGACATTCCGGTGATCATGCTGACCGCGCGCGCGGACGACGTCGATCGCATCGTCGGGCTCGAACTCGGCGCGGACGACTACCTCGGCAAGCCGTTCAACCCGCGCGAACTGCTCGCGCGCGTGCAGGCCGTGCTGCGCCGGCGCCGCGCGACGCCGTCGGCGGCGGCGCCCGAGCAGCGCGAGCCGTTCGCGTTCGGCCGCTTCGTGCTCGACTTCCAGGCGCGCACGCTGTCGGTCGACGGCAAGCCGGCCACGCTGTCGAGCAGCGAATTCGCGCTGCTGAAGATCTTCGTGAATCACGCGCTGCGCACGCTCACGCGCGAGCGGCTGCTCGAGCTGCTGCACGGGCCCGAGTACGACGGCACCGATCGCGGAATCGACGTCCAGGTGTGGCGCCTGCGCCGCATCCTCGAGACCGATCCGTCGACGCCGCGCTTCATCCAGACGGTCCGCGGGCGCGGCTACGTGTTCGTGCCCGACGGCGAGGCTCATGCGCAAGCCCATTGATTCGCTGTTCGGGCGGCTGGCGCTGCTCGTGATCGGCGTGCTGCTGCTGTCGCATTTCGCGTGGTATTTCGCGATGCGGCTCGAGCGCAACCAGATGCAGACGCGCTATGCGGTCGAGGAGGCCGCGTTCCTCGTCGATGCGGTGCGTCAGCACGTCGCGCGTACGCCCGACCAGCCGCTGCCGTCGCGCGTGCGGCTCGTGCCGCCGGACAGCCCCGACGTGCCGCACGCCGATTCGTCGAAGATGCCGCCGCCGCTCAAGCGCTTTCGCGACGACGTGAGCGAGCGGATGCCGCCCGGCACGCAGGTCGAGATCGGCATGCCGGGCCATCCGCCGGTGCTGTGGGTCAAGGAACCGACCGATCGCAACTGGATCGTCGTGCCGGTTCAGCCGCTGCGGCCGCCGCGCTCGCTCGACCGGATGCTGCTGTGGCTCGGCACGATCTTCTCGGCGGCCGTGATCGCCGCACTGTTCGCCGCATGGCAGCTGCAGCAGCCGCTGCGTTCGCTCGCGCGCGCGGTCGCGCGTTTCGGCCGCGGCCAGCCGGTGCCACCGTTGCGCGAGCGCGGTCCGCGCGAGCTGCGCCAGCTCACGCGCGGCTTCAACCAGATGGTCGAACAGGTTTCGCAGGCGGAGAACGATCGCGCGGTGATGCTCGCGGGCGTTGCGCACGACCTGCGTACGCCGCTTGCGCGGATGCGCCTGCGCGCCGAGATGATGGACGACGCGCGGCTGCGCGACGGCGTGGTGCGCGACGTCGACTCGATGTCGCACATCGTCGACCAGTTTCTCGTGTTCGCGCACGGCGGCGTGGATCGCAGCGAGCCGGTGCCGGTCGACCATGCATGCGAGCGGATCGCGCGCAGCTATCGTGCGGTGGCGCCGAATGCGCCGACGGTGCAGACGCGGCTCGCGACCGATCCGGCTTTTCGTCTGCCGACCGCGTCGCTCGACCGGATTCTGTCGAACCTGCTCGACAATGCGCATGCGTACGGCGCACCGCCGGTGATCGTCGAGACCGCGCGCACGCCGGCCGGCTACGTGCTGTCGGTCAGCGACAGCGGCGGCGGAATCGCGCCGCGCGATCTGGCGGCCGCGACGCGGCCGTTCGTGCGGCTCGACCCGGCACGCGGCGGAAACGGGCACAGCGGGCTCGGGCTCGCGATCGTCGAGCGGCTGGTGCTGCGGCTGGGCGGGACGTGCGAGATCGGCAATCGTCCGGAAGGCGGCCTGCGCGTCGCGATGACGTTCCCGTTCGACGTCGTGCCGAAGGACGAACCGCACGCGCAGGCCGCGTAAGCGGCGCATCCGATGCCTGCCGCGCGCGGCAGGCATCGCGGCTTCATTCGCCGAACAGCGTGCCGAGCGTCTCCGCCGCGTTGCTGTCGATGGTGTTGTAGGTCACGCTCGTGGCCTCGAAGATGTAGACGGTCGTGTAGCGGCCGAGCCGCTCCAGGATTTCGTCCTGCAGCGATTCCGGCACGACGTTCATGTTCAGGTACCATGCCGTCGACGACAGCCGCGTCTGGAACGACCCGTACTCCTGCATCAGTTCGTAGAACGCGTCGGCATCCTGATCGCGGCAGACGATCACCAAGTTTCCTGCCATTTCCTTCCTCCCGCTCGTCGATCGGCCCCAACGGGGCAAGTCACGATCATACCCGCTTCGCCGGATCCGGCCGGCGACGCCCGACGCGGTTTGCATGCGCGTGCGGCGGGCGGGTTCACGGCCGGCCCGGATCACGGCATAATTCGGGGCCTGCATGCCGGCCGAAAGACTGCGGCCGGGCTGCTCCGCACCGCGCGCCCGCCGGGCCCGCGCGTCGGGCACGATCCGTGTGCCGCCCGCGCGGCGCCGGCCGCCGCGCCGTCCGTCGGACGGTTGTACCTGAAATACGGGTTGGTGTAGTGTCGTGCCGTCGTGGGCCGACTCGACCGGGACTGCGCCGCGCGCAGCTAGCACGCACTGCGCGCCGCGCGTGCGTGAGATCGTGAGTCAATCGAATTACCGCGCCCGTGCGCTTTGCCATGAATCAACATCGTCTGCCGGCTTCGTTCGGCCTTACCGGGGAGGGCGCCTGATGGACGTCGGATTCGATCCGAACCGGACCGCCAACGCGTCCGCGTGGCGCGTCCTGCCGAACCGATGGGATTTCATCGCGTTCCCGCTGATCATCTGCGTGATCGCGATGGCGGTCGTCGGCTTCCACGAAACGATGGCGCCGATCGGCACGCTGCAGGCGCAGAAGATCTCGCTCGATCCGTCGAATCTGCCCGAATATGCGCTGCGCACGACGCTGCGGATGCTGGCCGCGATGGTCGCATCGCTCGCGTTCACGCTCGTCTACGGCACGCTCGCCGCAAAAAGCCGGCGCGCGGGGATGGT
>NZ_CABVPR010000059.1 GCF_902499135.1 Burkholderia dolosa
CTGGACCGCGTCTGCCGATTCCATCCTCGAAAAGCTACACCGACTTTGTTCGCGAATCAGCGGAACGGGACACTAGCAGTGAAGCGTCATGAAGTCTCTTCTCGACGCAGAACGTTACATTGGCATCGACCGAGATATCGAGCCGTCGCCGATGCTGCTGGTCAGGACAAGGATAGGATCGATCTGGTTTCCGACCATCTCGCGATATCCGGTGGCTCAAGCACGTCATCGAGGAGCGGCTCGACAAGGCGAACGTGAACGGGATCAACGTTTACAACCGGTTCGCTTTAGCGCAGATCCCGGCCGAGCCATTCGACGATAGTCGGAATCGGCAGCAAGGCCCGGTCACAACAGGCTTTGCTGCGAAACCACCAGATTTTGCAACGAAAAGAACGATTACCCCTCAAGCGACAAGAACCCGTGCGCGTCGGGGCATTCCTCCTCAAAGCGTCCGTTGAAGGATTCATTCTTCGCATTGTGGGTCGGCTTGCCTGGATGCGAGAAGTCAATTTCCATCGTTATTTCGACGGCCGTGAGAATTTCGCTCGATGTCGCGGCGTGATGTGCAAGCTTCTCGCGTTTTACGTGATCAGAAAACCGTATTGACGCCGATGCGCGCGATGGCTTGGGTTGCGCCGGACGATGCGCCGTCCGGATCCATCACGCCACCGATCTGCGCATGTGCACCAACGTTCGCACGTTGCCACACGCCGCTTGCGTACACGATCGTTCGTTTCGACAGCGAATACCGGATCGTCGCGGTTACCTGGTGCGCGTGATTGTCGTCGAGCGCCGCGTTCCCCTTCATATACATGTAGTCGGCGCCGACGGTTGTCGCCGCGGTCAGCTTCCAAGCGCCGCCGAACTCGCTCATCCATACCGCGCCACCCGATGCGGCATTGCGCACAGTCGTGAACAGTGCGCTCAAGTCGACCGCGTCGAGCCGGTAGCGGACGCCCGCGCCCCAGTCCAAGACGCTCGTAGCCGGCGAGCCTGGCCGGGCACCGTATTTCTCGTTCGTAAAGGCGGCGGCCGCGCCGAACGTCCCCGTCGAATAATCGGCACCGGCGCTGACGGTGCTGTTCGCGCCGATGCTGCCCGGCACGCCGCCGAATCCATAAAGCGCACCGAATTTCAGACCGCCGAGCGTGGGGCTCACGTATTTCGCCGCATTGGCGACACGCTGACTGCCGCCGAGCCGGTCCCAGTCGAACGCGCCGGTCGGGTTGTCCGGCAGCGCGAGCTTCTGGAACGGGCCGTTGCGCAGGTTGTACAGCCCGCCGACGCCGAGAGCCGCATCGACACCGCTGAAGAACAGCGTATCGGCCATGAATTCGTATTGGTTGCCGAAGGTCAGCGTGCCGTAGCGTTCCTGCTGCAGGCCAACGAACGCGGTTCGCGCGAACAGTGCGTTGCCGACGATCGAGCCGTTGCCGGTCGAGATCTGGCTAACGAGCCCGAAGATCGCATGCGTGCCGCCGCCAAGATCTTCGCTGCCGCGCAATCCGACGACGCTCGGCGTAAAAATGCCGTCATCGAGCTTCGCGTTGCCGTGTCCGCCCTCGTTGCTGACATAGCTCACGCCGCTATCGAGCACCCCGAACAGCGTGACGCTGCTCTGCGCGGATGCGGCGCCTGCATGCGCGAGCGCCAGCATCACGATCACACTCGCCTTCCTGTCTAGCATATGGAAATCCCGTTGATCTGCGCCCCTCCGATACGATGAACGCCGTGCATCATCTTGCTCGCACGTGGCCTACGGAGCCGTGCACCGTCGGCGCGACCAGCGGGCGAACGCGCTCGTCGTCCACATGCACGCATGCGGTGATGCGCATCGCGCGCGGTCGTCACGCGTGCAGCATTCCGAGCATTGCTGCCATCGCACCTACGCTGAAGACCAGCGTGATCGCGATTGCCACCGTCACGCCCATTCCGAGGCCGACGAGCGCGCTTCGTCCGACTGAGACGGACTTGACTTGCAGCTCGCTCAGGTTCCGTATGTCGACTTCGTGGCGCTCGTCGGCGATGCGCGTACCGTCGATCGCGGCCACTTTCATGCTCCCCGAAAGACCGTCGCAAGTCGTGAACCGGATATCGTCCCCCACCTTCACGTCGCGCCGAGGATCCACGGACAGGTCCGAACACGTCGAACGCACTGCCGTTTCGGCATCCGGCTGCTGCGCGGCGTGACGAACAACCGGCTGATAGGTCGTGCAGCCCGACAGACACAGAGAAACGCCCAGCAGCACTGCCACCATTTTTCGCCCTGCATTGGTTTGCAACTTCAATCGATTTCCTCAATTCCTGTCACCGTCGCCCGCATACGCAACGCACGTCTTCAGCGAGCAGCGGCTGACGACGGCCGCGAGCGATGTCGCCGCTCTCTACTTCTTGAACATCATGTTCAAGCCCGCATAAACCTGCAGTCTCGGAAAATCCCCGCGCCGCAACGGCGCATACTGAGGCTCGACAAACAAGTTGTAGATGACGCCATGTTTGTCCCACACTTTCCCGAAGCCGGCACCGATCGGCACGACGTATGCGCCGTGCTGAAAATCGAACGTCGAGATCGCGGTCGAACGGAAGTACCAGTTCTCTTTGAGGTTCAGAATGAACAACGGCTGCGCGGTCAGCGTCTGGACAGCCGGCCGTTCGCCGTTGCCGGCGAACGAGTGCTGCCATTGGACCAGTGCCCCCAGCAGGCCGCGCTCGCTCGTATTGATGGCAATCGCGGCAAGACCGGCTTGCCATTTTCCGGTTCCCAAGGCCCGATCGGTGGCGGTCGGTGCCGTCACGAGCGGCCCCGCGCCGAATTTTGTGCTGCCATCGCCAAACAGGAAGATGTCGAAGAGATTGATGTCGCCGATCCCGGTCATCTCGCCGCGTTCGCCTGCACGACGTGTGCTTATTGGCACCGTGAGCCGAAACAGTTCCGGCGTCCCCACAACCGAATTCGGTGCGAACGGCTCCATGAAGCGGAGCATCGCATCGTTTTGCCCCGCTGCATTTCCATACCCGCCCGGCACGAAGTAATTCTGGATGTTGAATGCACGTCTGTGCGTAAGCGGGCTGTTGCTCGCATTCGAGCTGTCGGTGGACGCCTGCGCGCACGACGCCACCGCCATGCCGATCGTCAACGCGAACCGCACCGTTCGATGAGCCCCTGAATTCATCGCCGCCCCCTAGCAAGTGAATGCGGCGATGGCGGCCTTTGCCTGTCGCCGTCATTGCGTCGCATAGCCATCAGATATGCGCGTCGGATCGAAACGTGAACTGAACCCTGCCGTCCTTGATCGGCATCACATCCGGCCGATCTTCGCCGACTTCTTCGTCGATCCGGTCGTTCAGCAGTGCGTTCATGCGCGTCAGCAGTTCGGCGTTTTCCTTGCGCCTGACTGCGAGATTGCTCGTTTCGCCCGGGTCCGCATGCAAGTCATATAGTTCGACGTCGTTGTTTTCGAATAACGCGTCGATCGTCGTCGGTCGATTGAAGCGCATCAGCGAGAAGTACCGGCTGAACCGGTACCGCCCGTCGAACACGCTGCGAATGCCGCCGCGCAGACGGAAATCGGGCTGCCGGGCCAGCACGAGGCGATGCAGTTCCTCGACGGGGATGCCCTTCTCCGTCAGCATGCGCAACTCTTGCAGCATCCAGTCGCTGTCGTAGTAGAGCAACATCGCGTAGTTGTATAGCGCGGCGGGCCGAATGTCGTTGATTCCTGCACGGTCCGGACTGCGCAGCAATCGCGCAAAACCTCGCCCTTTCGCGCCGGGCCCAGCGACACGCGCCGCGGCGGCGTGATCTAGGCCCGTTAGCTCGAGCAGCGTCGGCACGAGGTCGACGTGCGATGTCAATGCCGCGCACGTCCTGCCGCCGGGGTATGCAGGATGTCGGATGATCAGCGGAACGTGATTCTGTTCCTTGTACGTCGTCGCGCCCTTGCAAACCAATTGATGCGCGCCCGCATGATCACCGTGGTCCGATGTCAGCACGACGATCGTGGTCTGGTCGAGGTGCAGCGACTCCAGCTCGTCCAGCAGCCTGACGATGTGCGTATCGGCATCGCGGATGCAGTTGAAGTAATAGTTCTGATAAGTACGGACGCGCTCGTCGGTGAGCGGATATACCCCCACAAGATTCTCGCGTGCGCGAAAGAACATGCCTTGCGCGGCCGGCCGACCGTGCTCGTCGTACGGCTGGTGACGCGAGGCCGGAAGCGGGACATCGTTCCATCGCGCGTCGTACAGCCTATCTTTCGGCGGTCTCGCGGTGCCAAGCAACGGACGGGTCGCACGTTGCTGCTCGATACCTTCCGGATCCGTGTCCACGAACATCGCATCGTGCGGATTCACGATATTGACGGCCATGAACCACGGCTTGCGCTCGTCGCGCAGACGCACGCCGTGCTGCCGGAGCCAGCTGATGGCCGATGCCGTCGTCATACCGTCGTAGTCGTACCCGCCACGCACGCCGCCGATCAGATCGCCCACGCCGAAGTAGTCGTCGAATCCGTACTCCTTCATCGCCTTGCAGTAGCTTTCAACCGGCGCGTTGTAAGCCCTCGACGTCTCGTGCAACGTCGCGCTCAGATGCCACTTCCCGAGATACACCGGGTAGTAGTCCACATCGCGCATCATGTGCCCGATCGTACGGATACTCGTCGACATGTCGGGTTGCCACGGAAGGCCAGCGTTATCGAACACGCGCGTATGCTGCGTATGCTGTCCCGTGTAGACAGTCGATCGCGAAGGCGAGCACACGCACGAAGCGATCTGATGATTCGTGAACGTCGTCCCTTCCCTTTTGAGGCGCTCGCGACCCGGTACCGGATACGGCCAGCGATCGAAGTGATGCTCCTGATCGGTCAGGATGAACAGAATGTTGAATCCTGACGGTGGCGCATCGGGTACCGGCTTGCTCGCCCCTACGGCAGCGGCGACCGCGTCACCGGATTCGGTTATCAGCGGCATGCCGAGACCGGCCGAAGCCATCGCGGCCCCGGCCGACTTTAAAAAGCCCCGACGCGCGGTGCTGATTTCCTTTTCCGGTCCGTCACGGCGCTTCGATTGCTCATTCCGACCGCCATTCCGGTTTCGCTCTTTCATACGTGCTCCTATCCGTGCGTTTCATGACGATGCGCATATGGTTTACTCTATATAACCGTTGTGCAGCATGTACTATCCATTGTGAACACGATGCCCAATCGTTTTCATGAAATGATTTGCACACTCATAACTTTCAGCTCATCAACCGGAGATCCCGTGTTTTCGTCATCCCGTCCGCACACTGCGCTTCCGAAACGCCTCCATGCCGAACACGCGTCGCTGCCGAGCGCGCTACGCAAGCTTCGGATCCGCGATCTTGAAATGCTGGCTTGCCTCGGCCGCAATCTCAGCATCGGACGCACAGCCGAGGCGGCCGCCATCAGCCAGCCGGCGCTGTCGAAGTGGCTTAAGGACATCGAAGGCGCGCTCGGTGCATCGCTGTTCGAGCGCACCACGCGCCGCATGACCACGACGCCATGCGGCGAGCTCGTGCTAACCGCCGTCGAGCGCATCCTGACCGAGCTGCGCAAGGTGCCGCCGCGCCTCGAAGCGATGCAGTCGGGTATCGGGCGCACACTGGCCCTTGGCATCATTCCCGGTGCCTCCCACGTCATCGTCCCGCCCATTCTGAGATGGTCCACCCGCCGATACGGCGAACTGCAGATACACGTGAACGAGAACACCTTCGACGTGCTGCTGCGGCAACTGCAGCGTCACGAGCTTGATCTGCTGGTGTGCCGGCTGGATGCCAATGCGCTGAATAGCGAATTTCGAGTTCGCCGGCTCTACGACGACGAGTTCACCATCGTCTGCGGGCCCGACCATCCGCTGCTGGCTCGATCGGACGTCACGTGGCGCGACGCCGCCGAGTTTCCGTGGATCGCGCCGGCATCGGGCGCACCGGCGCGGGTAGCGATCGAAACGGAATTCGCGCATGCCGGTCTGCGAATGCCGCCGGTCGTCATGGAATCCCATTCACTGCAAACCAATATCGCGGTCGCCCGTCAGATTCCGTGCCTGTTCGTCACGTCGCGCGCGAGTGTCGCAGCGCACATCGATGTGCCGCCACTCGACGTGCTTCCGCTCAGGCTGTCTCATGCAGCTTCCGCAATCGGCGCAATGTGCGTCGATTGCGACGACCCGATGATCGACGCTACCATTCAGGCCATCCTCCAATCGGTCCGTAGCAGCGACGCCGATTCAGGCATCCGCGCTTGACGCGTCCACGCTCCGCGATTCCGCGTTCGCGCACTCGGACGCCGTTCTGAAATGTCGCGGTTTCGTTTCTTTGCCACACCATTCTGGGGAGGCAGGTGAAAATCGTCGATCGCCGAATGGTCGGAGCGCACATATGTCGCCCCGACATCGTCGCTGCGAACGCTTGCGGGAGTTGATCCGGCCATCTGTCGCTGCGCCCCGAAAAACAACACGGATCGGACGAACGAGACCAGTTTCCGCATTGATCGATGTCAAACGAAGCAGCCAGACATCGACCTCCTGTCAAAAAAATCATGAAAATAACCAGTAGCCGGGATCGCGCCCGACCGCGCCCTGCTTGCACGCCGTCAATGTTCCTGCCTCGCCTCCACACATACGGACACCGTCTCGCTGCACCCTTCTCCTCAGCCTCCGTTTGCAAATTCATTGTCACAACGGCATTTTAGTTGTAGTATATATACTATTGTGTAGGCAACAACATGAGTGCTGCCATGCCGATCTTCCATCGCATCCCCAACGCTTTCAGTCGTCGCCACGGAATCCTGATGATATGTTGCATCAGCCTCTTCCTGGTTAGCCTTGACAACAGCATCGTGAACGTCGCTCTGCCGGCAATGAGCGAGGATATCGGCGCGCGCATCACCGATCTTCAATGGATCGTCGATGCCTATACGCTCGTGCTCGCGTCGCTTCTGATTCTGGGCGGGAGTCTTGGGGACCGCTTCGGGAGAAAGCCGGTTTTCATGTGCGGTGTCACACTCTTCGGGCTCGGATCGCTGCTCTGCTCGTTCGCACCGAGTCCGTCGCTGCTCGTCGCGGCGCGGATCTTTCAGGCCGTCGGAGGGGCAATGCTCAATCCGGTCGCGATGTCGATCATCGCGAATACGTTTACAGACGAGCGCGAACGCGCGATGGCCATCGGCGTCTGGGGCGCCGTCAATGGGCTTGGCACCGCGGCCGGTCCGCTGCTGGGAGGCCTGCTCGTGTCGATGCTCGGATGGCGGTCGGTGTTTTGGATCAACGTCCCGATCGCGCTAGTGGGCGTCGTTCTCACCTTCCTGTTCGTCCCGAACTCGAAAGCGCTCAAACCGCGCCGCTTCGACATTCCCGGCCAGCTGTCGATGCTCGTCTTCCTGGCGAGTGCGATCGGCGCGATTATCGAAGGGCCGCGGATCGGCTGGCTCTCCCCGCACGTCCTGCTGATCGCCGTGCTCGCGATCGCCGCACTCGCGGTGCTGCTTGTATGGGAGGCGCGGACGACCGAACCGCTGATCGATCTCAAGTACTTTCGGGATCCGGCCTTTTCGGCCGCGATTGCCAGCTGTGTCGTCGCGTTCACGTCGATCGGCGGTTTTATGTTCCTGAACACGCTGTACCTGCAAAACACGCGCGGACTGCCCCCGCTTGCGGCGGGCACGGCGACGCTGCCCGTTGCGCTGATGACGATCGTATTCTCCACCGTGTCGGGCAAGCTGGTCGCCAGCACCGGTCCCCGCACGCCTCTAGCGGCAAGCGGCCTGTCGTTCGCGCTGGCAGCCATCATGCTGTATTTGCTGCCGGAGCAGGCGTCGCTCGCCTACATGATGCTGATTTACGCGATCTTCGGAATCGGATCCGGTCTCGTCAATGCCCCGATCACGAACACAGCCGTATCGGGATTGCCGCCGGGCCAGGCGGGCGTCGCCGCCGGCATCGCATCGACCGGACGCCAAGCCGGTACATCGCTCGGCGTCGCGATCGCCGGGTCGATCATCGCGTGTCACGCACATGACGGTGGCACCGCGGTTGGCAGCAGCACCGATGCATCGCGCCCAATGTGGCTTCTGATCGTAGCGTTTGGGCTGCTGATCGGCGCATTGAGCATGCTGATCGACAGACAGAGCCGATGCGAAACGTCCATCGAGAACGTTCAAACCAAAGGAGACTGACATGGCAACATCGACATCCGCCGCAGCCAAGCGCGCATGGGTCCAGTTACGCGACCTCGTTCTGGAAGACGACGATCCGCGCAAGCGCGTATCGAATGCGCTCGGCATCACGTATTTCAAGGTCAAAGTTCTGATCAGCCTGCTCAAGCATTCGGAGTCGGCGTCCGATCTGGTACAGCGGTTCGCGTCCGACAAGACGTACATATCGCTGATTCTCCGTGATCTCGAGGTCGACGGCAGCATCATGCGCGTCACGTCTCCCACGGACCGGCGAAGCAAACTGATCATGCTGACCGATCAAGGCCGCGAGCTCGCGAAGTCCGCACGGAGCATTCTCGATCAGCCGCCGCGCGCGTTCAATCGGCTATCGTCCGACGAAGTCAACACGTTGCTGATGCTGATCGAGAAGATCATGGGCAAGTGACGCTTTCACGACGGTTTCGTCGCACGAACCTCGCGCCGCCGCGGCGGCGCGCAGCAGTGCCGGCACGACCGCATCTCAATCGGTAGACGAACGATGCAAGGACGCTATATCAATTCGGTAAAAGCGGCATATCTGGGAAACCAGATCGCCGTTCAGTTCTTTTCGATGGCCGTACCGGTCATCCTGAAAGCGCGCCATGCGTCCGTCGCTACGTTGCCGGTGTTTGCATCGCTTTCGCTGATGTGGTGCCTCCGGTGCGCGATCGTTCCGCCGTTACTGCGCTTCATCGCCAAAACTGCCCCGTTGCGGCGCTCGGTAGCGCTTCTGCTATGCATGCGTGTCGCGATTGTGACGATCTTTATCGGAACGGCGCTTGTCACGATGTCAATTTCGACCCTCGCGGATCTCGAGCGGATTCTGTTCGCGGCCGGTGCGGCCGTGTGCCTGCTGTCCGGCATCGAGCGCGGGCTGATCGATGCGTCCGCGATGCTCGAGGCGCGCGGGCACGAGCAACTCGAATGCGCACGCGTGTCGCTATACGAAGCATTCGGCGTTCTGCTCGCGTCCACACTCACGGGCGGCGTTCTGTTGGCGCTTTGTGCGCATTACGGCATCCGGCCGGTGCTGCTGATGACGGCGGCGCTACTCGCGGCGCTGGCCATGCCGATCTGCGTCGACATGTCGATCGGCTCGCACCGTTCGGGTGAAGGCGAATCGTCGGTTTCCATTTCAGCGCTTCCGGGCACGCGACGCCTCGGGACGGCTGAAACCGGTTGCTACGTGGTCGTCATCGCACTCGGCTGGCTGGGCATCGATCTCGCTTTTCGCGTGACGCAACCGCTTCTGCTGTCTCAGGGCGTCACGCTCGCGCGCGTCGGCCTGTCCACGGTCGGCATCGGCATCGCGGTGCTCGGTATTCTCGCGACCGGCCAGATCGTGCCCGCACTTCGGATCTTCACGTCAAGGCATCTCGAATCGATCAGCGGGCTGCTGTCGGCGCTGTCTGCCGTTCTGCTCACCAGCGCAAGCGTGAGCGGAAATCCGCTCGTGACGGTTGCCGGATTTCTCGCATTGAAGTGCGGATACTTTTTCTTCAGCGCCTTCGCGACCGATACGGTGATCGAAACGGGAAGCAAGACGGGATCGATCGGCGCGATGGTGTGTGCGTCCGGTCTTTCGTATCTGGCTTCGCATTTCGCGGTGGTCCCGCTTCTGTACTGGACGACCTCGCATTTCTCCGGTTATACGGTCGCATGCTGTACGTCGGTGCTGCTCGTGACGTCGTGCATGATCGGGACTCGCTTTCTCGCGCGGCGGTTCCGAACGCGTCCGGCCGCACCGATATAGCCGGAAAACGGCACGCGCCCACAAACAACACGACATCGGCGCCCGCCACGCGATTCAAGCGGCGCCATGTGACGATATCCGGCGTCACCGCCCCCGACTGCTGATACAAAAACTATCCGGTCATCTCCCCGCAATACCTCTGCCTGAACGATGTCAGGACTGCGCGGCGTGCAGCCGCGACGCCCGTTCAATCAATTTATCGAGGTTGGTACGAAGATGATTCGCCCATTTTCCCGTGTTTCCCTGCGACGCCATTCCCGGCAGAATCGACACCGCACTGGACAGCATTGCTCGTATGCGCGCCATAACAAGCGGCTATCGAGCGTCTGGCGCAAGATTACCTGTTGCGGCCTGCTGCTTGCCGGACGCGCGATCGCCGATCCACTTTCCGAGCCGGATGCCGGCGTGCCGGGCGCCGGCGCGAGCCGGACCGCGGTGCTCCCCACGATCCAGGTGACGGGTCAGACGAGTCCGGCGCCGTATGTCGGTCTGGTCGGCAAGCGGGCCGGCATAGGAACCAAGACCGATGTACCGATTCGCGAGATCCCGCAGACCACCAACGTCATTACCGCCGAACAGATAGAGGAAACCGGATCGTCAAGCGTCGGGGACGCGCTCCGGTACATGCCGGGATTTTCGGCGTACTCGGTCGACACGCGGACGGACTGGCTGACGGGCATACGCGGCTTCGCGCCGAACGTGTTCGTCGACGGCATGCAGGTTCCGAGTACCGAGCTGCGCGCATCGTGGCGCGTGGATCCGTACATGATCGATAGCATCTCCGTGCTGCGCGGACCAGCGTCGGCGCTGTACGGGCCCGGGCAGCCGGGCGCACTGGTCGACATTCAAAGCAAGCTCGCCGACGGGGAGCGCTACCGCGAGACCGGCTTTCAGATCGGCAACTATGCACGCAAGCAGTTCATGTTCGATCTCGGCTCGCCGATCGACAAAGCGCGATCGTTATCCTATCGCTTCGTCGGTGTGCTGCGCGACGGCAATATGACGACGGGACCGAACGGCCAACAACGCATATCGCTTGCGCCGTCATTTCGCTGGCAGCCGGACGCAAACACGTCGATCGTATTCGACGCCACGTATCTGCAGGATCATGGCGACTGGACATCGAACTACCTGCCGGCGGCCGGCACGGTCCTGCCCAATCCGAACGGCAAGGTTCCATACGACTTGTATACGGGCGACCCGTCGCTCGCACACTACGCAAAGAAGCAATGGTCGATCGGCTATGCGCTCGATCACACGTTTTCCCCGGATATGTCGTTCAGGCAGAAAGTCCGCTATCTGTCAGTCTCGCTCGACACGGCTGCACTGTGGGGCCAGGGTCTCGCCCCGCTCGATCCGACGCGTTCGCACCTGAAGCGTCTCGCGGAACTGAGTCAGCCGCACTACAACCGGATGGACGTCGACAACACGCTGCAGACGCGGTTCGGTGCAGGTCCCACCGAGCATACCGTCCTGTTCGGGCTTGAATACGATCGCCAGCGCTCGACTGACAGCGACTGGAGCGCGCCCGGCCCCGATCTGAATTTGTTCGATCCGGTTTACGGAATCGTTTCCCCGGACATTTTCTCCGGCCCCGGCGTGCGACGCTTGTCGGATCGGACGACACTCGACGATCTCGGCGTATATGCACAGGATCAGATCAAGTGGGGGCGTCTAGCGCTGACTGTCGGCGGGCGCTACGACTGGAACCGCGTCGACGAAGACGCGCTGACGCGCGGCACGCACGAGTCCCATACGGACGCGGGATTCTCGGAACGGGTCGGGTTGACCTTCGAAGGCCCGCTCGGCCTCTCTCCGTTCGTCGACTATTCGACCTCGTTCAATCCGTCGCAATCGATCGTCACGTTGTCGAACGGAAGCACCGCGGCACCGAACCATGGCCGCCAGGTGGAAGCCGGTCTGCGTTGGGAGGTGCCGCACAAGAACATGATGCTGACCGCCGACGTCTATCAGATCGAGCAGACGAACGTACTCGTTCCCGACCCGAACGATCCGCTCCACCAGCAGCAGACAGGAAAAGTGAAATCGCGTGGCATCGAGTTCAGTGCGGTCGGACGCCTGTCGCGCAATCTTTCGATCATCGCGTCATACGCATATCAGGACGTCAAGAATGCAGGCGCCGACGATCGGTATGCCGGAAAATGGCCGACCACCTATCCGCTGCCGCGCCAGCTCGCGTCCGCATGGCTCGACTGGACGTGGCACGGCGGTGCCCTCGGCGGGTGGGGATGGGGCGCCGGCATTCGCTACCAGAGCGATATGCCAGGCAATGCCGCCAACACGCTCGTCGCGCCGTCCTATACGGTGCTCGATACCGCAATTCACTACGACAGCGGAAGGTGGGCATTCGCGTTGAACGTGAACAATCTGTTGGATCGGCACTTCATCGGCAGTTGCCAAAGCGATGACCGCTGCTTCTACGGCGATGCGCGCACCGTGCTTGCAACCGCCAAATACGACTGGTAGTCACACCGGGCGCGGCCAGTGCCCGTTCCTGCCGACGCACGCAGCACGACGCGGCAACCATGCGCGGATTGCGGTGCGTCGGCACCTTCAATCGTTCCGAGCCGTGAGGTCCGACATGTTCATGTTTCTCCCATTCCTGCTGTCGCTTATGACGCTTGCCGAAATCGTCCGTGGCAAGTACCGGCGACGCGCGATCTTGTTTCTGCTCGTCACGCTCGCGATAACCGTGGCCTCGTTCTCGCATCACGTCACCGATTCGCTCAACCTGTCCTTCTAACGGGAGTCTCTCCAATGAATGCACGCATTACACGCGAGCGTATGGAATCGCTCATCTCGCCGGATCGCTCGCTGAACGCATTAGCGCTACTGGGCATCGACGCCGCGCTGCTGCTCGCGTTCTACTATCAGCTCGTACTGCACGAGCTGCCATGTCCGCTCTGTCTTCTGCAGCGTGCCGGGCTCATCCTGATCGGGCTCGGATTCACGCTGAACATTCATTTCGGTGCGCGCGCCACCCATTACGGTCTTGTCGTCGTCAGCGCGATCGCGACCGGCGCGGTCGCGCTTCGTCAGGTCCTGCTGCATATCGCGCCGGGCACGGGCAGTTACGGTTCCACACTGTGGGGGTTCCATTTCTATACATGGGCTGCGATCGCAGCGTCGCTCACCGTGCTCTATGTAGCGGCGCTGCTTGCACTGCGACGGGTGGACGCCACGCCGGCACGCGGCGTCGGGAAGATATTCAATCATGTCGCTGTGGCAGTCTTCGCGATACTGATTGTCGCGAATCTCGCATCAACGTTGCTCGAATGCGGCGTGGGCCAGTGCGACGACAATCCCGTCCGCTACGAGCTGCTCGATTGAGCGCGACGGTGGGCCGCTCGAGTCGGATGCGCGGCACGAGTCGCCCCGTGCATCCGTTCCGTCGTGCGCGTTGCCGCGATGCACCGGCGACTCGCTACGCGGCCCCCTTCGGCGGTTCGAACACGTCGACCATCGGCAAATCGCCGCGGAACTTTTCCGCGTCCGCGATCGCCGTGTGTCCGCAGTTCGCCTGCGCCAGGCGAGACGTGCCGACGCCGACCGTCAGATTGTTCACGTCCCCATATCGGCACAGGCTCCCGGCACGCCCTGGCGAGGCCGGATCGAACCAGCCGCCCTCATGGATGAGGATGCAGCCTTTCCTTATTGCGTCGGTCACCTTGACGCCGACGAGAATCTGACCGCGCTCATTGAACACGCGAATCACGTCCCCATCGGAAATTCCCCGCGCCGCCGCATCCGCCGGATTCATCAGGCAAGGTTCACGATCGCCGATCGTATAGCGCCTGCGCAACACCGTGCCGCACAGCTGGGAGTGCAGCCGGCTGTGAGGATGCGGGCTTACGACGTGAAGCGGATATTTCGCGCCCGGCCCGTCGAGCCGCTCGATCGGTTCCATCCACGTCGGATGCGGAGGGCAGTCTTCGTACTTCATCTTCTCGATCGTCGAACTGTAGATCTCGATCTTGCCGGACGCAGTGCCGAGCGCGTTGAGCAGCGGGTCGTCGCGGAATGCCTTGTGACGAATGTATCGCTTGGCGTCATCGCCGACCGGAAACGCGAGCGGCTGGGTGCTGCGCCAGAATACGTCGAACACCGGCATTTCCATCGACATGCCGCGTGCCTGGACGCGCGCTGCTTCATAGAACACCCGGACCCATTCCATCTCGTCGCGGCCCTCGGTAAACGCCTTGCGTGTGCCGAGTCGACCGCAGATTGCTGCAAAAATGTCGTAGTCGCTGCGCGATTCGTACAGCGGTTCGACGACCTTGTGCATCCCCAGAATGTGCGTGCTCGAATAATCGCCGATCTGCTCGATGTCGTTACGCTCGTATGACGTCGTCGCCGGCAGCACGATGTCGGCGTGGCGTGCCGTCGGCGTCCACTGGAAATCGTGCACGATGAACGTATCGAGCTTCCTCCATGCCTCGATCATCGCGTTACGGTCCTGATGATGGACGAACGGATCGCCGCCGGCCCAGTACACCAGATGGATGTCCGGATAGCGTGCGCGTGTCCCGTTGAAATCGAACGGCCTGCCGGGATTGTTCAGCATCTCCACCACGCGCGAAACCGGTATCTTTCGTGCGGCATCGCCGCTGAATTCGAACTTGCCGGTCCCGGCGTCGATACCGGGCAGCACCGGGCTCGTCGCGGACGGACTGCCGCCGTTCGCATAGTGGTAAGTAAATCCGTATCCGCCGCCCGGCAAGCCGATTTGTCCGAGCATGCTCGAGAGTGTCACCAGCATCCAGTGTGCCTGCTCGCCGTGATGCTGGCGCTGAATCGACCAGCCTGCCGCCAGCATCGTCCGCTTCGACGCGAATTCGCGGGCAAGCGAACGGATCGTCCCGGCCTGAATGCCGCAGATTCGCGAGGCCCAGTCGGCGTCTTTCGGTACACCATCGGCCGCGCCGGTCAGGTAGGGTTCGAATCGATCGAAGCCCGTCGTATATCGCTCGATGAACGCCTTGTCGTAAAGCTTTTCCGCGTAAAGTGTATGCGCTAATCCGAGCATCATCGCGACGTCGGTCTGCGGACGCGGTGCCAGCCATTCGGCGTTGAAGTAGTCGCATGTCTGGCTTCGAAACGGATCGATGCAAATGACCTTCGTCCCCTTCTTCTTTAGCGCCTCCATCGCCGGATACGCGGCGTGGTCGGGCACCAGCCAGCCAATCTGGTTCGTCGACACGGGATTGGCAGCCCAGAAAACCATCAGCTCCGTATGCTCGACCACGACGGGCCACACGGTCGGCTGCTCGTAAACGTCGATCGACCCGACCACATACGGCAAGATAACCTGCGCCGCACCGGTCGAGTAATCGCCGCTGTATCCGACGAAGCCGCCGTTGACGTTCATCATGCGCGCAAGCAGCGTACGCGGGGGATGCAGCTTTCCAGGACTTTGCCAACCGTACGAGCCGGCATAGATGCCGCTTGCGCTGTACTTGTCGCGCACGCGCTTCAGCTCCTTCGCGACAAGATCGAGCGCCCGGTCCCAGCTTACGCGAACGAAATCGCCTTTCCCGCGTCCTTCGACGTCGGCGCCCGGGCCGTGTTCGAGCCACGCCCGTCTCACCATCGGATAACGGATGCGCGTCGGCGAATAGATCGAATCGATGACGCCGGGAAGCTGGTGCGACGGATGCGGGTCGCCTTCCCAAGGCTTGACGCCGGTAACGATCCCGTTCCTGACGGTCGCCCGGAATGCACCCCAGTGCGACCCGGTGAGAATCTCGCGGGCGTCGACCGACGCGCCTGTAGCGCGCTGCTCCAGCAATCCGTAACGAGCGGCCGCACCCAGCGCGCCGGCCACGAGTGTGCGCTTAATGAACGCGCGTCGCGACACGCCGGTCTCCAGGACCGAATCATCTTTCGTGGACATGGTGACTTCCTCTATTTATTGAGTAATCGACATGCGGCTCGCGCAGTTCGTCGGCTCGCGCGCTCTCGACATTCGTGTCGTTCCGTGCGCCATGCGGCACGCCGAACAGCTTGCCAAGCATTGTCGCGGCGCCTCCGTAAAAACCGTCGGGATCCGCCCCGCTGCAGGCCGCGACGAACAGCGGTATCCAGCGGCTCAGCCGTGCCTCCATCCGCGCGCTGTTTTCGATATCGCCGCTTCGGAGTAGCCTGGCCAGCAGCGCCAGTTCGACCGAGACGTGATCCGGTGCCTCACGGTAGCCGCTGCCGACGCACATACCGATAGCCGCAAGCAGGTCGGCCATCTCGCACGCGGCCTCGTCGAACAGGCGCGCTCCCGTTCCCGTATACGCGCTCTCGTATAGCGGAACCGCCACATGTCCGGTCACTCCATCGAAGAGGCGCGTATAAAGCACCGACAGATCGAGCGCCACGGTTTCCGCGGACGCCTCGCTGTCGAGCGCGGCGCACATCGCCACGAGTGCGTCGCGGCAGTCGAGTTCGGCAGCAAGCGCATTCAACACCGCAACGGCGTCGGGATGACGATACCGTGCAACGGCGGCCGCCTCGAGCGGTCGCGACAGCAGATTCGCGAGCCAGTCCGCAACGATCGCGCGGAATTCGCGGTCCTCGCCCGTCATCGCGCCTCCTGTCCGGTTTCGGCACCAGCGTCCTTCGCGTGGTACTGCAGCCACGCCAGCAGCAACCGGTACTGGTCGTCGTCTAGCGACGTGAAGTGCCGCATCGCCCCGAGCGTGCCGATCCATTGATTGACCAGGAAATCGCGGCTGTCCGGACGTGCGTGGCAAACCGTACACGTATGGGCCATCAGGTCGTCGCTGTAGCGCCAGATCTGTCCGAGATTCGTGCCGAGCCCATCGCTTCTCGTCCATACCGTCAGTTCGCCCTGCTTCCAGATTTGTCCGGTATCCGGATCGCGCTCGGATCCGCGTGACACGATGCGCGCGGCTGCCTGGTCCGACAGCACCGCCTCCATGATCCGTTGACCGCGCCGCGCGTAAAGCACGCTTTCGGTCCCTTGCTGTTGCCATCCGTGCACGCGAACCTTTAGCCACTCGCCGTCCCGCGCGACGATGCTCAGCTGGGTCGCCGCCAGCAATTTCCCGTCTTCCTGAGGCTCCGCTCCGTTCACCGGTTTGTCGAGATAGACGCGTTTGGTCGACACCACATAAGCCGTGCCCGCCTGCGCCAGTTCGGCCGGCGCCGCGGCAAGCACACCAACCTTCGATGCGCACGCCGAGTCGGCATTCTTCTGCAGCAGTACCACCTGCTCGCTATGATTGGGCGGCGGCAAAGCCGGATTCGGCGCACTGATGGCGGGCAATGCCTTGATATACGTCGCGATCGCGAGTCGGTCCGCATCCGGTAGTTTCGACGTGTTTTCGATGACCTCCTTCATATCGCCACCCGCGCGAATGCCGATCGGCGTGACGCCGTTTTTCAGATAAGCGACGATGTCGTCGACTGTCCAATAGTCGATTCCCGTCTCGTCGGGCGTGATGTTCGGCACGTAGCCCGTTCCTTCCGCATTCGGTCCGCCGGAGAAGCGTTTATCGCCCGGAATCGCACCGATAAAGTTCCGCGGCGAATGACATTCGGCACAATGCGCCGGCCCTTCGACCAGATAGCGGCCACGCAGCCACGCGGCACTCTTCCCGCTTTCAGCCGGCAACGGTGTGCCGGACAGAAACAGGAGCCGCCAGACACCGATGCCGCGGCGAATCGTGAACGGAAACCTCAGATCATGGTCCGGTTGCCGCCCTTTGACCGCCGGCAATGTCTTCAGATAGGCGAACAGATCGCGCAGGTCGTTGGCGCTCATGTGCTGGTAAGACGTGTAAGGAAACGCCGGATACGCATTCCCTTTGTCGGGAAGCACGCCCTCGCGCATCGCCGTAATGAACTGCGACAGCGTCCACGAACCGATGCCGTCGTGTACGTCGGGCGAGATGTTCGGCATGCGGAACGTCCCGAACGCCGTCCGCAGCGATCGGCCTCCTCCAAGCAACGTCTGTTGATGTCCGCCGCGCGATGCGTGGCACGTCGCGCAGTCGCCTGCAAGGAACAACGTCCTGCCGTTGCGCAGATCGACCGTATCCGATCCGACCGTATCGCGCACCGGCTTTACCGTGTGCCAGAATCCCGGCGATGTGACGATCCAGAACGAGGCGATCGCACATGCGACCAGCACGACGCCAATTATTCCTGCACGCTTTTTCATTCGCTCACCCCTTATTCCGTTCGTAATGTCGAGTGCCGACCAAGCCCCTCCCTACATGCATCTCGGAACGATCGGCATTCCCGCGACGATCGCTTTCGTTCATGAAAACGCATGCGTCGGCATCAGCTCTCGACCAGCCTAATCGCCGGATGTCACGCGCTACTTGATCCGTCGCAAGCTGCAACACGACTGTCATTCATCACGCATCGATCGATATAAATCGAACGCATTCACGCAGTTCGTCGGACGGTCGCGTCAGGCTTCTGCTCCGACCGTTCGCGCGCTCTATATGCGACGGAGTCGCAAAGTCGCCGTACCGTGCATCCGCGCACAGCGAATGCACCGCCCAATTCGCTCGCTTCTTTCGATCCGCTTTCATTTCACGCCAAGATTGATTTCCGTCACGGATTTTCTCGTTAAATTCAGCGCTCCGGTCTGTAGACCTTATAGTTTATCTACATCAACTATTTATATATAACGACCATGCCTGATTTCGGTCGATTCATGTCGACATATCGATCGATTGCGATGTCGGGGCCGGCGAAACGGGTCCGCTGCGCGTACCGGCGACACTCGTCTCAGCAGTTCGCAATGCCGTTCACGCGAGTTCAGCAATCGAGAACGTCCGCTTCGTCGGCCGACGACATGTCGTGCGTGAAGCCGGCCTCGAACCGATACGCATGTCCGGGAAAAACCCGCAGAAACGCCGAGGACCGACACCGAAAAGCCATTTCGGCGGGAAACCGTTGCGCGTGCAGAAGCAGTCTGCACCCACAATCCGCTCACGCGCGAGATGCGTCCGGCGCCCTCGGCCGTATTGCGGGCATTCGGGAGCCGATCGGTTTTCGTACGGATGCATCGAACGCCGTCGTCGCATCGCACATGATGGGCACACAATCGACGATCGAGGTCCACCATGATTGAATTCGCGCTCGGTCGCCAGACGGAAATTTCGCTGTTCGCGTGCATTGCCATGGGCTATCTGATCGGCCGCGTCCGCATCGGTCCCATTTCGCCAGGCAATGTGTGCGGCACATTGATCGCCGCGTTGGCGATTGGGCAGACCGGTGTCCGTGTCGACCCGGATCTGCGCAACATCGCGTTTTCACTGTTCCTCTTCGCGCTTGGCTTCGCCGGCGGACCGCAGTTCTTCACGAGTATCGGGCGCGGCTGGCGTTACAGCGTACTGTCGCTGATCGAGGTGGTCTCGGCCGTGATCGTCGCCTCCTGCGCGGTCATCATGCTCCGTCTCGACCCCGGCACTGCAGCGGGATTGTTTGCCGGCGCAGCGGCCGAATCCGCAGTCATCGGAACGGCATCCGACGCAGTTTCCAAGCTCGGCCTCGCCGCCGCAGACGTCAGCCGGCTTCAGGCGAATATCGCGACCGCATACAGCATCTGCTATCTGTTCGGCCTGGTGACGATCGTCCTGTTCACCAACCAGCTTGCGCCGCTTCTGCTCCGCATCGATCTGAAACCGGAAGCTGGCCGCGTCTGGAACAAGTTGGTCGGTTCAAACGAGATAAGCGAGCACGAACCGGCGGGGCTTCCGCCCGTCGTCGGCCGCGCCGTCACCGGCGGCGCAGGCGCCCTCTGTTCGATCGACCGCATCGAACAACGATTTCGCGGCGGATTGGCCATCGAGCACGTTCTGCGCTCCGGAGAACGTATCGACGCAGATCCCGACCTTACGCTTCAGCGCGGCGACGTTGCGCTGATCACGGGGCGACGCGATGCCGTTGTCGCCGCGCTACCGTGCATTGGAGACGAGATCGACGGCAAAGACGCGTTCGGCATGCTGACGGCGAAGCGCACCGACGTGGTGGTGCGACGTGATCTGGACGGATTCGCGTTGCTGGATCTGTATGCGCTCGTGCCGTCGAAAGTCGCGCGCGGTCTGCTTGTCGTAAGCCTGTCGCGCAACGGGGCGAGCATTCCCGTCCACGTCGAAACGGTATTGCGTTGCGGCGACCTGCTGACAGTCACCGGATCGCCGTACGCGATCGAGCATCACGCGAAACATCTGGGCAACGTCGTCCTCGCGACGCACCGCACCGACATCGGCTGCTGGCACTCGGGGTGTTGGCCGGCATGGCGCTCGGCCACATCGCCGTTCACGCCGGCACCATGTCGATCTCTGTCGGTACCGGCGGCGGCTGCCTGCTGTCCGGGCTGCTGTTCGGTTGGCTCCGCACGCGCCATCGGCTGTCGGCCAGTTGCCTTCGGCCGCCGCGGAGTTTCTGAAGGACTTCGGGCTCGCTGCGTTCGTCGCCGAGACCGGCATGTCCGCAGGGCCGGACGCGCTGCATCTCGTCCGATCTTACGGCGTTGCGCTGCCCATCGCGGGCGTTCTGATGGTGCTCGTTCCGGGCGTGCTTTCGCTGTGGATCGGCACGACGGTGCTGAAACTCGAAGCACCGATGCAGCGTGGCGGCATTGCCGGACAGCAATGCAGCACGCCGGCGATCAGCACCCTCATCGGCATCGCGGGCAATTCGGCGGCCCTGATCGGCTACACGATCACCTACGCGATATCGAACGTCCTTCTGCCGCTGGCGGGGCCCGTGATGGTCGCACTGGCAGCAAGGGTCGGTTGACAGCCCGCCCATCACTCCCTTGATATCGAGGAAAAAATGAACTGGATACATCACGTCTTTCAGGAATCGCCGGAGATCGCCTTTTTCGCGTCTCTCGCAATCGGTTACTACATCGGCCAAATCAAGTTCGGCAAGTTTCAGTTGGGCGGTGTCGGCGGATCGCTGATCGCCGCAGTCGTGATCAGCCAGATCGGCGTGAATGTGGACAACGGCGTCAAGGCAGTCCTGTTCGCGGTCTTCATCTATGCGGTCGGCTACGAGTCCGGACCGGACTTTTTCCACTCGCTGAACAGAAAGACCCTGAAAGAGATCGCGATGGCGCTGTTTCTCGCGATCTCGGCGCTGATCACCGTACTGATCTGCGCGAAGCTCTTTCATCTCAACAAGGGGCTAGCCGCTGGCCTCGCCGGCGGCGCACTGACGCAGTCGGCCGTGATCGGCACCGCCGGTGACACCATCGCCCGCCTCGGCTTGCCCCCCGATCACGTCAAGGCGCTTCAGGCCGATGTCGCGATCGCGTACGCCGTCACTTACGTGTTTGGAGCAGTCGGCGCAATTATCGTCTGCGTGAACATCCTGCCGAAATTCATGGGACGCGATCTCAAGGACGCGTCGCTCGACGTCGAACGCGAACTGTCCGGCGGACAACCGGCATTCGGCCCCGGCCAGCTTCCTGCACTCCCCGATCTGGTAAGCCGCGCGTTTTGCGTCGAAGGCGCTGCCGGTCAGACAGTCAACGATATCGAGCTTGCTCATCACGATCTCGTGACGATCGAGTCCATTCGCCGCGACGGGCAAGCTATCGCGCCGTCCCCCGACGTGGTGCTGAAGACCAACGACATCGTGGTGCTGATCGGCCACCGCGAAGGGATGATCGCGGCAGCAAAGACCATGGGCCCCGAACTGCCCGCATGCGAAGGCATCGGTCTCGTGATGCAGACGCGCCAGGCGGTGTTCTCGCGCCGCGACATGGAGCGCACGACGCTCGGCGAAGTACGCGGGCGCATCGATCGCGACGTTCGCCACGGCGTCTACGTCGAAAGCGCGACGCGCGCGAATCATCCGCTTCCGCTGCTCGCCGATACGGAGCTGCAGCACGGCGACATCATCACGTTCTACGGCTCGCCGAGCGACACGAAGCGGGCGGCTGCCGCAGCGGGCAAGGAACTGCCGTACACACTCAAGACTGACTTCGTCTACATGAGCATTGGGATCGTTATCGGCCTTCTGATCGGCCTCGTGGTCGTACGCGTCTCTGGCATTCCGCTGACGCTCGGTTCCGGAGGCGGCTGTCTGCTCGCCGGACTCGTATTCGGCTGGATGCGCGCGAAGCGTCCGTCGTACGGGGTGATGCCGCAACCGGCATCGCAACTGCTGAAGGATTTCGGGCTCGCCGGATTCGTCACCGTAGTGGGTCTCGACTCCGGGCTGCAGGCGGTCGTCACGATCAAGCAGAGCGGCGTCACGATCTTCCTGCTCGGGATCGTCGTCACGCTCGTCCCGATGCTGCTGACAATGCTGTTCGGCCGCTACGTGCTTCGCTACAACAACGCGGCAGTGCTCGCCGGTGCTTTGGCCGGATCCCGCAGTGCGAATCCTGCATTCGGCGGCGTACTCGACCGGGCGGAAAGCTCGGTCCCGACCGTGCCGTTCGCGATTACCTATGCGCTTGCCAATGTTTTGCTGACGTTGCTCGGCCCGCTCGTCGTCGGCCTCGTCTGATGCCTTCCGTCCAAGTTGCACATCACCACATACGCAGCCCCGTGGGCTGCATTTTCCTAACGGAGAACGCAAATGAAAGCGCTGAACCAGCACGACGAACTCGCGGCACTCAGTCCGTTCGAACTGAAAGACGAATTGATCAAGGCGGCCTGCGGCAGCATCCCTGTCCGTCCGATCGATACGGCAATGCTGAACGCCGGCCGCGGCAACCCGAACTTCCTGGCCACCATGCCGCGTCATGGCTTCTGGCAACTCGGACTATTCGCGATGCGCGAGTCGGAACGCACGCTCGCCTACCTTCCCGAAGGGCTCGGCGGTTTTCCCGAGCGGGAGGGACTCGTCGAGCGGTTCGACCAGTTTCTTCACGAACGCGAAGGAACGAAGGGCATCGATTTTCTGCGCCGTGCGCTGTCGTACGTCCGTGACCAACTCGGACTGTCGGCGACGGACTTCCTCTACGAGATGTGCGAAGGCATCCTCGGCGCGAACTATCCGGTTCCGGACCGAATGCTAAAGCAGTCGGAGACCATCGTTGGTCAGTATCTGCGGCAGGAGATGATCGGCAAGTATCCGTTCGTCGGCAAATTCAACGTGTTCGCCACGGAAGGCGGCACCGCGGCGATGACGTACATCTTCAATACGATGCGCGAGAATCATCTGATCAAGCCCGGCGACACAATTGCGCTCGGCATGCCGATCTTCACGCCGTATATCGAGATTCCGAAACTCAACGACTATCAGCTCGATATCGTGCACGTGAACGCGACCGTCGAAAGCAATTGGCAATACTCGAAGAGAGAGCTCGACAAGCTGCGGAATCCGAAGATCAAGGCGTTCTTTCTCGTCAATCCAAGCAATCCGCCGTCGGTCCGGCTCGACGACGAAAGCCTCGCTCATCTCGCCGATCTCGTGCAGGAACGCCCTGACCTCATCCTGCTCACGGACGACGTCTACGGCACGTTCGCCGACAACTTCCTGTCGCTGTTCGCCCTTGCGCCGCGCAATACGATCCTCGTCTACTCGTATTCGAAGTACTTCGGCGCCACCGGCTGGCGGCTGGGTGCGATTGCCATGCATCACGACAACGTGCTCGACGAACGGATTGCCGAGTTGCCCGAAGAGCAGAAACACGAGCTGCGCAAGCGCTATGAATCGATTTCCATGGATCCCGACTCGCTCAAATTCATCGATCGTCTGGTCGCCGATAGCCGCACCGTCGCGCTGAATCACACTGCGGGCCTCAGTACGCCGCAGCAGGTTCAGATGGTTTTGTTCTCGCTCTTTGCGTTGATGGACACACCCGATGCGTACAAAAAGGCCGTAAAGCGGCTGATTCGCGGCCGCAAACGCGCGCTGTACGAGGACATCGGCATCTCGTACGACGACGCCGATCCCAACAAGGTCGACTACTACACGATTCTGGATCTCGAGTTCCTCGGGGAGCGCGCATTCGGACGCGAGTTCGTCGACTGGCTGCTGAAGCGGGTCGAACCGTCCGAACTGCTGTTTCGCCTGGCGCGGGAAGCTCATGTCGTGCTGCTGCCGGGACGCGGCTTCGGAACACCGCATCCGTCCGGGCGCGTCTCCCTCGCGAACTTGAACGAGTCCGATTATCGGAAGATCGGCCGAGCGGTGCGCAAGCTCGTCGACGAATATGTCGAGCAGTTCAACATGGAGACCGGCCGTCAGCAGGAAAAGGCCATCGCGAAGTAAGCGATGGCTCGCAATGCGGCATGCGCGCCGCTGCGCGGCCGGTTCGCGCGCGACGGCCGGGCGGACACCCTGTCGCTACGTCGTCCGTCGCGCGCGCCATGCGGCCGCCGCTGACCGTGTCGTCCAGCAACCGTTCTTGCACTGACGGGAACCCACACCATGCGTATCCGAAAAAATTCAATCCAAACACAGATCATCATTGCCGTGACGGTGGCCGTATTCGTTTACGTCGCAGGTTCATTGCTGGCCGGCGAATCGGAAACGGAGTCCGCACATCGTCTGCAGCACATGCGCCGTTTTCTCCACCCGGTCGCGCGATCGCACGATGCCGTTCGGGCAGGAACGCATGCGTTGCTGCCGCCCGTTCCCGTTTCCGTTCGCAATACCAGCGCATCGATACCTGGGCCACATGCACGATGAGCCGATATCCGTGCACGCACGTGAAAATGCTCCCGACCACTCGACAGACCCTATCGATGAAACATGATTGGAAGATCGATATCTGTTGCGCCTGGTCATGATCTCAGTCGGTGGTGCTTCTTAAACTAAATCGTCTCACTCGTCCGACGAAACGTGCGGCTCGCGCCGTCGCCACTTATGGCGCTCTCACGGCGACGGCTGCAAATCCGTGTTCATTACCCTGCCCGGAGGCTAGTCAATGAAAAAAACTCTGATCATCACCGCGCTGTGCAGCGGCGTCGTCACAGTCGCCCATGCGCAGAGCAGCGTAACGCTCTATGGCTTGATCGACGCAGGCGTCACATATACGAACAACCAGCATGGCCACAGTGCTTGGCAGCAGTCGAGCGGAGCGGACAATGGAGGCAGATGGGGACTCCGCGGTGCCGAGGATCTCGGCGACGGAATGAAAGCGCTGTTTGTCTTGGAGAGCGGCTTCAATATCAATAACGGCAGTACTGGGCAAAACGGCCGCATATTCGGCCGTCAGGCGTTCGTCGGCCTGTCGCATAACGAGTACGGATCGCTCACCGTCGGCAGGCAGTACGATAGCGTCGTCGATTACCTCGGGCCGCTTTCGCTGACGGGCGGCCAGTATGGCGGGACACAGTTTGCCCACCCGTTCGATAACGACAACTTGAACGACTCGTTCCGTATCAGCAACGCGGTCAAGTATCAGAGCGTCGACTACAACGGCCTGAAACTTGGCGCACTCTATGCGTTTTCGAACTCGACGAGCTTCTCGAACAACCGAGCGTACAGTGTCGGCGTGTCTTACAGTTACCAGGGTCTCCATGCGGCTGCCGCGTATCTTCAGGTCAACAACGACGTGAACGCGCTGTCGCTCGACGCGACCGACGCGGGTGCAGTTGCGGGTGACTGGACCTTCGCGGCCGGCCGTCAACGCGTATGGGGCACCGGCCTGAACTACACTTACGGTCCCGCGACTGCCGGATTCGTGTTTACGCAAACCAGCCTGAACGACAGCCGCGCAATCAGTGCGGGCCAGTCGGGCGTTGCCGGTGGTATTACCGGTCTGTCGGGCACTACGCGCTTCAACAACTATGAAGTCAACGCGCGCTATGCGGTGACGCCCGCAATTTCGCTGGCCGGCTCCTATACCTATACCGACGGTCACCTCGCCGGACAAAACCCGAGCTGGAACCAGTTCAACGTGCAAGCGGCCTATGCATTGTCGCAGCGGACCGAGCTGTACGTGCAGGGAGAATTCCAGAAGGTCAACGCCAACGGCCTCGATCTCGGCGCGGACATCATCGGCGTCGGCTCGGCGTCGTCCAGCAACAAGCAAGTCGCCGTCACGGCCGGCATGCGCCACGTGTTCTGACCTCGAATCACGGAGCGCTACGGTCGCGCTCCGGTCGCTATCCGTCGGCCCGCGCCTCCGGATCGCACCCAGTCTTCCGATACCGCAACGATTCGACGCGCACATGGAAAGCCACGAATCGACGTTTGCTCGATGCGGCCGCCCCTTGCGCGTGATCGAGCAGTCCGGACGGCCGATCCGAAACCCGTCGCGATGGCGGCGTGTCGTCTGAGCCGCGCCGCGATACCGTCGCTTCCGGCAGACGTCCCTGGCTTACCGATAAGCCCGTTACCGAACCGGTTGTCGTTCCGGCATTTTCGTGCGGCCGTTTCTCCATCGAATCGACCACCCGTCTACATACTGTCCAAGCCCCCATGACAGTACAGTCAACACACGATATCGGCACAGAACTCGCACACGCAGTGGCGCTCGCCGCTGCGTTATTCATTGCCGCCCTTTCTCATCCGCGTGGAGCCCGATTACTCGACGACTTTGAGAAGAGACTCATAGATACACCGATCTGGAATCTCGGCGCGTCATCGACGTCGCCGTTGATCGTTGCACGGTATCGTCATGAATTGCGCAGCATTTTTCGGCGCGCCCGCACCGGTGCCGGCTTCAAGCATGATTGAGCGGCCGCGACTGTCGTCGGAGTCGCGCGCGTCGCATGCATTTCGATTGCGACCGCAAGAAACCGCGAAGCCGTTCTTGTCGTCATCCATCTCGACGTTACGGTTGACAACCGACGCCTACGCGCGTCCAACGCACCACGATCACGTCCTCCGTCGCCACGTTTGAGGGCCCGCGATGCCGCTCGGCACTTCGCGGAGCCCATCGTCTTCTTCCCGAATTCGTTCGCAAAATCGACGTGCATCGACCTTATTTCGACCCGACATCTTGCACCGTTCGGCCGCAACTGAACAAGTCGGCCAAGGCGGGCCGCTTTACGCGCGTTCCTTCTCGGATACCCGCAATCCGGAATCGGCGAGTCGGTGATATAGCGACGACCATGCCGCTCTCTCGAGCTCCATCAGGTAGTCGACGATCAGCGTCGTATGGCGCTGCGAAACGAGCAGCGGTATGCCCAACTTGTTCGCCACATCGTCGCTCTGAATCTCTTCGCCGAAGTGTCGAGATATCACTGCAATGCGAAAGCGATCGACAGGCAATACGACCGTCAGCTTCTCCGCGACATGCATCGATAGCCATGAGACTGCGTCACGATGAGCGGCATTCGGCCGCCAGCCTCGGCAGCACGGACTGCCACAGTGACACGGGTCTCGGATCGCGAGCAGCGCGCGACAAGCACGCGCATCTGCGCGTCCTCCAACGCTCGCACCGCATCCATCGCCCGGTCCTGCCGCAGCGCGCTTGCTCCGTCTACGCGACCGGCATTCGCCCCGTTCATCGTGCGAAGGATGAGCAGCGCGATTTCGTGCATCGAAATGCGTCGCCCATCGCCGACGCACATATCCGTAACGTCACCGCAAGAAGCCGTGAACGCATCGTCACCCCAGTACACGCATACACTCATGATCAGCCTCCGGCATTCAATCGATCAGCCATCGTTTCGATGGAAATTGGTTTGCATCGCAGTTGAAGCGCGTTTCCCGAAGCGAACCCACGTTTGTCGACGACATCGGATCAAGCTCGGTGGGGCTCGCCGGTGCGCTTCGGCGCACACCATCGCAACTTCACGTTCCCGCTTGAGAAAGTCCAGGGTTCGCCGTTCGGAATCCGATATCGGTCGCGATGCCCTATCGGCCATCGCCGCCTTCACGTGAATTACGCAAAATGCGTCACGGGCATCTTGGACGCAAATCGGACCGACGCTCAATGCGACGCGTCATCGCCACTACTTTCGCATCTTCCCGCCCGAAATCGCTTACGCGTCGCGTATCAGGTTGATTGTCCTCAATCAGCCTATCGATCGAATCCGACGACACCGCCTTCGGCAAGCGAAAGATCAATGTATCGCGTGACACGGGGCTTGTCGCGGCATGTCGATCGCCGCTTTCTGTATCGAAAAGCGCCGTGCCCGAGGCGACATGGCTGCCGCATTTCTTCGAGCCGGATGACGTTGGACAACTCCGCCGTTCGTTCCGGCTTTCGACATTCGTCCACGCAACATATAGTTGGATTCACCGATTCTCAACACCAGATATTGACCAATGACGATGCCGACCGAGCCCTCCCATGTATGCAAGCGCGACGGTCGCGGGATGCCTTTCGATCTCGCCGGGCTGACACGCGCGATCGCAGCGGCGGCTCGCGCTACGCGCGAATTCGACGACGATGAAGCAGCGGCACTCGCAGCGCAGGTAGCGTCAAGTCTGGCGCAAGCAGCGCTTGCCGGTACGGATTCTTCAAGGACCCGTGCCTTTTTCGAGCAAGAGCTGCTTGCCAACGATTGCATCGAAACGGTGCGACCTTATCTCGTACCGCGCGACGACGCGGCTGTGGCCGAACGGCGCGTCGCGATCGACGTCGCCACCACGATCGACGAGTATCTGAATCGCTCGGACTGGCGAGTCAATGCGAACGCGAATCAGGACTGGAGTCTCGGCGGCTTGATTTTGAATACGAGCGGAAAAGTCGTGGCCAACTACTGGCTCGACTGCATATACCCGCCAGAGATCAGCAACGCGCACCGCTCGGGTTCGCTTCATATTCACGATCTGGACATGCTGTGCGGGTACTGCGCAGGCTGGTCGCTACGGCAGCTTTTGCATGAAGGCTTCAACGGAGTGCCGGGAAAGGTGGAATCCGCTCCACCCAGGCACCTGTCCTCGGCGATCGGTCAGATTGTGAACTTCCTCGGTACGCTACAGAATGAATGGGCCGGCGCACAGGCATTTTCATCGTTCGATACCTACATGGCGCCGTTCGTCCGCGCCGACCGGCTCGATTTCGCGCAGACCAAGCAATGCATTCAGGAACTGGTCTACAACCTCAACGTACCCAGTCGCTGGGGCACACAAACGCCGTTCACGAATCTGACGTTCGACTGGATCTGCCCCGATGACCTCCGCGATCAGGTTCCGTACGTCGGCGGCCGTGAGATGCCGTTCGCCTACGGTGACCTGGAGAATGAAATGGCGATGATCAATCGAGCGTATCTGGAGGTGATGACGGCCGGCGACGCGAACGGCCGCGTGTTCACGTTCCCGATCCCCACTTACAACATTACCGCGAACTTCGACTGGGATCATCCGAATGCGACGCTGCTGTTCGAATTGACCGCACGATACGGAGTGCCGTACTTCCAGAACTTCGTCAACAGCGAACTGCGACCGCACGATGTGCGTTCCATGTGCTGCCGACTGCGGCTGGACATGCGCGAACTCTACAGACGAGGCAACGGTTTGTTCGGATCCGCCGAGCAGACCGGCAGCATCGGAGTCGTCACGCTGAATTGCGCGCGCGTCGGCTACGAGTGCTGTCACGACGAAGCGCGGCTGTTTTCACGCATCGACGCACTGCTGGAACTCGGGCGGCAAAGCCTGGAGATCAAGCGGAACCTGGTTCAACGCCTGATCGACGCCGGGCTGTATCCGTATACGCGTCGCTATCTCGGCACGCTCCACAATCACTTCAGCACGCTGGGCCTGAACGGCGTCAACGAGATGATCCGCAACTTCACCGGCGATCGCGACGATATCACGACGGAGGCCGGCCACCGACTGGCCGAGCGTCTGCTCGACCAGGTTCGCGACAGGATCGCGCGCTTCCAGGAAGAAACAGGACACCTGTACAACCTCGAAGCGACACCGGCCGAAGGCGCAACGTATCGATTCGCGAAGGAGGACCTGCGCCGCTATCCGGACATCGTTCATGCTGGCACGCGCGAGAAACCGTACTACACGAACTCCACGCAGTTGCCGGTCGGCTTCACGGACGATCCGTTCGACGCCCTTTCCCGCCAGGAATCGCTGCAGGCGCGATACACCGGCGGCACGGTCCTCCATCTGTACATGAACGAAGCCGTCTCGTCGGTCGACGCGTGCCGGACGCTCGTGCGGCGCGCGTTGACCCGCTTTCGCGTGCCTTACATTACCGTGTCGCCAACGTTTTCGATCTGCCCGAGGCATGGCTACCTGAGCGGCAAGCACGAATTCTGCCCGAAGTGCGACGCGGAACTGCTGGCCGAAAAACTCGCGTCGTCGGGCGCCCATCGACCCGGCGACGATTGCCGGCTCCGCTGACGGCGTCACGCAACGATTCGCTCACGCAACCACTCTGGAGGATTACACACATGCTCGCTCGTCCCGACACGACTCAACAACCCGCCGAACGTGTACAGGCCACATCGCTGCCCGATCACGAACGCACCCGCTGCGAAATCTGGACGCGTGTGATGGGCTATCACCGTCCGGTGTCGTCCTTCAACATCGGCAAACAGGGGGAATTTGCCGAACGGGTGTTCTTCGTGGAGCCGCGCTGACAATGGACACCGGCCGATCGCACGCGCCGAAGCTCGGTGGCGTCGTTCCGTTTTCATCATGCGACTACCCTGGTCGACTGGCATGCGTCGTGTTCGTGTCAGGATGTCCGTGGCATTGCCACTATTGTCACAACCCGCATCTACGCATGCGAAACCGATGCGCCGATCCGGCCAAATGGGACGCTATCTTGGCATGGCTTGGCACCCGCGCGGGACTGCTCGACGCTGTCGTGTTTTGCGGGGGCGAGCCGCTCGTAGAACGGCATCTCCCGGGCATGATGGCGCAGGCCAGAGCGCTTGGCTTCTCCATCGCCCTTCACACGGGCGGTGCGTATCCCGATCGCCTGTCGCAATGCCTGCCGTTGATCGAGTGGATCGGTTTCGACGTCAAGGCGCCATTCGCCCAATACGACCGTATCACGCAGATCACCGGCAGCGGCATGGCAGCACAACGCTCGCTGGATCTCATTCTCGCGAGCAGCGTTACGTTCGAATGCAGAACCACGATTCATCCTGCGCTGCTCGACGATGGCGATCTGATAGGTATGGCTCGAGCGTTGGCCGATCGCGGCATATCGGAACTCGTACTCCAGCCGTTTCGCCGCGAGGGGTGCGTCTCCGACCGCCTTCTCGGCATGCCAGTGGCCGCCGACTATCCGGGGAATACGTTACTGTACCGGCTGCGCCAAATCCTGCGCAGCGTGGAAGTGCGTCGTCACAGGTGACGTAATACCGATTTAGCAGTCGACTATGACCAACCCGAGCGCTCGACGATTGCACCGAAGCCCTTCCGGAACTCGGTCAGCGTGGTGCCCGTCTCACGTGCACGCACTAGCGCGTCCTTGATATCTTTCATCACGTCGAGCGGTGCACCTCCGATCTTGTGACCTGCGGCGGAATTCTGTGACCAATCAGGCAGTGAGTCTCGCGTCGATATTATCGGAATCCAGCCACGCTCGACGGATCGTGGCCGGAGGTTGGTAGCGATGAGCGCTGTGAGGCCGGCGCTCGTTATAGAACTGCCGCCAGCGTTCGATCAGCACCTTGGCCTCGGCGCGGCTGCGGGAACCATTCGCGGTTTAGCAATTCGTCTCGCAGTTTGCCGTTGAAGTTTTCGACGAATCCGTTTTGCCATGGACTGCCAGGCGCAATGAAGGCCGGACCGATTGCAGCGTCCCGCAGCCAGCGCATGACCTTGGCAGCGGTAAATTCTGCGCCGTTGTCCGACCGAACAAACGGGGGCTTGCCGTACAGCCGCATGAGTCGCGATAGCGTCAAGATCACGTCCTGCGACCGCAGGCTGGCGCCAACCTCGATCGCCAAGCATTCGCGGGTGTATTCATCGATCACGCATAGCATCTTCAACGCCCGGCCATCCACCAGTTGATCGTGCACGAAGTCATAGCTGCAGACCGAATTGGGCTGTGTGGCACCGGGCAGGCGTATGTCGTCGCCGCAACGACGTCGGCGAGGACGTCGGCGCGCAATGTTGAGCTGCAGGGCCCGCCACATTCGCCGCACGCGCGATTCGCTCAACGCCAGCCAGGCCGACATCCGGCGATAGCCGAAGCGCGGCACCTCTTGCGCGGCCGCCATCAGCCTCTCGCCCATACTCCGATCCTTCTCCGGTTGCTTGAGCGTATAGGTCGCCACTGGGCGGCTCAATCCCAAGTAGCGACATGCCTTGCGTTGCGAGAGCCCCCGCCGAGTCAGGACTTCCAGCGCCTCGCGCCGGCCCGTCGGGGTGGTCATTTTTTTCGGCTGAACTCCTTCAGGCCGTCGCTTACCAGCATCTGCTCGGCGATCAGGCGCTCGAGCCGATCGTTCTCCGATTCCAGTTCCTTGAGCCGGCGCGCGTCCGCCACGTCCATGCCGCCGAACTTGCTGCGCCAACGATAGAACGTCTGTTCCGAAATGTTGTGCCGCTTACATAGATCCTTCACCGGCTTATCCCGGCTCTCGGCCTCGCGCAAGATCCGGATGACCTGCTCGTCGGTAAATCGCTTCTTCATCGAGTTCTCCTTGCCTCTAGGATAAAAGAGAACTCACTTGACCAATGGCCACAAGAAACGTCTCAGGCCACCCAGTCGTCCATCATAAGTCGTCGGCGCTCAAGCTGACCGCGCCGCCGGTAAGCGGCTACCGTCTGCGACTCAATAACGTGACGCGACATGCGTCTCAACAGAGTCAGCATCGCCATGTTCGACAACGGGCGACTCAGCGTGTTATCCCATTGCTGAACATGCTTTCGATTTCGCCACTCCGGCTCGCGCGCGCGGATGAACACTTCGGCGGCTTCGCGGAAAGTCACACTGGCGTCTACGGACACATCAAGCAGTTGCCGACGCCGTTGCTCGCGCCGCGCGAGAATAGGATCAGTCTGCTCCCTAACTATCTCACGGTACCCTGCGGCTAGTTTTCGTGCTTCGCCGAGCGAGACTCGCGAAAGCGGTCCGAGTCCCACTTCACGCATGCGCCCGTCAAGTTTGAATCGAAAGACCCACGAGCACGCACCGCTATTCGCGATTTGCATGTAAAGAAGGCCGCCGCCGTCGGCGTAGCGACCACGCGCCACTTCCTTTGCGACCCGCAACGCGCTGAGCCGATGCAACTGTCGTCCTGGCGGCTCCAAGACTTTCCGCTCTATCCGAAGGCCGCGCCGAGAGCCACGCGTGCGGCTGATCATCCGAGCGTGGCAAGGACTTGTCGATATGCGCATCGATCTCACCGGCAACGCTGCCTAGGCCGACCTGCCGCCGACAAGAGCCGACGCGCACCGACCGTCACATCCTCACGACCATTCCTCCGGCGGCATCGTGCCGCTGTCGTCTTCCCACATCGGCTCGCCGTCGTGCCCGTTGCCGCGCCGCGGCGCGGCCGTCGTCCTGCCGGCTCGATCCGGCGTACGGCGTCCATCGCGCGACGTCGCCGCGCGGATCCGCACGCGCGTCGGTGCGACCGTGCGCTGCGCGCTGCCGCGCCGCTCGTCGCTCGAAGCCGTGTCGTTCGTCCGCCGTTCGTTCGCCATTACGTTTGCATTCATCGTTGCTCCCTCCTTCCTGAGTCGTCGAAAACCTGTCGAGCCGTCGCAGCAATTCCGGTTCCGCGTGCGGGCAAGCGTCTTGCTATGGCTACGTATCGAATCGAGTCCCGGAGGCAAGAATGTCGAACGAACAGAACACGCCGTCCGCCACCCGCCGCCGTCTCGGCGGGTGGATGACCAGCGAGGAGTCGCACATGGCCGCGTTCCGCGAAAAAATCGCGGCCGAAGCGCGCGCGCATGCCGGCGAACGGCTGCGCACGCCGGCCGTGCAGGAACTCGCGCGGCTGTTCGACGACAACGCGGTGCTGCACATGGGCCTCGCGCGCGCGATCGACGAGGCGCTCGCGTCCGGCCGCCAGCTCGGCTACACATCGATCGGCGAGCTGATGGCGGTGATCGACCATCTGATGACGTACACGCCGCCGTTCAGCGAATCGAGCCTGATCGTCTGCCCGCTGAACGCGTTCCTCGACTGGCCGATGTGCATGCCGTCGGGCCGCGCGGTGTTCCGCGACGCGGCGGTCAACGCGCATCTGAAGCGCGTGCTCAACGTATGGTGCGAATTCCTCGGCGGGCCGCACTCGCGCGCGCACCTCGACACGTCGCCGCCGAACGGCTGGTTCTGCGAGGAAGCGCGCAAGCGGATCGGGATGTCGCAGTTCGAGTATCGCGAAGATCAGCCGCACTGGGGCTTCGACTCGTGGAACGACTTCTTCACGCGGCGCTTTCGTGCGGGCATGCGGCCGGTCGCGGCGCCGGACGATCCGCACGTGATCGTCAGCGCATGCGAGGCGTCGCCGTACAACGCGGAAACCAACGTGAAGCTGCGCGACAAGTTCTGGATCAAGCAGCAGCCGTATTCGCTGCGCGACATCTTCACGCCGGGGCGGATGTCGCTCGCGGAGCGCTTCGTCGGCGGCGATCTGTACCAGGCGTATCTGACCGCGTACAACTACCACCGGTGGCACGCGCCGGTGCGCGGCGTCGTCACGCATGCGTATCGCGTCGACGGCACGTACTACTCGGTTGCCGATGCGGAAGGCGTCGATCCATCGGGCCTCAACGATTCGCAAGGCTACATGACGGCGGTGGCCGCCCGCGCGATCGTCGCGATCTCGAGCGACGATCCGGGGATCGGCACCGTGGCCGCGGTGTTCGTCGGGATGGGCGACGTGTCGTCGTGCGTGATCGAGGTCGTGCCCGGTCAACGCGTCGACAAGGGCGATGAAATCGGCTATTTCCAGTACGGCGGATCGACGTACTGCCTGCTGTTCGAGCCGGGCGTGATCGACCGCTTCCTGTATGCGCCGCCGTTCGACGGCGAGCCGCCGGTCGTGCAGGTCAATGCGTCGGTCGCGATCGCGCGATGAGCGCGACAGGCGATAAGCGCCGCGCCGGCGCGACCGGCTCGTCGGCGACGCGTCACGCGTCGGTGCCGACGAACCCGCGGCCGTCGTGGCGTTGCACGCACTGCAGGATCGTCAGCCCGTCGGGCGTCAGCGCAGGCCGGCGCGCGCCCGACGCGTCGGCGCGCATCTCGATCAGGCGTTGCTCGACCAGCGCGACGACGTCGTCGCGATCGATCTGAATCTGCTCCGGTGCGCGGTGCACCAGGAACAATGCGGCAAGTTCATGGGCGGTCAGCATGCTCGTCTCCCCGTTGACGATATCGCGCGATGCAGCGACGGCATCGCGACGACGCGCGGCGAACGGTACGCCGCGAACGGATAGACATGCATGGACCATGCCAGGCAGCACAGCGCAACCGAGCCCCACGCTGCCGACGCAGCGCGATCCGCCCCCGCAGTGCGCGCGAGCGCCGCTGCAAAGTTTTCAACGGCGTGTAACGGCGCGTGCCGGCCCTTCGCCGCGCGGCGAAGCGTCTGACGAATCGCGCGCGGCGCTCAGGCGTCGCGTCGGCGCGCCAGTCCGGCCTTCACCGCTTCGGCGGCGGCGCTGCCCTGCGCGCGGAAGTAGCCGCTATGGAGCACGACCGCGCCCTGCCCGTCGGCCATCACGTCCGCGCACGCGGCTTCGATGCGCGCGCGCCCGCGCTCGAATGCGTCGCGCAAGTCGGCTTCGAGTGGAGAACGCGCGCCGAAATGATCCTCGAGCGCTTCGACGGTGATCGCGCAGCTTTCACGCCGACCGTCGACGTCGACGAAAAAGCGCAGCTGCAGCGCCGCGCCGTCGAACTGCGGCGGCGCGTCGGCGAGCGTCACGCGGCGTACGGATTCGGTCGCCATCGCGTTACGCGTGCCGCGCGGCAAGGCATTCGACCAGCGCGCCGTTGAACGCCGGCAGATCGTCCGGCTTGCGGCTCGTGATCAGCTTGCCGTCGCGCACGACGGGCTCGTCGACCCACTTGCCGCCCGCATTGCGGATGTCGTCCTGCAGGCTCGGCCAGCTCGTCATCGTGCGCCCTTCGACGAGGCCCGCCGATACCAGCAGCCATCCGCCGTGGCAGATCGCGGCGATCGGCTTGCCGCCACCGACGGCCGCCGTCACGAACTCGCGCGCGGCCGGAATCATCCGGATCGCGTCGCCGTTGATGACGCCGCCCGGCAACACGACCGCGTCGTAGTCGCCTTCGCGCGCGTCGTCGAACGTACGATCGACCTTCACGCGCTGGCCCTTGTCGACGTGCCTGAATCCCTGGATCTCGCCGGGCTTCAGCGAAATCACGTCGACCTGCGCGCCGGCGTCGGCCAGCGCGCGCTGCGGCTCGACGAGTTCCGCTTCCTCGAAACCGTCGACCGCGAGGATCGCCACCTTGCAATGGTCCAGCTTGCCGCTCATGAATTACCTCCATCGTGATGCGGCACCCGATGTGCCGCGGGGTCCGTGCGCAATCCGCGTGCCGACGCGGCCGCGCGGCCGGCGTCGCGGCATCGCGGGTCGCGGGTTCGCGCCCTGCATGGGCGGCACGCGCTGCGCACGCGGATTGGAAAGATTTCAACGCACGTGTAAGCCGCCGGCGTACGCGCTCACTGCAGATGTCGGGCCGCGTCGAGCATCGCGTCGGTCAGCTCGACGGTCAGCGTCTGGTCCTCGTCGAGGTCCGGCAGCCGCTCGAGCATCTGCTGCACCGTCTCGTGCAGCAGCGCGTGCACGCGCATCCGCGCGCCGTCGTCGAGGTCCGCGTAGCGCTCCATCGTGTCGCAGTCGAGCGCGAGCACGACCGAATGCCGCGCGCTGTCCGGCGGCGCATCGGCCGCGGTGGCCCACGCCGCATGAAAGGTGATCCTGCCTGTCGCGACGTCGAGGTGAACCGTCGTATCGAGATCGTCGGTATCGACATCGCTGTCCGTGTCGTCGTCCTCGAGCCAGGTCCGGGAGTTCGAATGCATGATGTCCTCCTGCGTGGTGGCCGCGCGCGGGCCGCGCAGCCGCTGCCGTTACGGCGCGCCGGCATCGCCGACGCGCCGTCGTCGTCAATAACCGCTGGAACCGGCGCTGCCCGTGCCGCCCGCGCCGCCGCCGCCGGAACCGGTCGCGCCCGACGAGCGGCCGTTGCCGGCACC
>NZ_CABVPR010000060.1 GCF_902499135.1 Burkholderia dolosa
GCGGTCGCGTCGGGCTCGAACAGCACGGCGGTGGGCAACAGCTCGCAGGCGTCGGGCAACGGTTCGACGGCGATCGGTGTCGGCTCGACCGCGTCGGGCAACAACTCGACGGCGATCGGCGCGGGCAGCAACGACGGCGGGCGCTCGAACGTGCTGGCGGTCGGCTCCGCGGATTCGGCGCGGCAGGTGGTCAACGTCGCGGCCGGTACGCAAGGCACCGACGCGGTGAACGTGAATCAGCTGAACGCGGGCCTGAGCAACACGCTGTCGCAGGCGAACAGCTACACCGACGGCCAGATCGCGGGGCTGCGCAACAGCCTCGACTCGTACCGCCGCGACGCGGACGGCGGCACCGCGACCGCGATGGCGGTCGCCGGACTGCCGCAGCCGTCCGGTCCGGGCAAGAGCATGGTCGCGATCGCGGGCAGCGTGTATCGCGGCCAGTCCGGGCAGGCGCTCGGCATTTCGACGATCTCGGAGAACAACCACTGGATCTACAAGGCCGCGGTATCGACGAACACGCGCGGCACGTACGGCGCGGTCGTCGGCGCCGGGTATCAGTGGTGAGTCGCGCGATGCGCCGTTTCCCAATCATTCAAACGATGCCAATCATGAACGCACACATTGCAAAGCTCGCGGCCGCGGCGGCGATCGCCGTCGCCGCACTGACCGGATGCGCCACGCAGCAGGGCGATCCGCCGTTTCCGTCGCCGGACACGGCCACCTGGCCGGACGGCACGTATCCGAATCTCGCGAACCTCGCGCAGGTCGAGCCGGGCGTCACGAAGAACCAGTTGTACGAGCTGCTCGGGCCGCCGCATTTCCACGAGTGGATCTTTCACGTGTCGACGTGGGACTACCTGTTCCACTTCCGCGACGGCGGAAAGGTCGCGACCTGCCAATACCAGGTGCGCTTCGATTCGGACAACCGGATCGTGAAGACGCGCTGGAACAGCGCGGAATGCGAAGCGTTCGGCAAGAAGGGCGCGGCGCGCGAGGGCTGATGCGCGTGCGACGCGTCGACGCGCACGCGCACGGGCGCCGATCGAAATACCGGATCGGCGCCCGTTTGCGTCGGTGTTCGTCGTACTTGGATACGGCGCCGCCCGTCACTCGACCGTCACCGATTTCGCGAGATTCCTCGGCTTGTCGATATCCGCGCCGCGCAGCCGTGCGGCGTGATACGCGAGCAGCTGCAGCGGCACGACGTGCAGGATCGGCGACAGCAGTCCGTAGTAGTCGGGCATCCGCAGCACCGAAATGCCGTCGCCGTTGTCGATCCGCGTATCGGCGTCCGCGAACACATAGAGCTGGCCGCCGCGCGCGCGCACTTCCTGCATGTTCGACTTCAGTTTCTCGAGCAGCGCATCGTTCGGCGCGATCGTCGCGACCGGCATCGACTGCGTGACGAGCGCAAGCGGCCCGTGCTTCAGTTCGCCGGCCGGATACGCTTCCGCGTGGATATACGAAATTTCCTTCAGCTTCAGCGCGCCTTCGAGCGCGATCGGGTAATGCAGCCCGCGCCCGAGAAACAGCGCATTCTCGTGCCGCGAGAACTCGGCCGCCCAGCGCTCGATCTGCGGTTCGAGCGCGAGCACGTCGTCGAGCGCGCCGGGCAGCCGCCGCAGCTGCATCGTGTAGCGCGCGAGCTGCGCATCGTCGACGCAGCCGCGCAGCCGTCCGAGCGTCACCGCGAGAATGAACAGCGCGACGAGCTGCGTCGTGAACGCCTTGGTCGACGCGACGCCGATTTCCGGGCCCGCGCGCGTCAGGAAGCGCAGCGCGGTCTGCCGCATCATCGCGCTGGTCGGCACGTTGCAGATCGCGAGCGTGTCGGGATGGCCGAGCGACTGCGCGTACTTCAGCGCGGCGAGCGTGTCGGCGGTCTCGCCCGATTGCGATACGCACACCACGAGCGTGTTCGGCAGCGCGAGCGCGTCGCTGTAGCGGTACTCGCTCGCGATCTCGACCTGCGCCGGCATGCGCGCGATCGTTTCGAGCCAGCGGCGCGCGGTCAGCCCCGAGTAGTGGCTCGTGCCGCACGCGAGAATCAGCACGTTGTCGATCTGCTCGAATACGCGCCGCGCATCGGGGCCGAACACGGCCGGATCGAACAGCCCTGCGTCGGGAATCGTCGCGGCGACCGCCTGCGGCTGCTCGAAGATCTCCTTCTGCATGAAATGCCGGTAGGGACCGAGCTCGACCGTGGCCTGCGCGGACGTCACGGTCTGCACGGGCCGCTCGACGGGCGTTCCGTCGCGATCGAGCACGGTCACGCCGCCGGGCGTCAGCTCGACGATGTCGCCTTCCTCGAGAAAGATGAAGCGATCGGTGATGCCAGCGAGCGCGAGCGCGTCGGACGCAAGAAAGCATTCGCCGTCCTTCAGGCCGACGACGAGCGGCGAGCCGGCCCGCGCGCCGATCAGCCGCTGCGGCTCGCGCTTGCTGAACACCGCGATCGCATAGGCGCCCTGCAGCTGCGCGGTCGCGTCGCGCACGGCAGCGAGCAGGTCGCCGCGATACTGGCTGTGGATCAGATGCGCGACGACCTCGGTGTCGGTCTGGCCGTCGAACTCGTAATGCGCGTCGACCAGTTGCCTGCGCAACGTTTCGTGGTTCTCGATGATGCCGTTGTGCACGAGCGCGATCTCGTCGCGCGAGAAGATCGGATGCGCGTTGCAGGTGGCCGGCGCGCCGTGCGTCGCCCAGCGCGTGTGCGCGATGCCGGTGCTGCCCGCGAGCCCGGCGCTGCGCACGTGCGCGTCGAGGTCGGCGACGCGCGATACGCTGCGCGCGCGGCGCGCCTGTCCGTCGACGACCGTCGCGACGCCGCACGAGTCGTAGCCGCGATATTCGAGGCGGCGCAAGCCTTCGATCAGGATCGGGATGATGTTCCGTTGCGCGACCGCGCCGACAATCCCACACATGACACGACTCCTACCGTTTGTCCGTTTACGGACCGCGCACGCCGTTGCGTGAGTTCGACGCGGTCACCGTGGCGTCCGCCGTCGCGAATCCGCATTGCGCGGGCGCGACGGGATCGGCCAGCCGGCTTTCGAATGCCAGGTAAAGCGCCTCCTCCAGTACGTTCCAGTGCGCGCCGTGGCGGTACGGACCGGAGCGCGCGTGCCAGCATGCGACCGTGTTCGAGTCGTTCATCTTCAACGCGACGAGCGCGATCAGCCCCCACGGATAATCGGCGCCGGCAAGCTGCAGCCACGCCTTGCCGTATTTGCGCATCCACTGCGCGTAGAGCGTCGCGTTCGACTGGTCGGGCACCTGGATGCCGGACAGGATCGGGAAGATTTGCGCGACCTTGGCCGGATAGAAGCTCGTATCGCTGATGCGCTGCGTGCTCGGACGAAAGCCCGACTGCGACCCGCGCCAGAACACCGTCAGGATCGCCGACGCGAGCCGGTCCGCGCGCTGGCTCCACGGCGCCGCGCGCGCGGAGTCCGCGTGCCGCACGTAATACGCGGCGAGCGCCTGGAACGCGCTGTGCACTTCGACGTTGTCCATCAGCAGCGCGACGTGTAGCGACGACGAGATCTGGTAGACGCCGGTGCGCTTGTCGAGCAGCGCGTCCAGGTGCGCGGCGGCGCGGTTCAGGCTGCGCTCCCATGCGGCCGGCATCCCGTCGGGCGGCGCGAAGCGCGCGAGCAGTTCGATCCAGGTCGCCATCATCGCGTCGTCGGCGTCGGCTTGCGCGCACGCGTCGTACTGGCCGTTGTTCAGACAGTAGCGATCGAAGCCGCCGTCCGGCCGCTGGCGCGGCAGCAGCCATGCGATCCACGCGCGCGCGGCGCGGTGCGCGTCGAGCTGCGCGTCGGACGCGCCGAGCAGCGCCTTCGCGGCGAAATAAGGATCGATGCCCGCGCCGTTCAGGCGCACGGTGATCGCGCCGTCGGGGCGTTGATACAGCCCGTCGAGCTGGAGTTCGGCCGCGCCCGCGTGCAGCGCGAAGCCGCACGCGGCGATGCAGCACGCGACGCGCGAACGGCGGCACAGCCGGACGGCGGCCGCCGCGCACGTGCGCGCGGCCTTCAAAAGCGCGGGCCGGTTCATGATGGGGCTCCTGCGCGGTGATCCTGCGCAATCGTCGCCGGACGCGGCGTGGGCCGCGCCGCGCCGGCGACGGGTTCGATGTGGCGGCTCAGTGCACCTTCGCGCTGGAGAACTTGAGCGTCGTGCCGCTGTTCGCGATCACGAGCCAGTTCGTCGAGTCGGTGGTCACGACGGTCGCGCTGCCTTGCGTGATCGCCGGCTGCGCGTACGCGGCCTTCGGCAGCAGCCACGTCATGTTCGCGAGGCTGCTCGGATGGCTCGCGGAGAACGACCAGCCGGTGCCCGTATCGGTCGCCGACCACGTGACGTTCAGGCGCGCCTTGTCGAACGTCGTGATGTCGCTCATCGTGTACCACCTGAACTGCCCCGACGCCTTCAGCATGTTCGCCTGCGTGAAGATCGCGTTCAGCGTCGACGTATAGGACGACGCGCCGAGCGGGTGCGCGTAGATCAGCCGGCTCGTGCGGTTCGCGACGACGAAGTTCATCAGGCTCGCGTACCAGTTGTTCACGTCGCTCGTCGGTACCGCATATTGCTGGAACTCCTCGAACGTCGCGTACTTGCCGAACGGCATCACCGGATAAGCCCACAGGCCGGGGTTCAGCAGCGCGCCGTTGCGGTATGCGCGGGTCGGCGCCGAGCCGGTATGGCCGGTGAAGTAGTAGCCGTTGAAGCCGTTGCTCTCCAGCCAGTTCACCGACCAGGTCGGCGTGTTGCCTTCCGGCGCCGCGTATTCGACGTCCGGCTGGCCGGTCGCGGCCATCACCGCCTGGTGGTTCATCACCAGATACTGCTGGAACGTGCTCTGATTCGTTTCGCTCGCGTTGGCACCCCAGTAGTCGTGGATCCACCCGCCGTGGCTGCCGACGCGATGCCCCTTGGTCACGAAGTACTTCAGCAGGTTCTGCGCGGTCGGGTTGTTCGCGAGGTTGATCCCGTCGCCGTCGCCGAACGTCGCTTCATCGGGGCCCGCGGTGACGACGATCGAGAACGGGCCGTTGTTCCACATGCCGAGGCTCTTCAGGTAGAGCGCCGGCTGGATCTGGTCGCCCGCGCAGAAGTGCCAGTTGAACACGAGCCCGGCCATCGCCTTCGGCAGCGGCGACAGCGACGGCAGCTTCAGCAGCTGCGTGCCGAAATAATGCAGATAGCCGTGGAGCAGCATCCCGTCGGTCTGGCCGTCGAGATACGCGAGCGGCAGGTTGACGAACAGCACGCCGCCGTTGCCGTACGGGTTGTAGCCGGACACCAGCCCGAAGTTCGGCGACGTCAGGATCGTCGTGCCCGAATACGTGCCCTGCGTGACGAAGCTCGGATACGTGAGAAAACCGTACACGTAGCCCGAAATGCCTTCGAGCGTGTCGGTGGTGGCGGTCGACGTGCCGGTGATCGCCGCGAGCGTGTTGGCCAGCGTGCCGGTCGCGGTGCTCAGCAGCGAGCTGGCGCTGTACGTGGCGGTCTTCTTCAGCTTGCCGGTCACGACGCCGGTCAGCTTCGGCAGCGTCTGGCTGATCGTGCCGGTGCCGGCGGTCGGCGTCGTGTACTGGAACCACGCGTTGTGGTTGTAGTTCGCGAGACCGCCCGGGTTCGACGGGCTCGCCGCGAGGAAGAGCGCGGTGCTCGAGCCCGGCTGGCCGGTCGATGCCGAACTCGTCGTCGTGCCGCTGCTGCTCGTCGCGGCCAGCGTGCTCGCGGTGGTCGTCGATGCGGTCGTCGTCGTCCACGCCATCGACTTGCCGGGCGGCACCTGCAGCGTGCGCAGCCAGCTGCTCATGCCGGTCACGTTGCCGAGGCCGATCATGTTGCCGCCGTATTGGTCGTACAGCACGTAATCGACGCCCGCCATGCTGCTGAAGCGCGACTTCGGGCTCACGTAGAAGCCGGCCGAGTTCAGTACGCCGAAGTCGTAGACGAGCATCACCTTGCCGCCGTTGAGCGCGTAGTTCTGGATCGCGGTGACGAGCGTGTCGTCGGCGGTCGTGTGCACCTGGTCCGGCAGGATCAGGCCGGGATACTGCGACAGCGACGCGCCGGCCGACATGAACTGGCTGTCGGTCATCACCGTGAGCTGCAGCCCTTCTTCCTGCGCACTGTCGAGCCATGCGGACACGCGCGGATCGGGCAGCGTCAGGTTGTTCGGTATCAGCAGGATGATCTGGTTGGTGGCTGCCTGGACGGCGCCCGCGGCGAACGCGAAAGCGAGCGCGAACGACGCGAACAGGATCCGCAGCAACTTGCCTGACTTTGCCAACATGGTGTGCTCCTCGCTCAACGAATGGGGTGGCGCGCGTCAGCAGCGGTGCGTGCCGCCAGGTCGACCAATCTTGCCCCGTAGATGCGCACGGCGATCCGGTCCGACGGGCATCGGACGGCGCCGGTCGACGGCCGGCGAACCGGCGCGAACGCGTCGGCGCGCCGCACCGTCGTCGCCGGTGAAGCGGAATCGATACTACGCAGCGAAAGAAGCGAACAACGTGCCATTGGCCGCGAAGGCGCGGCGCTGCTGGCTCGGTGCGAGCGCCGCCGCGCGCGGCGGCGGCAAACGCGCCGGAATCGTTTCATCGCTGATACGGCGGGTTTTTGTGCGGAGGATCGGCCGCGTCCGTCAGCGCGCCCGGCCAGCTCGCGCAGTACGTGTACAGCGTGACGAGCAGGCCGATCAGCAGCGGCCCGCCGAGCAGGAAGTAGCAGAACGGCAGGAACAGCAGCGTGCCGTGATGGACGATCGCCGCGTGCAGCAGCATCACGAACGGCAGCGCGAACACGAAATAGCCGAGCACGAGCGCCGATGCGGCCGCCTTCTGCAGCAGCGAGAAATCGAGCGGGTAGTAGAGCGCGGCCATCAGCAGCGGAATCAGCGCGATCGCCGCGCCGTGCAGCACGAACATGTCGCGCAGGTGCAGCAGCGGCACGTATGGAAACGCGCCGGGCATCAGCCAGAAATACGCGCAGATCAGCAACTGCGTGAAGCTCGCGATCCGTAACAGATATGCAACGGGTAGCCAGCTCGCGCGCCGCACGAACGACGCGCCGAAGCCGATCGTGCACAGCGCGGCGGTCGCGGCGAGCAGCGTGTCGTCCGGCATTCGGGCCGCGACGTCGATCGACAGCAGCGACACGCGCGGCGCGCCGGCCGGATAGCCGATCACGCGCACGCGCAGCGCCGGATCGATCTGCTGCGCGCCCCAGGCCATCACCGCGCGCCAGTAGCGCCACGCGAACGGCAGCCCGAACCACAGCGACGCGTACAGCGCGGGCGTCAGCAGCGCGATCGACGCGAGCCAGCGCTGCGGATGCGGATGGGTCCGCAGCGAGCGGTCGGCGGCAGGCGGGGCGGAACGCGTCTGCATGGCGCGCCCGGCTACCAGCGATAGAACACGCTCAGCTCGCCGCCGAACCGTGAATAGTACGGGTTGTGGTAGTAGTCGAATTCGACCTGGGTTCCCCACTTGCGCGTGAACCAGTAGCGCCATTTCGCAGACAGTTCGTGGCTGCGGAAATCCGCGATCTGCGAGCCGGAGCCGGTGACCTGATACGCTTCGCGGCCGAACCCGCCGCGCAGCACGACCACGCTCTTGCCGACTTCGCCGTAGGTCACCGCGCCGTAGTACGCGGGTGCCTTCACCGAGCCCGGCGAATCGACCGTGTAGTTCGCGCCGGCTTCGAAGATCCACTTCGGCAGCGCGTACCAGATCACGCCCGCGTGATACAGCTGGTCGCGGTGACCGCTGCGGTTCCATGCGTAGCCGGCGCCGAGCGACACGATCAGCGAGCGGTCGGACAGCAGCTTGCGGTTGATCGACAGGTCGACGCGCGCGCTCGGCAGGATCGTGCCGGACGTCGTGCCCGCGAAGCCGGCGCTGCCGAACCAGTCGGGGCCCAGATCCTGCACGTAGGTCAGCGCGCCGAGTTGCGTGTTCTCGCCGAAGCGGTGCAGCTGCGCGAGTTCGCCGAGCACGGTACGGCCGTCGCCTTGATAGGTGCCGCGCAGATGCACGCCGTACCAGTCGCCGTAGCCGTGCGTCAGATGCGCGCTCGAATAGCCGAGCGACAGCTCGACGTGCCGTTCCTGCGGCGCGCGCGCGTGCGTCGCGATCGCGTCGGGCAGCGGCGGCCGGTTCGGTTCGTCGGGCGAGAATTCGGCGAGCGACATGCCGTCCGGCAGGCCGTCGGCGCTCACGCGCACGAAGCGGGTCTCGTCGACGTGCCGCGGCGTGATCACGGTAACGGCGCCGGCCGGCGGCTCGGGCGCCGCCGTCTCCGCGTCGGCCAGCGCGGCGGGCGAGCCGAAGGCCGCGCCGCACAGCATCGCGAGCGATGCAACCGGTACGCGCGGGCCGCGGGGGTAGCGACGATCCGACATGACGACACTCCTTAACGCGATGCGTGGAACCAGCCGCTGCGCAAGGCGACGAGGTCGCCGTGCACGCACGCGTGGCCGACGATCGACACGTCGCGCGCGCATGCGCTGACGGGGTGGCCGGCTACGCCGATGCGCGCGCCCGACATGCGCAGCAGCCCGCCGGCCGACACGACGCCGTCGATGCAGCTCGCGCGCGCGAGCTGCACGTCGTCGCGCGCGAACACGGCGCCGTGCAGCAGCGCGTCGCGTTCGAGCACGACGCGATGCGCTTTCACGCTGCCGCGCAGCACGCAGCCTTCGCCGAGCACCAGACTGCCTTCGACGACGAGGTTGCCCTGCACGACCGTATGCGCGGGCAGACGCACGTCCGCGTGCAGCAGATAGCGGCCGTGCACGTAGCGATGCGGGAGCTTCGCGAAGTGGCGCGTGAGCGAGATCGCGCGGCGCGGCACGGCGGCCGCTGCGGTGTCGGCGGTGGCGGCGTCAGCGTCGGCGCAGGCCGGCGCGTCGCCGAACACGATCGGCTCGCCGTACAGGCATGCGAAGCCGCCGGCGCCGCGCAGATGCATCGTGCCGGCGACCACGACGCCGCGCAGCACCGCGCCGTCGACGTCGACGTGCGGCGCATGCGCGAGCGTGCCGATCGTCGCGCCCGCGCGCACGTCGATGCGCTGCCCGGCGAACGCATACGCGGCGCGCGCGCCGCCGTCGAGCGCGATCGTGCGATCGGCGTACAGCACGTCGGCAGGCTGCTCGCCGCGCGCGACGCGCAGCGTATCCGCATGCCGCACCGCGAGCCCGAGCGCCGCCCACGGCGGCGGCGCGTGCGGCTCGGCCGGCGGCTCGCCGCTCACGTGCGCACGCAATGCATCGCGCCATTGCGCGGCGAGCAGCGCGTGATCGACGAACGGACCGTCGCCGATCGGCAGCGCCGCGACGTCGCTGCGCCGGATCAGTTCGTGCAGCATCGGCAGGAACGGCAGGCTCAGCACGCCGGCCACGGGCACCATCGCATTGAAGGTCGTCATCGTTCATCGCCCCGGTTTCAGTTGCCGGCGAAAGCGCTCGGTCTTGTCCCACTTCAGTTCCCGGCGCAACGCGGCATCCAGCGCGAGTCCCCACAGTGCCGATACGACCGCCGCGATCGTCACGCAAAAGCCGACCACGTTGACCGGTACGAGCCGCAGCCGCGTCGCGCGACCGTCGAGCCGCGCGGCGACGACGATCTCGAAGAACACGCCGAAATTGCCGAACGTGCTGAACGCGAACAGCGCGAGCAGCGACACGAGCAGCCCGAGCGCCGTCGAATTCAAGCCGTTGAACAGATAGAGCGCGAGCGCGGCGGCCCACGCGAGCGCGAGGAGCGCCGGCATCAGGAAGACGCCGAGCAGCAGCGCGCCGTCGAGCCGGCAGAGCGGCGGAACCAGCGGGTTGCGCAGCACCGGCACGAGATAGCGCAGCAGCGTCTGGTTGTGTCCCTTCGCCCAGCGCGTGAGCTGGCGCGCACGGACCGCCCAGCGCTCCGGCACTTCCTCGTAGCATTCCGCGTGGTTCAGATACACGGTGCGCCAGTCGCTCAGCAGCAGGCGGTACGTCATGTCGGTGTCTTCGGCGAGCGTGTCGTCGCACCAGCCGCCGACCGCGTCGAGCGCGCCCTTGCGGATGCCGCCGACCGTGCCGCCGTACTGCGGCACCAGGTTCAGGTTGTTGCGCGCCTGCTGGTTGACCTGATAGCCGCCCGCGCGCTCGAGGTCGAGCAGACGCGCGAGCAGGTTGCTGTCCGCGTTCTGCGGGACGACGCGTCCCATCACCGCGCCGACTTCCGGGTCGAAGAACGGCGCGACCAGTTCCTTCAGCAGCCCCGGCCGCGGCAGATAGTCGGCGTCGAACACGACCATGATGTCGCCGCGGATGAAGCGCAGCGCGTCCTTCAGCGCGGCCGCCTTGCCCGGCTTGCCGCTGTCGCGGTGAAACGGCTTGATGAGGTCTGGCGCGAGCGCCTGGACCTGGTCGATCAGCGCGCGCGTGTTGTCGGTCGAGCGGTCGTTGACCGGCACGATCGTCAGCCGGTCGCGCGGATAGGTGGTCGCGAGCAGCGCCATCAGGCAATCGACGACGACGGCTTCCTCGTTGTGCGCGGCGACGAACACGGTGAGCCGCGGCCAGTCGCCGTGCGTGATCGCGTGGTACGGCGCGCGCTGCGGCTTGAACAGACGGTCGACGCTGAACACGTAATGGCGTGCGGCATAGATGCACGTGAGCAGCGTGAACAGCCACAAATACGCGACGCACGGCGCGACCAGCAGGTCGCGATCGAGCCCGATCGGCGCGGCGTCGGCGGGGGCGGCGTCGAACGGTGCGTTCGCATCGGTGTCGGCGTCCGTCGGCGTGCGTATCGAAAGCGATACCGGCATCGCGTCCGCGCGTCGGCCGTCCGCGGCCGGCGCGGTCGCGACGACGGCGCGCATGTCGAGCGGCGCCGCTTCGACGGGCGGCCGCGATGCGGTGTCGCGCACCGCGAGCGAGCAGGCCAGCACGATCAGCAGCAGCAGGCATTCGACGCAGATTGACGCCGTCCGCGTGTTCTTCATGTCCTGATCCCCGTGTTCGCGACGGCGACCGATGCACGCCCGACGGCGGCGCACCGATCGCGCGGATGTCAATGGAAGCGGCGGCACGTTCGTCGCACGGGCGCGGCGGTCCTGCCGCCACGCGCGCACGCGTCGCTTCCCGGCTTCGTTGCGGTGGCGCGCCGTTCTGCCGGCTGTCGTTGTAGCGCTTCGGGACACGCCTGTCAGGTTTGCAAGCAAGGCGCGAGCCATCGGCCGCGAGGCCGCGCCCGGCAAGGATGGCGGCGCGCGAGCGGCGTGCGCGGCGCGCGGCGGCGGCGGGTTTTGATTCAGCGGCGAATCAGCGGTGATGCCAAATGTCCGGATCGTGTGTAAAGCGCGTTGCGGCCGGTGCGCGACGCGGCGGTCCGCTTGCACGTTGAACCGGTGCTGCCGCGTTGCGCGGCGCGGCTCGACCGAAAAACGCGCGCCGCGCGTCGTTCGTTGCATGCGCATCGGCCGCCGCGTGCGCAATTCGACCTGTCCGACGAATCGGCGCGCACGCATGCCGATGCAGCCGCACGGCGGCGACCGCGTACGCGGGCAGACGAACATGCATGACCGCGCGTTACAGATACGCAACGTTTCTCGCGTGTCGATCCGCGCGATACGAATGCCGCTGGCCGCGGCGGAAATCCCCTGCCGCGCACGTCGATCGCGTGCCGAATCGCGAGCCGCGCATTGCGCAGACGAAAGCGGGCGATCGACGCGATTCAAGCCGACTCAAGCCGATTCAACGCCTGTTCGAAAGCCGCGCGCCGCCGTTTCGCAAGCGGCGTTCGCGCGGCGCCGCCGATGCATGCGCCCGGCACGCTGCACGACGCGTGCGACACGCGCGTCGTGCATCCGTATCGCGCGTGCCCGTCGATACGGCTTCCGTAGCAGTTGTGAAACGTTCCGCGTCGCCGCGGATGGCCGCTGCACGCGCCGGGTCCGGCCGCAGCGCTGCTGGTTTGAATATTGCTGGAGCGGATGCAGCACGTGTGCCGGCGCGGCGCCGTACGGCGGCGCATCGGGTTGACGCGCGACCCCACCGCGAGGAGCGACTGATGACGTGACGGGAACCAGCGAAAACGGGACGGCCGGCAGCCGCACGATCCGCATCCGGCGCGGGCCGCACGGTGCGTTCGCGCCGCCACGGCGTTGCATGTCGCAGCCGATGCCGGCCGCGACATGCGTGCGCGTACGGACGGCGTCGCCCTCTGCGCGTTGCGCGACGTGCCGCGCGATCCGGCGCACGAAAAGGCTCAAACGAGGATAACGATGAAGAAGATCTTGCTTGTGTTCGGGACTCGCCCCGAGGCTATCAAGATGGCGCCGCTGGTTCGTGCGCTGAAGGCGAGAGCGGACGTCGACGTCAGCGTATGCGTGACGGCCCAGCATCGGGAAATGCTCGATCAGGTATTGACGTTGTTCGACATCCGGCCGGACTACGATCTGAACCTGATGCGCGAGCGCCAGACGCTGACCGACGTGACGACCGGCATTCTGCAGGCGATCGGCATCGTGTTCGACGAACTGCGTCCGGACGTCGTGCTCGTGCACGGCGACACGACGACCACGCTCGCGGTCAGCCTCGCGGCGTTCTACCGCTATCTGCCGGTCGGCCACGTGGAAGCGGGACTGCGCAGCGGCGACATCTGGTCGCCGTGGCCCGAGGAGCTGAATCGCCGCGTGACCGACGCCGTGTCGTCGTGGCACTTCGCGCCGACCGAGCAGGCGCGCGAAAACCTGCTCGGCGAAGGCGTGCAGGTCGGCACCGCGCTGGTGACCGGCAACACGGTGATCGACGCGCTGCAGGACGTCAAGCGGATGCTCGACCGCAACGACGCGCTGGCCGCGCGGGTCGCCGCGCGCTTTCCGTTTCTCGAGCCGTCGCGGCCCGTCGTGCTGATCACCGGCCATCGCCGCGAGAGCTTCGGCGAACCGTTCCGTCATTTCTGCGGTGCGCTGTGCACGCTCGCGAACCGGTATCGCGACGCGCAGTTCGTCTATCCGCTGCACCTGAATCCGAACGTGCGCGAGCCGGCGCGCGCGCTGCTCGGCGACGTGCCGAACATCTATCTGATCGAGCCGCAGGAATATCTGTCGTTCGTGTTCCTGATGTCGCGCGCGCATTTCATCATCACGGATTCGGGCGGCATCCAGGAAGAAGGGCCGGCGCTCGGCAAGCCGGTGCTCGTCACGCGCGAGACGACCGAGCGGCCCGAGGCGATCGCGGCCGGCACCGCGCGGCTCGTCGGCACGGATCCGGAGCGGATCGTGTGGGAGGCGTCGCGGCTGTTCGACAGCGAGAGCGCGTACGAGGAAATGTCGCGCGCGAGCAATCCGTACGGCGACGGTCATGCGAGCGAGCGGATCGTTCACGCGCTGATGCATACGCCGGGCGCACTCGCGAAGACGACGAGCTTCGGGATGGGCACCGCGGAGACGCCGTACGACGCGCTGGCGCTCGCCGCGATTCCGCGCCTGTCGTAGCGGGACGCGGTGCGGGCGCTGGTTGCGCGTCGGCGGTGGCGCCGCCCGCTGGGCGCGCGTGCCGGCGCGGGAGCAGAAGCACGCGTTGCCGCTGCCGCGGCGCACCGCGGTCGAACGGCGTGCGGATGAGCACCGTCGACCTGCTGTCTCGCGTGTCGTATCGGCTCGCGACATCGCGCCGCAATTCAATACCGAATCAATCCTGCGGACACTGGATGGTGCGCTCGCCGGATGCCTGCGCCGCACCGGCAGATATCGCCCGCGTACGCGTTCGACTTCACGCCGCCCGCTGTCCGCCGCCTCCGCCGCGCGCGGGCGGCCCCCCTGTGCCGGCGCTTCGCTCGCTGTTTCAATTCTGAGAAGACGATCTGCACCGGCCGGCCGATCGCTGTTGCCCGCAATTCCGACCCGCCATGCGTGATCGCGCGACGCGACGGCAACGTGCCGCCGGCGGCCCCGGCACGCGCTCGCGGCCAGGCATGGAAAACTGTATGAATATACAGTATAGTATCCGCCGAAAGCGGGCCGCACAGGCGAGCACATTGCGACGCGTGTGCCGCGCGTGCCGGCGCGCCGCAGCGTTCCGGCGCCGTGACCTCGGGCTAACTCATTCGAACGGGCAGACAAATTGTCATCCAGCAATCTGATCCGCATTCGCGGAGCACGTCAGCACAATCTCAAGAACGTCGATCTCGATCTGCGCACCGGCGAAATGACGGTCGTCACCGGCCCGTCGGGCTCCGGCAAGTCGAGTCTCGTGTTCGACACGCTGTACGCGGAAGGCCAGCGGCGCTACGTCGAGACGTTCAGCGCGTATGCGCGGCAGTTTCTCGACCGGATGGACCGTCCGCAGGTCGAGCGCGTCGACGGCGTGCCGCCCGCGATCGCGATCGACCAGACCAATCCGGTGCGCAGTTCTCGCTCGACGGTCGGCACGATGACCGAGCTGAACGATCATCTGAAGCTGCTGTACGCGCGCGCGGCCGAGCTGTTCGACCGCAAGACCGCGCGGCCGGTGCGGCACGACACGCCCGAGACGATCTACGCGGATCTCGTCGCGCGCACGAAGGACGGCGATCCGCGCGTCGTCGTCACGTTTCCGGTCGAGCTGCCGGATAGCGCGTCCGACGCCGAGATCGAGCAGTGGCTGTCGGCGAGCGGCTACACGCGCGTGCAGGCGCGGCGCGAAGTCGCGTCGCCCACCGGCCCGCGCAAGGTGCTCGACGTGGTGGCCGACCGCTTTCGCGTGCAGCAGGCCGACAAGGTGCGCGTGCTCGACGCGATCGAGGCGTCGCTGAAGCGCGGCGGCGGCCGCGTGAACGTATACGTGCTCGCGCCGGAGCCGCAGGACGGCGGCGCGCCGGCCGAGCCGCAGGTGTGGCGTTTCTCCACCGGGCTGCACGATCCCGACAGCGATCTGCGCTATGCGGAGCCGCAGGCCGCGCTGTTCTCGTTCAATTCCGCGTACGGCGCGTGCGACGCGTGCCGCGGCTTCGGGCGCGTGATCGGCGTCGATCTCGGCCTCGTGATCCCCGACGAGCGCAAGACGCTGCGCGGCGGCGCGATCAAGCCGATGCAGACGCCCGCGTGGAAGGAATGCCAGGACGACCTGATGCGCTATGCGGCGAAGGCGAACGTCCGGCGCGATACGCCGTGGGCCGAGCTGACGTCCGCGGAGCGCGACTGGGTGATCAACGGCTCGCCGGACTGGAACGGCAAGTGGCAGAGCCAGTGGTACGGCGTGAAGCGCTTCTTCGGCTATCTCGAATCGAAAGCGTACAAGATGCATATCCGCGTGCTGCTGTCGAAGTACCGCAGCTACACGCCGTGCGAGGTCTGCGGCGGCGCGCGGCTGAAGACCGAATCGCTGCTGTGGCGGCTCGGCTCGAAGGCGAACGCCGATGCGGTGCTCGCGCCCGCCGGGCGCTTCATGCCGCGCGGCGTCGACTGGACCCGCGCGCAGCTCGAAGCGCTGCCGGGCCTTACCGTGCACGACCTGATGCTGCTGCCGATCGAGCGCATCCGCCGCTTCTTCGACGACGTCACGCTGCCGAGCGCGCTGCTCGACGATGCGCTGAAGCTGCTGCTCGCCGAAGTGCGCACGCGGCTGAAGTATCTGTGCGACGTCGGGCTCGGCTATCTGACGCTCGACCGGCAGAGCCGCACGCTGTCCGGCGGCGAGGTGCAGCGGATCAACCTGACGACCGCGCTCGGCACGTCGCTGACGAAGACGCTGTTCGTGCTCGACGAGCCGAGCATCGGGCTGCATCCGCGCGATCTGACGCGCATCGTCGACGCGATGCAGCGGCTGCGCGACGCGGGCAATACGCTCGTCGTCGTCGAGCACGATCCGTCGGTGATGCTCGCGGCCGACCGGCTGATCGACATGGGGCCGGGGCCGGGCGAGCGCGGCGGCACGATCGTCTACGACGGCACGCCGGCCGACATCCGCGCCGCGCACACGCTGACCGGCGAGTATCTGGGCGGGCGCAAGCACGTCGCGCACGCGTCGAACTGGGCGCGCCGGCCGGTGGACGCGCACACGCCGCGCATCGTGCTGGAAGGCGCGACCGAGCACAACCTGCGCGACGTGACGGTCGAGATTCCGCTGCAGCGGCTCGTGTGCGTGACCGGCGTGTCGGGCTCCGGCAAGTCGACGCTGCTGCAGGACGTGCTCTATCCGGCGATGGCGCGGCATTTCGGCAAGGCGACCGAGGCGCCGGGCGCGTACCGCAGCCTGACCGGCGCGGACCAGGTGACCGACGTCGTGTTCGTCGACCAGTCGCCGATCGGCAAGACCACGCGCTCGAATCCGGCCAGCTATGTCGGCGCGTTCGACGAGATACGCAAGCTGTTCGCGAAGGCGCCGCTCGCGCTGCAGCGCGGCTACGGCGCCGGCACGTTCAGCTTCAACTCGGGCGACGGCCGCTGCCCGACGTGCGGCGGCTCCGGCTTCGAGCACATCGAGATGCAGTTCCTGAGCGACGTGTATCTGCGTTGCCCGGACTGCGACGGCCGCCGCTACCGCGCGGAGATTCTCGAAGTGCGCATCGAGCGCGACGGCCGCGCGCTGAACATCGCGGACGTGCTCGACCTGACCGTCAGCGAGGCGGCCGCGTTCTTCGCCGCCGACGCCGACGTGCTGCGCGTGCTGCAGCCGATCGTCGACGTCGGCCTCGAATACGTGAAGCTCGGTCAGCCGGTGCCGACGCTGTCCGGCGGCGAGGCGCAGCGGCTGAAGCTGGCCGGCTTTCTGGCCGAGTCCGCCGCCGCGGCCGGCACGCGCCGCACCGGCACGAAAGCGGTGCCTGCCGCGCGGCTGTTCATGTTCGACGAGCCGACGACGGGGCTGCATTTCGACGACATCGCGAAACTGATGCAGGCGTTCGGCAAGTTGCTCGCGGCCGGTCATTCGCTGATCGTGATCGAGCACAACCTCGACGTGATCCGCGCGGCCGACTGGCTGATCGATCTCGGGCCGGAAGGCGGCGACGGCGGCGGGCTCGTGCTGTGCGCGGGCACGCCGGAGGACGTGAAGGCGTGCGCCGAATCGCATACGGGCGCCGCGCTGCTGCAGTATGACCGCGCGATGGACGCCGAAGCGGCGCGCGCCGACGAAGGCGTGCCGCTGCAGGCGGTGCTGAACGCGGCGCGCGAGCGGCGTGCGATCGAAGGCGAGGACGTCGTGCGCATCGTCAATGCGCGCGAGCACAACCTGAAATCGCTCGACGTCGACATTCCGCACGGCAAGTTCAACGTGATCACCGGCGTGTCGGGTTCCGGCAAGTCGACGCTCGCATTCGACATCCTGTTTCACGAAGGGCAGCGCCGCTATCTCGAATCGCTGAACGCGTATGCGCGCTCGATCGTGCAGCCGGCCGGGCGGCCCGAAGTCGACGCGGTGTACGGGATTCCGCCGACGGTTGCGATCGAGCAGCGGCTGTCGCGCGGCGGGCGCAAGAGCACGGTCGCGACGACGTCCGAGGTGTGGCACTTCCTGCGGCTGCTGTACGTGAAGCTCGGCCTCCAGCATTGCGTGCACGACGGCACGCCGGTCACGTCGCAATCGGTCGAGTCGATTGCCGCGCAGCTGCTGCGCGATCATCGCGGCCAGCACGTCGGCCTGCTCGCGCCGCTCGTCGTGAACCGCAAGGGCGTGTATACCGATCTCGCGAAATGGGCGAAGGCGCGCGGCAGCACGCATCTGCGCGTCGACGGCGAGTTCGTGACCGTCGATCCGTGGCCGAAGCTCGACCGCTTCCGCGAGCATACGATCGAGCTGCCGGTGGCCGACGTCGTCGTGTCGCCGGACAACGAGGCCGAACTGCGGCGGCTGCTCGACGAGACGCTCGAGATCGGCAAGGGCGTGATGCATCTGCTCGCGCCGCTCGACGGGCTGCGCGATGCGATCGCCGGCAACCGGCCGACCGCGCAGGTCGGCGAGGTCAAGGTGCTGTCGGTCAAGCGCGCGTGTCCGGTGTGCGGCACCAGCTATCCGGAACTGGACCCGCGGATGTTCTCGTACAACAGCAAGCACGGCTGGTGCACGACCTGCGTCGGCACCGGCGTCACGCTGACGCGCGAACAGCGCGCGGCGTACGACGACACGGTGTTCGTCGAGGACGGCCGCGGCCGCGAGCAGACACTGCCGTCGGACGAGCAGGAGCCGGAAGGCGTCGGCAACGAGCCGTGCCCGGATTGCGGCGGCACGCGGCTGAATCCGGCCGCGCGCGCGGTCACGTTCGACGCGCGTTCGATCGTCGACGTCGCGCAGTGGACGGTGTCGGACACGCGCCGGTGGATCGACGGGCTGCAGCTTGCCGGGCGCGACGCGCAGATCGCGCGCGACATCGTCAGCGAGATCGGCAGCCGGCTCGCGTTTCTCGAGGAGGTCGGGCTCGGCTATCTGAGCCTCGATCGTGCGGCGCCGAGCCTGTCGGGCGGCGAAGCGCAGCGCATCCGGCTCGCCGCGCAACTGGGCAGCAACCTGCAGGGCGTGTGCTACGTGCTCGACGAGCCGACGATCGGCCTGCATCCGCGCGACAACCAGATCCTGCTCGACGCGCTGCGCAAGCTCGGCGACAAGGGCAATACGCTCGTCGTCGTCGAGCACGACGAAGACACGATCCGCCGTGCCGATCACATCATCGACGTCGGCCCCGGCGCCGGCAAGCGCGGCGGCACGCTGGTCGCGCAGGGCGCGGTCGCCGATCTGTCCGCGCAGCCGGCGTCGGTCACGGGCCGCCTGCTCGCGCAGCCGATGGTGCATCCGCTGCAGCCGCGCCGCAGCGTCGGCGCGCCGGCCGCACCCGGCGCGCCGGCGGTGCCCGACGCGTGGCTGACCGTGCACGGCGCGCGGCTGCACAACCTGCGCGACGTCACGGTCGGCATCCCGCTCGCGCGGCTCGTCGCGGTCACGGGCGTGAGCGGCTCCGGCAAGTCGACGCTCGCGCGCGACGTGCTGATGACGAACCTGCTCGATGCGGTCGGACGCTCGGTGCTGTCGTCGCCGGCCACGCGGCGCGCGCGCAAGGCCGCGCAGCAGGATGCGCCGGCCGCGAATCGCCGCTCGAGCGTGCTCGCGCGCAGCGCGCCGCGGCCGTCGCTGAACGTCACGCACGCGTGGCAGGGCTGCGAATCGATCAGCGGCTGGGAGCAGATCGACCGCGTGCTCGAAGTCGACCAGACGCCGATCGGCAAGACGCCGCGCTCGTGTCCTGCAACCTACATCGGCGTGTGGGACACGATCCGCAAGCTGTTCGCCGATACGCTCGAAGCGCGTGCGCGCGGCTATACCGCGTCGCGCTTCTCGTTCAATACCGGCGAAGGGCGCTGCCCGGCATGCGAAGGGCAAGGCGTGCGCACGATCGGCATGAGCTTCCTGCCCGACGTGAAGGTGCCGTGCGACGTCTGTCACGGGCAGCGCTTCAATCCCGAAACGCTCGCCGTCACGTGGCGCGGCCGCAATATCGGCGACGTGCTGACGATGGAGATCGACGAGGCGGTCGAATTCTTCGCGCCGATTTCGAACATCGCGCATCCGCTGCAGCTGATGAAGGACGTCGGGCTCGGCTATCTGACGCTCGGCCAGCCGTCGCCGACGCTGTCGGGCGGCGAGGCGCAGCGCATCAAGCTCGTCACCGAACTGACGAAGGTGCGCGACGACGTCACGCGGCGCGGGCAGAAGGCGCCGCACACGCTGTACGTGCTCGACGAGCCGACGGTCGGCCTGCATATGGCGGACGTCGCGAAGCTGATCCGCGTGCTGCACCGGCTCGTCGATGCGGGCCATAGCGTGGTCGTGATCGAGCACGATCTCGACGTGATCGCGGAAGCCGACTGGGTCATCGATCTCGGCCCGGAAGGCGGCGTCGGCGGTGGGACGATCGTCGCGGCCGCGCCGCCGGAAGCGCTCGCGCAGGTGCGCGACAGCCATACGGGGCACGCGCTGAAGCCGGTGCTGGCACGAACGCGCGTCGACGACGGCGAAGCGGTGCGGGACAGCGAAGCGCGCGTCGGTTGAGCGCGACGCGTCGATGAACGTGTGTCGATGAACGGCTCCGGTGCGTGCACGCGCACCGGAGCCGTTTTTTTGTATGACGGCGGGTTCTAACCGCGCATTCGTTTACGCGAGCGGCGCGACCGATGCGCCGGCGATCCGATGCCGGCGCAGCGCGTCCGCAACGAACCCGGACGCTTTCATCTCCTCGACGAATTCGCCGAGCACGGCCGCGGCCGCTTCGCCGCGACTCTTCGGCACGCCCATCGCCTGCCGGATCACCATGAACCGCTCGTCGAGCAGCCGCAGGCCCGGCGTCTTCGCGGCGTCGGATTCGAGCTGCTGCCTCACGCCGGCCGCGACTTCCAGATCCTGCTCGATGAAGGTCTGCACGACCGCCTGCGACGTCGGCGCACGCACGATCTGCGCGGCTTTCAGCTCGCGCGTGAGGAACAGATCGTACGCGCTGCCCTTGCCGACCGCGACGCGATGGTCCGGCCGATCGACGTCGTCGTTCGAGCGGATCGGCGAATCGTCGCGCACCAGATAGAACCCTTCGATCAGCACGTAAGGCGCGGTGAACGCGACGGTCTCGCCGCGCGACGGATCGATTGCGAAGAAGCCGAAGTCCGCGCGCTCGTCGGTCAGCGCCTGCACCGATTTGCCGGCGGCATCGAACACGACGAGTTCGAGTTCGACCGACAGCCGTTCGGCGAACGCACGCGCGAGATCGATCGACACGCCGAACGGTTCGCCGGTGGCCGGATCGCGATTCGCGAGGATCGGATTGCCGAGATTGATCGACGCGCGCAGCTTGCCGGTCGGCGTGAATGCGGAGATGACGGAAGAATCGACGGTCATGAGCGTCCTCTTGGCGACGACCGTCTGGCTGAACGCGTCGACGGTCAGGTTCAAGGGCGTAGCGCAGCGATCGATCCGATGCGGCGAGCCGGCGAGCCGGTGCCGAGCGTCGAGTCGAAACGCGAGCGGCTACGCGTTTTTCCCGATACGGAAAATGCGGCGCAAGCCGATGTTACAGAGGCGGTGAACGTAATTGATCCGAGGCCAATTATGACAATATCTGCAACAAACGGCATGAACAGCGTCCCGCCCGAAACGGCCGACATGACCGACGCGACCGGCGCGAACGCCGTGTCGAATACCGCGCCTGCCGCGCCCGTGATCCTGCTGGTCGACGACGAGCCGAACGTGCTGTCCGCGCTCACGCGCGCGTTCCGCCCCGCGCGCTACGAAGTCCTGTGCGCCGACAGCGGCGAGGCGGCGCTCGAAATTCTCGCATCGACCGAGGTCGACCTGATCGTCACCGACATGCGGATGCCGCACATGAGCGGCACGGAATTTCTCGCGCGCGCGCGGGCGCTGTATCCCGACACGATGCGGATCCTGCTGACCGGCTATGCGGAGATCGCGTCGATCGTGCAGGCCGTCAACGAAGGCGGCGTGTATCGCTATCTGAACAAGCCGTGGGACGACCACGACCTGCTGCTGACGATCGAACAGGCGCTCGAGCAGCGGCGTCTGCGCCGCGAAGCGGCGCGGCTCGCCGCGCTGACGGAGGCGCAGAACGATGCGCTGCGCCGCTTCAACACGGAACTCGAAACGCAGGTGCGCGCGCGTACCGAGGAACTCGGCCAGACCGTGATGTTCCTCGAGGCCGCGCAGCACGATCTGAAAAGCAGCTTCACCGCGATGGTCCAGGTGTGCGCGAGCATGGTCGAGCTGCGCTGCGGCGCGGCGAGCGGACACGCGATGCGCGTCGGCGAGATCGCGCGCCGGCTCGCGCTCGCGTCGGGGATGAGCAGCCTGCACGCGCAGGACGTCTATTTCGCGGGGCTGCTGCACGGGATCGGCAAGCTGTCGCTGCCGGACGAACTGCTGCACAAGCCGATCGTGAAGATGACGACGGACGAGCATCGGCTGTTCCTGCAGCATCCGTTGCGCGCGCAAATGGTGCTCACGCCGGTCGCGCAACTGCACAAGGTCGCGTCGATCGTGCTGCATCAGTACGAGCGGTTCAACGGACGCGGCACGCCGGACGGGCTCGCGGGCGACGCGATTCCGCTCGGCTCGCGGATCGTCGCGATCGCGCGCGACTTCGAAGGGCTGCGTCACGGCGAGATCGGCGCGCCGCATTCGGTCGAGCAGGCGATCGACGCGCTGCGCTCGCAGGCCGGCGTGCGCTACGACCCGCTGCTCATCGCGCGCTTCATCGATCTGATGCGCAACCCGGCGAATCTCGGCATTGCGACGTCGGTCGCGGAGATCACGTCTGCGCAGTTGCGCGAAGGAATGCAGCTCGCCGACGATTTGCGCACGCATCGCGGCGTGCTGCTGATGACGAAGGGCAGCGTGATGTCCGCGCACCAGATCGAGCTCGTGCGTCGCTTCGAAGCGCGCGAAGGCACGTCGTTCGACATCCTCGTGCTCGCCGGCGCGGCCGCATCCGCCGCTGCATCCGCGTCCGCGCATGCGGTCGACGCCGGCACGCCGGCCGGCTGACGCCGGATCTACGGCCCGACGACCGCGGCGCGCAGCGGATCGCGTGCCGCGGTCCGCACCTTTCCGACCCGGCACCCGACCATGCACGGCACCTACAACGTTCCGCTCGTCCTGCTGTCGCTGATCATCGCGACGCTCGCGTCGTTTACCGCGCTCGATCTCGCCGCATTCATTTCGCTGCTCGACAAGCCGCGGCTTCGGCGCGCATGGCTGAGCGGCGGCGCGGCCGCGATGGGCACCGGCATCTGGTCGATGCATTTCGTCGGGATGCTGGCCTTTTCGCTGCCGATTCCACTCGGCTATGCGCTGACCGAGACGGCGGCATCGCTCGCGATCGCGGTGCTCGTGTCGTATTTCGCGCTGAGCGTCGTCACGCGCGCGCGGCTCGGCTGGGGCCGGCTGTGCGCGGGCGGCGTGCTGATGGGCGGCGGGATCGTCGGCATGCACTACACGGGCATGACCGCGATGCGCATGACGCCCGGCATCCGCTACGATCCCGCGCTGTTCGCGGCGTCGGTCGGCATCGCGGTGATCGCGTCCACAGCCGCGCTATGGATCGCGCAGGCGTTGCGCGCGCAACATGCGCGCGATGCGACCGTGCGGCGCATCGGCGCGGCCGCGATCATGGGTGCGGCCATTACCGGCATGCACTACACGGCGATGGCGGCCGCCGCCTTCGCGCCGGATGCGCGCTGCGGCGCCGCGAACGGAATCGACGCGCCGTGGCTCGCGACGACCATCGCGCTGCTCACGTTCGCGACGCTGATCGTTACGCTTCTGTTGTCGCGCTTCGATGCGCGTACAACCTTTCTGCGCGGGATGACGGATGCGCTCGAGCAGCGCGTGAAGCTGCGCACCGCGGACCTCGAGCGCGCGCTGCGCCGCTACGAGCAGACGACCGCGGTGCTGCAGCGCATGCGCGCGACCATGGCGAACGAGATCGACGAACGCAAGGCCGCGCACGCGCGGCTCGAGCGCGAGAAGGACGAACAGCGCCGACTGCTGCGCGCGCTCGAGGAAACCCACGTGCAGCTGCTGCAATCGGAAAAGCTCGCATCGATCGGCCAGCTCGCCGCCGGCGTCGCGCACGAGGTCAACAATCCGATCGGCTTCGTCAGCGCGAACCTCAATACGCTGAAGACGTGGGTGCGGACGCTGCTCGACGTGATCGCCGCGCACGAGGCCGCGCTGCCGCGCGTCGATGCCGCGACGCGCGATGCGCTGACGGCGCTGGGTCGACGCGCCGATCTCGACTACATTCGCGGCGAGATCGCGACGCTGATCGACGAATCGATCGACGGCGCCGACCGCGTGCGGCGCATCGTGCAGGACCTGCGCGATTTTTCGCGCCCGGGCAGCGACGAGTGGAGCGTCGCCGACCTGCATGCCGGCCTCGAAAGCACGCTGAACGTCGTGCACAACGAACTCAAGTACAAGGCCGACGTCGTGCGCGAGTACGGCGACGTGCCGCACGTCGAATGCCTGCCGTCGCAGTTGAACCAGGTCTTCATGAACCTGCTCGTCAATGCCGCGCAGGCGATGCCGGAGCGCGGCGTCATCACGATTCGCACGTCGAGCGACGGCGACCAGGTGTCGATCGCGATCGCCGATACCGGCACCGGGATGGCGCCCGACGTCGTGCGGCGGATCTTCGATCCGTTTTTCACGACGAAGCCGGTCGGGCAAGGAACGGGGCTCGGGTTGTCGGTATCGCAGCGCATCGTCGAGCGCCATCGCGGCACGATCGACGTGACGAGCGAACCGGGGCGCGGCACGACGTTCCACATCCGGCTGCCGGTGCGGCAAAGCGGCGGCGACACGGCCGCGCAGGAGCCGCTCGCGTGAAGGCGCGTCGCGCGCAGTGGTGTCGCGAAGCGTCACGACAACCGCGTCATGACGACGGCGGCACGGCAAAGGCATGACGGCAAAGGCGGCGGCGAAGGCATCGCGACAAAGGCGCCACGACAAAAGGCGACGGCAAGAGAGTCACGGCAAAGCGCGACGGCAAAGGCACTACGGCAAGGGCATCGCGGCAAACGCAGCACGACGAAGGCACGACGGCAAACGCACTACGGCAAAGGCATCACACGCACCACATCAAAAGCATCACCGCAGCGCGTTGCGACGCCTGCAGCGAAAGAAATGCCAGAACATCGCAGTCGCGTCGGGCCCCTTGTCCGAATGGAACGCCTCGCGCGGGTCGCCGCCGCTCCACGCATGCCGCAGCCCGCGCACGATGCCTACGCGCACGATCAGCCGGCCGCCCTTCAGATAGTCGGTATGGTCCACGTCGTCGCGAACGTAGTCGCGCCGTTCACCGACGCGCAGCGCGCCGTGCTCGTCGACGAGCCGGTTGATGCGCGCGAATTCGGTGCCGAGCTGCCGCGCGTTGTGGTCGCTGACGACCGTGTCCAGGCTGCCGTGCACGATCAGCGCGGGCATCCCCGGATACGCGGCCACGTCGACGCATGCATCGATCACGCGCACCGGGTCGTCGCGGACGCCGCGACGCATCACGCTCATTGCGGCCATCGTCGACGACGGCGGCGCGATTGCCGGCCCCGAATGCAGGCCGACGGCTGCGAAGAGCCGCGGATACTGGATCGCGAGCCCGGCAGCGAGTCCCGCGCCGGCCGACATGCCGGCCAGATAGATGCGCTCGCGATCGAAGCCGTGCTGCCGCACGATCGCGTCGACCAGCGATGCGACCGCCGCGGCCTCCGACTCCGACGCATCGCCGTGCCAGTTCCAGCATCGATGCGAGTGCGCGGTCTTCGCCTGCTCCGGCAGCAGTACCGCGAAGCCCGCGCGTTCCGCGACACGGCAGATGCGCGTGCCGGCCGCGAACGATTCGGCGGTCTGCTTGCATCCGTGCAGCATCACGACGACCGGCAGCCCGCGGGTCGTCGGATGCGCGGCGGGCAGATACAGCGCATACGCGAGATGGTTGACGAAACGGCCGGGCGTCGGCGGCGCCGAATGGAACGAGCGCACCCACGTGCCGGGTCGCGCGTGCTCGGACGTGCGCACGGCGCGCGCGGCGGACGGCCGTTTGGCGGTGCCCGTTTCGGCGATACGAGGCTTCGCGATGCGCGGCTTCGCGGCGCGCGCCGGCGCCGGCTTGGGCCGCGCGGCTTTTTTCTTCGGCCGGGCGCCGGCTGCGACGGACAGCAGGTCGAACGGCCGCAGCCAGGTGCTGGATTTTTTCCGGGGCATGTGCAGTCTCGTGCCGGCGGCCGCCGACGAGCGACGGCCGGGCGCGTTCAGTGGAAAACAGGACGACAGCGGAGCACGATTCGTGCGGGGCGGCAGCTGTCGCGCCGACACTGCGCGGCGGCGCATGCATGCCGGCGACCGACCGGATGAATGTACCGGAAAGCGCGGCTTTGCAATATCGTCGCGGATCGTGTCGGCCGGACGAGACGAGATCGCCGGCAGCAGGCGGGCCGCACGGACACGGCCGGCCGCGATGGCGGTCGATACCGCGCGCACATGGCGCTCGACACTCGGCGCCGCGGCCGATGCAGGCCGATGTTCATCAGGTGCCGTGCCGGGCACCGCTCCGGCTCCGCGACGACACGCGTTGACGCGCTCGATCCGTCCAACGTCGGCGTTATCGGTCACGCATCGACGCCCGCTTCGGCGAACGCTTCGACCCTTCCCGGCTGTCGACGAGCTACCGGCGTGCGTCCGGTAACGTTTTCAGCACCGACTCGCGTCGACGCCGATCGCCGCACGATTGCATGACGCAACGCGCACGAACGTCAACGCTCGATCTCGCCGCACATATCGTGTGGCGGTCACGGCCGCATCGCGCGGCCGAAGCATCGTCGGCCCGAAGCGCGGCATCGCGCTGGCGCCCGTATCCGCGCAGCCGAGCCGACGCGGCTGCACGCGGGACTCCGCTTGCCCGCATGCCGCGCCCGAACCTACCGATACGTCCACAGCCGATGCATGACGAACGTCGTCGGCGGAATCAGCAGCGCGATCGCGACGATGCTCGCGCCGCGCGCGATGCCGAGCAGGTCGCCGGTGCGCGCGATCAGCATCGTCTCGGTGAAGCCGGCGAGCGCGACCACGACGAAGCGCAGCATGTTGCGCGAGCGCACGCTCGACGAAAAGCTCCACAGCGTGTTCGCGAGATACGAGAACACCGTCGCGCACGCGAAAGCGATCGCGTTCGCGGCGACCTGCGTTGCGTCGAACAGTGCGTATATCGCGGACGCGACGAGCGCGTGCAGCGCGGTCGAGCAGAGCCCCGACAGTCCGAAGCGGACGAGCCGCACGCGTTCCGCGAGAATGGCGTCGATCATCGCAGCCTCCGCGCGCGTCAGCGCACGCCGATGCGCGCGCGAGCGGGCTGCACGCGCCGGCGCATCGGTGCGCGCCGCACGTCGCGCACGACCGGCAGTTCGCTGACCTTGCTGTGCGCCTGATAACGGCGGCGGATCAGATAGACGGGCCGCTGCTTCGATTCGTCGTAGATGCGCCCGATGTATTCGCCGACGACACCGATGCCGACCAGCTCGATGCCGCCGATGAACAGCGTGATCGACACCAGCGACGGATAGCCGAGCACGGGATTGCCGAACAGCAGCGTGCGGCACACGATGAACGTCCCGTACAGAAACGCGAGCGCGGCGATGCCGACGCCGATATAGGTCCAGCTGCGCAGCGGCACGGTGCTGAAGCTCGTGATTCCTTCGAGCGCGAAATTCCACAGCTTCCAGCCGGAGAACTTCGAATGCCCGGTGCTGCGCGGTTCGCGCTGATACTCGACGATCACGGTCCGGTAGCCGACCCACGCGAACAGCCCCTTCATGAACCGATGGCGTTCGGGCAGGCTGCGCAGTGCGTTCACGACCTTGCGGTCCATCAGCCGGAAATCGCCGACGTTCTCCGGCAGCTTCACGTCCGACAGCATGTTGTGCACGCGATAGTAGAGCGCGGCCGCGGTGCGCTTCGCAAACGAATCGCACGCGCGATTGCTGCGCTTCGCGGCGACGACTTCCGCGCCGTCGCGCCAGTGCTCGATCATCACCGGAATCAACGTCGGCGGATCCTGCAGGTCCGCGTCGAGCGGAATCACCGCGTCGCCGATCGCTTCGTCGAGGCCGGCAGTCAGCGCCGCTTCCTTGCCGAAGTTGCGCGTGAGGTCGATCACGCGCACGCGCCGGTCGCACGTGCCGACCCGGATCAGGCGTTCGAGCGTGTCGTCGCGGCTGCCGTCGTTGACGCAGACGATCTCGAAGCGGATCGCGTCGATGCCCGACAGCAGCGGAATCACGACGTCGAAGAACCGTTCGACGGCCTCGCCTTCGTTGTAGAACGGCACGACCAGCGAGACGAGCGGCGTGTAGGGTGATTCGCGCATGATGATTCCCCTTGCGATGTCGGGTCAGCGGCTAGCGCCGCGCAGCCCGTGCGCCGAGTGGCGGCGCGCACGGACCGGATGCATGAAGTCGGTGTCGGTCGAGCCGTCGCGCGCATCGGGCAACGACGGCGCATCGTGCCGTTCGTGCACGATGCGGCCGACGAGCAGCGCGAGCGACGCGAGCGTGACGAGCGGCATGAACTGGAACGACAGATGCGGAACGAGCGCGATGCCGGCGAGCGGCATCGGCCACAGCAGCATCAGCCACTCGCGATCGAAGCGCCGCCAGCCGTGCGTCGACGCATGGCGCGCGTACCACGCGATCACGAGCGCGTACCACGTCAGGTCGTAGTCGTACAGATACGGGCTGACGAGCAGGCATGCGCAGGCGAGCGTCGCCGCGCGCAGCGCGTACGAACATGTGCCGCGCCATGCGTAGACGACGGCTGCGGCCGCGGTCGCGGCCGACAGCAGCTGCAGCGCGCGCGCGACGAACGCAGGCCAGCCGGCGAGCGTCGCGAGTGCGAACAGGGTGGGCATCCGCGCGAGCTTCGCGTGACCGGCGCCGACGATGTCGACCACCCCATGCAAGCCGTGCGCGAACGCGATCCACGGGCCGATTCCGAACGCGAGGGTCGCGAGGGCGGCCATGCCGACGATCGTCGCGGCCCACGCGCCGAGTGCGCGCCATTGCCCGGCACACAGCAGCGCGAGCGGGAACAGCACCGCGAGCTGCGGCTTCGTGGTCAACAAGCCGAAGCAGACGCCGGCGAGCAGCGGCCGCCGGTTCAGCGCGAGCAGGCCCGCACCGGCGAGCGTCGCGCTCAGCAGGCTCGTCTGCCCGACGATGACGGTGAGGAACGCGCCGGGGAACGCGAGCGCACAGAGCAGCGCAGTGCTGCGCTTTGCCGTCGCGCGCATCGTCACGGCGAACAGCGCGTACGTGAGGCCGAGCCACAGCACCGCGGCGAGCGCGTACGGCAGCCAGCCGAGCGGCAGCACGAGCAGCAGCATCGTCGGCGGATAGAGCCACGGCAGCGTGCCGTCCGCGAGATTCATCGTCGGCACCGCGAGCTTCTCGACCGCGAACAGCGACGAGAAATGCCACGCGTCGAGCGCATGGCCGTGTGCGGCGAGCCATGCGGCGCTCCACACCGGCGAGAAATCCTGCGACAGCGGCTCGAGCGATGCGTCGTGCCCCCACCGCATGCGCGCGACGTAGATGACGACGAACAGCAGCTCGGCGATCAGCATGCCGCCCGCATAGACGCGCACGCGTTCGCGATTGAGCCAGTGCGGAAAGCGGTGCGGGCCGGCGACCGGCAGTTCCGGATGCGCATCGGCGGCATGCGCGTGACGAGCGAAGAGCGGCGCTTTCATCGCGTGTCCCTCGGTGCGAACGATGCGCGGCGCACGACGACGAACAGCACGCCGAGCAGCACGATCGGTCCGATTTGCGGCAGCTTCATCAGCCGGTTCAGCATTTCGAAGATCGGCAGCAGCCACGCGAGCACGATCACGGGCTGATCGCCGGGCAGCCAGCCTTCGTCGAGACCGTAAGCGATCAGGCAGAAGATCGCGATGCCGAGCCACGTCAGTTCGTAGCTCCACAGGTAAGGCGTCGTCAGCAGCGTGGCGATCGCGAGTACCGCGCCGCGCAGCCGCATGTCGCGCGTGCGGCACCACACGGCGATCGCGGACGCGAGCGCGAGCAGCGCGATCGCGAATTGCGCGGCGAGTGCGGCGCCGAGCGGCACGCCGGCCAGCCGCAGCGCGGCGAACGGCGTCGGCGACGCGAGCCAGTACGACGGCAGCATGAAGTGCTGGTCGCGCACGGTCGACAGCGCATGCGACAGACCGTGCAGCGCGTCGGGGCCCGTCAGCGCGATCCCGGCCGCGGCGAACAGCGTCGCGCTGATTGCGGCGGCCGCGAACGTGCGCCACGCGCGCGTCGCGAACAGCACGAACGGAAACACCGCGGCGAGCTGCGGCTTGATCGCGAGCAGCCCGATCAGCACGCCTGCGACGATCGGCCGCCGCTCGAGCAGATGCAGCGCGAGCGCGGCGATGCCGGCAGTCAGGATGCTGTTCTGTCCGAACAGCGCGGACATCAACACGGCCGAATATGCGATCACGACGAGCGCAGCCGCACGCGGCGCGGGAAGATGCGCGTGCAACCCCGACAGCCGCGGGACCGCATACGCGTAGCATAAAAAGCTGCCCGCAAAAAAGAGTACGTAAGCGGGCAGGAACGGCACGAGAGCGACCGGTGCGACGAACAGCAGCATCGTCGGCGGATAGAGCCACGGTAGCGGTCGGTGATGAAGATACGCACCGAAGTGCGCGAACTCGGCCTGCGCGAACGACGACGGGTCGTACGCCGCGGCGGCATGGCCTTGCAATACGAGGTGCGATGCGGTCCAGAAGACCGAGAAGTCGGTGCCGGGGCGAGCGGTGACGCTGGATGTGAAGCCGTCGGTCACGACGGCCCACACGATCGTGAGCGCGACGAACAGCAGCAGCATGATGCAGCTGTACGGAAAGATCCGCTCCGCCGTCAGCCATTGCGCGCAGCGTGCTGCGCGACAGCGCGTCCCACGATTCGCTGTGTACATGATGCCCCGTCCGCTGTGGCGACTGCCCGATCGAGCGCAGTCGTTTCGTGTTGTCGTGTATCCGGATCGAGTCGCTGTGCATTGCGTTGTCCGGTGAATGCATTGTTGGAGAAAAAATCGCGTCGCGCAAACCGCGCACCGTCGGCTGCGACGAGCGCGGAGCCGCGATACGCGCGAAAACGCCGTTTTCAGGTATGAGAAAACGCGGCGTCGCGATTTCATGTTTCTGCACTGAAACATTCCGCGTTTTTCGACGATGCGCGAAGCGATCCGTCGCGCGGCTCGCGACCTGCATCCCGCGTTCGGGAAAATCCCGAGTAAAAATTTTTGTCCCTTGTTGCGACGCGGTGGCACGTGTGCCGACACGCGCCGACCGCACGCGCCGCATATATCAAATCTGAAACATTTCGTGCGCCGCGCTGTCGGTGCGCGAGCCTGCATATCGGCGTCAGCCTTGCTGCGCTTCGATTCCGCTCACGCTGGTCCGCTCTTTGCGTCAGCGTCGGCACGGCAGTCGACGATGCGATGACCGGCCGGTTTCCAGCCGCAGACGGACGGAACCCGACCCGCGCATCGCCAGCGGAAGCGGTGAGCGAAGCGCGTCGGGGAACGCGCAGCTTCGCACCCGAAACCGGCTGGATCGTCGGCCGGCCGATGAGACCCGGCACGGTCCGGGCAATAAAAGATCGGTGTGGCAGCAACTGGGGAATAAAAATGACAGGCCTTCGCACATCACGGCTGACGAATCGCAACGTCGCGTTCGACCATTGCCGCGCATTTCTCTCCCGTTCAATCGCACTGCTCGCGTCGCTCGCCGGCCGCGTCGTCTTGCTCGGCCGCGGCTTCACGCACACCGCACTTTGTCCGCAGCCCGCCTATGCGCGTCCATCGGAACCGATGCGTGCGCGGTGCGGCCGCGGCCGCTGAACGTCTCGCTCCGCACGTCTTGCAGTACCGGTGGTAGTCCGTCCCTGTGCCGATGGCGGCGCATGGGTCTTTCACAGCTGTCCGAAAGGAGAACGCTTATGTCGAGAATCATCCTCAAGGTCGCGTGGCTCGTCCGCAACGAGGACGGCGTGACGGCGATCGAATACGGCCTGATCGCGGCGCTGATCGCGATCGGCATCGTCGCCGCGCTGACCACGATCGGTACGGATCTGAAGACCGTATTCAGCACGCTCGCCGTCGATCTCGATTCGGTGGTCGCGGCAATGTGAAGGCCGATGCGACGCACGGTTCATCCGGACCGCCGTCGCGACGCCAGGGCAGCAACTGTATCGAACCGCGTGCTCACCGGATGGCCGGACCGACCGGTCCCGATACGCGGTTTTTCGATAGTCATCGTTCAAGGAGAAACACCATGTTTAACGCAATCGAGCAAGTCCGCCGTTTCGTTCGCGATGAAGAAGGCGTGACCGCCATCGAATACGGGCTGATCGCCGCGCTGATCGCGGTGGGGATCATTCTCGCGCTGTCGACGATCGGGAAGGATCTGAAGACCGTGTTCAGCACGATCGCCGCGGATCTCGATTCCGCCGTGTCGGGCATCTGATGGACGGAACCGCGGACGGCTCGGCCTGTGCGAGCTGACGAGCCGTCCCGGTCCTTTTTCGATCGAACCGACCACCGTGCGAGGTCAGCCATGTTGCCCGTTGCGCCGCCTTATCCGATTCCGCTGTGCGTAACGCTGCTCGCGATCGTCGCGGCCAGCACGGACATCGCGAGCCGACGCATTCCGAATCGCGTCGTCGCGGTCGGACTCGTCGGCGCGCTGATCGCACAGTGCGCGCTGCATGGCATCGCGGCCGGCGCGCTGCAATGGCTCGCCGGCGCCGCCACCGGCCTCGCGCTGCTGCTGCCGTTCTATCTGCTGCGCGGGATGGCGGCCGGCGACGTGAAGCTGATGCTCGCGATCGGCGCGTGGGTCGGCGCGGAGATGACGTTCTACATCGCGCTCGCGACGTTCGTGCTCGGCGGCATCGGCGCGATCGTGCTCGCGCTGCTGCGCGGACGCGTGCGCGACCTGTGCGTGAACGTCTGCAGGATGGTCGCGCGCCGCTCGTTCGCGCTGCACGGCGAATCGGCCGACGGTTCCGCGCCGGTCGCATCGGCCGGCGCGCTGCCGTACGGCGTCGCGATCGCGGCCGGCACGCTCGGCATGCTGTTCGTGTCGTGCGCGTAGATCGACGAACCTGCCACGAGGATGCATCGAACATGAACCCGAATCCCACCGACCCGACCCACGACGCGCAGGTCGCACGCCTGCCCGATCCGCTGCCGTCGCGGGAACGCCATACGAAGCTCGGCGCGCAGCTGCCGGCCGCGCCGCGCTCGCTCGACGAAACCGGCCTGAGCCGCACGTTCGTCGCCGGGCTCGTGCTGAAGTCGACGCTGCTGCTCGGCCGGCCGTCGTACGGCGATCTCGTCGAACGCCATTGCCTGCCGCTCGCGGTGCTCGACGACATCTTCGCGTTCCTCGTGCGCGAGCATCTGGTCGAGCTCACGCATCGCGGGACGACCGATCTCGACGTGACGTTCCGCCTGACCGACGCGGGGCACGCGGCGGCGCTCGAAGAGCGCGCGCGCAGCAGCTACAGCGGGCCCGCGCCGGTGACGCTCGACGCGTATCTCGACTGCGTGGCCGCGCATTCGGTGCGCCGGCTGCGCGTCGCGCAGGCCGACGTGTGGGACGCGTTCGAAGGCTTCACGATCGACACGTCGATCCTCGATGCGGCGGCCGCGTCGCTGAACGCCGGCCGGCCGCTGCTGATCTACGGGCCCGCGGGCAGCGGCAAGACGTTTCTCGCGGAACGGCTCGGCGCGCTGATGCGCGGCCACGTGCCGGTGCCGTACGCGATCTGCACGGCCGGCGAAGTGATCCAGATCTACGACCCGCTCGTGCACGTCGACGTCGCGCCGCATTCGGACGGCGCGTCGGTCGATCGCCGCTGGCGGCTGTGCGAGCGGCCGGTCGTGATGTCCGGCGGCGAGCTGACGCTCGACGAGCTCGACCTGCGCCGCGATCGGGTCGCCGGCTTCTACCAGGCGCCGCCGCACGTGAAGGCGAACATGGGCATGTACGTCGTCGACGATCTCGGCCGCCAGCGCGTCGAGCCGCGCGACCTGCTGAACCGGTGGCTGCGTCCGCTCGATCGCGGCGTCGATTTCATGACGCTCGATTCCGGCCATCGCTTCGTGCTGCCGTTCGACGTATGGCCGGTGTTCTCGAGCAACGCGTCGCCCGAGCAGTTCGGCGACGAAGCGTTCCTGCGCCGTCTCGGCTCGAAGCTGCACGTGGGCCCGCTGTCGATGGACGCGTATCGCACCGTGTTCGACTCGGCCTGTGCGTCGCTGGGCCTCGTGCCGGCGCACGACGCGTTCGACTATCTGCTGCACAGCCTGCACTTTCCGACCGGCAAGGCGTTTCTCGCGTGCTACCCGGCGGACCTGCTGCGCCTCGTCGCGGCCGGCGCGCGGTATCGCGGCGATCCGCTCGAGGTCACGCCCGACGCGCTGCACGACGCGTGGGCGAGCTACTTCGGCACGGCGCCCGAGCGGGAAGGCGGACATCCGCCGCCGGCCGAGCGTACGAGCCGAACCTGCGTGTCCGGTTGAGCGGTTTCTTTCACGATTCGTCGAGGAGCATTGCCATGAAAAACAGTCGAGCGGTCATGATGCTGGTCGTCGCAATGGTCGCGGGCCTGGCCGCGGTCGTGTTCGCATCCCACTGGCTGGTGCAGACGTCCACGAGCGCGGTCACGTCGGTCGCGGTGGCGGCCACCGATCTCAATCTGGGCGAGCCGCTCGGCGCGAACCAGATCCACATGGTCAGCTGGCCGTCCGGCAGCGTGCCGACCGGCGCATTCACCGATACGAAAGCGCTCGAAGGGCGCGTCGTGCGCACGAGCCTCGCGCGCGGCGAGCCGGTGATCGAATCGAAGCTCGCGCCGATCGGCACGAAAGGCGGGCTGTCCGCGGTGATCGCCGAAGGCAGCCGCGCGATCACGGTGCGCGTGAACGACGTGGTCGGCGTGGCCGGCTTCGCGCTGCCCGGCAACTACGTCGACGTGATCGTCAACACGCAGGAGCAGCAGGGCAAGACCGACGGGCAGAGCATCTCGAAGATCGTGCTCGAGCACATCCTCGTGCTCGCGGTCGCGCAGCAGGTGAGCCGCGACGACACCGCGCCGAAGGTCGTCAACGCGGTCACGCTCGAAGTCACGCCCGAGCAGGCCGAGCGGCTCGATCTCGCGCGCAGCGTCGGCACGCTGTCGCTCGTGCTGCGCAACCAGATCGACAAGCAGACGCTGAACACGGACGGCGCGACCAAGCTGACGCTGCTCGGCAAGGCGCCGGCGCCGGAAGCGGCGCCCGCGCCCGCCGCCGCGCACGTGCGCACGGTGCGCGTGCACGTCGCGTCGCGGCCGGCGCCGGAAGCGCGGCGCGACTGCGTGGGCGTGCTCACCGGCGTGAAAGGCAGCGTCGAATGCTTCTGACGCGATTCGAACGATTCGGATAAACAGACGGGCCGCCAGCGGGGCACCGCGGCCTTCGCAGGGGACAACCGGCACGGCGCCGGTCACTTCGGGGATGACACGAAATGAAGCTCAAACCGCAACGCATAGAGACCGGCCCAATGCGGACACGCGTCGCACGGGGCACGATGATGGCCGCGATCCTCTGTTCGGGATGGCTGACCGTGTATGGCGCGCTCGCGCAGGAAGGCGCCGAGTCGGCCGCGCTGATGAAGGGGCCGGCGAGCGCGCCGGCCGCGGTCGGCAAGGGACCGATGCAGATGACCATCAGCATGGGCCCGGCGCCCGCTGCGGCGCCCGCCGCCGCGTCGGGGCCGCTGCGCGGACCGAACTGCGTCGGCGCGGTGCGCGATTCGACCAGCGTCAGCGTGCCGCTCGGCAAGTCGCTGCTCGTGCCGATGCCGGAGCCGGTCCGCAATCGGACGATCGGCAACCCGGCCGTCGCGCAGGCGACGATGGTGTCGCCGCAGACGCTGTACATCCTCGGGATGTCGGTCGGCACGACCAACATGATCGTGCAGGGCAAGAGCGGCGCGTGCCGCGTGATCGACGTGGCGGTCGGCGCGGATGCCGCCGGCCTGCAGGCGTCGCTGATGCAGCTGATGCCGAACGAGCGCGACGTGCACGTGTCGACCGCGGCCGGCACGATCGTGCTGTCCGGTTCGGTGTCGAGCTCGCAGGCCGCGCAGCAGGCGGTCGCGATCGCACGCGCATACGGCGACAGCGCCGGCGACGGCAACGGCGGCGGCAAGCCGGGCAGCGTGCTGAACATGCTGAGCGTCACGTCGCCGCAGCAGGTGATGCTCGAAGTGAAGGTCGCCGAAGTGTCGAAGACGCTGATCAACCAGCTCGGCAGCGCGTTCAACATCCAGGGCGGCTTCGGCTCGTGGAGCGGGGCGCTCGTCAGCAACCTGCTCGCCGGCGTCGCGAGCGGCGCGGTGTTCAACAAGGCGAACAACCGGCCGTTCAGCGTCGCGGTCGATGCGCAGAACACCGACAACCTCGTGAAGATCCTCGCGGAGCCGAACCTCGTGACGATCAGCGGCCAGGAAGCGACGTTCCTCGCCGGCGGCAAGATCTTCATCCCGGTGCCGCAGAGCAGCGGCACCGGCACGACGACGATCACGCTGCAGGAAGAGGAATTCGGCGTCGCGCTGAAGTTCACGCCGACCGTGCTCGCGAACGGCCGGATCAGCCTGAAGGTCGCGCCGGAAGTGTCGGAGCTGTCGCAGACGGGCGTCACGCTGAGCGCGACGAACGTGAGCGGCGCGTCGATCCTGCCGCTGATCACCACGCGGCGCGCATCGACGACGGTGCAGATGAGCGACGGCGAAACGTTCGCGATCGGCGGGCTGATCAAGGACAACGCGAGCGGCGCGCTGAAGGCGATCCCCGGCGTCGGCGAAGTGCCGGTGCTCGGCGCGCTGTTTCGCAGCACGTCGTTCCAGCAGGATCGCACCGAGCTGATCTTCGTGATCACGCCGCACCTCGTGAAGCCGCTGTCGACCGCGGACGTCGCGCTGCCGACCGACAGCTTCTCGAAGCCGAACGAAGCCGACGTGTACGCGACCGGCAACATGGAAGGCCGCGGTGGCGTCCGTCAGCGTGCGCTGCCGGCCGGCGGCGCAGCGAATGCGTCGCGCTCGCCGGCGTCCGCGCCCGCGCCTGCGCCGGCTCCGCAGTCGAATGCGCCGGCCGCGCCCGCGGCCGCACTGCCGGC
>NZ_CABVPR010000061.1 GCF_902499135.1 Burkholderia dolosa
GGCCGGCCGACAGCGCGCGCTCGACCGCGTCGCGCGCGGCAGCGGCGATCCGCGCGCACGACGCGGCGGGCGTCAGCGTGTCGCCGCTCGACGCGCCGCTCGCCGTCTTCACGATTTCGAAACGCGCGTCGGGAAACAGCGGCCGCGTCTCGTCGACGAACACGTCGTCGCCGGTCGCGAGCGCGACGTGCGCGCCGTATTCGCGCGCGAGCGCACCGTACAGCCCGGCTTCGCCGAGCTCGACGCCGTTCACCCACACCTGCGTGAACGCGAAGCTGTTGATCGTGTGCGCGAGCACGCCGCGCGTCTGCGATTTCGCGTGAAAGCCGATCATGAACACGAGGTCGGGCCGTTGCTCGAGGCCCGCCATCATCCCGAGCGTGCGCGGCTTGCCGAGCACGATGCGCGCACGCGCGTCGAGCCCGTCGGGCAGCAGGTTGCGGAAGCCGCCGTGCGAGTCGTTGACCCAGACGGCCTGCGCGCCGGCGGCGAACGCGCCTTCGATCGCCGCGTTCGCCTCGGCGGTCATCCAGCGGCGCGCGCGCTCGTATTCCGGATTGCCGGCGCGCGTCTGCTCGACGGCGAACACGCCGGCCACACCTTCGATGTCGGTCGAAATCAGGATCTTCATCAGTGAATGGGACGTCCTTCGTTGCGTTCGCCGAACGGTCGGAACAGGCGATCGAGATCGGGCACGGCGTCGCGCAGCGACTGCCGCACGTGAGCGTCGCGCCCGGCGACCGTCACCGCTTGCAGCAGCGCATCCGCGATCGCGTGTTCGACGCTTTCGGCCGCGGCCATGAACAGCGGATCGAGCGCGGCATCGGCGACGAGCGACGGCAGCGCGACGTACGCCGCGTCGTGCGCGACCGTCCACGCGGTCGAAAACGCGAGCGCGATATCGCCGCTGCCGTGTCCGTAGACCGAACCGGTGCGCGCGAGCCCCGCGCCGGCGCGGCGTGCGAGCCGCGACAATTGCCGCGCGTCGAGCGGCGCATCGGTCGCGAGCAGCATGATGATCGACCCGTGCTCGGGCGGTGCGACCTGTGCGGCCGCGGCCTCGATCGCGCGCCGCTGCTCGACGATGCGCCCGACCGGCACGCCGCCGAGCGTCAGCATCGGCAGCCGGCCGAAATTCGCGAGCACGAGCGCGCCGACCGTATACGGCCGGCCGGCCGCCGTCGCGACGCGCGACGCCGAGCCGATCCCGCCTTTCAGGTCGAAGCAGGACATCCCGCGCCCGGCGCCCACCGCGCCGCGCGCGACGTCGCGCGATGCCGCGCGGCATGCGGCGTCGTAGTGCTCGGCCGTCACCGCGCACGCATGAATGTCGTTCAGATAGCCGTCGTTGCACTCGAACACGAGCGGATTCACGGTCGGCCAGTCGCGGCCGATCTGCGGATTCGCGGCGATCGCCGCGCGGATCTGCGCATGCGCGAGCGCGGCGACGCCGAACGTGTTGGTCAGTGCGATCGGCGTCTCGAGCGTGCCCAGCTCGTCGACCTGCACGAGCCCGACGCTCTTGCCGAAGCCGTTGATCACGGCCGCGCCGGCCGGCACCTTGCTGCGGTACAGATCGCCCGGATGCGGCTTCACGACCGTGACGCCGGTCTGCACGTCGCCCGCGTCGAGCGTGCAATGGCCGACCGTGACGCCCGGCACGTCGGCGATCGTGCCGCGCGGCCCGGCCGGCAGCGTCGCGCTCCACATCGGCGCGGCGCTCATCAGCGGCGCTCCAGCTTCGGATCGAGCGCGTCGCGCAGCCCGTCGCCGAGCAGGTTGAACGCGAGCACCGTCAGGAAAATCGCGAGACTCGGAAAGATCGCGACGTGCGGCGCCGTCACCATGTCCGCACGCGCCTCGTTCAGCATCGCGCCCCACTCCGGCGTCGGCGGCTGCGCGCCGAGCCCGAGAAACGACAGGCTCGCGGCCGTGATGATCGACGTGCCGATGCGCATCGTGAAGTACACGACGACCGACGACACCGTGCCCGGCAGGATGTGCCGCATGATGATCGTCCAGTCCGACGCGCCGATGCTGCGCGCGGCCTCGACGTAGGTCATGTGCTTGAGCATCAGCGTGTTGCCGCGCACGAGCCGCGCGAACGCCGGAATGCTGAAGATCGCGACCGCGCAGATCACGTTGACCATTCCGTTGCCGAGGATCGCGACGACGCCGATCGCGAGCAGAATCCCCGGGAACGCGAACAGCACGTCGGCCACGCGCATCGTGATGCGGTCCCACCAGCCTTCGTAGTAGCCGGCGAGCAGCCCGAAGAACGTGCCGACGACCGCGCCGAGCGCGACCGAGAAAAAGCCTGCGGCGAGCGAGATGCGCGTGCCGGCGACGATCCGGCTGAAGATGTCGCGGCCGAGCGAATCGACGCCGAACCAGTGAGCCGCCGACGGCCCGGCGTTCAGCGCGTCGTAGTCGAAGTAGTTCTCCGGATCGAACGGCACGACGTGTGGGCCCACGAACGCGAGCACGACGAGCACGAGCACGAAGCCGGCCGCGACGAGCGCGACGGTCTGCTTGCGGAACTTGCGCCAGAATTCGCTCCACGGCGTGCGGATCGCGGGCGCTGCGGCCGGCGCCGACGGCTGGACAGTCGCATTCATGCGAACCTCACTTGAACCGGATGGTCGGGTTGATGACCGCGTACAGCACGTCGACGGTCAGGTTGATCAGGATGAATTCCAGCGAGAACAGCAGCACGATCGCCTGGATCACCGGATAGTCGCGCATCGTCACCGCGTCGACGAGCAGGCGTCCGAGGCCCGGCCAGTTGAACACAGCCTCGACGACGATCGACCCGCCGAGCAGGAAGCCGAACTGCAGCCCCATCATCGTGACGACCGGAATCATCGCGTTGCGCAGGCAATGCTTGAGCACGACCATCGGCTCGTGCACGCCCTTCGCGCGCGCGGTGCGCACGAAGTCCTCGTTCAGCACCTCGACGAACGACGCGCGCGTGAAGCGCGCCATCACCGCCGCGACCGCGGCGCCGAGCGTCAGCGACGGCAGCACGTAGCTCTTCCACGTGCCGTCGGGAACGACCGGCAGCCAGCCGAGCTTCACCGAGAAGATCTCCATCAGCAGCATGCCGAGCGCGAACGCGGGAAACGAGATGCCCGACACCGCGATCGTCATCCCGACGCGGTCCGGCCACCGATTGCGCCACACGGCCGACGCGATCCCGATCGCCATCCCGAACGCGGTCGCCCACACCATGCTGACGAGCGTCAGCAGCAGCGTCGGCATGAAGCGCTCGCCGATCTCGGTCGACACCGGCCGCTTGCTGCGCGTCGACACGCCGAAGTCGCCGTGCGCGATCTTCACGAAGAAGTTCGCGAACTGCGCGGGCAGCGGCCGGTCGAGGCCGAGATCGGCACGCACGAGTGCGACCGTCGCTTCGTCGGCCTCGGGGCCGGCCGCCAGCCGCGCCGGATCGCCCGGCAGCAGATGCACGAACAGGAACACGAGCACCGCGACGATCGCGAGCGTCGGCAACAGGCCGAACAGGCGTTTGACGAGGAAATTCAGCATGGGGCACCGATCGGGTCAGCGCGCCGGCCGCTTGCACGGCCGGCGCCGCATGGCGGACGAACCGCCGTCATTTCAGCGAGATTTCGTCGAAGTTGAACGAGCCGTCCGGCATCACGTACGCACCCTGCAGCCGCTTGCTGCGCGCATAGACGATCTTCTCCTGCACGAGGAAGATCCACGGCGCGTCGGCCCAGATCTGCTTCTGCGCGTCCGCATACAGCTCGGCCTTCTTCGTGCGATCGACCGTCTCGAGCGCCTTCGCGAGATCGCCGTCGACCACGTCGCTCTTGTAGTACGCGGTGTTCACGAGCTTCGGCGGCGCCGACGACGACGCGAGCAGCGGCGTGATCGCCCAGTTCGCTTCGCCGGTCGACGACGACCAGCCGATGTAGTACATCCGCACCGGCGCCTTCGCCGGATCGGGCGCGCTCTCGACCTTCGCGACGCGCTCGCCCGCTTCGAGCGCCTGCACCTGCACCTTCACGCCGACCTGCGCGAGCTGCTGCTGCACGAACTGGATCGCCTTCTGCGACGTCGAGTTGTTGTACGCGGACCAAAGCGTCGTCTCGAAGCCGTTCGGATAGCCGGCCTCCTTCAGCAGCGCGCGCGCCTTCGCCGGATCGTACGGCCACGGCCCGAGCTTCGTCGCATAGTCGACGCCCTGCGGCACGACGCCGGTCGCCGGCGTCGCGAAGCCGGCGAACGCGACCTTCGCGAGCGCCTCCTTGTTCACCGCATAGTTGAGCGCCTGGCGCACCTTCGGATTGTCGAACGGCTTCTGCAGCATGTTCAGCGACACGTAGCGCTGCACGATCGACGGCCGCTCGACCACGTCCACCTTCGGATTGCCCTTCAGCTCGGCCGCCTGCTCGAACGGAATGCGGAACGCGAAATCGGCTTCGCCCGTCTTCATCAGCGCCGCGCGCGTGTTGTTGTCGACCACCGGCTTCCAGTCGATCGCATCGATCTTCGGATAGCCCTTCTTCCAGTAGCCGGCGAACTTCTTCACCTTCAGGTCGTCCGTCTGCTTCCATTCGACGAACTCGAACGGGCCGGTGCCGACCGGATGCAGCGCGATGTCGCGCCCCCACGTCTTCAGCGCAGCCGGCGAGATCATCACGGCCGACGGATGCGCGAGCGTGTTGATGAACGCCGAGAACGGCTCGTGCAGCGTGATCTTCACCGTCGTCGGATCGACGACCTCGGTCTTCTCGATCACGCGGAACAGGTTGTAGCGCTTCAGGTGATTCGCCGGATCCGTCACGCGGTCGAAGTTCGCCTTCACGGCCGCCGCGTTGAAATCGGTGCCGTCATGGAACTTCACGCCCGAGCGCAGCTTGATCGTGTACGTCTTCGCGTCCGGGCTCGCTTCGTAGCCGGTCGCGAGGACGTTGACGAGCTTCATGTCCTTGTCGAAGCCGAACAGCCCCTGATAGAACGACTTGACGACGGCCTGCGACACCGTGTCGTTCGCGTCGTAAGGGTCCATCGTCGTGAACGTCGAGTCCACCGCCATGACCGCGGTCTGCTGTGCGAACGCGGGCAGCGCGGCCGACAGCGCGAACGCGCCGGCAAGCGCGACGAAACACGCGCGCGGGCGAAACATCGGAAACGGATGCTGCTTGTTCATGTTGCTGGGCTCCTGTGGATGAATCGGTGACGCCTTGCGGGCGTTTCGGTTTCGGTTTCGACTTCGCTGCGACTGCCCGCGGGCTCGCGCACCGCGGTCGCGGCGCGCGCACCCGCGCTCGATGCTCGATACGTCAATACATCAATACGCGCCGCCGACGCGATGCGTCGCGACGTAATGATCGGGACCGACCGCGACGAGCGGCGCGACGACCGGCTCGTCGCCCGCCGCACGGATCGGGCTCGGAATCTCGTCCGCCGCGAGCTGGCACGGCGCATGCCGGCGCGCCGGGTCGGCCACCGGCACCGCGCTCATCAGCTTCTTCGTATACGGATGCTGCGGCGCCTCGAACACCGCGCGGCGCGGGCCAATCTCGACGATCTGCCCGAGATACATCACCGCGACGCGATGGCTGATGCGCTCGACGACGGCCATGTCGTGCGAGATGAACAGATACGCGACGCCGAGCTCGCGCTGCAGGTCGAGCATCAGGTTGACGATCTGCGCCTGCACCGACACGTCGAGCGCCGATACCGACTCGTCCGCGATCACGACCTTCGGGTTCAGCGCGAGCGCACGCGCGATCGCGATCCGCTGCCGCTGGCCGCCGGAGAATTCGTGCGGATAGCGGCGCGCGGCGTCGGGCCGCAGCCCGACCTTGTCGAGCAGCCAGTCGACGCGCGCCTGCGCTTCGCGGCCGCTCGCGACGCCGTGCACGAGCAGCGGCTCCATGATCGAGAAGCCGACGGTCAGCCGCGGGTTCAGCGACGCGAACGGATCCTGGAAGATGAACTGGATGTTCCGGCGCAGTGCCTGCAGCTCCGCGCCCTTCAGCGCGCTGATGTCGCGGCCGTCGAACTCGATCGAGCCGCTCTGCGATTCGACGAGGCGCAGCAGCGAGCGGCCCGTCGTCGACTTGCCGCAGCCCGACTCGCCGACCAGCGCGAGCGTCTCGCCCGCGCGCAGCTCGAAGCTCACGCGCTCGACCGCGTGCACGTACTGCGACACGCGGCCGAACACGCCGCTCTTCACCGGAAAGCGCGTGACGAGGTCGCGCACGCGCAGGATCGGCGGCGCGGCCGGATCGACGCGCGGCTGCGCGGCGCCGGGCGCATCGTCGGTCGCGGCCGCTGCGGCCGATGCGGCCGATGCGGCCGATGCGGTCGATCCCGCCGGCGCCCCCGGCGCGCTCGCGCGCGTGCCGTCCGCGTTCAGCAGCGGAAACTTCCGCGGCGCATCGGTGCCCTGCATCGACCCGAGACGCGGCACGGCCGCGAGCAGCGCGCGCGTGTAGCGGTGCGCGGGCGTCGCGAAGATCCGTGCGGACTCGCCCTCCTCGACCTTCTCGCCGCGATACATCACGAGCACGCGATCGGCGACTTCGGCGACCACGCCCATGTCGTGCGTGATGAAGATCACGCCCATGTTCATCTCGTCCTGCAGCCCGCGGATCAGCTGCAGGATCTGCGCCTGGATCGTCACGTCGAGCGCGGTGGTCGGCTCGTCGGCGATCAGCAGCGCCGGGCGGCACGACAGCGCCATCGCGATCATCACGCGCTGCCGCATCCCGCCCGACAGCTGATGCGGATAGCGCGCGAACACGCGGCGCGCCTCCGGAATGCGCACGAGATCGAGCAGCCGCAGCGCTTCCGCGCGCGCATCGTCGGCGCTCTTCGACTGGTGCAGCACGATCGCCTCGCTGATCTGGTCGCCGACCGTGAACACCGGGTTCAGCGACGTCATCGGCTCCTGGAAGATCATCGCGATGTCGGCGCCGCGAATGCCGCGCATCGTCGCGGCGCTCGCCTGCGCAAGATCGACGACCGCGCCGCTGCGGCGCCGCAACGCGATCCGGCCGCTCGTGATCTCGCCGCCGCCGTGCTCGACGAGCCGCATCAGCGCGAGCGACGTGACGGACTTGCCGGAGCCCGATTCGCCGACGATCGCGAGCGTCTCGCCGCGATCGACGTGAAACGACACGTTGCGCACCGCGTCGAACGTCGCGTTCTCGCGGCGGAACATGACCGACAGGTCGTCGACCGCGACGACGCGCTGCTCGGGCAGCGCCAGGCCGGACGGGTTTCGGGTCGAACTCATGCGTGGTCTCCTGGAACGGTCCGCAATCAGGCCGCGTCGTCGCGATAGATGCCGACTACCGGCGCGTCGCCGACACGCGCGTAGCCGCGATACATCCCTTCGGTGTTGAACGGCATCGCGACGTTGCCGTGCGCATCGACCGCGATGATCCCGCCGCGGCCCGCGATGCGCGGCAGCTTGTTCATCACGACGTCGTGCGCGGCGTCCGCCAGCGACGCGCCGCGATACGCGATCTGCGCGGCGACGTCGTGCGCGGTCGCGAGCCGGATGAACATCTCGCCGGTGCCGGTCGCCGATACCGCGCAGGTCGCGTCGTCCGCATAGCAGCCGGCGCCGATGATCGGCGAATCGCCGACGCGCCCCGGCTGCTTGTTCGTGATCCCGCCCGTCGACGTCGCCGCCGCGATGTGTCCGTGCACGTCGCACGCGACCGCGCCCACCGTGCCGTGCTTGCGGTCCGGATCGAGCGGCTCGGCCGGCTGCGCGGCGCCGAACGCGAACGTCGCGGCATCGTGGTCCAGCATCGCACCCGCGGCCGCGCGCGCCTTCAGCCACTGCGCATGACGCGATTCGGTGTCGAAGTAGCCGGGCTCGACGAGTTCGAGCCCCTGCGCGGCCGCGAACGCATCGGCGCCGGCGCCGGCGAACAGCACGTGCTCGCTCGCCTCCATCACGCGCCGCGCGGCGAGCACCGGGTTGCGCGTGCGCGTCGCGCAGCAGATCGCGCCGGCGGCGAGCGTCGCGCCGTCCATGATCGCCGCATCGAGTTCGTGCGTGCCGTCGGCCGTATAGACGGCGCCGCGTCCGGCATTGAACAGCGGGCAATCCTCGAGCATCCGCACCGCGACGGTGACGGCGTCGAGCGCGCTGCCGCCATCGGCGAGCACCTGCTGCGCGGCGCGCAGAATCGCGGTCAGTTCGGCGCGGTAGCGGCGTTCGGTATCGGTGTCCATCGCATCGCGCAGGATCGTGCCTGCGCCGCCGTGAATCGCGACGATCGCGGGTGAAGTCATGATTTTTTCGGAGCGGAAGAAGAGGGTTTGGCGGCCGGCAGCGCCGCCTGCGGCTGCACGAGCCACGGCAGCAGGAATTCGGTCATCTCGGCGGCGGATTTCGCGGAGCGGTGCGTGCGCAGCGCGACCGCGTCGATCAATGCCTCGATCATCGTCAGCACGGCGGCTTCGGACGTCGCCGCGAAGCGCCGTTCGGCCTTCACGTACAGCTTCAGCGACGCGATCGGCGCAAGCGGCGACTCCGGCCCGTCGGTGATGCCGAGCACGCGCGCGCCGCGCGCCGCCGCACGGCGCGCGAGTTCGATCGTGTCCTTCACGTAGCGCGGAAACACGAGCGCGATCACGAGATCGCGCTCGTCCGCCGTATAGAGCCGGCGCGCCGCATGCGACGGCCCGCCGAGCAGCGCGAGCGACTGCACGCTGTCGTGACATACCGACAAGCCGTGCTCCATCAGCCCCGCGAGAAACGCGCTCGACCCCGCGCCGAGGATCAGCACGCGCCGCGCGCCGACGATCGCTTCGACCGCCGCCTCGATATCGGCCGCGTCGAGCTGCGCGCGCGTGTTGCCGATGTTCGCGACGGCCTGGTCGAACACCGCATCGATCCATACCGCGTCGCGCACGCCCGGCTCCTGCTCCTGCGCCGAGCGCAACCGTTCGACCGGACCGAGCGTCGCCTCGAAGCCGCGCACGAGCGCCGCACGCATCGCCGGATAGCCGTCGAAGCCCAGCGCTTTCGCGAAGCGGTTCGCGGTCGCGATCGACGCGTTCACCGCCTGCGCGAGCTCGTCGATCCGCATCGTCGCCGCGCGAAACGGATTCGCGAGCACGAATTCGCCCATGCGCCGATGGATCGGCGTCATCAGTGGCATCGCGGCGGCGATGCGTTCGGCGATCGCCGTTTCGTCGTGGCCGGCGTCGTGCGGAGCGAGAGACGTCATGCGAAGGGTCGTTGCAAGGATGATGAAAATGAATTTACACAATCCTTCAGCGAGAAAAAAATAAATTTTCATGTTCGCGGCGACGATGGCTCCGCATCCGACGCGGCCGCCAGTCGTCCGATCAGCGCGCAAGCGCACCGTGCGGGCATTGCGCACCGGGGTTGCGTTGCGTCGCCGTGCACGACGTTCGCACGAGGCTCGGGAAAACCCCGAATAAGTTCGTTCGAATGCAGATTGCCGTTGACCTGCTTCGCATTCGAACATACGATGTTCGAAAATGATCAGTCGTCAGATAACATTGGCTTTCAATGGCCGCGAAATGTTCGATCGAACACTGATATAGCGATAAAGATCAGGAGAATTGGCTCCCTTTCTGATCGGACATCGTACAAATAAACACACACAACCCATGCGCGACGACGCGTCCGCATGGACCGGGCGGACGCCGCGCGCGTGCCCGGCTGAAACAGGAGACGGCAGTGAAGACAGTGAAGGCGTTGCGCTGGTGGATCATCGTGCTCGTGTGTCTCGGCACGATCCTCAACTACCTCGCGCGAAATTCGCTCGCGGTGCTTGCGCCCGAGCTGAAGCAGGTCTTTTCGATTTCGACGCAGCAGTACTCGTACATCGTCGGCGCGTTCCAGATCGGCTACACGATCATGCAGCCGGTGTGCGGGTTCGTCGTCGACCTGATCGGGTTGCGGCTCGGTTTCGCGCTGTTCGCGATGCTGTGGTCGGTGGTCGGCGTCGCGCACGGGTTCGCGTCCGGCTGGCTGTCGCTCGGCGTGCTGCGCGGCTTTCTCGGGCTGTTCGAGGCCGCCGCGATTCCGTCGGGGATGAAAGCCGTCGCCGAATGGTTTCCTGACCGCGAGAAATCCGTCGCGGTCGGCTACTTCAACGCGGGCACGTCGCTCGGCGCCGCGATCGCGCCGCCGCTCGTCGTGTTCATCTCGATGCGGCTCGGCTGGCAGGCCGCGTTCATGGTCACGGGCGCGCTCGGGTTCGTGTGGGCCGCGCTGTGGTACGTGCTGTACCGGTCGCCCGCCGAGCATCCGCGCATCACGCCGCGCGAGCGCGCACTGATCCACGACGGTCAGACGACGATGCCCGCCGTATCGAAGCGCCGCATCCGCGACGTCGTCACCGCGCGGCGCTTCTGGGCGATCGCGCTGCCGCGCTTCTTCGCGGAACCCGCATGGCAGACCTTCAGTTTCTGGATTCCGCTGTACCTCGCGACCGAGCGCCATATGGAGCTCAAGCAGATCGCGATCTTCGCGTGGATGCCGTTTCTCGCGGCCGACCTCGGCGGCATCGCGGGTGGCTACCTGTCGCCGTATCTCGCGAAGCGGTTCAAGCTGCCGCTCGTGTGGTCGCGCGTCGCGGGCGTCGCGCTCGGCGCGGTGCTGATGCTCGGGCCGGCGACGATCGGGCTCGTATCGTCGCCGTACACGGCCATCGCGCTGTTCTGCGTCGGCGGCTTCGCGCACCAGATGATCTCCGCGCTCGTGAACACGCTGTCGGCCGACGTGTTCGATCCCGAGGAAGTCGGCACCGCGAGCGGCTTTGCCGGAATGGCCGCGTGGATCGGCGGGCTCGGCTTCTCGCTGCTGGTCGGCGCGCTCGCCGACAAGATCGGCTACGCACCGCTGTTCGCTTGCCTCGGCCTGTTCGACATCGTCGGCGTCACGCTGCTCGCGCTGCTGATCCGCGGACAGTCGAAGCAGGAACGCCTGCTCGCACAGCATGCGTGACATTCGCTCTCACCAGGAACCGCTTTCATGACTTCGCTTCTTCATCCGCCGGTGTTCCGCGTCGCCGCCCGGCACGGAAACCGCGTGCTGCTCGCATCCGACACGGGCGCGACCGTCGAGATCTTCGTGCTCGAGGACGACATCGTCCGCGTGCGCGTGCTGCCCGACGCGGTCGCGCGCACCCCGCGCACATGGACGATCGCGCCCGGCCTCGACGACGTGCCGCTCGACGGGCGGGACCGGCTCGACCTCAGCGGCTTCGCGCTGCCCGCATACGAACTGATCGAGGACGCCGATGCCGTCCACGTCGAAACCACGCAGGTGCGGCTCGCGGTGCGCCGCCAAGGCGGCCGGTGCACGTGGTCGATGCGCGGCGCCGACGGCGCATGGCGCGTCGTGCTCGCCGACCGTGCGACGCAGGCATACAACTTCGGCTGGTGGGACGACCGCGCATATCACTACGTCGCGCGCGAACGCGGCGACAAGGTGTTCGGCCTCGGCGAGCGTGCAGGCGAGCTCGATCGCACCGGCGCGCGCTTCGAGATGCGCAACATCGACGCGATGGGCTACAGCGCGAAGCACACGGACCCGCTGTACAAGCACATCCCGTTCTACATCACGTGGTCGCCCGACGCGCGCCACGGGTTCGGGCTGTTCTACGACACGCTGTCCGACTGCGCGTTCGACATGGGACGCGAACTCGACAACTATCACGGCCCTTATCGCTACTTCGTCGCCGAGCACGGCGATCTCGACTACTACTTCATCGCGTCGCCCGACACACCGCTCGCGGCCGCGCGGCGCTTCACGTGGCTCACCGGACGCCCCGCGCGCACGCCGAAATGGGGCCTCGGCTACTCGGGCTCGACGATGAGCTACACCGACGCGCCCGACGCGCAGCAGCAAATGAACCGGTTCGTCGAGCAGTGCGACGCGCACGACGTGCTGTGCGATTCGTTCCACCTGTCGTCCGGCTATACGTCGATCGGCGCGAAACGCTACGTGTTCAACTGGAACCGCGACAAGTTTCCCGATCCGAAGGGTTTCGTCCGGCATTACCTCGATCACGGCATCCGCCTGTGCGCGAACATCAAGCCGTGTTTGCTGCGCGACCATCCGGCGTTCGACGAAGCCGCGCGACGCGGGCTGCTGATCCGCTCCGCATCGGGCGAACCCGCGTGGGTGCAGTTCTGGGACGAAGTCGGCGCGTACCTCGACTTCACGCAGCCCGACGCATATCGCTGGTGGCAGGAACAGGTGACGTCGGCGCTGCTCGACTACGGCATCGCGTCGACGTGGAACGACAACAACGAATACGAGATCTGGTCGCCCGATGCGATCGCGCACGGTTTCGGCCAGCCGTTCCCCGCGCGCGAAGCGAAAGTGCTGCAGACGATGCTGATGATGCGTGCGTCGCGCGACGCGCAGCGCGCGCACGCGCCGGCGCTGCGGCCGTTCCTCGTGTCGCGCTCCGGCGGCGCGGGCATGCAGCGCTACGTGCAGACGTGGTCCGGCGACAACTACACGTCGTGGGAGACGCTGCGCTACAACCTGAAGATGGGACTCGGGCTCGCGCTGTCCGGCGTGTCGAACATCGGCCACGACATCGGCGGCTTCTCCGGCCCCGCGCCGTCGCCCGAGCTGCTGCTGCGCTGGGTGCAGTTCGGCATCTTCATGCCGCGCTTCAGCATCCACTCGTGGAACGACGACGGCACCGTGAACGAGCCGTGGATGTATCCGGAAATCGCCGCGCAGGTCGCATCGCTGATCAAGCAGCGCTACCGGCTGCTGCCGTATCTCTATCACCTGCTGTGGCTGTCGACCACGCGCTACGAACCGGTACTGCGGCCGACCTTCGCCGATTTCCCGGCCGATGCGCGCTGTTACGACGAATGCGACGACATGATGCTCGGCGACGCGCTGCTCGTCGCGCCGGTCGTCGAGCCGGGCCGCACGGAACGCACCGTGTATCTGCCGTCCGATGCGCGCTGGCTGTGCTGCGCGAGCGCGCAGTCGTTCGACGGCGGCGCGAGCGTGACGCTGCCGGCGCCGCTCGACACGCCGGTGATGCTGCTGCGCGAAGGCCGTGTGCTGCCGCTGAACGTCGCGCAACAGCATTTCGGCGCGCGCGCCGATGCGCGCGGCTTCATCGTCGCGCCGCGCATCGACGACGGCGTCGCGCACGGCGAATGCGTCGAGGACGACGGCGAAACGGAAGCATGGCGCGACGGCGAATACGGACTATGGCGGATCGACACCGCGCGCGACGGCTCCGGTGCGCTCGCCGTGTCGGTGCGCTGGGACGGCAAGCTGCGCCGCCCTGCCGAGCGCATCGACATTCTGCTGCCCGCGTCGCTGCAAGGCGCGCTCGCCGTGCGCGGCGCGCGGGTCGAACACGATGCGCAGGACGGCGTGTGGCGCCGGCTCGTCGTCGCGTTCGACGGCTGAGTTCGCGCCGCCCGATCGGCACGAATCCGGCGGGTCGCGTGCGCGGCCTGCCGCCAACCACAGAGGAGGCTCGTCAGCCTCCCGCCCCGTTTGAAGAGACTTGGAGATCGACAATGAAAAGATCGCATCACCGTTATGCGTTCCTGATTTTTTCCGCCGCGTCGCTCGGCGCATCGGCGGCCCACGCCCAGAGCAGCGTGACGCTGTACGGCGTCGTCGACGACTCGCTCGCGTACGTGAACAACCAGCAAGGTCACTCGAACGTGTACATGCGCGACGGCAACCTGTATGCGTCGAAGTTCGGGCTGCGCGGCGACGAGGATCTCGGCGGCGGCACGCACGCGATCTTCGATCTGCAGGCCGGCTTCAACCTGAACACCGGCGCGCAGGCCGCGGCCGGCACGATCTTCAACCGGCAGGCGTTCGTCGGGCTGCGCAACGACCGCTACGGCACCGTGACGGCCGGCCGCCAGTACACGCCGTACTTCCTGCTCGTCGGTCCGTACGCGCCGAGCGCATGGCTGACCGGCGCGACCGGCGCGCACCCCGGCGACATCGACGGACTCGACACGACGATCCGCGTGAACAACTCGGTCACCTATACGTCGCCGATGTTCGCCGGACTGACGGCGAGCGCGATGTACGCGTTCGGCGGCATCGCGGGCGCGACCGGCAAGGGCAACACGTTCAGCGCCGCGCTGCGTTACGCGAACGGGCCGGTCGGCATCGCGGCCGGCTATCTGCGGATCAACAGTTCCGGCTCGTCGGCCGGCTTCCAGAATCCGGAGATCGCATCGTCGGGCAGCTTCGCCGTGTCGGTGCTGAACCAGGGCTACCTGACCGCGAAGGCCGTCGAACAGGTCGCGGCAGCCGGCAACTACACGCTCGGCGATCTGACGATGGGGCTCAACTACTCCAACGTGAAGTACCTGCCGGGCAACGGCGCCGCGTTCACCGACACCGCGGTGTTCAATACGTACGGCGCGCTCGCCGCGTATCGCTTCACGCCGACGTTCGCGGTCGCCGGCGCGTTCTCGTATACGCTCGCGTCGAAGGCGAACGGGATCGCGAGTGCGGCTCGCTATCAGCAGTATTCGCTGAAGGAGTCGTACAGCCTGTCGAAGCGCACGACGCTTTATGCGCTGCAGGCGTATACGCATTCGAGCGGGCAGACGCTCGGTGCGCAAGGCGGCGGCCATATCGTCGATGCGGCGCCGATCGTCGGCGATTCGCAGCAGCTCACGCCGTCGACGACGCATGGTCAATTCGTCGGTATGGCGGGGATTGCGGTGACCTTCTGAAGCCGGCGGCAGCACGTTGCGCGTGCTGCCCGGCATCCCGAACGCGACGCCGGCCGCAGCGGATCGTATGCGCGTGCCGGCCCCTGCAACGTCGCGCGCGTCTCCTCGCCCCGCACGCGCCGTCCGTTTCCGCGCTCGCATCGATGGCTTACAATTCGTCAGCTTTCCGTCTGCACGTACTTTCTTGCAGTCCTGACACCGGGTTACACTCGGCGCACCCCGTACAGGGTTCCGTGCGCGCATGTCACGTGCCCGGTAGCATCGCGCGTCGTTGTTCCCACAACTGGATGCCAGCCATGCCGGATTCCCGCCTTTCGCCTCGAGTCACATTCAAGCCGCAAGTCGTCGTACCGGCGCTCGTGATCGTCGGCGCGCTGCTCGCCGTTTGCGCTCTGCTGCCTGCGGAGGCCGGCGCGTTGTTCTCGGCCGGCCAGCAATGGGTCGTGTCGCGCTTCGACTGGTTCTACCTGTTCGCCGTGACCGCATTCCTGGTGTTTCTGGTGCTGATCGCCGCAAGCGACTGCGGCAACATCCGGCTCGGCCCCGACGACGCCGAACCGGAGTTCAGCTTCGTGTCGTGGACGGCCATGCTGTTCGCGGCCGGCATGGGCATCGGCCTCATGTACTTCGGCGTCGGCGAGCCGATGCAGCATTTCCTGAAGCCGCCGCTCGCTGCCCCCGGCACACCGGCCGCCGCACGCGAGTCGATGCTGATGACCTTCTTCCACTGGGGCTTTCATGCGTGGGCCGTCTACGGATTGATGGGGCTCGTGCTCGCGTATTTCGGCTTCCGCTACAACCTGCCGCTGACGCTGCGCTCGGGGCTGTATCCGGTGCTACGCGAGCGCGTGAACGGCTGGGCCGGCCATGCCGTCGATGCGTTCGCGCTCGTCGGCACGGTCGCCGGGATCGCGACGACGCTCGGCTACGGCGTGGTGCAGATCGGCGCGGGCCTTCACACCGTCACCGGCTGGGACACGAGCGGCAACGCGTTCCGCGTCGGGCTCATCGCGCTCGTCATGATCGTCGCCGGCGCATCGGCCGCGAGCGGCCTCGACAAGGGCGTGCGGCGCCTGTCCGAGCTGAACCTGCTGCTGGCGTTCCTGCTGCTCGCGTTCGTGGCAGCCACGGGCCCGACGCTGTTTCTGCTGCGCGCGCTCGGCGACAACGTCGGCCAGTATCTGGCCGGCATCGTCGATCTGTCATTCCGCACGTATGCGTACGCGTCGCCGAACGAGGAGGGCTGGTTTGGCGGCTGGACGATCCTGTACTGGGCATGGTGGGTGTCGTGGTCGCCGTTCGTCGGCATGTTCATCGCACGCATTTCGCGCGGCCGCACGATCCGCCAGTTCGTGATCGGCGTGCTGCTGGTGCCGACGGCGTTCAATCTCGTGTGGATGACGGTGTTCGGCAACAGCGCGATCTGGCTCGACGCGCACGGCGCGGCAGGCGCGCTCGCGCAGACGGCCACCGACGTGGACGCTCTGCTGTTCCGCTTCTTCGACTTCCTGCCTCTGACGCACTTGCTGTCGTTCGTGTCGATCGTGCTGATTGCGGTGTTCTTCGTCACGTCGGCCGATTCGGGCGCGTTCGTGCTCGACCAGATCGCGACGCGCGGCGCCGAGAACTCGCCGGTATGGCAGCGGCTGTTCTGGGCCGCGCTGCTCGGCGCGACGGCCGCCGTGCTGCTCGTCGCGGGCGGACTCGGCGCACTGCAAGCGATGACGTTGATCGCCGCACTGCCCGTCGCAATCATCATGCTCGCGCTGTGCTACGGACTGTGGCGCGGGCTCGCGGCCGACCGGGCGCACCATTCGCGGGACGTTGCGCCCGCAACGAGCTTCTGGACCGGCCTGCACTGGCGCCACCGGCTGACGCACATCCTGCGGCAGACCACCGAGTCCGACGCTCGCCGCTTCGTTACCGAGACGGTCGAGCCTGCACTACGCAAGGTTGCCGACGAACTACGCGCAGGCGGCGTCGACGCGCACGTGCAGCGCGACGGCGGGAACGTCGTGCGGCTCATCGTTCCGACCGCCGAACATCGCGATTTCGTATACGGCGTGCGCGTGACGGCGAAATCCGCGCCCGCCTTTCTCGTGCGCGAGGCCGCGGAGCCGGAATTGGAACGTCCGCACGTGTACGGAATTGCCACGTTCTTCGCGGACGGGCGACTCGGCTACGCGATCGAATACCTGCGCGGCGACGAAGTAATCGCCGACGTGCTGCGCCAGTACGAACGGTACGTGTCGCTCGCGGCCGACAAGCGCACACATCTGCTGAGCCGCGCACCGGGACGTGCGACGGAGGCCGATTGAACCCGTGGATCACGCCCGCTCGGGCCGACCGTACGGCGATACCGAAAGGAGCCGCTCGATGAACGGGCTGCTGCACGATCGCAGCGCCGACATCGTCGCGCTCGGAGCGCTCGCCGTGCTGTACTTCGGCGCACTCGGCATCGCGCTGTGGCGCATCCGCGTCGCACGGCGCGGCAGGCCCTACTGGATTGCATGTATTGCGCTGCTTACTGGCGGCGCCGTCGCGATGGCGGGAAACCTGTCGCCCATGCCGAACAGCGGCGAAATGCCGCCGGGCTTCGGACTGGGCGTCGAGGCGATTCTGCTCGGACTCGCCCTTGTCGCGGCAGGTTGTGCATGGCTGATGCTGCGCGCGACGCGCCGTTGAGGCCGGCAGCACGAATTGGCTTCACATGCCCGAACGGCGCGCCCTGAGACGAAGCTGCGCCGTTCAACGTTTGTGACCGACTGCCGCGAGCTGACGCGATACGGGATCGGCTCAGACTCGTATTCAGACACGGACTTGGGACTGGCGACTGGGGCCCCGCACTCGCACTCGGACGCCACAAGCGTAGCCTTACGACATGCTCACGCCGCCCCGATCGTTCATATTTCTTACATTCGCGCTGCGTATCGTTGACGGCTTTCCTACGGTGCCTCCCATGCGACGACTCCACCCGCGCGCACTGCTCGTGCGCTGTGCTTCAGTTGCTGCCCTCGCGGCGCTGCTGCCCTCGTGCTCGAACCACATCGACACGCCCGCCGATCCGGCAAGCGCCGCGATCAACGTGCAGGCCGCGTGGGTCGAAATCGGCGACGCGAACCAGGCGATCGCCCGCGTCATCACCGACTACAGCCCCGCTTCCGCCGGCGATCCGGTGTGTCCGCAACTGTCGGTCGACGGCAAGCTGTCGAGAATGGCGTTGCGCGCGGGCGCCGCGACCGTCGCGCAGCGGCCGACCGCGAGCGATCCGGCCGACTCGAAGCCGTCGAGCTTCCCGGTGTCGGTCTGTGAGGCGGCATTGCCGGCCGGCGCGCAGGCGGCGAGCGTCGCAGGCCGCGCGCTGCCGCTGCCGAAGGCGCAGCCGCAGCGCATCGCGATCATCGCCGACACCGGCTGCCGGATGAAGAAGGCCGACAACGCGTGGCAGGCGTGCAACGACGCGACGGTCTGGCCGTTCGACACGATCGCGGCGAGCGTCGCGAAGCTGTCGCCGGATCTGGTGCTGCATGTCGGCGACTATCACTACCGCGAGAACGCATGCCCGCCGGACATCGCCGGCTGCAAGGACAGCCCGTGGGGCTACGGCTGGGATACCTGGCAAGCCGACCTGTTCCGCCCGGCGGCTCCGCTGTTCGCGAAGGCGCCGTGGATCGTCGTGCGCGGCAACCATGAAGAATGCGCGCGTGCGGGCCAGGGCTGGTACCGCTTCCTCGATCCGCGTCCGTATTCGGCGGCCCGTTCGTGCGACGATCCGGCCAACGACAACGATGCGAACTACTCGGAACCGTATGCGGTATCGCTCGGCGGCGGCACGCAGGTGATCGTGTTCGACACCGCGAAGGTCGGCCGCAATCCGCTGAAGACGACAGACGCGCAATTCAAGATCTATCAGAAGCAGTTTCAGACGGTGGCCGCGCTCGCGGCGAAGCCGGGCATCACGACGACGCTCTTCACGAACCATCATCCGATCCTCGCGTTCGCGCCAATCGCGGGCAGCACGCCCGCGCCCGGCAACCTCGCGCTGCAGTCCGTGATGGCGAGCCTCAACGCCCAGGCGTACTACCCGCCCGGCGTGCACGTCGCGCTGCACGGGCACGTGCACGACTTCCAGGCGATCAACTTCTCGTCCGGACATCCGGCGACGATCGTGTCCGGCAACGGCGGCGACAACCTCGACGTCGCGCTGCCCGACCCGTTCCCGGCCGGCCTGACGCCTGCACCGGGCGCGGTGATCGAGCGGCTGTCGCACAACAACAGCTTCGGGTTTCTGATCATGGAGCGGCGTCCGGCGCCGGCGACGGGCTGGACGTTCCATGCGTATTCGGCGGCCGGCAAGCTGCTCGCGTCGTGCGATCAGTCCGGTACGACGCTCGCATGCGACAAGACGGGATTCATCGCGCCGTGATCGACGACGTTCGACGTGACGGTCGTCACGGGCGCCCCGCGCGTGCCGTCCGCCTGCTCGCAGCCGCATCGTTCGCGAGCATCGCGCTCGCAACGCACGCCGCACCGTCCGAAACGGTGCTGTTGCCCGGCGCGCCGCCGTCGCGCGTCGTCGGTACGATCGGCAGCGGCACGCCGCAGGTCGCGGGCAAGATCGACGCGGCGACCGCCCGCTTTGCACCCGACCCGACGCTCGTCGCACTCGGCCGCCGGATTTTCTTCGACGCGCGGCTGTCCGAGCCGCGCGGAACGTCGTGCGCGGGCTGCCACGATCCCGGCCGCGCGTTTGCGCCGACGCTGTCGGCCGCTTCGCTGGCCGGGCCCGGCGTGCCGGAAGGCAGCCGGCCCGGGCGCTTCAGCCAACGCAACGCGCCGTCGCTGCTGTACGTGCGCTACGTACCGCGCCGGCACTTCTACCAGGACGACGACGCACCCGCGCCGTCGCCGTTCGGCGGGCTGTTCAGCGACGGTCGCGCGGACACGCTCGCCGAGCAGATCCGCGGGCCGCTGTTCGATCCGAACGAGATGAACAACCGGTCGCCGGCCGCGCTGCTGCGCAAGGTCGACGCAACCGAACTGGCGCCGGAACTGGCCGAGCGCTTCGGCGCGTCGGTACGGCGCGATCCCGGGCAGCTCGTGCGCGCGCTCGGCTTGGCGATCGAAGCCTATCTGCAGAGCGACGAGATGGCGCCGTTCACGTCGCGCTTCGACACGTACCTGCGCACGCGCAAGCCGCTCGCACCGGCCGAAATGCGCGGCCTTGCGCTGTTCCGGAATCCCGACAAGGGCAACTGCATGAGCTGCCATACGCTGTCCGACACGTCGAACCGGCCGGAGCGCTCGCTTTTCACCGATTTCGGCTACGACGCGATCGCCGTGCCGCGCAACCGCGCGCTGCCGGCGAACCGCGATCCGCGCCATTTCGACAACGGGCTGTGCGACACCGCAGCGCGCCTGCGCTGGCCGGAACCGACGCAATGGTGCGGCTACCTGCGCACGCCCGGGCTGCGCAACGTCGCGATCAAACAGACCTTCATGCACAACGGCGTCTTCACGACGCTGCGCGACGCCGTCGCGTTCTACAACACGCGCTCGACGGACCCCGGCCGCTGGTATCACGGCGCCGCGACGTTCGACGACGTGCCGGCCGCCTATCGCGGCAACATCAACGTCAATTCGACGCCGATGAATCGCCGGCCCGGCACGCCGCCGGCGCTGACCGAGGCCGAGATCGACGACATCGTCGCGTTCCTCGGCACGCTGACCGACGCGCGTTACGCGAACAATGTTCGCATGCTGCATCGCAGCGCCGTGTCGCCGCGCTGAATCGCCAAGCGAGCCGCAATACTCGCCTTTCCGCTGTCGACACCGTCCGAGAGCTCCTTGGCAAGACGGTCGATTCCATCGGACCGCAGGCGCCGGTGACCCACATGCGTCCGACGTTGAATCACATCAGGTCGACGCCACGATGCCGACCCTGCGGCGATTCGCGCCAATCGCTCGGAGTCGCCCCATTCAAGTCGCACTTTTGCCGTTCGTCACGGCGCAGTAATGCAAGTTCGCGGTTACCAGGCAACGAATACGGAATCCAATGCACTACCGAATCGCGACGGAACGGCAAATCCGAAACAACTCACTCGGCACGACATTGGCCGCCCAATAGCGAACACCGCGACCGCGAACCGATCAGCATTGACGCAGTTCCGCGATCGCGGTCGGACGAATGAAGGTCACGCGTGATCGATGAACGGCCGCGCCGCTCCATACAGGGCGCCCGACGCGGCTCCAAGCGCAGCGCCGGCGGCCCCCCCTGCAATGGCTATATACGCCGCGGCGGTATCTGGCCTGTTGTCGCGAAGTTCACTCGATATCGCGATACCGGTCGCTGCGGCGCCGAGGGCCACCGCGCCGCCGATGACACCCGCCGCGGCGCCGACTACAGCCGAAGCAAGCGCACTGGCCGCCATCGCAGACTCGGACGACAGCCCCGCTGACACCGCGCGAATGATGGAGCCGGTCAATGCTACGCATCCGATTCCAACGGCAATACCGACGACGGCCGGAGCATATGTCTTCGCGGCAGATGCGGCGCTCGTGACGACCGACCCTAGCGAGTCGCGACGATGAGCGGCCTGTTGAGAGTCGCCGGCAACGGATTGATGAGAAAACGAAACGGGTTGCGAAGGGATTGAAGTCATGACGATGTCCTCCAGTAGGGTGTGAGCACGGATGGCCGCACAGCTTGCCTGGCATCGCCACCGACGACTGTCAAAAATCGAACCTTGTGTGGCCGGTGATCCGCGTGTTCCGCACTTTATGCGCTCGATACCGACCTGCGGGGGCGCACGACCAAGGCCGATACGACGCCTGCAAATCTCAAGCTTGCACGCGCCGTCCGGGCCCGCCCCCCGGACTTCGTTCCCCGTCGCATATCGTGCGCGGCCCATGACCCGATTTCCGGCAGCCCACGCGCGGCGGACTCGCACTCGATCGCCGTTGCGCGTCGTCCGTGCGGCCAACGTGCGATGTCGCACTTGACAGCCCCCGTTTGCACGAACTACTGTACAAAACACCACCTGTATAAACATACAGCTTTTCGCGCATTCCATTCCCATCTCTTTGGCTGCGCGAACCGCGACCGTTAATGCAACATCACGGAGAGCCTTATGCAGCAAGAAGCGCTGTCGAAAGTGGAACACCTGGTCCGTATCGTCAACGACACAGATCGCCAGATACTGGCGTGGCTGCGCGCGCAGGTGGGCGACGCCCGCGTCGAACGCGCGGCGCGGCAACTCGGGCACACGCGCAAGCCCTTTCCGTCCGCGGTGTGCCGGTATCTGGGCATGAGCGCGCCGGCCACGCTGCGCGCCGTGCACCGCACGCGTGTCGCGCGCGATTTCTCGGTCGGCGATCGCTATCTGTCGCTGATTCGTCAGCACCTCGCGACGCACGCCGGCAACCGCTGACGCGCAGTCGTGACACATGATGTGGCGAACGCCGCAGGCCGACCGGAATGCCGGCAACCTTGGACCGTTCGTGAAAGTTGTTGCTCAGGCGGCCGTCGCCGCGTCGCGTATCAGCCGGCCGAGGGTTTCGAAAGCCGCTTCGTGCACCGCGTCGAATGCGCGCGTGCACGCGAGCCGGACATATCCGTCGAAACGGTCGGAATTCGAGAAGATCGAGCCGGGGGCGATCTTGATACCGTGCGCGAGCGCGGCGTCGAACAGCGCGTCCGAGCGTACGCCGTTCGGCAGCGCGATCCACAGCAGCATCCCGCCCGGCGGCCGGTTCATCCGCGTGCCGGGCGGAAAATGGCGCGCAATCGCGTCGATCGTCACGTCGCGCTGCACGCGCAGATGCTCGCGAAACCGGTGCAGATGGCGGTCGAACGCGCCGGAGCCGACGAACTCGGCCGCCACCGCCTGCAGCAGCGCGGCGTTGTGCCGGCTGTGCGCGAACTTCAGCATCTTCGCGCGCGCATGCCAGCGTCCTCCGCTCATCCAGCCGAGCCGCATGCCGGGCGCGAGCACCTTGTTGAACGACGGGCAATAGATCACCGTGCCGTCGCGATCCCACGCTTTCACGGGCTTCACCGCGTGCGGCGCCTCGACGAGCTCGCGGTACGGTTCATCCTCGATCACGGCAACGCCGCGGCTCGCACACAGCGCGACGAGCGCCGCCTTGCGCTCGTCCGGCATCACGCTGCCGAGCGGGTTCTGCAGGTTCGGCACGACGACGACGGCCCGAATGTCCGGATACGCAGTCAGCGCCACCTCGAGAGCCTCGATCGACAGTCCGGTCGTCGGGCTCGCCGGAATCTCGAGCGCGCGCAGCCCGAGGCTTTCGAGCAACTGGATCAATCCGAAAAAGGCCGGCGATTCGATCGCGATCGTGTCGCCGGGGCGCGATACCGCGCGCAGCGCGAGATTCACCGCATCGACGCCGCCGCTCGTCGACATCACGTCGTCCGGCGACACGGTCACGCCGTACGTGAGCGCGCGTTTCGCCATCGTCTGCCGGAATTCCGGCGAACCGCCGACCGGACCGGCGTCGGTGAGCAGCGTCGGCTTGCGTCGCAGCAGCCGGATCGCGAGCGCCTGCAGGCGCTCGGCCGGATACAGTTCCGCCGTGGCCGACGCGCCGCCGAGGTTCAGCGCGCCGGCCGCCGCATTCGCGCGGTCGATCACGCGCGACACGCGTTCGTGCAGCCCCGCGAACGGCGGCTCGATGCTCAGTGCCGGCCCGTCGCTATCCGGCAGAGTGTCCAGCACGGCCGACGCGCGGCGCCGCACGAAGTAGCCGGAGCGCGGCCTCGCCTCGCACCATCCCGTGTCCTCGAGCCGCCGGAACGCCTGAATCGCCGTCGACAAACTGACGCCATGCTGGGCCATGAACGCGCGTACCGACGGCATCCTGTCGCCGGGCGACAGCGTGCCGGCCGCAATGATGCGGCGGTAATGCTCGGCAAGCCGTTCGTAAAGCGGTTCGCCGGCCATCGGCAGGGGCGTGCGGCGCGCGTCGGTAACAGGAATCATGCGAGCGATCGTGCCCGCGCGGCTTGGTGCCCGCCAGATACAGATTCCGCGGAAATGGACCGATACAGCAACTCAAAATCATCGTCTGCACCGGAACAGATTCCCGTCCCCTGAATCTGTCGCGCCACCGCCCATTTCCCTAACCTGACTGCACGTTGTCGCCTCGCCGTCGCGAGGCCGCGCCATCGAAGGGAATCGCCATGCGGACGCAACATATCCGGCTCGACGCCGGGCAAAGCCACGTTGCGTGGCTCGACAAGGGCAGTCGGGTGGTCGTGCTGGACGGCACGCTCGCCGTCACGCTGCGTCAACGTACGATCGACTGGCTGCCCGATGCGCCGCACCACGTGTGCCGCGTGCTCGACGAAGGCGAATGCCTGACGATCGATACGGCCGGTCACGTCGTGCTGGCTGCGCAACGCGCACGCGTGGCGAGCGTGATGGTAACGGCGCCTGCCCACACGCCCGGCATGCGTGCACGGTGCCGCGCGATCCTGCGGCGACTGATCACGCCGATCGGCCGCGGCCGGCAGGTGCGCGGGCAGCCGTGAGTCGCGCGACGGGTCCAGCCGCATGCATCTCGTCGGCAACGGCCGGTGCCGCCCTTGCCTTCCATCCGTCCAAACGATTCAACGGCCAGCGGTCGTATTCGCAGCCGGCCGTCGCAATCGAACCTCGGCGCGCACAGGCGGCGCCGCCGCACGGCAGCCGACGACGAATCAAAAGCGGCGCGATTGAATGAACCGGCGCACGCGAACTGCGGCGGCGGGCAACAGATAGACCGCCGTGCGGCCGTGTCCCGGCAGGTTGCTCGAAGCGTGGTCCCGATGTGCTGCGCCGTCGCTTCGTCTTGATACCTGGCCTGCTACCTCGCACCTACACCGAGCCCCGATGCGCGCGCCTGACACGCCGCCCCCCCAAACGCTGCGCCGCGTGCCATCACCGCTCGTCGCAGCATGCCGCACCATCCAGCATCAACGTACCGACCCGCGCGGGCACGAGCGGCATGCGCGGCGCCGGCGGCGTCCAGCCGAACAGCGCGTGCGCAGCCGCACCGCACACGCGTCCCTGACACGCGCCCATCCCGCAGCGCGACTGCAGCTTCGCGGCCGTCCAGCCGGGCTCCGGCGCGACCGCGTCGAAACGTACGTCCTCGCAGCGGCACAGCAGCGTGTCGGGTCGCGCGAGCCGCCGGATCGGCTCGCGCAGCGCGAAGCGCTCGCGCACCGCATCCGCGAACGCCTGCCAATGAGCGCGACGCTCGACGAGCGCCGCCAACGGCGCCGTCTGCGCGGTAGCCGCATAGCCGGCGATTTCGCCTTCGACCATCGCGAGTTCGCTGCCGCCGACGCCCGTGCATTCGCCCGCCGCGAAACAGCCGTCGCGGCTCGTGCGCTGGTGCGCGTCGACCGCCACCGCGCCGTCGTCGATCCGGCAGCCGAGATGACTGGGCAGCACGGTATTCGGCACGAGGCCGAAACCGCATGCGAGCCGGTCGCAATCGACGTCGAATTCGCGCTCGCCGTGCCGGATCCGCACGCGTTCGAGCCGCTTGTCGCCGAACGCTTCGACGACGTACGCATCGGGCCGGTACGCGCCGGTGACGAGCTTCGCGGCCTGCGCGAGCTTCGACGGCCACCGCCACAGCGTTGCGCCGAAGCCGGCCACATCGCGCCACGCCGCCTGTTCGAGCACGTGCGACACGCGCGCGCCGGCCGCACGCGCGGTCGCCGCACTCGCGAGCAGCAGCGGGCCGCTACCCGCGATCACCGTACGCTGCCCGCGCACGTCGACGCCGTACTTGATCAGCGCCTGCAAGCCGCCCGCGCCGGTGACGCCCGGCAGCGTCCAGCCGGGGAACGGCAACAGCAGCTCGCGCGCGCCGCAGCACAGGATCAGCGTCCGGTAATCGAGCAGAAAACCGCGTTCGTCGTCCTCGAGCAGCAACGTGCCGGGCTGCGTTTCGCCGACGATGCGCGTCGCCGCGAGATGCGCGACGTTCGGCTGCCGCAGCACCGCGAGACGTTCGGCCGCGGCCGGCGCGAGCGCGGCGGCTGCGCTCGCGCCGTGCCGCCAGATCTGCCCGCCCGCGCGCGGATTGTCGTCGACGATCGCGATCGTGGCGCCGCTCGTCGCGGCAGCCCGCGCAGCCGACAATCCGGCCGGCCCCGCGCCGACGATCGCGACGTCGACACTCAGTCGTTCCCGCTTCATTTCGTGCGCTCCACCCGCATCCCGTCACGGCACAGCGTCTGGCACGCGAGCCGGCGGCGGCCGTCGATCGTCATCCGGCACTCGTGACAGACGCCCATTCCGCAAAACGGCGCGCGCACCGCGCCCGTGCACGACACGCGCGTCGTGTCATCGCCGCTCGCCGCGACGGCGGCCGCGACGGTCAGGCCGTCGGCCACGGTCAGCGCGCGGCCGTCCAGATGAATGATCATGAAAGCGCTCCTGCTCCTGCTACGGGGGACGCCGTCAGCAAGCGTCCCGGCAAATACGGTTCGACGTCGATCGGCGGCCGCTCGCCGGCCATCAGCGCAGCGACGAGCCGCGCGCTGCCCGGCGCGGTCGTCACGCCGAGCCCTTCGTGCCCGACCGCGAGCCACACGCCCGGCCGTGACGGATGTTCGCCGAGCAGCGGCAGCCCGTCGGGGCTCGCGGAGCGAAACCCCGTCCACGCGCGGATACCGTTGAGGTCGGCCAGCTCGGGCAGATAGCCGGCCGCGCGGCGCAGCATGCGCGCGAGCACCGGCGGCTCGATCCGCGCGTCCTCCGTGTCGAACTGGCGCGACGAGCCGATCAGCAGTTGCCCGGTCGGCCGCGGCTGCACGTTGAATGCGACCGACGTGCCGTCGCTCGCGTGCGCGCTCGCCGCATAGCCGAGCTCGACGAGCTGGTGCGATACGCGGCCCGGATAGCGGTCGGTGATCAGCAGGTGACCTTTTTTCGGGCGCAGCGGCAGTTCGGGCAGCAGCGTGCGCGCGGCGACGCCGTTCGCGACGACCACGCGCTGCGCACGCAGCGTCGCGCCGCTCGCCAGCGTCACGCTCGGGCCGTCGAGCGCGACCGCGCGGTCGCGCCGCAACGCGATGCCGGGCACGCGCTGCAGCAGCCAGTTCGCGGCGACGGGCGCATAGAGAATCCCGTCGCCGGGAATCTTCAGCGCGCCGCCGAGGCCCGCACGCAGCATCGGTTCCAGTTGAGCGAGCGTCGCCGCGTCGATCAGCTCGCCCGCGACGCCGTGCGCGGCGAGCGCCGCCTGCTTCGCGCGGGCGACGTCCATCTCGTGCGCATCGGCCGCGAGCCACAGCGTGCCGCAGTTGCGGTACGCGCATGCTTGCGGCATCTCGCCGCTCATCGCGCGCCACAGTTCGATCGAGTAATGGCTGAGCGCGAGCTCGGCCGCGTTGTCGTCCATCGCGACGAGGTGCCCCATTCCGGCGCCGGTCGCGCCGCCGCTTCCGTCATCGACGACGAGCACGCGCCACCCGCGCTGCGCGAACTCGTGCGCGCATGCTGCGCCGACGATGCCGGCGCCGATCACGACGACGTCGGTCCCGACCTCGCTCACGGCGCGATGCCCCAGCCGAACGGATCGTCGTCCTCGATCAGCAGCGTCGCTTCCGCGCTCAGGTGCGCGCTGCCGCGAATCGTCGGCACGATGCCGCCGTCGGCGTGCTCGTAGCTCGCGCGAAACACGCTGCCGATCACGCTCGCCTGCCGCCACACGGCGCCCGGCTCGAGCTTGCCGTCGGCCGCGAGGCACGCGAGCTTCGCGCTCGTGCCGGTGCCGCACGGCGAGCGGTCGTACGCGAGCCCCGGACACAGCACGAAGCTGCGGCTGTCGTGCTCGGGATCGCCGGCGAACAGTTCGATATGGTCGATCTCGCCGCCCTGCGCGCCGGTGATGCCCGCGCGTTCGAGCCCGGCGCGCACGGCCGACGCGTACGCGGTCAGCGCCGCCACGTTGTCGCCGGCGACGCGCTGGCCGTGATCGCTGATCAGGAAGAACCAGTTGCCGCCCCACGCGATGTCGCCGGTGACGGGCCCGTAACCGGGGACGTCCACCGCGACGCCCTTCGCATGCCGATACGCGAGCACGTTGCGCACGCTGACCGACAGGTCGTCGTGCAGCGTCGCCTCGACGGTGCCGACCGGCGTTTCGATCCGGTGCACGCCGGGGCCGATGCGCCCCATGTGATGCAGCGTACGCACGACGCCGATCGTGCCGTGCCCGCACATCCCGAGATAGCCGCTGTTGTTGAAGAAGATCACGCCGGCCGCCGCATCGGCCGACACGGGCTCGCACAGCAGCGCGCCGACCAGCACGTCGCTGCCGCGCGGCTCGAGGATGCACGCGGTGCGGTAGCGGTCGTGCTCGCGGGCGAGCACGTCGCGCCGCTCGGCCATCGTGCCGCTGCCGAGCGACGGAAAGCCGGACACGACGAGCCGCGTAGGTTCGCCGCCCGTATGCGAATCGATGATCTGGATGCGCTTCATCATGAGCCGTCCGAAGTGGGGAAAGGAGCATAGCTTCCTCCGTCGCGCGTCCGTCCGCTTGTGGCTTTTCGATGAGGACGACGACGAAATCGGCATAGCGCGGAGCATCGCGCCGGCCCGTTTCGGACGTTGTGCCGATTTCGTCATCCTGCTCCGCGATACGACTCAAGCGTGACAGGCATTTGCGCGGCGATACTGGTTGCCGCACCGACGCCCCTGTCGGCCGACCGATACGAACGTAGGAGATTTCAGTGAGCCGAAACGCCATTCAGTGGACCGGGGTTTTCCCGGCCGTCAGCACCCAGTTCAAGCCGGACTTTTCCCTCGACATCGACGCCACGCACCGCGTGGTGAAGAACCTGGTGAACGACGGCGTGTCGGGCCTCGTGGTCTGCGGCACGGTCGGCGAGAACACGTCGCTGTCGACGAGCGAGAAGCTGCAGGTAATCGAAGCCGCGCGCGATGCGGCGGGCGGCAAGATTCCGGTGATCGCCGGCATCGCCGAATTCACGACGGAATTCGCGCGCAATACGGTGCGCGAGGCGCAGCGCGTCGGCGTCGACGGCGTGATGGTGATGCCCGCGCTCGTCTACTCGGCGAAGCCGCACGAAACCGCCGCGCACTTCCGCTCGGTCGCGACGAGCACCGACCTGCCGGTGATGGTCTACAACAACCCGCCGATCTACAAGAACGACGTGACGCCGGACGTGCTGATCGCGCTGCAGGATTGCGAAAACATCGTCTGCTTCAAGGATTCGTCCGGCGATACGCGCCGCTTCATCGACCTGCGCAACGCGGTCGGCGATCGCTTCGTGCTGTTCGCGGGCCTCGACGACGTCGTGGTCGAAAGCATCGCGGTCGGCGCGCAGGGCTGGGTGTCCGGCATGTCGAACGCGTTCCCGAAGGAAGGCGAGACGCTGTTCCGTCTCGCGAAGCAGAAGCGTTTCGACGAAGCGCTCGCGCTGTACCGCTGGTTCATGCCGCTGCTGCACCTCGACGCGCGCCCCGATCTCGTCCAGTGCATCAAGCTGTGCGAAGAGCTGGTCGGCCGCGGCAGCGCCGTCACGCGTCCGCCGCGTCTCGCGCTGCAGGGCGACACGCTCGCGGAAGTGAAGGCGATCGTCGCCAAGGCGCTGGAGACGCGCCCGGCACTGCCCGACGTCGGCCTCTGATCGACTCGCCGACGGCGGCGCACCGCCTTTGCGCGGCGCGCCGCCGTCTCCGGTCCGGCATGGCTTGCGGGCTCGTTCGCGCACCGGCGCCCGCCGGCGTCGCGCGAACGGCCCGCCGCCCGCCCCGGTCGATCGAACCGGGCGACGCCGGCCGCAGGCGCCAAGCGCCGCCGCGCCGCGGCGCGCGCACATCGCGCCTGAGCAGACATTCCCACAGGAGACAAGCCCATGCCAGGCCAAGGCAACGCTCATCCGTCCGTTCCGCTCTCCGGTTCCGCGCACCCCGAGGCGGGCCACGGCAAGTTCAAGAAACAGCTGTCGCTGACCGACCTCACGTTCATCGGTCTCGGCGCCATTTTCGGTTCGGGGTGGCTGTTCGCCGCGAGCCACGTGTCGACGATCGCCGGCCCGGCCGGCATCTTCTCATGGCTGCTCGGCGGCTTCGCGGTACTGCTGCTCGGCATCGTGTACTGCGAACTCGGCGCCGCGCTGCCGCGCGCAGGCGGCGTGGTCCGCTATCCGGTGTTCTCGCACGGTCCGCTGCTCGGCTATCTGATGGGCTTCATCACGCTGATCGCGTTCTCGAGCCTGATCGCGATCGAAGTCGTCGCCGCGCGCCAGTACGCGGCCGCGTGGTTTCCGGGGCTCACCGTCGAAGGATCGAGCGATCCGACGACGATCGGCTGGCTCGTCCAGGCCGCGCTGCTGTGCTTCTTCTTTTATCTGAACTATTCGAGCGTGAAGACGTTCGCGAAGGCGAACAACATCATCAGCATCTTCAAGTTCGTCGTGCCGCTGTCGGTGATCGCGGTGCTGTTCACGTTCTTCAAGCCCGCGAACCTGACGATCCACGGCTTCGCACCGTTCGGGATGCCCGGCATCGAGATGGCGGTGTCGGCCGGCGGGATCATCTTCGCGTATCTCGGCCTGACGCCGATCGTGTCGGTCGCGAGCGAAGTGCGCAATCCGCAGCGCACGATTCCGATCGCGCTGATCCTGTCGATCGTGCTGTCGACGCTGATCTACGTGCTGCTGCAGCTCGCGTTCATCGGCAGCATCCCGACCGCGATGCTCGCGGCCGGCTGGCACGACGTGAGCAGCGCATTCTCGCTGCCGTACCGCGACATCGCGCTCGCCCTCGGCGTCGGCTGGCTCGCGGTGATGGTCGTCGCCGACGCGATGATCTCGCCGAGCGGCTGCGGCAACATCTACATGAACGCGACGCCGCGCGTCGTCTACGGCTGGGCGAAGACGGGCACGTTCTTCAAGGTATTCACGCGCGTCGACGAAGCGTCGGGCATCCCGCGCGCAGGCCTGTGGCTCACGTTCGGGCTCGCCGTCTTCTGGACGCTGCCGTTTCCGTCGTGGGAGGCGCTGATCAACATCGTGTCGGCCGCGCTGGTGCTCAGCTACGCGGTCGCGCCCGTGTCGGTCGCCGCGCTGCGCCGCACGGCGCCGGACCTGCCGCGACCGTTTCGCGCGAGCGCGTTGGCGATCACCGGCCCCGCATCGTTCGTGATCGCCGCGCTGATCGTCTACTGGTCGGGCTGGAGCACGGTGTCCTGGCTGCTCGGCCTGCAGATCGCGATGTTCGTCGTCTATCTCGCGTGCCGCCGCCGGGTGCCGACCGCGCATCTGAGCATCGCCGAGCAGGTGCGCTCGTCCGCGTGGCTGATCGCGTTCTATGCGGCGATGATCGCGCTGTCGTATTTCGGCGGCTTCGGCGGCACCGGGCAGCTCGCGCATCCGTACGACACGGTCGTCGTCGCGGCCGTCGCGCTCGTCATCTACTACTGGGGCGCGCACACCGGCATCCGGGCCGACAAGCTGCAGCTCGAAGACGACGAGAACTGACGCGTCCGCCTGCTCCGCTTTTTTCGCTTCATCCGCCGGCCGGGCCTCGCGCCCGGCCCGGCCTTTTCCGAGGACCACCATGCAACTCACAGGTCAGCTGCTGATCGGCCAGTCCGCCGTCGCCGGACGAAACGGCACCTTCCACGCAATCGCCGCCGCGACCGGCGAACCGCTCGAGCCCGCGTTCGGCGGCGCGAGCGTGCACGACCTCGACGCGGCGTGCGCACTCGCCGACGACGCGTTCGACGCGTACCGCGAAACGAGTCTCGACGCCCGCGCCGCGTTTCTCGATGCGATCAGCCGCAACATCATCGCGCTCGGCGACGCGCTGATCGAGCGCTGCGTCGCCGAATCGGGGCTGCCGCGCGCACGCATCGAAGGCGAACGCGGCCGCACGGTCGGGCAGCTCGCGCTGTTCGCGTCGCTGGTGCGCGACGGCGGCTTCATCGATGCGCGCATCGATCCGGCCCGCCCGGAGCGCAAGCCGCTGCCGCGCGTCGATCTGCGGCTGCGCAACGTCGCGCTCGGCCCCGTCGCGGTGTTCGGCGCGTCGAACTTCCCGCTCGCGTTCTCGGTTGCGGGCGGCGACACCGCGTCGGCGCTCGCGGCCGGCTGCCCGGTGATCGTCAAGGCGCATTCCGCGCATCCGGGCACGTCGGAGCTCGTCGGCCGCGCGATCCAGCAGGCGGTGCGCGAGTGCGGGCTGCCGGCCGGCGTGTTCTCGCTGCTGTTCGACACGTCGCGCGAGATCGGCCAGGCGCTCGTCGCCGATCCGCGCATCAAGGCAGTCGGCTTCACCGGCTCGCGCCGCGGCGGCGTCGCGCTGATGCACGTCGCGGCCGCGCGGCACGAACCGATTCCCGTCTATGCGGAAATGAGCTCGATCAACCCGGTGCTGCTGCTGCCGGCCGCGCTCGATGCGCGCCGCGATGCGATCGCGCAGCAGTTCGTCGCGTCGCTCGCGCTCGGCGCCGGCCAGTTCTGCACGAACCCCGGCCTCGTGCTCGCCGTCGACGGCCCCGCGCTGCGCGCGTTCGAGGCGGCGGCCGCCGCTGCCGTGCGCGCGACGCCCGCGCAGACGATGCTGACGCCGACCATCCACGCGAGCTACGCGCAAGGCGTCGCTGCACTGCGTGCGCACGACGCGGCCGAGCTGCTGGCCGAAGGCGCCGAAGGCGGCCGCTACCAGGCGCGCGCGGCGCTGTTCGCGACGTCGGCGGACGCGTTCATCGCTCGCCCGGAACTGCGCGACGAAGTGTTCGGCCCCGCGTCGCTGATCGTGCGCTGCGCGGATGCCGGCACGCTGCATCGCGTGCTGAAGTCGCTGGAAGGCCAGCTGACGATCGCCGCACACGTCGACGACGGCGACGCGCCGCTGTTCGCGGCGCTGCGTCCGACGCTCGAACGCAAGGCCGGCCGCATTCTGGTGAACGGCTTCGGCACTGGCGTCGAGGTCGGCCATGCGATGGTGCACGGCGGCCCGTTCCCGGCCACGTCCGATTCGCGCACGACGTCGGTCGGCGCGCGCGCGATCGAGCGCTTCGTGCGTCCCGTGTCGTATCAGGACGTGCCGGACGCGCTGCTGCCGGACGCGATCCGCGACGGCAATCCGCTGCACGTGCCGCAGCGCATCGACGGCGTACCCGCGCCGCGGGAGGCGCGCAATGTCTGAGCCGATCGCCGAAGTCGTCCTGTCGCTCGACGAAGTCCATGCGCTCGCGCTGCGCGTGCTGACCCACAACGGCATGTCCGACGCGCATGCGCGCGCGATCGCGAACGTGATCACGCAGGGCCAGCGCGACGAATGTCATTCGCACGGCGTGTACCGGCTGCTGGTTTGCGTGCGCTCGCTGAAGAAGGGCAAGGTCGATCCGCAGGCCGTGCCGACGCTGCGCCGGCTGTCGTCGTCGATCGTCGCGGTCGACGCGCATCGCGGCTTCTCGCTGCTGAGCTTCGAGACGGGCCTGCCCGTGCTCGTCGAGATGACGAAGCAGCACGGCATCGCCGCGATGGTGATCAACCGCTGCTATCACTTCTCCGCGCTGTGGCCCGAGGTCGAGGCAATCGCGGCCGAAGGGCTGGCCGGCATCGCGATGAATCCGAGCCACAGCTGGGTGGCGCCCGAAGGCGGCCGCGAGCCCGTATTCGGCACGAACCCGATCGCGTTCGCGTGGCCGCGCCCGGGCGGCGTGCCGTTCGTGTTCGATTTCGCGACGAGCGCGATCGCGCGCGGCGACATCGAGCTGCACGCGAAACAGGGCAAAGCGATTCCGCCGCACTGGGCGATCGACGCCGAAGGCCGGCCGACCATCGATCCGAAGGCCGCGCTGCAAGGTGCGATGCGCACGTTCGGCGGCCACAAGGGCTCGGCGCTCGCGGCGATGGTCGAGCTGCTCGGCGGCGCGCTGATCGGCGACATGACGAGCCGCGAGTCGATGGACTTCGACGAAGGCGTGGGCGCGACGCCGTGCCACGGCGAACTCGTGATCGCGTTCGATCCGAAGGTGTTCCTCGGCGACGGTCTCGACGCCGGGCTCGCGCGCGGCGAACGGATGTTCGACGCGATCGTCGCGCAGGGCGCGCGGCTGCCGTCGCAACGGCGCTTCGACGCGCGGGCGCGCAGCATCGCGAACGGCGTGCGGATTCCGAAGCCGCTGTACGACGAGATCCTCACGCTGCTCGACTGACGGCGGCGCCGGCGCGGCGATACGGCGATGCGGGTCGGTGGGCGCACGCTGTGTCGGCCGGGGCGAGCGCCAACGCTGCCGGCCGACCGCTGGCGCCGGGCCGCGCGGCTCGTGCACCACGCCCCGCCGCGCTGCCGCTCCATCATGCCGCGCCGCGCTGCCGCGCGCCCGCCGGCGCCATGCCGGCAGCGCCTGTGGGATAATCGCCGGGTTTGCCCAGGGCGCAGCTCAAGAGGTTGTTCGCACGGGCGCGCGAGGGGCCTTATTCCCGTGCCCCCACCCTTTTCCGCGATATTTCTTCAGCTACCACAATGCCCACATACCGTTCCAAAACCTCCACCGCCGGCCGCAACATGGCGGGCGCGCGCTCGCTGTGGCGCGCCACCGGCATGAAAGACGACGATTTCTCGAAGCCGATCATCGCGGTCGTCAACTCGTTCACGCAGTTCGTGCCCGGGCACGTGCACCTGAAGGATCTCGGCCAGCTCGTCGCGCGCGAGATCGAAGCCGCCGGCGGCGTCGCGAAGGAATTCAACACGATCGCGGTCGACGACGGCATCGCGATGGGCCACGACGGCATGCTGTATTCGCTGCCGAGCCGCGACATCATCGCCGACTCGGTCGAGTACATGGTGAACGCGCACTGCGCGGACGCGATGGTGTGCATCTCGAACTGCGACAAGATCACGCCGGGCATGCTGATGGCCGCGATGCGCCTGAACATTCCGGTGATCTTCGTGTCGGGCGGCCCGATGGAAGCCGGCAAGACGCGCCTCGCGAACCCGGTCACGAAAACGGTCGAACTGAAGAAGCTCGATCTCGTCGACGCGATGGTGATCGCGGCCGACCAGTCGTATTCGGATGCCGAAGTCGCCGAAGTCGAACGCTCCGCATGCCCGACCTGCGGCTCGTGCTCGGGCATGTTCACCGCGAACTCGATGAACTGCCTGACCGAAGCGCTCGGCCTGTCGCTGCCCGGCAACGGCACCGTCGTCGCGACGCACGCCGACCGCGAACAGCTGTTCAAGCGCGCCGGCCGCCGCATCGTCGAGCTCACGCGCGAATACTACGAACAGGAAAACGACCGCGTGCTGCCGCGCTCGGTCGGCTTCAAGGCGTTCGACAACGCGATGACGCTCGACATCGCGATGGGCGGTTCGACGAACACGATCCTGCACCTGCTCGCGATTGCGCAGGAAGCCGGCATCGACTTCACGATGAAGGACATCGACCGCCTGTCGCGCGTCGTGCCGCAGCTGTGCAAGGTCGCGCCGAACACGAACAAGTACCACATCGAGGACGTGCACCGCGCCGGCGGCATCATGGCGATCCTCGGCGAGCTCGACCGCGCCGGCAAGCTGCATACCGACGTGCCGACCGTGCACGCGCCGACGCTGAAGGACGCGCTCGACCGATGGGACATCGTCCGCACGCAGGACGACGCGGTCCGCAAGTTCTACCTGGCCGGTCCGGCCGGGATCCCGACGCAGGTCGCGTTCAGCCAGGACACGCGCTGGCCGAGCCTCGACCTCGACCGCGCCGAAGGCTGCATCCGCTCGTACGAGCACGCGTTCTCGAAGGAAGGCGGCCTGGCCGTGCTGACCGGCAACATCGCGCTCGACGGCTGCGTGGTGAAGACGGCCGGCGTCGACGAGAGCATCCTCGTGTTCGAGGGCACCGCGCACGTGACCGAATCGCAGGACGAAGCAGTCGAGAACATCCTGAACGACAAGGTGAAGGCCGGCGACGTCGTGATCGTCCGCTACGAAGGGCCGAAGGGCGGCCCCGGCATGCAGGAAATGCTGTATCCGACGAGCTACATCAAGTCGAAGGGCCTCGGCAAAGCGTGCGCGCTGCTGACGGACGGCCGCTTCTCGGGCGGCACGTCGGGGCTGTCGATCGGCCACTGCTCGCCCGAAGCGGCGGCGGGCGGCGCGATCGGCCTCGTGCGCGATGGCGACAAGATCCGCATCGACATCCCGAACCGCACGATCAACGTGCTGGTGTCCGACGAAGAGCTGGCGCGCCGTCGCGAAGAGCAGAACGCGAAGGGCTGGAAGCCGGCTAAGCCGCGGCCGCGCAAGGTTTCAGCGGCGCTGAAGGCGTATGCGAAGCTCGTGATGTCGGCCGACAAGGGCGCGGTGCGCGACCTGTCGCTGCTCGACGACTGACGCGCCACGGCGCGCCGGCCTGCGCAGGCCGGCCGGCCCGGCGCGCCAGGCCGCTCTGCGGAGCGGCTGTCAATGAAGCGGTCAACCCGATCCCCACTCAGCGGACGACGCCGAGTGGGGATTGTTCTTTCTGGAAACCGTCACGGACGCGGCACGGTTACGTCTGCGGAGCGCGCGGCGCAGCGGCCGATGCTCAATGGCGGAATTGCTCGCCGCGCGCGTCGCCGCCGCCCCCGCCTGCGTGTGCGCCGCCATTGTTCGCCCCGCCTTGCGGTCTGCCGCCGAAACCGCCGCCGCCCGGCTGCGCCTGCGGCATCGCGCGTGCTGCGCCGCCCGGCCCGATCTGCGCACGCGGGACGGCTGCCTGCGCAGGCGGGGCCACCGGCGCAGCCGGCATTG